>NZ_MXQD01000004.1:0-767208 GCF_002165585.1 Paenibacillus sp. MY03 | reverse complement strand
AGTCGTCAACTGCATTACAAAGCGAAGTGGTATGGCCGAACAATCAAGGAAGCGTCCACATTTGCCCCATCGAGCCAAACTTGCCATGTATGCGGAAACAAGCATGCAGAGGTGAAAAACTTGAGCATTCGCATGTGGACTTGCCCGGTCTGTTTCACGCTACATGACCGAGACAGGAATGCGGCGCAGAATATAAAGGCAATGGCGTTGTAACGAAAGAAACAGGAACTGCGGGAACCGCAGGGATCGCTTGGTGTACGATTTTTCGCAAGAAAATATCGATGCGATTTTGCTCCATAAGGAGCAATAACCCAAGAATCCCCCACCTCTTCAAGGTGGCGGGAGTGTTCAAGGTACACTGGAAGTGTTTTGATGATTGGAGTCTGGCTATCGTCGCCCAGAACTTTAATAGATGAAAGCAGAGGTGGATAGATTGGATCCTTATGTTGCGCAAAGATTTACGAATCCACAGACCTTTACTAATGGTATAGAAGGGCCGGCCTGTGACCGCGAGGGTAATATTTATGCAGTTAATTATGAGAAACAGGGTACGATCGGAAAGGTGACACCGCTAGGGGAAGCGAGTATTTTCGTTGAGCTTCCGAATGGCAGTGTAGGGAATGGAATCCGGTTCAACCAGGCTGGCGAGATGTTGATTGCCGATTATGTAAACCATAATATCATCAAGGTTGACATGAATACGCGGGAGATCAGAATCCATGCTCATGAGCCGAGGATGCATCAGCCGAATGATATTTGTATAACCAGAGATGATGTCCTATTTGCAAGCGATCCGGATTGGGATAACAACAGAGGAAAGCTATGGCGTGTGAACCTTGACGGAACTACGGAATTGCTCGAGGACGATATGGGTACGACCAACGGAATTGAGGTGAGCCCGGATGAGAAGGTGTTGTACGTTAATGAATCTGTTCAGCGCCGGATTTGGGCTTACGATTTAAATAAGAACAAAGAAATAAGCGACAAACGTCTGCTGATCGAATTTCCGGACTACTCTTTGGATGGCATGCGCTGCGATATCGAAGGAAATCTGTATGTTACCCGTATTGGCAAAGGCGTTGTGGCGAAGATTTCACCTGAAGGGGAAGTGCTGGCCGAGATTCTGCTCGAAGGAAAGGATTGTACGAACCTTGCTTTCGGCGGCCCGGAAGGCAAACACTGTTATGTTACAGTAGCCGATATTGGCAATATTCAGGTGTTTCGAACGGATGTTCAAGGTCGTTGCTTTGCAATGTGGCGATAAATTCACTATCAAGAATGAATAAATACTAATGTGAGGACAGAGGGAATGGGCAGGAATTTGTCGATAACGTGGCGAATAATATAAAATTAGCTATCATGTATGAGGTATTATTGGCGAGCAACGAGTAATCACCTTGATAAGCGTGAGGAGGCTGCCGCGGATGAGTTTCTGCTGTGGAGCAAGTATGATTGGTACGAAAGGCACGTTAAAACATTTGACGACGCATATCCACAACGTTCCGATTACATTTTGCCCAGTCTGCCATGGGATCGACGTTCATTACAAGGCGCAAAGCGAATACGACATTCTGGCAGAATACGCGTACGGAGATGGAGCGGCCGAAGTGGATTTTGAGGATTACGTCGATCAAGATCAAGCTTCGCTGCTGGAGAATTGCGTGAACCACGAGAACGAGGAGCCCATGGACGTCGTACGCAGCCAGATTGACATGGCGCTTGATTTGCTCAGCTTCGCCAAACATTTGGAAGATAAGGAATGGCAATACATGCTCAAGAAGCGGCTTCAGGTGCTGGGAAGCAGGCGAAATAAGCTGCTGCAGCGGAAGTCATCGGTCTAAGGTTTCCATCGTATCCCGTTTTAAAGACCTCCATTGGGAGGTCTTTTGTTTGAAATGGAGAAAAAATGAGTATTTTTTAATAAGTACCCCCCCAATCGTCGAAACCAAGACGAAATGATAAGTAGTGAGGTGGAGCGGTTGTTGCTGATCCTGTTTAAGCGATTCATGCGTAAAACGGCTCTTGCTTCGTCTGCGACATTACAGCCTAAGCTGGAGCCAGAGCAATATGTATTGCACATTCGACAAGGCGATGATAAGTTGCGTGAGCAATTCATCGCCGAGTATTCACCATACATAGCTAAAGTAACGAGCAGATTCAGCAAGCGGTATATTAATCCGGAACGGGATGATGAATTCAGTATCGCCCTGCTGGCGTTTAATGAGGCCATCGACGGCTTCGACAGCGAAGCGGGGAGATCGTTCCTAGGATTTGCCAAAACCGTCATGCAGCGTCGGCTTATTGATTATGCGCGAAAAGAACAAAGACATCTTCAATCCGTGCCCTACAGTGCGTTCGATTCGGAGGGAGAGGATCAATCGCCTTACAACGTCCTCGAGACGAAGCAGGCACTGGAGGCTCACGAGACAAGCAGAACCGACCTGGAGCGTCGTGCCGAGATCCTCGAGCTAAGCAGCGAGCTTGAGCCATACGGCATTACGTTTATGGAGCTTGTCGATCAGTCTCCAAAGCATTCCGATTCACGAGCGATGCTGATTGATATTGCATGCCTTCTGGCAGGAAACGCCGATTGGATGGGAATGCTGAAGGCCACTCAGCGGCTGCCTATTAAGGAATTGATGGAAGCCTGCCGCGTATCGCGCAAGACCATCGAACGTAACCGCAAATATATTATTGCAATTGCTATTATCCGATCGGGTGGATACCCGTACATGAACGATTATATGCGTATTCCGAGTTCGAACGAATGGATGAGTAAGGAGGTGAGCCGATGAAACGTGGAATCGTAATGAGCATTCACGAGCAGCATGCCGTCGTGATGACACAGGATGGCCAATTCCTGAGGGCACCGCTCGCCGGCTCACCCCAAATCGGTCAAGAGCTTCTCTTTGAGGAAGAAGCGGCTCCCCTGCCAAGACGAAGGCTCGCGGGACGGAGAAGGTTTCTGACTTATGCAAGCTCTGCAGCAGCTTTTCTTCTATTAATAACGGTTTGCTTCCTCTATGCAGCTATTGAAAGCAATCCCGTAGTAGCCTACGTGACGATGGATATTAATCCGAGCATCGAGATCGGCATCGACAACAAGGAGAAGGTGCGCGAGCTCAGGGCGATGAACGAAGCAGGCAGCAGGCTTATTGCAGATCTCGATTATAAAGGGCAGCCGGTGGAGAACGTAGCAACCCTGATTCTCGAGAAGGCCAGTCTTGCTCATTATTTGGATGCTCCTCATAAGGACATCCTGATCGCCAGCATTCTAATGAACGGCTCCAAGGAGCAGAACGAGGAATTCGAGCGATTGCTTGCTCAAAGTCTGGATAATGAGCTGCGGGCTTGGCTGACCGAACATGATAAACCGGCCGGCAGCGTGACGATTACGACGTTGTTCTTGCCTGCTGAGCTGAGAAGCGAGGCGGATTCCATTGGAATATCTTCGGGCAAGCTGGCGCTTTATCTGATGGCCAAAAACGAAGGGTACACGCTCGAGATTGATTCGCTTAAAAAGCAGTCCATCGATAATGCCACCGCATCTATAGGCGGTATTGAAGGGATCGTGGGAGCGGCGGAAGAAGCTGCATCCAAAGAACAGCTCGAGAAGCTGCTGCAGCAGGAGCGGGCCGAAAATGCGAACGCGGCCTCCAAACCTTCGCCGACAGCGACGGCTAAGCCAACTGTTAAACCGACCGCGAAGCCGGCTGATCAACCTGCGACGAAGCCAGCTCCCAAGCCGACGTCCAAACCAACTTCCAAACCGACCGTTAAGCCTGCAGGCAAACCTGGAGGCAAACCGACCGCTACGGCCAAGCCAGGACGCGGGGATTGGGGCAAGTGGGAGGATTGGGAGAAGCAATGGGGCAGCCATTGGGACAAGGAGCAGTTAGAGAAGCTTCGGAAGGAATGGGAGAAAGCAGCGAAGGAATGGGAGAAATCCGGCAAGGATTGGAGCAATCAGTGGGAGAAATGGCTGGAGGAACAGGCTGAGGCTATTAAGGATAGTAATAGGAAGAACGGAAACGGTTCAGGCAAGGACGATAGATGGAATCAGGATGACCGGGACGAAGACGATGATCGTGACGACGATGATTGGAAGCAGAAGGGGCGCGGGGATCAGGCAAGCTGGAATAATGGAGCAGGAGGCGGGATGTTTTCGGGAAGTTCGGGCGGTAAGCGGGATGAAGATAAACGGGACGAAAAACATGAACGGAGAGAAGAGAGGGATCGTGATAAGCGGGGCGACGACAGGAATGAACGAGACGGGAAATAATGGGCGATAAGCCGCAGGACCTAGACGAATCTAATAAAATACACGATTATCCGACTCCTCAAAACGAGTCTTTTCGACTAGGTAGAGGTGTTTATTCGACAGTATTTCCCGTTGACAGCGTTTGTAAAGTAATCCTATGATTAGGTGAGATCGAACTTGATCATTTCTTAGTCTATAGCTTTGTCGGGGAGGCAGATATGATGCAAGCCATTCGAAAGCGTTATTTCCCCGCGCTTGCCGAGTATATCCGTGGTGGTAAAGATGCATCGCTGCAGCACGCGAATGCGCTTGGACAGCAATTGTATGGTTTCCAGCCAGAGGAGATTATCGCCGTACACGAGGATTGTATCCAAGCACTTGCCGCTAACGTGGATTCCAAGGACGCCGTTCAAATCTATCATCGCTCCTTTCTGTTCCTTATGGAGCTTATGGTTGCCTGCCGCTTCCGAATGGAGATCAATTCGGAGGGCGATATCGTGGAGCCGACGGCCGAGCAAAAGATTGTGGCTATGCGCGAAAGATTGCTGAGTTCGAACCGTTCATTCGAGAAGGTCAAAAACAAGTACGAAAACGTCCTGCAACATATGGATAGCGGCATTGCCTTATTCGACGGGGATGGGATTCTATCGTTCGTTAATGTCCAAATGGCGAAATTGCTCGACATTCCCCGAAAGACTCTGGTCGGCTGCAATATCCGCGAAATTCTGCTTCATCCCAAGCTGAACATACATACGAAACGCACCATTTTACGCCTGTACCGGGAGATGATACTCAAGCGCCACCGGTACTATGAGTTTCAGCAGAAAGACGGCAAACATCTGCTTGCGACAGTTACATACGGGGACCAACTGGACGGGGATTTTTTATTCAGCGTTAAGGACGTATCGGAGTACAAACATATTGAACAGAGCGCCCTGCAGAACGACAAGCTTGCCATGCTGGGCAAGATCGCGGCGGCGATTGCCCATGAGATCCGCAACCCGTTAACGAGTATACGGGGCTTTATACAATTGCTCCGTCCTTACTTGCTGGAGGTTGGCAAAGAGGAGTATGCCCGCATTATCCTGACGGAGATCGACAGGGCTAACGACATTATCTACGAATTTCTAAATTCGTCCAAGCCGTCCGCGCCGGTAAAGCAAGCCAAGTCGATCGAGAATCTTATTCGAGAGGTGGTCATGCTGACGGAGAGCGAGTCGCTCATGCGAAATTGCGAGATTGGCATCGAATCGCATCTGGAGGATGCTATCGTCTCCATCGATATTAAGCAAGTGAAGCAGGTGATTCTTAATCTCGTGAAAAACTCGCTGGACGCCGTGGAAGAAACCCAAAGCGAGCGGAGGGGCAGAATCGACATCGTGCTTAACAGCGATGGACAATATGTAGAGATTATGATCAAGGACAATGGCAAAGGGATGGACAAGCTGACGATGAGCAAGCTGTTCGATCCATTCTTCACGACTAAGGAAGAAGGAACGGGGCTTGGACTGTCCGTCAGCTACCGGATAATTCGCAATCACGGGGGCACAATCCGCGTGAACAGCAAGATGGGCAGCGGAACGGAATTTATCATTTATTTGCCATTGGTTGGATAAACCATTAAAATCGAGATCGGGGCTCGGACGAGCCTTGTTTCGATTTTTTTGTTCTTAAGGAAAGCGAGGAGATTAGAATGTCGACAACGTTTACATATGGTGTCAGAAATGAAGGAGCAGCGCCGGATGCGCTGATTCGCTTCGTAACGGAAGAAGAATTGCAAGGAACGGCGACGATCCTTCACGAGAAGCTGGACGAACGGCTGAGAGCGAGGTACGCCAAAGGATTGTTTCAAGGCAAGCCCGAGCAAGTAGAATCTATGGCCGCATTAGGGTTCATAGAGGCTGACACGGTTATCGTGGCCGGGTATCGTCCCGGCTCCGGCACGGACGGACTGCGATTGGCGGCAGCGGCGGCGGCCAAAGCGGCAAGGGCGGCGCGTGCGGCGCATGTCGAGCTGTCTATTGGCGAGGCAGCATTCTCGCAAGATGTGAAGGATTGGGGGGCTGGCGCCGCGGCACAGGCTCTAACGGAGGGATTGCTGCTGGCGCTTCACGATCGCCAGCCCTTGAAGCGAGACGGAAGCGAGCGCTTCGGCTTGACGCAAGTCGATTTCGTGCCGGGAGAAGCCGCTTCTCTGGGAACGAAGGAAGAGTGGGAGCAAGGCATTATGCACGGACGGATTGTAGGCGGGGGCGTCATCTATGCCCGTGATTTGACGAATCTGCCCGGCAACGATCTGACGCCTGAGCGGCTGGCGTTCCATGCGGAGGAGCTTGCGGGAGACTTCGACCTGGATATCGAGGTCATCGACGAGTGGTCTGCGGCCGAGCAAGAGATGGGGGCGCTGTTGGCCGTCGGCCAAGGCAGCGTCAATCCACCGCGCATGATTGTGCTTCATTACAATGGGGCGCCGGATTCCAAGGAAATATGGGGGCTGATCGGCAAAGGCGTAACGTTCGATACGGGAGGCATATCCCTCAAACGGGCTCCGGGCATGGAAGAGATGATATCCGACATGGGCGGAGCTGCGGCAGTGCTTGGCGCCGTTCGGGCGATCGCGGAATTAAAGGCGGAAGTTAATGTAGTCGCGGTTATCCCGGCAGCGGAGAATATGCCGTCCGATCGGGCGTTTAAGCCCGGTGATGTGCTGCGTACGATGAGCGGCTATACCGTGGAAGTCGTCAATACGGATGCCGAGGGACGGCTCGTGCTGGCAGACGGCATGACGACGGCGATCCGCCGAGGCGCGACCAGGCTTATCGACGTTGCAACGCTGACGGGGGCCATCATGGTGGCGCTCGGTTACGAGGCTACCGGAGCCGTTACGAACAATGAATCGCTGATGAATGAAGTGAAGGCGGCCTCCAAGCGGTCCGGAGAACGCATCTGGGAGATGCCGGCCTATCCGGAATTCCGTCAAGCGCTGAGAAGCGACGCCGCGGATCTAAAGAACGGCGGGGTGAAGTACGGGGCAGCCAGCGCCGGAGGACTGTTTATCGGTCACTTTGCAGAAGGACTCCCTTGGGTGCATCTCGACATCGGGGGATCGGCATGGCTTGAACGGGCGCGAGGCTGGGAGCCGAAGGGCGCGACGGGAGTTATGGTGCGAACGCTGGTTGAAATGCTGACGGCGCGAGCTTAGCCGCGTTTAATGAGGCGCCTAGATGGACATGACTGATAGCATGGTTGTTTGCATAAACAAAAAGACGCCGCCATGCCCGCGCGGCATGCCAAGAATCTTTATCCATGCCCGAAATGGATGAAACCGATGCCAATATGGTTATGGATGACAGGCCCGTAATGTACTAAAATATGAAGAAGCTACGCTATTGCATTTGGTGTGCGATTGATAGGCTTCTTCTTTTGATTTATGGTGTATGGCGTATTGAAACGCCCGCCATAGAAAATAATAGGACGGTTATGATTAGAGAGGGTGGAATTTTCTGCAATGAGCATCCATGATGACCACAATTCATCACCTTGGAAAAGCTACTACGGACCAAACCTTGGTTATGTCCAGGAGCAATACGAGCAGTTTCTTCAGGATCCGAATTCCGTAGAGACGTCGGTTCGAGAGCAGTTCGTACTCTGGGGGGCGCCGCCGAGCGACACAGTCGCAGCGCAGGCATCGGCAAGCGCGTCGGCTCGGACGTCTTCCGCAGCCGTTGTTCCCGGCCCGGTCGACAGCAATATGTTGAAGAAGGTCGTTGCCGCGCATCAGCTCATGCTGAACATTCGCAGGTACGGCCACTTGGGCGCGGACATCAATCCGCTGGGTATCAGCCGGGCAGCGGATACGAAGCTGCTGGAGCCGGAGACTTTCGGACTTACGCAGCAGGATCTTGCTTCCATCCCTGCATCGCTGATCTGGGATAACGCGCCGGCATCGGTATCGAACGGTTGGGATGCCATTGTCAGATTAAGAGAAATCTACACCCGCTCGGCTGCATACGAATTCACTCATATTCATGACGAGAACGAGAGAATCTGGCTGAACAAGCAAGCGGAATCCGGCGACTTCCCGGCTCCTCTCTCCAAGCGAGAAAAGGAGACGCTGCTGGAGCGTCTTTTGCAGGTGGAGCAGTTCGAGAGTTTTATCCACAAGACGTTCGTCGGGCAGAAACGGTTCTCTATCGAAGGCGTCGACATGCTGGTTCCGGTACTGGACGAGATCGTACGCGCGGTTGCGCATGACGGCGCTCACGATATTCTTATCGGCATGGCTCACCGCGGCCGCTTGAACGTGCTTACGCATGTGCTGGGCAAACCGTATGAAAAGATTTTTTCGGAGTTCCATCACTCTCCGAACAAGGAATTGGTTCCGTCGGAAGGGTCGATCGGCATCAACTATGGCTGGTCGGGCGACGTAAAATACCATTTGGGCGCCGATCGGGCGTTTACGGAAGGCGAGACGGTACGCGCAAGAGTAACGCTTGCGAACAACCCGAGCCATCTGGAGTTCGTAAATCCAATCGTGGAAGGTTATACGCGCGCGGCACAGGAAGATCGCAGCAAGCCAGGCTTCCCCGTACAGGATCAACACAAAGCGGTTACGGTTTGCGTACACGGCGACGCGGCGTTTATCGGCGAAGGCATCGTGGCCGAGACGCTCAATTTCAATAATTTGCAAGGTTACCGCAACGGCGGCACGATTCATATTATTGCGAACAATCGACTGGGCTTTACGACGAATAGCGTGGATTCCCGTTCCACTCATTATGCCAGCGATCTGGCCAAGGGCTTCGACATTCCGATCATCCACGTCAACGCTGACGATCCGGAAGCATGTCTGGCTGCCGTGCGCCTCGCTTGCGAATATCGCCTGATCTACAACAAAGGCTTCGTAATCGATCTTATCGGTTATCGCCGTTACGGTCATAACGAGATGGACGATCCCGATGCAACCCAGCCGCTCGTCTACAGCAAAGTGCGGAGTCATCCTACAGTTGCGAACATTTATGCCGAGCAGCTTAAGTCGGAGAAGACGATTACGGTCGAGCAAGCGGATCAGCTTCGCGCGAAGACGCTTGCCGCGCTTCAAGCCGGATATGATGCCATGAAGGCGAACGAAGGCAAGGCGCATGTACAAGTCACGCAAGAGTCCGGCGTCATCGTGCCGGAAGATGTTCCGACAGCAGTGCCGATGGAGACGCTGAAGGAAATCAACCTGGAATTGCTCAACCGTCCGGAAGGCTTTACGGAGTACTCCAAGCTTCAGCGTATTCTGCAGCGCCGCGCGACAAGCCTTAACGACGGCGAGAAGCTCGACTGGGCGCATGCCGAGACGCTGGCCTTCGCGACGATTTTGGCGGATGGAACGCCGATTCGTCTGAGCGGTCAAGATTCCGAACGAGGCACATTCGCGCATCGCCATATTATGCTTAACGATAACGCAACGGCCGAGAAGTTTACGCCGCTGCATATGTTCCCTCAGGCGAAGGCATCGTTCGCCGTGCATAACAGCCCGTTGTCAGAGACGGCGGTACTGGCCTTCGAATACGGCTACAACGTATTCGCGCCGGAATCGTTTGTCATCTGGGAAGCCCAGTTCGGCGACTTTGCGAACGTAGCTCAAGTTATTTTCGACCAATTTATGTCCGCTGGCCGGGCGAAGTGGTCGCAGAAATCCGGCGTTGCCGTCCTTCTGCCCCATGGCTACGAAGGTCAGGGACCGGAGCATTCCAGCGCGCGTCTGGAGAGATTCCTGCAGCTGTCCGCCGATAACAACTGGACGGTGGCGAATCTGACGACGTCGGCGCAATACTTCCACTTGCTGCGCAAGCAAGCGGCTATGCTGGGAAGCGACAGCGTCCGTCCGCTCATCCTGATGGCGCCGAAGAGCTTGCTCCGTAACCCGCGCGTTGCATCGCACGGTGTGGAATTCAGCGAAGGCTCCTTTAAGCCGGTGCTGCCGCAATTCAGCTTCACGGAATCGAAGGCGGCCAAGGAGAAGGTTAAACGCCTCCTGCTGGGAACAGGCAAAGTAATGGTCGATCTGGACGAAGCGCTTTCGTCGAAGGACGAAGGAGAGTTCGGATGGCTGCGCGTAGCTCGCGTGGAGCAGCTGTATCCGCTGCCTCAGGCCGAGCTGGAGCGCATCATAGCTCAGTTCCCTAAACTCGAAGAGATCGTTTGGGTACAAGAAGAACCGAAAAACCAAGGCTCGTGGTCATACATGGAACCGCGTCTGCGTGAGCTTGCGTCTGGCAAGGCGGTCGTACGTTACATCGGACGCCCGGATCGTGCCAGCACGGCAACCGGACATCAGGAAATTCACGCGGCCGAGCAGCAATCGATCATTTCATCCGCATTGAATGGGCAGCCATTTCAATCGAGTCTGGTAAGGGGGTAACATAAACATGGCAGAAATTATCGTTCCAGAATTGGGAGAATCGATCACAGAAGGTACGATTACGAAGTGGTTCGTTAAAGAAGGGGACTCCGTCAACCAAGGCGACGTCCTCCTCGAGCTTGAGACGGATAAAGTTAACATTGAGATTAGCGCAGACAGCAACGGCGTCGTATCGAGCATCGCGAAGGCGGACGGCGAAGTCGTTCAAGTAGGCGAAGCGATTGGAGCTATCGGCAATTCTACAGGCGCTGCTCCATCCGCGCCTGCACCGGCAGCGGAGCCGTCGGCTCCCGCACCAGCTCCGGCAGTAGCTGCACCTGCAACTCCGGCTGCAGCTCCGGTATTGTCGTCTTCGGCGGCATCGGTTAACGCGTCGCCGGCAGCCCGCAAACTTGCCCGCGAGCAAGGCATCGACCTGACGCAAGTACAAGGCAAAGACGGCATCGGCCGTATTTTCCCTGATGATGTTCGTGCGCATGGGGTACAGGCATCGGCTCCAGCACAGGCGGCTCCAAAGGCACCCGCTGCAGCGCCTGCGCCGGCAGCTTCGGCAGCGACGCAAGGCGGCAAGCCGGTTGAGCGCAAGCGCATGTCGCGCCGCCGCGCCACAATCGCCAACCGACTGGTAGAGGCTCAACGCACGGCAGCTATGCTGACGACGTTTAACGAAGTCGACATGACGGCGATCCTCGACCTGCGCAAGCGCCGCAAACAATCGTTCTTCGATAAGAACGAAGTGAACCTCGGCTTCATGTCCTTCTTCACGAAGGCGGTTGTCGGAGCGCTTAAGCAGTTCCCGCTGCTGAACGCGGAGATCGACGGCGAAGACATTATCATGAAGAAATATTTCGATATCGGTATCGCGGTAGCGGCAAAAGAAGGTTTGGTCGTGCCAGTCGTACGCGACGCCGACCGTCTGGGCTTTGCAGAGATTGAGCGTAACATCGTCGAACTGGCGAAGAAAGCACGCTCGAACACACTAGCGCTCAGCGATCTGCAAGGCGGAAGCTTTACCATTACAAACGGCGGCGTATTCGGCTCCTTGTTGTCCACGCCGATCTTGAACGCGCCGCAAGTAGGTATTCTGGGGATGCACAAGATCCAGCTTCGCCCGGTAGCCATCGACGAAACCCGTATGGAGAACCGCCCGATGATGTATCTCGCTCTTTCGTACGATCACCGTATCGTAGACGGCAGCGAAGCGGTTCGCTTCCTGGTAGCCATCAAAGAAATGCTGGAAGATCCGGAGCAATTGCTGCTGCAAGGTTAATCGCCGGATAAATGTTATAGGATATACCAAAAACCGATCTACTCCCTAAGGGAGCGGATCGGTTTTTTTGAAATGATGGTTAGCAGCATCGTGGCTAACTCCGCGAATGTAGCTGAAAAACCCACTACAATGTGCGCCGAGATAGAGTAACTCCCTGGATATAGCTGAATAGTCAGCTATAATGAGCCGCGTCGGATCTAATTTCGTAAATGTAGCTGAAAATCCCACTACAATGCGCGCCGAGATAGAGTAACTCCCTGGATATAGCTGAATAATCAGCTATAATGAGCCGCGTCGGGTCTAATTTCGTAAATGTAGCTGAAAAACCCACTACAATGTGCGCCGAGATAGAGTAACTCCCTGGATATGGCTGAATAATCAGCTATAATGAGCCGTGTCGGGTCTAATTTCGCAAATGTAGCTGAAAATCCCACTACAATGTGCGCCGAGATAGAGTAACTCCCTGGATATAGCTGAATAGTCAGCTATAATGAGCCGCGTCGGGTCTAATTTCGTAAATGTAGCTGAAAATCCCACTACAATGTGCGCTGAGAGAGAGTAACTCCCTGGATATAGCTGAAAAAGCAGCTATAATGAGGCTACGTTCAGCTGCCAATTGTTGAAATCAACTGCGTCACGTCAGCATATGGTTACCTGCCCGCCGACGAGTCCGGGGCGAACCCTGATAAGCGTCGCCCTGGCACACAAGACAGCAAGGTGCAATAGCACCTTATGCTCAAGTTTTTGCTTGCAGGATTTGATTCTTCTTGCGATATTGCTCCGGCGTCATGCCGGTATGCTCTTTAAATACTCGGCTAAAATGGGAAGGATGTTTAAAGCCGACGTCGTAGCCGGTCTCCGTGATGCTGCTTTGACTTTGGATAAGTCGCAGCTTGGCCTGATACACCCTGCGGTGCATCAAATATTGGAAGATGGTCATGCCGGTCACCTGCTTAAACGTCTTGGCCAAATAAAACTTGCTGAGATGCAGCCTGTCACCGATGTCCTCCAATGTAATTTCTTCGTGATATTGGTTCTCCAGAAACGAAATAATGGCTTGCACATGCTCCTCCTTCGAGGATGGATAGCTGTTTTTCGCCTTGAGCGGTTGATCGCAGAGTTCGCCGAGAAAGATAAAAAAGTCCAGCAAACGCGCCTGGAAACGTTGATAGGAATGGGGGGTTCCGCGGGCGTACAGCTCGTTCATAAAGGCGAGCGACTCCTCGGCTTCCGCCTTGGCTTCGCCGCGGAGCTGCAGCCTTACATTTTGCAGCTTGCTAAACGGCGCCAGCAGGTCGTCCGTAAAGCCAGGCTGAATATGCTGTTGAAAGTAACCGGGATCGAGATGGATTGTCGTCCGATGATAAGCGAAGGCCGGGTCTACATGGGCTTTATGCAAGGTCATGCCGTGCATGAGAAACATATCTCCTGGTTCAAGAACGTAAATTTTGTCATTGATGAGGTAATTCGCTTTGCCGCCGTGAAAATAATAGACTTCGTAATGGGGATGCGTATGGTATTGATGCATATAGTCATAATTGATCGTTGTTCCGATCGTAATCGGAGCGGCGATGCGGTGTCTGGTAATCACGATTCTCCCCCCTAGTGAGACTACCCCAATTATACACCAACCAGAGTCAAATGAAATACAAAAACGGTTAACGCGGAAGAAGAACGGAAGCGTTGCTCATGATAAGATTAGCGCAAGAACAAGTCATTATGGAGACCTACATCGGGTCCCATTAAAGGAGCGTATTATTGATGAGCATTGTACGGTTGGGCGTAATCGGGCTTGGCAATATGGGCAAAGGACATATCGGCTATATGCAACGTGGCGAAGTAAAGGGCGTCAAGCTGACGGCCGTCAGCGATAGCGCGGAGCCAGGACAGCTCTGGGCCAAAGAAAATCTGGGCGATGATGTAACTCTGTTCACCGATCCGTTCGTGATGATGGATTCCGGACTTATCGATGCCGTTCTAATCGCAACGCCTCACTATTCGCACCCGGAGCTGGCGATCGCAGCTTTCCAGCGGAACCTGCATGTGCTTTGCGAGAAGCCGGCGGGCGTCTATACGAAGCAAGTGCGCGAGATGAACGATGCGGCTGCCCGTACGGATGTAAAATTCAGCATGATGTACAACCAGCGGACAAATCCGCTCTATCAAAAGCTCAAGGATCTGGTCGACAGCGGCGAGCTTGGCGAGATCAGAAGAACGAATTGGATTATTACGAACTGGTACCGTTCCCAGAGCTATTACGATTCCGGCACATGGCGGGCGACTTGGGAAGGCGAAGGCGGCGGCGTGCTCATTAACCAGGACCCCCATCAGCTCGACCTGTGGCAATGGACGATCAACATGATGCCTAAGCGGGTTCGCGCGTTCTGCTACTTCGGCAAACACCGCAATATCGAGGTGGAAGACGACGTAACCGCGTTCGTCGAATACGAAAATGGCGCGACAGGCGTATTCGTAACGACAACGGGCGAGGCGCCGGGAACGAACCGCCTGGAAATCAGCGGCGATCGCGGCAAGGTCGTTATCGAGGACAATAAGCTGACGTTCTGGCGTCTGCGTGTTTCCGAACGCGAGTTTAATGCCACTTTTACAGGCGGCTTCGGCGCTCCGGAATGCTGGAAATGCGAAGTTCCCGTTCATGGCACGAATCCCGACCATAAAGGCATTATGCAAAATTTCGTTAATGCCATTCTGCATGACGAAGCTCTTATTGCTCCGGGAGAAGAAGGCATTAAAGGTTTGATGATCTCCAATGCGATGCATCTCTCCACTTGGACGGATAACTGGGTTGATCTTCCGATCGACGAAGAGCTCTATTATTCTTACTTGCAGCAGAAAATTGAAGAATCGCGCAATCGCAAAGGGGTGAAGGCATGAGTAAAGACGGTATGAATTATGCGCCCAAGGGCGACGTAAAACGCGTTGTGGAGCCAGGCCAATTCGTATTTGCGGCCACGAACCTGGATCACGGCCATATTTACGGCATGTGCAATGGTCTTGTTGAGGCAGGAGGCGAGCTTCGTTGGGTATACGACGGCGATCCGACGAGAGCGGAAGCGTTCGCGCAGAAATATCCGGGCGTCAAGATTGCTTCCTCCCTGGAGACGATTCTGGAGGATGCCGAGGTGCAGCTAGTCGCGGCAGCGGCAATCACGTCGCTGCGCGGCCCGCTCGGCGTGCGCGTCATGCGCAGCGGCAAACATTATTTCACGGACAAGGCGCCGTTTACAACGTTGGAGCAATTGGAAGAAGCTCGAGTTGCCGCGAACGAGACCGGCAAAAAATATGCCGTCTACTATAGCGAGCGTCTGCATGTAGAAAGCGCTATTCATGCAGGGGAGCTTATCCGCCAAGGCGCGATCGGCCGAGTCGTACAAGTCATGGGTCTTGGACCGCATCGACTAAATGCGCCGTCGCGTCCCGACTGGTTCTTTAAGAAAGAGCAGTATGGCGGCATCCTGTGCGACATTGGCTCCCATCAGATCGAGCAGTTCCTGTATTTTACGGGGAACACGGAGGCCAAAGTCGTAAACAGCAAGGTCGCGAATTACGCGGCCAAGGACTATCCCGAGCTGGAAGACTTCGGCGATATGACGCTTGTAGGCGAAAATGGCGCAACGGGTTACTTCCGCGTGGACTGGCTGACGCCGAACGGACTAGGCACATGGGGCGACGGCAGAACGCTTATTCTCGGCACGGAAGGATACATCGAGCTCCGCAAGTACATCGACGTGGGCAGAGAAGCGGAAGGCGACCAATTGTATCTGGTAAACGGCGAAGGCGAGCAGCATATGCGCCTCCGCGGCAAAGTTGGATTCCCGTACTTTGGCGAGCTTATTCTCGATATTCTTAACGGCACGGAAAACGCGATGTCGCAAGAACACGCGTTCAAGGCGGCGGAACTGTCGCTGATTGCGCAACGGGATGCGGTTAGAGTGGAAGGTTAATGATGAGGGAGCCGGGCGTAAATAACGCTCGGCTTTTTTTCGTTCCGTTGACAGGCAGAAGAGGTTGTGATAATTTAAATAGTAATAATTACGAATAATTACATAACGAACATACATACTTCCCATACATACATCCTATTGGCTATACGGAGAAGTATCTTTTTTCGGGTTGTTATCGTAATTGTTACGAATAATTAGGAGGGAACCAACGATGCCACAATCCAAAATTCCAGTGACGGTATTAAGCGGCTATCTGGGAGCCGGTAAAACGACGATTCTCAATCATGTATTAAACAATAAGGAAGGTCTGAAGGTCGCGGTTATCGTCAACGATCTTGGCGAGGTGAATATCGATGCGGGATTAATTCAGAACGGCGGAGGGCTGTCGCGCACGGAAGAGAAGCTGGTGGAGCTGTCGAACGGCTGCATCTGCTGCACTTTGAGAGAGGATCTGCTTCGGGAAGTAGAACGATTGGCCGAGGACGGCCGCTTCGATTACATCTTGATAGAGTCGACGGGAATCGGGGAGCCCGTGCCGGTCGCTCAGACGTTTACCTACATCGACGAAGAGCTTGGCATCGACCTGTCCCGAATCTGCAAGCTGGATTGCATGGTTACGGTCGTCGACGCCTACCGATTCTGGCATGATTACTCATCGGGCGAGTCGCTGCTGGATCGGAGCCAGGCCGTCGGCGAAGCCGACACTCGCGAGGTGGTGGATCTGCTTATCGATCAGATCGAATTTTGCGATGTGCTGATTCTTAACAAATGCGACATGGTTGAGGCAGATAAGCTCGGGGAGCTGGAGATCGTGCTTCGGACGCTGCAGCCGCGAGCGAAGTTTATTCGGGCGGTACAAGGCGTTGTAAATCCCAAGGAAATCCTTCATACGGGACTGTTCGATTTCGAGGCGGCAAGCCGTTCGGCGGGCTGGATCAAGGAGCTGGAGTCGCCGCACCATACGCCGGAGACGGAGGAATACGGAATCAGTTCCTTCGTCTACGAACGAAGGAAACCGTTCCATCCGGAGCGACTGATGGCCTGGATGGAGCGTTGGCCCGAAGAAGTCGTTCGCGCCAAAGGGTTCGTATGGCTGGCTACCCGCGATCGTATGGCGCAAAGTCTGAGCCAAGCGGGACCGTCCATCCAATTCGGTCCTGCCGGCCTCTGGGCGGCATCGCTTCCTCAGGCGGAGCTTGAGACGTTGCTCCGCGAGGAAGAAGGACTCCAAGAGAGTTGGGATCCCGTTTATGGGGATCGCGCTACGAAGATGGTGATGATTGGCGTATCGTTGGATCGGGAGCCTTTGACCGCATCGCTGGATCAATGCCTGCTGACCGATTCGGAGATGACACTGGATTGGTCGGAGTTATCAGACCGCTTCCCGCAGTAAACAGAGTTCCGCTTAAATGACCGAAGAACGCGTTGTCGCCGTCCCATTGGAGGTGCAGCGCGTTTTTGCATCTTTTGAGGAGGTCTGGCGGGATGAGGCATCCTTTGGATGTATATGGTTGCAAGCGATTGCAATTGGGATTATGATGAAGTGGCGGACAATTGATCCCCCAACAGGGAAAATGCGTTGCTGTGCCTGCCGAGAGGTTGGGTCTGTCGTTGTGTGTACGCGCGTGCATAAAGTTATCCGTTGATTCTTGATGGGAACGAGGCTCAACGAGAAGATGGGCTTTGCGAGCAGTCAAGATGCTGGAGTTGCTGGAGAACGGTAAATAAGGAGTGTCATCATGAAAAATATCGTCATTACAGGAGCGAATCGCGGTCTTGGATACGAATTAGCCGCCGAAGCGGCGGCGAGAGGTTATCAAGTATGGGCTGGCGTGCGGGGACCGGGCTCCTCGGCCGAGAAGCTGCTTGCGCTGGCGGAACAATATCCGGAGCAAGTACATGTTCTGCCGCTCGACGTTACGGATGAAGCGTCGGTTCGATACGCATTCCAAGAGCTCGCCGCCCGCATCGACTCGCTGGATATCGTCATCAACAGCGCGGCGATCCTGCTTGGGCGGGACCAGAAGCTTGAAGGGCTTGAGATGGAATTGGTCGAGCAATCCTTCCAGACGAACTTGTACGGTCCCATGTTGGTCATGAAGCATGCGCTCCCGCTGCTGAAAAAAGGGTCGGACCAGGCCATCATCAATGTGAGTTCGGAAGCGGGCAGCATGGCCGGGGCTTACGGCGGCGATTACGGTTATGCGTTGTCCAAAAGCGCGCTGAATATGTTTACCGCGCAGCTGCGCAAACAATTCTCGCCGCTTGGATATGCGGTATACGCGGTGCATCCCGGTTGGATCCGCACGGATATGGGCGGAGAGAAGGCGCCTGGGGATGCCGGGGAATCAGCTGCCGGCATCTTGGATCTGGCGGAGCGTAAGCAAGGAGATGCGGAAGGCGCCTTCTTCGTAAATCAACAAGGCGAACCTATGAAGTTGTAATCTTACGAATAACGGATTCGGCAATATAGCAAAAATAGAGGAGGAACAAACAAATGGAATATCGCAGATTAGGAAGAACGGGGCTCAAGGTAAGCGAGATCAGCTTAGGGAGCTGGTTGACCTACGGCAACTCGGTAGATGACGGCACCGCGGCCCGTACGATCGAACAAGCGTATGAGCTCGGCATCAATTTTTTCGATACGGCCAACGTATACATGCGCGGCGCGGCCGAGGAGGTCGTCGGCAAGGCTCTCAGAGCCTATCCTCGCGAATCTTACGTGCTCGCGACCAAGGTATTTTGGCCGATGGGTGACGGAGTAAACGACCGCGGTTTGTCCCGCAAGCACGTGCTGGAGCAGGCGAATGCGAGCTTGAAACGTCTGGGACTGGATTACGTCGACATCTATTACTGCCATCGTTATGACAAGGAGACGCCGCTGGACGAGACGCTGCGCACGATCGAGGATCTTGTGCGGTCCGGCAAGGTGCTGTACGTGGGCGTAAGCGAGTGGACGGCAGCCCAAATCCAGGAGGGACTCGGCTTGGCGGATAAATATCTGCTCGACCGGATCGTCGTCAATCAGCCGCAATACCATATGCTGAACCGGCAGATCGAGAAGGAGATCATTCCGCTCAGCGACAGCAACGGCATCAGCCAGGTCGTATTTTCTCCGCTTGCTCAAGGCGTGCTGACGGGTAAATACCGTCGGGGAGAAGACGGAACGCCATCAGGCAGCCGTGCGACCGATAGCAGCTCCAACATGTTCATCGGCGGTCTTCTAAGCGACGAAAATCTGGAGAAGGTGGAGAAGCTTACCGGGATAGCGGGCGAGCTAGGCATCTCCATGGCTCAGCTTGCTATCGCATGGATTCTCAGGCTGCCGGGCGTAGCCAGCGCTCTCGTCGGCGCGAGCCGCCCGGAGCAGATCGTCGAGAACGCGCAGGCGAGCGGCGTGAAGCTGCCGGAGGAAGTTCTGGCGCGGATAGAGGATATTCTGGCGTAAAAAAACGGCAGTGCAACCGGGAGACGCGTCTCCCGCTGCACTGCCGTTTCTTTGTGACAGCCGAAAAATATACGGCTTAGAAATAGATTGCTTTACCCGTCTTCGAGGACTCGTAGATCGCTTCGAGGATCTGGGAAACCACGTAAGCTTGCTCCGGCGTGACGACAGGCTCCGTATCTTCGTCGATCGCCTTGATCCACAGTCTCATCTCCAGATCGGAATCCTTCTCGGACTTGCCCTCGTAGAAGGCTACGCCGCCCGCGTTCAGGTCGATCTCCTTCGTAAACAAGCGGCTGTGCTGTTCGCCGTTGATGCGAAGACCGCCCTTCATGTCGGCTCCGCCTTCGGTACCGCTCAGCGTACATTTCGCTTCGTCCACTTCCAGCGTGTTCAGCGCCCAGCTGGATTCCAGGACGATGGTAGCGCCGTTCTCCATGACGATCATACCGAAAGCGGAGTCTTCTACCGTAAAGAGCGCCGGATCCCATGGACCCCAGGCATTAGCGGAATTAGCGCGGCCGGACAGCTTGTGGTAAGCCTGGCCAAGCACGACCTTCGGCTTGTAGTTGTCCATCATCCACAGCGTAAGGTCAAGCGCGTGCGTGCCGATATCGATAAGCGGGCCGCCGCCTTGTTTCTCTTCGTCCAAGAATACGCCCCAAGTCGGAACGGCGCGGCGACGAATCGCGTGCGCCTTGGCGTAATACACTTCGCCGAGCTCGCCTGCTTCGCAGATTTGCTTGAGGGTTTGGCTGTCGGGACGGAAGCGGTTGTTGTAACCTACCGTCAGCTTTTTGCCTGTACGTTTGGCAGCTTCCAGCATGCGGCCAGCGTCGTGAGCCGTCTTGGCCATCGGCTTCTCGCTCATAACATGTTTGCCGGCTTCCAGCGCGGCGATCGCGATGTCGGCATGGGAATCGTTCGGCGTGCAGACATGAACGATATCGATGGACTCGTCCTTCAGAAGCTCCGTGTAATCCGTGTATACTTTGGCACCCTCAGCGCCGTATTTGGCCGCTGCTTCAATAGCGCGATGCTCCACGATATCGCAGAATGCGACCATTGCCACATTGTTTAATCTCTTCAAGCTTGGCATATGCTTGCCGTTTGCGATGCCTCCGCAGCCAATAATTGCAATGTTGTACGTTTTGGACATAAGAATTAGCCTCCCGTAATGGTTTGTTTCCGATAATCGGATGGAGTCATGCCGTACCGCTTGCGGAATACGGCATGCAAATAATTGCTTGTGGAGAAACCCGTCATCGTTGCAATCTCCTCAATCGACTTGACGCCCTCGGACAATTCCCGGCAGACGGCCGAGAGCCTTATATCTTCCAGCACGCGGCTGAACGTATGCTCTCCGTCCCGGTTCATTTCCTTGAACAGCCTTTGCATTTGACGAGCGCTTAGACGTTGCTTCTCCGCAACTTCCTCGAGTGACAACGGGCCGCCGTAGTTGGCTTGCATAAATTCCACCGCAAGCTGGTACCGGTAAGCCTTCATATCCTTCGTTGGAAGAAGTCTTGTCTCATTTACTGTATCATAGGCGCGGACGGAGCGCAGCAAAATTTGAATGACATTCTGCTTGATGGTCGTATAGCTGCCTGCATAATATTCGCTGCAGGCTTCGTACGCATTCAGGAAACAACGCATCGCGTCATAAGTATCAAGCGCCGGGAACAAAGGGAGACTCTTCAGCTTGCCGATGCAAGAACGGGCCTCTGCCCATTCCCAGTCCTCATCCGCCTCGTCGCCGGTCGCAATCCGTTCCGCGATATCGATATGAAGACACAGTTCATCCATTCCCTCGCGTTCGCCCGCCTCCTGATAATGCATGACGCCAGGTCCGGTCAAGTAGAATTGGCCAGGCTTGAGCGAATACTCTTCATTGACCAGAATCACCTTGCCCTTGCCCCTGGGAATAAAATGAAACTCATATTCCGCATGCTTGTGAAACGCGACGGCGCGTCCGGAAGGAAAATAGGTCAAATGAAATCGGAGCACGTGGATATCGAACGGTCCCCACTGAAATCGAAGATCGAGACGTTCCAGCGCATCCGGCCGCTCGCTCATGACGGAGTAGGGGAATACCGTTGCCACGGGGAGTTACCCTTCCAACTCGTCCAGACGCACGGCGCGTCCCTCGGAATTGGAGCGTCCCGCCGCTTCCATCAGCATCGTCAGCTCGCGTGCGTAGGCGATGTTTTCGTCCGCCGTCGTGCCGTTCTGAACATGCCCGACCCACTGCTCAAAGGCGCTTTCGCGGTTGGCAGGAATCTCGACCGACTCCCAGGCCTGATCGTCGCCTGTGCGAACCAACAGCTTGTTCTCCGGCGTGCCGTAGAACAGGGAACCCTTCGTTCCATGCACTTCGATGGAGAACGGCGAATGCGGATTGACGAATCCGGCTTCCACGATGCCGATCGCGCCGCCTGCTCCCCGTACCAGAGCAACCGCGTTGTCCTCTACTTCGCGTCCCGTCACATACCCGAATTGAGCCGATACCTCGGATGGCAATTCGCCAAGGAAAAGGCGGGTTAGATACATCGGGTGGCAGCCCAGATCGATCAGCGCGCCGCCGGCGCATTGCTCCAGACTATAGAAGTGTTCCGGCAGCCAATTAGCAAGCGCGCCGTTATGGGATAGTCTGACGCGAACTTGCGTAATTTGCCCCAAGGCTTCCTTCTCCAGAAGCCCGCGAATGGCCAGCGTGTAACCATCGTTCAGACGAGGCAGCGATACGGTCAGCTTCAAACCGTTGTCGTCAACCGCTTTCAGAATCCGATTTACTTCTTTAAGCGTAGGCGCGACAACCTTCTCCGTGAAAATATGTTTGCCGGCCGCAGCCGCGGCGAGCATAACCTCCGTATGGCGATTCGTCGGCGCGTCAACGATGACGGCGTCGATTTCTCCGCTCGTCAGCATATCGTCCAGATTGGCATAAAACGGTACGCCAAGCTTCTCGGCAGCGGCGCGACCGCGCTCCTCGTTCTCGTCCCACACAGCGGCCATGACCGTGTCCGGATGTTTTAAAGCCTGATTTGTATAATCCCAGGCATGTACGTGCCAGTAGCTAATTTTACCGATTCTCAACATTTCATCGTCTCCTTTGGGTCGCCTGACCACAGACTGATACATGCAAATTTATGACAACAAAACAAATTTACCATATTTATTATCCCAATATAAGTGTGAAAAAACGACTGTTTGAGTTTAAAATTGCGACATCGATTTTCGATATTCTCTTGGCGATACGGAGGAGATCTTTTTGAACGTCTTGCCAAAGTGAGAGAAATTATCGAAGCCGACGCGCTCCGCCACCGCGGAGACGGTAAGCTCCGACTCGCGGAGCAGGCGCTGAGCCTCCTTTACCCGCGTCAGCACAACGTAATCCGTAAACGCGAAACCCGTCACTTCCTTGAACATGCGGCTAAGATAATGCGGGCTGATGAAGAAACGCTCGGACAGATCCGCAAGCCGCAGCGACTCGTCGTAATGTCCGTTAATGTAACGGACGATCTCCGATATTTTGGCATGGAGAGGGGAGACGTGCTGGAACGGCTCCGGCTGATGGCTTGCCGAGTAGCGTCCGCACAGAAGCAGCAGACTTGCCGCGGCATTGCGGATCGCCAGGTGGTAGCCCGTCTCGCGAACGTCTGCCTCGAGACGCATGGCCCGGACGGACGCCTCGGCGGCAAGGCTTTCTTGCCGGGGCAGCCTCAGCACGCGGATCTCCGGGGAGAATAACGCGCCGAACATCCCGGACAGCTCGGCTCCAAGATCGCGCAGCCATTCATCCGAGAAGTGAAGAATCAGCCGTTCGTGTCGGGCGTCCCCGGTCTGCATCGTTCGATGGAGCATCTCTTTGCCGATAAAGACAAGGTCGCCTTGCTCCACGAAATAGGAGCGGTCCTCAATGAAATAGATTCGGCTGCCGGACAGCAAGTAATACACCTCGTAATAAGGATGGAAGTGATCGATTGTCATCGTGTACGGTTCGGTTCGTTTCATATATTCGATATAAAGTTTGGCGGGATCGCCGAAGCTGACGTAATCGGATAGAGCGGCCATATGAGATCTCCTCTTTTCGCAAGATATGCGTGGTTTGATGCAATTTGAGCATTAATTGACAAGTATTATAGCATTTCCTTGCTGTAAGATGAAGATGAGAATGGATAAGCGATAACTAGGAGGATAATCATATGACGAAAAAAAGATATGTACTGGTCGGAACAGGCGGACGCGCGGAGTTTTTCTACGGCGCAATTGCCAAGGACTTTAAGGAAACTTCCGAGCTTGTCGCGTTCTGTGATCTGAACTTGACGCGTATGGAATACGCCAACAAAATGCTCGTGACCAAATACGATTACGAGCCGGTGCGCACGTATGCCGCGGACCGCTTCGACGAGATGATTGAAGTCGAGAAGCCGGACGCCGTTATTGTGACAAGCGTTGACCGCACGCATCATACGTATATCATCCGCGCATTGGAGCTCGGCTGCGACGTCATCACCGAAAAGCCGATGACCGTGGACGAGAAAAAATGCCAGGAGATTCTGGACGCGGTAGAGCGTACGGGCCGGAACGTCCGCGTGACGTTCAACTACCGATATGCGCCGCATCATACAAAAGCGCGCGAGCTTATTGACAGCGGAGTCATCGGCAAAGTGACCTCCGTACACTTCGAATGGCTGCTCAACACGCAGCACGGCGCGGACTACTTCCGCAGATGGCACCGCAACAAAAACAACAGTGGCGGCCTGCTCGTCCACAAGTCGACGCATCACTTCGATCTCGTCAACTTCTGGATCGGTTCGGAGCCTGAATCCGTATTCGCCTACGGCGACTTGTTGTTCTACGGCAGGGAGAACGCAGAAGGCCGCGGCGAGACGAAGTTCTACGAGCGCGCCACGGGCAACGCCAATGCGAAGGAAGATCCTTTCGCGCTGCATCTGGACAGCAACGACCATCTGAAAGCCATGTATCTCGACGCCGAGCACGAAGACGGCTACCGTCGCGATCAGAGCGTATTCGGCGACGGAATCAACATCGAAGATACGATGGGCGTGCTCGTCAAATATAAAAACAACGCCATTCTTACTTATTCTTTAAATGCCTATATGCCTTGGGAAGGTTACCGTATCGCGTTTAACGGTACGAAAGGCCGCATCGAGATGAGCATTATTGAACAGTCTTACGTCAACTCCGGTGGCGACAAGGCGCTTGAAGGGGCGGTCATCGGCAAGACGCTGAACGTATTCCCGATGTTCGGTACGCCTTACACCGTCGAAGTCGAAGAAGGCAAGGGCGGCCATGGCGGCGGCGACCCCGTGCTGCTTAACGATCTGTTCGGCGTTCCGAAGGAAGATCGCTTCCGCCGCGCGGCGAACCATGTGGACGGCGCTAGATCGATTCTGACCGGCATCGCCGCAAACCGTTCCATTCAGACGGGGCAAGCCGTACAGGTTGATACTTTGGTGAAATTCCACCAGTCCTAATGAACCGATAAGAGGAGGGATACGTTTGAAGCCATTTTTGGACGATAACTTTCTGCTAAATAACGAGACGGCGGTGCAGTTGTACCATAACCGGGTAAAGAATCTTCCTATCATCGATTATCATTGCCATCTTAGTCCGCAGCAAATCTACGAGAACACAAGCTTCTCCACCATTACGGAGGCTTGGCTCTACGGCGATCATTACAAGTGGCGGGCGATGCGCGCGAACGGCGTGGAGGAGCGTCTGGTAACGGGGGGCGAAGGCGCTTCCGATTACGATCGGTTCCTCGCCTGGGCGAAAACGGTGCCGCAGACGATCGGCAATCCGCTCTACCATTGGTCGCATTTGGAACTGCGCCGGTTCTTTGGCGTGGAGGAGCTCCTTAACGAAGAAAACGCTCCCGTCATCTGGGAGAAAGTGAACGCGCAGCTGGCGACGGGAGAATTTAAAGCCCGCGATCTGATCAGGAAGTCCGGCGTCGAGGTCATCTGCACGACCGACGATCCAGTCGATTCGCTGGAATATCATAAGTTGATCAAGGAGCTCGACGGCTTCGATACGCTTGTCCTGCCATCGTTCCGACCCGACAAGGCGCTGGAGATCAACCGGCCGACGTTCCTCGGCTGGATCGGGCAGCTCGGAGAAGCCGCGGGGGTTACGATCAAGGATTATTCCGAACTTCTGGCGGCGCTGGAGTCCCGAATCCGCTTCTTCCACGAAGTCGGCTGCCGCGTGTCGGATCACGCTTTCGATTACGTGCCTTACGCGGAGACGACGGCCGAAGCGGCCGCAGCGATCTTTGCGAAAGCGCTGAACGGCGAAGTCGTTACCCTCGAAGAAGAGAAGCAATACAAAACGTTCACGTTCCTGTTCATGGGCCGATTGTACGCGGAGCTGGGCTGGGCGATGCAGCTTCATATCAATGCTTCGCGCAACAACAATCGCCGGATGTTCGGCAAGCTGGGGCCGGATACGGGCTTCGACTCCATCGGAGATGCCCCGGTCGCAGGGCCGCTGACGCGACTCCTGGACGAGCTTGACGGAGACGACGCGCTGCCGAAAACGATTCTGTATTCCTTGAACGCGCGGGACAACGAAGTGCTTGCGGCGCTGATGGGCAGCTTCCAGGGCGGAGGCGTGCCGGGCAAGATTCAGCTGGGTTCGGCCTGGTGGTTCAACGATACGAAAAACGGCATGCTGGATCAGATGAATTCGCTCGCGAACTTTGGTTTGCTGAGCCGGTTCGTCGGCATGCTGACGGATTCCCGCAGCTTCCTCTCCTATACGCGGCATGAATATTTCCGTCGTCTGCTCTGCAATCTGCTCGGCGAATGGGTAGAGAGCGGAGAAGCGCCGAACGATCCCGAGCTTTTGGGATCCATCGCGGAAAACGTCTCTTACCGCAACGCGAAAGCGTATTTCGGCTTCTAGATCGACAAGCGGTCAAGGCTCCTGAGCCTTCGACTGGAACGGCAGTCTTAAGTAGACACGAAACAGCGTCTTTCAGGAACGCCCATCAGGACGGTCCGCGAAAGACGCTGTTTGTGTATTTTAGCATCTGAGGACCTGCTACATTGGCGGCGATGCAGAACCATTCGGCTTGAGACATAACTTTGCCCGCAAGATAAAAGGCAAGTCCCCCTAAAAGCTCGAACGCAAAAAATTCCTTCCATTGCCATGCTTGCACCACCACAATGACATAACGCTTGTTTTTCGCCGACGGTATTCGTCCAATCATCCGTCATTCGCCCCTTCGCCTTCTCGAAATAACCGTAACTAAGGTATGCGAAGGGGCTTTTCCAAAATGCTAAGAAATATCAAGCAGGGCGGCGGTTAGAATGTCCGCCATCTCGTCGATATGCCGCTGCTCCGCGATCAGAGGCGGCATGAGCCGAATCGTCGATTCGCCCGTCACGTTAACGAGCAGTCCCAGCTCCATGCAGCGCGCGGCGAGCTTAGCCGCCAGTTCGTTCGGCATGTCGAAGGCGGCCAGCAGCCCAAGCCCACGCGGATTACGGACGAGATTATGCGACTCCAGCAGGCGGAGCTTCCCGAGCAGGTAGCCGCCTTGCCGCTGCGCGTTCTCCGTCAGACGGCGATCCAGCAGCTCGCGTACGACGGCATAGCCCACAGCCATGCCAAGCGGCTGGCCGATATACGTGCCGCCTTGGTCGCCCGGCTCGAAGAGATTGAACTTGTCGACGGCGAGCGTAGCCGACAGGGGGTAGCCGCCGCCGATTCCTTTGCCCAGCGTCATGATGTCCGGTTTGATGCCGTAATGCTCCCAGGCGAACAGCTTGCCCGTCCGGCCGAGTCCCGTCTGCACCTCGTCGAATATCAGCGCGATGCCGTACATGTCGCATATTTTGCGAAGTCCGAACAAGTACGCTTCGTCGACGGCATGCACGCCGCCTTCGCCTTGCACGAGCTCCAGCATGATGGCGCACGTCCGGTTGGAGACGGCGGAGAAGCAGGCGTCGAGGTCTCCCATAGGCACATGGATAAACCCGGGGACCTTCGGCTCGAACAGGCTTTCCCACTGCTGCTTGCCGGTTGCGGACATCATGGCAAGCGTCCGGCCATGGAAGCTGTTCCGCATCGTGATAATCTCGTACGCGCCGTCCAGATGGAGAGCGCCATGCTTACGGGCAAGCTTCACGGCGCATTCGTTTGCTTCCGCTCCGGTGCTGCCGAAGAATGCTTTGTCCATGCCGCTGATGCCCGTCAGCAGCTCCGCGAACCGAATCATCGGCTCGTTGAAATAGGCGGGACTGGCTAGCACGAGCCGGGAAGCTTGCTCCGTCAGCGCCTCGCGAAGAACAGCCGGGGAATGGCCCAGGGCGTTGACCGCCCAACCGCCGACAAAGTCAATATAGGATCGTCCTTCCGTATCCTGTATATACATGCCTTGACCGGAAGCCATGACGATTTCGGGCCGATTGGCGGTAAATAATAGATGCTTGCGGGCTGCCTGAAGCAGTTCGGCGGTCGTGCTTGCGGCCGTCGAGGGTTGCCCTGATAATACTTGTTCCATTGCCGATCCCTCCGTTTATTCAGTAATACTGTATAAATATACATTAATATAAATAAATATTCAACTTTATTTTAAAGTGTGCATATTTCTAAACGAGAATAAAGCCGATCCGGCCCTCCAAGGGCGCGAATCGGCTTTGTAGATTGAAAAAGGAAAGGATTAGTTGTCGAGCGTCACGGTAACTTGCTCGGAGACGGACCAGCTCCCGACCGGCACCACCTCATACGCTACGCCAGCCGTAAGTTTGCCATCGTTCTGGATCTCGAACGTGCCTGTGGCGCCCTTGCGCGTCTGAACTTTGTACTGCGCGGATAAAACGGAGCCGTCGGCACCTTTTAATTGGACGGAGCGGTAAGCGAACAGTTCATCGCCCGGATCCTCCGACAAGGTAACGAGGAGCGTCTTCTCGTCCTGCGCTTCTGCGGATGCGATCGTCAACGGCTGGAATTCGGAGGCTACGAACTCGTTTTCCTTTAGCTCGAACCAGTCGGACGTCAACGTGTACCGGACACCGGATTTCAGCGTTTGGCCTTGCGGCAGTCGGAATTTAGGCTCCTGCTTGCCATCCGTCGATTGCGTGAAACCTACATAGCTCACTTCGATCGGCTCGCCGGCTTCCGGCGTGAGAGTAGCTTTCCGCGTCGCCAGCGAGGAGATGATGGACATCGGTTTGCCGTTTAGCCGGTTTTCCTCATCCAGTATCACTGCATTGGCCCCTCTGCCTCCTGCATAAGCCGAAATCATGTAGCCGTAGTCGATGATGCCGTCCTCGCGGGAGGATACCGCCTCGATCGTATCGGCCGTTACCTGGCGAACATTGTTCAGGACGAGCAGGTCGTGATTGGAGTCGATCTCGAAAGATTGTTTGCCCTTGTAGCTCAGGGAATACGAATCCTCCGTCATCGTTTTGACCGGAACGATGTATGTGGCGAAGGAGCCGGTCTTAAGGCGAGGCTGGTTAACGAGTCCCAAGTCGCCGTCGAACTTAAAGTTTTCCGAAGCCGCGGCCGTCGTCTCGTCCTCCAGCGCAAGAGGGGCGTCGAACGTGACTTCCAGCGTTATCCGGTTAAGCGCCTTGACGGATACGATCTCGGCGTCTGCCGACCGAATTCCTTGCTCTGCGGATACTAAAAGCGCAGCCGTCTCGCCCCGCGTCAGCCCGTCCGCGCTGTTGATCGACAGCTGCTCCATCCAGTAGGCGACGGATTTGGCATCGCGTTGCAACGCCTTGGCAATCAGGCCGGTCAGCGAAGATGTCGTAGCAGAATCGTTCGGCACCAGTTCGTCCGCGCCGGCCAGAAGGCCATGCTCGACAGCCGATGCGATATAAGCGTCATACCAACGTGCGCCCGATCCTTGCGAAGCGGGTTCTGCCTCCACCTCGAGAGCCAGAAGCACCATTTTGATGAGCTCCGCGTTCGATACGTTGTTGTTGGGGCGAATATCGCCATTGCCGTATCCTTGCAGGACGCCTTTCTCGATTAGTCGTTCTATGGCATCGCTGTAAGCTGCGTCGAGCTTAACGTTGTTCAAGTTCTGTACGAGGGGCGCCGGCGCCGCTGAATTGGCGCTTGCTTGGACGGGCAGCAGGCTTCCGCCTCCCAGCAAAGCGGATATAAGCGCGATCGCGATTGCTTTTTGATTCGTAGCGTTTTTCATATTGGATTCCTCCCGAGAATGTGGTGAGTGGCTATAGCAATAGCATAAACGCCGACTCTAAACGGGAGGATAATAAAATATAAACATTTTATAAACGGAGCGTTAACAATCGGAAAAGGCGGCCGCCGGGCAGCGATGCGGCTAGACGTTGAACCGGTAACCGGCACCCCACACGGTCTCGATGAACTGCGGATTGGAGGGATCTCCTTCGATCTTCTCCCGAATGCGCGAAATATGAACGGTGACGGTGGCGATGTCGCCGTTGGAATCGAAGCCCCAGATCCGCTCGAACAGCTCGTCCTTGCTAAATACGCGGTTTGGGTGGGACGCGAGGAACAACAGCACGTCGTATTCCCGCGCCGTCAGCGCGATCTCGCGATCCCGGACGTAGACTCGCCGCGAGGTCTTATGCAAGGACAGCTCGCGAATGGCGATGACGTCGGCAGTGCCGTTATCGCGGCCGCCGTTGTATCGCTCGTACCTTGCCAGATGCGCCTTCGCCCTGGCGACAAGCTCGTTCGGACTAAAGGGTTTCGTAACGAAATCGTCGGCGCCGAGACCGAAACCTCTGATTTTGTCGATCTCTTCTTTTTTGGCGGAGACGATCAGGATCGGCATATCCCGCTTCTCCCGAATTTGTCTGCAAATTTCGAATCCATCCACGCCAGGCAGTTGCAGATCGACAATGACAAGAACGAAATCGCCGCGAAGCGCCTCCTCCAGACCTTGCTTGCCGTCCCCGCATATCGTTACAGAGAAGTCGTGAAGCTGGAAGTAATCCCGCTGCAGCTCCGCGATATAGTTGTCGTCTTCGATGATCAGTATTCGTCTCATGGCTCCGTACTCCTTGCTTCGTCTTCTAGAATAAGCGGGAATTCCAGCACGACCACGGTTCCTCGTCCAGGGCTGGACTCCGCCCGGATTAAGCCTCCGTGTCCTTCCATAATACCCTTCGCAATGGCCAAGCCGAGTCCGCTTCCCGGCGTATTGGGGCTCCGGGAAGCTTCTCCCCGATAGAATCTCTCGAAAATATGGGGGAGCGTCGAAGCATCAATGCCAATGCCGTTGTCCTTAATCGTGACGATAGCGAGCTCGTCTCGTTTCGACATGCCGATGGTCAGAATCTTCGGCTCTTCCTTCATGAACTTCATGCCGTTGTCCGTCAGGTTGACGACGACCCGCCGGAGCTTCTCTCGATCGGCCAGAACCGTTAGTGGCTTGCCGTCGCCGTGATCCCATACGAGCTCAACGCCTTGCTGCTCCAGCTCGATCCCCATTTCGTCCAATGTCGCGTGAAGGAAGGCGTGGAGATCCAGCTTCTCGAACGAATAGGGCTCCTTGTTCATGTCCAGCTTGGAGAAATAAAGCAGCTCGTCCACGAGCCGTTCCATGTCCGTGGCTCTCGTATGGATGGCGTTTACGTAACGCCGAAGCTTCTCCTCCGTATCCGTCACGCCGTCGCGAATGCCTTCCGCATACCCTTTAATCGTCGTGATGGGCGTTCGGAGATCGTGAGAGATGTTGGAGAGGAGTCCCTTCCGGTTCTCCTCGTAACGGAGCTGCAGCCTAATGGATTCGTCCAGCTTCAACCTCATTTCCTCGAAGCTCATGACAAGTTGCCCGACCTCGTCGCCGGATTGCGGACTCAGTTGGTAGGACAAGTTGCCTTCCTTGATAAATTCGGCTGATTTCCTCAGCTCGTCGAGCGGCTTGACGATTTTGCGCGTGACGTATCTGTATAGCAGCAAGCCGGTCAGAAGCAGCACCGCGACGAAGACGGCGATGAGTATGGGCAGCAGCGTGCGTACCAGCTCGGCGAACGGACTGCGCTCCCGCAGCACGTAGATGCTTCCAAGGTCGTTTGGAGAGTCGGCGAACGCGAAGTCGAATTTGGAGTAGGAGAAAAAACGGCTCTCCAGATTCATCGTGCCGCGTATGCCGAAGTTGCCCAACTCGTAGGGAGGAAGCAGCTCTGGGAGATTTTTTTGATTTAACGTCGGCGTCGCGTAGACGATCCGTTCGTTTTCCCGGACGACCAGGTTGGCTTGCACCATTTTGAGCGTCATGTCGTAGCTCTCGAGAAGCTCCGGGTCGCGCAATTGTCCGGGGTCGTGTTTGGCCAAATATTTGAGCTCCAGGAAGATGTTCTCTTCTTCGCCGGACAGCGGGTGAAGCGAATAATGGATGCGGTAGAAGCTGCCGATGCTTCGGAAGTCGCCCGTGACGGCTACCGAGAGCAGGTAGGCGGCCGCGACGAACAAAACGACGGACAAGAGGACGACGGACGAGAAAGATAGCAGCAATCGGAATCGGATGGACATGGCTGGCGGAAACCTCCTGCGCGGAGCGTGCTTGCAAAACATGCAAGTCCCGCGGTTTCTGTTGTTCGCCATTGTCGCACAGAAGCACGACCGATGCAACATGGTAGAAAGAGGGGCTGCAACGAAGGGCTAGAAGTGCGTGCGGTACCTGTCGCGGAATCTGGTGGGAGCAAGGCCGTGGGCCCTCGTAAAGCGGGTCGTGAAATAAGGGACATGCTCGAAGCCGACGCTGGCGGAGATCTCGGAGACGGGCCAGTCCGTCTTTAGCAGCAAGAGCCTGGCTTGCTCCAGCCGGAGTTCCATTAGATATTCCATGGGCGTCTGGCCGAATACGCTTTTCATGCAGCGCGTAATGTAGTTGTAATGAAAGTTGAGCGCGGCAGAAAGCATCCCCCCCGTTACGGGAGAACGGTAGTGGGTTTTCAGGTAGGCTTCCGCGTTCTCGGCGACCATGACGGCAGGACTCGCGTAACCTTCGTGCTGCCGCAAATCCAGCAGGCGCAGCAGCTCCTCGAACGTCTGCTGGCGCGTCCAAAAGGAACGGGACTGCTTCTCCGACGATGCCTCGTTCAGCTTGGACATTAGACGGAATGCCTGTTCCGGATACGGCAGCGTCCAGCTTTGACGGATTTGGAGAACATACGGCGCCGTCAAATATTGTTGCTTGTGCGGCTCGTGACTTGGCATGGGGGCCTGCGCATCCTCCGATACGGACCAAAAAGCCGGCACGTGGAAATGAACCCAATAGAAAACGGTCCGCTCCTCCGTGCCTTTTACAGAGTAATGGGTCCGATCCGGCAGGAGCAACACGCACTGACCGCCCGTCAGACTCCATTGCTGCTCTTCCTCTCCGATAAATAACGTGCCGGATTCCACTGCGATGAAATCGAATACGCCGAGGGCGGTTCGATTGGGATGGGCATCTCCAGGCTGATAGATCGTTTTGCCGCTCTCCAGACAATAGGGCAAAGGGGGGACGGCAAGGTTTAGGATGGATGACATGACAGCGGCTGCCTCCTCTAAAATGAAATGTAGTCATTGGAGTGTGAAATCGAGTAAGCGAATGGTTGCTTTTATTGATTTTATTACGCAGAAACCGTCATTACAATATAACTAAGAAGGATGAAAACGATTAAATAACAAAATGCGCGAAAGGGTGGAATGGAATGGCTGGTACGAATAGATTATTTGCGCCCACTGGAAATAACGTGAAGGTGGACGATGTTTTCTGGAACGGATATCGCGATCTTGTACGCAACGTGGTCGTTCCGTATCAATGGGAAGCGCTGAACGACAGGGTGGAAGGAGCCGAGCCAAGCCGCGCTGTACGAAATATGAAGGCTGCGGCAGGGGAACTGGAAGCGGAATTCGGCGGTTTTGTGTTCCAGGACAGCGATTTGTACAAGTGGCTGGAGGCGGTCGGATACTTGCTGCGGGAGAGACGGGAGCCGGAGCTTGAGGCCGTTGCGGACGAGCTGATCGCCACAATAGAGAGGGCGCAGGAAGCGGACGGTTATCTGAACACGTTCTACGCGTTGAAGGAGCCGGGCAAACGGTTTACGAATTTGACGGAATGCCACGAGCTGTATTGCGCGGGCCATCTGATGGAAGCGGCGGTGTCTTATTACGAGGCTACGGGCAAAACCGCGCTGCTGGACATCGCATGCCGATTCGCCGACCTGATCGGCGAGACGTTCGGGAACGGTCCGGGCCAAATACCGGGCTACGACGGCCATCAGGAGGTCGAGCTGGCGCTGGCAAAGCTGGCCCGCGCGACCGGCAACGACGGCTATATGGCGCTTGCGCGGTATTTCATCGACGAGCGGGGCAATTCGCCGAGTTTCTTCGAAGCGGAAGCGGATCGCCGCGGCCGGACGACGCATTGGCATAAAGGCGAGATCGGCAAGATCAACCATGCGTACTTTCAGGCGCATCTTCCCGTCCGGGAGCAGTCGGTCGCCGTCGGCCACGCGGTGCGCGTCGTCTATATGTGCGCCGGGATGGCGGACGTGGCGAAGGCGACGGGGGATGTTGCGCTCGCGGAAGCGTGCGAGAGGCTGTGGCGCAACATCACGGAACGCCAGATGTACGTAACTGGCGGCATCGGCGCGACGGCTGCTGGGGAGGCGTTTACAGTAGACTACGACTTGCCTAACGATACAGCCTATGCGGAGACATGCGCATCGATTGGCTTGATTTTTTTCGCCAAACGAATGATGGAGCTGAATCCTAAGGGGGAGTTCGCCGACGTTATGGAGCGCGCGCTCTACAACACGGTGCTTGCGGGCATGGCGCAGGATGGGCGCAGCTTCTTCTACGTCAATCCGTTGGAGGCAGCCCCTCATGTGTGTGAAGGAGGGAATCCTGGATTCAACCATGTGAAACCGGTACGTCAAGAATGGTTCGGCTGTGCATGCTGCCCGCCGAACATCGCGCGGCTGTTGGCATCGCTTGGCGATTATGTCTATACCGTTCATGGCGATGTCATCTATTCCAATCTGTTTATCGGCGGGGAAGCTGCCTTTGATCTGAGCGGCGGCTCGATTGGTCTCAAGCAGCGTTCGAGTTTGCCTTGGAGCGGCGAGACCGGCTATGAGATCAAGCTGGACGGATCGCTTGAATTCGAGCTGGCAATACGCATGCCAGGTTGGAGTCCGTCTGTATCCGTGAGGCTTAACGGCGAGACGTTATCGGGACTGCCGGTCGAGAGCGGCTTTATCCGGCTTCGCCGGCACTGGCAGGACGGCGATGTATTGGATATCGTCTTCGTGATGCCGGTACAGCGCGTTAGAAGTCATCCGCTTGTGCGTTACAATGTCGGCAAGATTGCGCTGCAGCGCGGCCCGCTCGTCTATTGTCTGGAGGAGGCGGACAACGGCTCTCAGCTTGACGGCATCATGTTGGCAGCCGGTACTGCTCTAGAAGCCCAGTGGCGTGCTGATCTGCTAGGCGGCATCATGACGGTGCAAGGAGCTGCATGCCGACTGGCCGATGACGACAGCGGGCAACAGGGCTGGGGTTCGGCGTTGTACAGAGCGGACGAGGCAAGGACTACGGTGCCGGCTTCCGTCACGTTTATCCCCTATTATGCCTGGGCGAACCGGGGCAAAGGCGAGATGGCCGTATGGATCAAGGAGCTTGCAGCTCAAGCCTGATCATCAGTCTTTATCATGATAGCGATGGAAGCGGGATAGGCCTCTTCGAAGGCCATTCCGCTTCCATTTATTTTTGGCAGGGAATTTCCTTTTTACAAAAGGAGTTTAAAAAATGGGGTCTATTTAAGTTCGAAAATGTGTGATATGATTATAAATGAACAAAAACAAACGTTTTCGGTATGTTTAGCGCCAGATGGTGCGAAGATGCCGGACAAAATCCTAAGGAGGCTATTCATTCATGGATATTCGTCATACGACCAACCCAACCGATGTAAAACAATACGATACGGAGAGACTGCGCCAGGAGTTTCTGATCGAAAGCCTGTTCGAGCCGAACAAGCTCAACATGACATACACGCATTATGACCGCATGGTAGTCGGCGGCGCTCAACCAGTGGGCGAAGAGATTGCTCTGGATGCGGGCGACGCGCTTCGCACGGAATATTTCCTGGAACGCCGCGAGATCGGCTTTCTCAGCATTGGCGGTCCTGCCATTATTACGGTGGACGGCGAAGCGTACGAGCTGGACAAGCTGGACGTGCTGTACGTTGGCAAAGGCAAACGCGATGTGAAGCTGGCGAGCAAGGATTCCGCGAATCCGGCCAAGCTGTACTTCTGTTCTGCGCTGGCTCATGCAGAGCTGCCTACCCGCAAGATGACGCGCGAAGAAGCGAACCCGCTTAATTTGGGCGCGCAAGAGACATCCAACGAGCGCGTCCTGTACAAATACATTCATGCCGACGGCATTCAAAGCTGCCAGCTGATGCTGGGCGTAACAAGCCTGCAGACGGGCAGCGTATGGAACACGATGCCTTCCCACGTGCATGACCGCCGCATGGAAGCCTATCTCTACTTCGATATGGCCGAAGAGACTCGCGTCTTCCACATGATGGGCGAGCCTTCGCAAACGCGTCATCTGGTCGTAGGCAACGAGCAGGCGATCATCTCGCCTCCATGGTCGATCCACTCCGGCGTAGGCACGAGCAACTACACGTTCTGCTGGTCGATGGCCGGCGAGAACTACACATTTACGGACATGGATGTTGTTCCGGCAAGCGGCCTGAAGTAAAAAAATTCGATCGAAGTTCTTCCCAGGTCACTTATAAATTCCTATGTGGTAGAATAGCTCCATGAAGCTTTAATGGAGGAGGGGCGCCATGCTTGCTGCAGAACGCCATCGGAGAATCATCGAGAAGCTGGGCGAGAGCGGCGCGGTTAAAGTGTCGGAGCTGAGCGAGTTATTTTCGGTAACGGAGAAGACGGTCCGCGAGGATCTGGAGAAGCTTGAGGAGAAGGGCCTGCTCAAACGGACGCATGGCGGCGCGGTACTGGAGCAGGGAGGCGAGGACAGCTTCCTGCCGCTTCAGATTCCGAATGCCAAACATCAGGCGGAGAAGGCGGCAATCGCAACCCTGGCGCTTAGCTGCATCGAACCGAACGACATCATCGCGCTCGATGCGGGCAGCTCCACGCTGGAGCTGGCGAGGCAATTGCCCAATATGCCGCTTACGGTGTTGACCAACGATCTGCTCATTATTCGAGAGCTGACAATGAAGGATGCGATACGGCTCGTCGTTCCCGGCGGGTATCGCTATAACAACTTGCTCATCGGCGGAGAATCGCAGGAGTGGATCAACCGGCTTAACGTACACAAGCTGTTTCTGTCGACGACGGGCATTCATCCGGAATACGGACTTACGATCTTTACCGAAGAGCTGGCCAAGCTCAAGCGGCTTTATATCGACAACGCCAGGCGGACGTATGTCATCGCGGACCACAGCAAATTCGACAGGGGCGCGCTTATTACGTATGCGGCGTTAAACGATGTTCATTGCATCATAACGGATGGCGGCATTTCGCCCGAAGTGGAGGAGCGTTACGAAGCGCTGGGACTGACGATTATGAAGGCGGAGGTTCCGGCTAGCGGAAAACGAACGAGAGGAAAGGTGTAGGCAAATGGCTTTATTTGATCTGACGGGCAAAAAAGCGATCGTGACCGGAGCGGGCCGAGGACTCGGCGAGGCTATCGCATTAGGACTTGCCCATGCGGGCGCCGATGTGGCGCTGGTCACAAACCGTACGCCGGCGGACAAGTCCGCTGCAAAAATCGCGGAGATGGGACGCAAAGCGATTACGATTCAGGCGGATGTGGGCGATCGCACCAAGCTTCCGGGCATAGTTGAGCGTACGGTAGACGAGCTTGGCGGCGTAGACATCCTGGTCAACAACGCGGGCATTATTCGCCGTACCCCTGCCGTAGAGCACAGCTATGAGGACTGGCAGGACGTAATGGACGTCAACCTGAATTCGGTGTTCGTCCTTTGCCAACTCGCGGGCAAACATATGATTGCCCAGGGCTCCGGCAAAATTATCAATATCGCGTCGATGCTCTCGTACCAAGGCGGCATTACGGTGCCGGGCTACGCGTCGAGCAAACATGCGGTTGCCGGCCTCACGAAGGCGCTGGCGAACGAGTGGGCGGCCAAGGGACTTCAAGTGAACGCGATCGCGCCGGGCTACATGAGCACGGACAACACGGAAGCGCTGCGCGAAGATCCTGTTCGCAGCACGCAGATCCTGCAGCGCATCCCGGCCGGCCGTTGGGGCACGTCCGAGGATCTGATCGGCCCGGCCGTCTTCCTCGCTTCTTCTGCATCCGACTACATGAACGGCCATATCCTAGCCGTTGATGGCGGATGGCTGGTTAGATAATAGATTGCAGGTAATATCTCCGAGCGGATAATGACTCCGCTTGGAGATTTTTTTTTGGAATTATACGACATACCAAACTGTGGGTAATGAGCTTCAGCAGTAAGATTAGCGTCCATAGGCGTTAGTCACGCTTATGGCACCAAAAAGTAGGCGAACGAGCAGCTGTAGGCGTTAAAAACGCCGATGGGTCGTAAAGTAACTCTGATTAGCAGCCATAGGCGTTAGTTACGCTTATGGCACCAAAAAGTAGGCGAACGAACAGCTGTAGGCGTTAAAAACGCCGATGGGTCGTAAAGTAACTCTGATTAGCAGCCATAGGCGTTAGTTACGCTTATGGCACCAAAAAGTAGGCGAACGAACAGCTGTAGGCGTTAAAAACGCCGTTGGAGCAGAAAGTAACTTTGATTAGCGTCCATAAGCGTTAGTCTCGCTCATGGCACCAAAAAGTAGGCGAACGAGCAGCTGTAGGCGTTAAAAACGCCGTTGGAGCAGAAAGTAACTCTGATTAGCGTCCATAAGCGTTAGTAACGTTTATGGCTCCAAAAAGTACAAGTTTAGCCACCATCGTGCATGCAAATCCGGTGAAACGCAAACGAAAGGACGAGAAAAGAAAAGGAAGAAAGGGAGCGAGTTTGGCGCCGGATCGAAAATTTGTGCTTGCCAATCACCCGTCAGGGTGAGCTTGTTCTGCAGCGGTAGACTTTAAAGTAGCGGAGTGGAGTTTGCCTTCGGTCTGCAGCGCATGAGCTCAAAACTCGGGATGCAGCCAGGTGGGGAGATCGATCTGGACGCTGCAAGCCGAAAAAATCGGGTTACAGAGAGCTGAGTTGCGGAGTCGCCGTAGCGTGGCCAGTTTAGTTGCAAAAGCCAGAAAATCAACTACTTCGCCGCACGATGCAAATATTGTGCAACGGCACCGGAAATCGGTGGAATGGGATAGCTTTTCTTTATTCACGAATCTTTTTTAAATTACCCCTTTACAAGCTCCGTCGTATGAGATATATTCTTCTTCCGACTCTAACAGGAGGATAACGCTTACAACTATGGAAAAAGGTATTATTCAGTTAACTGGCATCGGCAAAAGCTTCAAGGTAGCAGAGCGCACCGCGGGGCTGCGTCAGGCGGCGAAGGCACTGTTTGTTCGCAAGCATCGTATCGTGGAAGCATTAAAAGACATCTCCTTCACGGTCAACGAAGGAGAGATAGTCGGTTATATCGGGCCAAACGGCGCCGGGAAGTCGACGACGATCAAGGTGATGAGCGGCATTCTTGTGCCGGACGGCGGCACCTGCTCCATCATGGGGTATACGCCGTGGAAGGAAAGAACGGATTATGTACGGCATATCGGCGTCGTATTCGGCCAGCGCTCGCAGCTCTGGTGGGATGTCCCGGTCATCGACTCCTTCGAGCTGCTGCGCGACATCTATCGGATTCCGGATGAGATGTACAGGGAAAACCTGGTCGTATTGACGGAAATGCTTGCGCTCGCAGATCTGCTCGGCGTTCCGGTCAGGCAACTTAGTCTCGGACAGCGGATGCGCTGCGAGATTGCGGCATCGCTGCTCCACAGTCCCAAGATTCTGTTCCTCGACGAACCGACGATCGGGCTGGATGCCGTCAGCAAGCTTGCGGTCAGAAGCTTTATTCGCAGGATCAATCAGGAGCGGGGCGTCACCGTCATCCTGACGACGCATGACATGAGCGATATCGAGGCGCTCGCGGACCGGATTCTCATGATCGGCAAAGGAACGTTGCTTTATGATGGTTCGTTGGAAGAGCTGCGAAGCCGCTTCGGCACAGGACGTACGATTACGGCAGACTACCGCGAATACGTGGGGGAGCCGGTCGATATTCCTGGCGCGACGAGACTGCAATGGTCGACAGAGCGTGCCGTCTACAGCTTCGATACGGAATCCGTCGTACTGGCGGACGTCATTGCGCAGCTGTCGGGATCGGTCGAGCTGTTGGATATCAGCGTCGACTCCAAGGACATTGACGAGATGATCGTGCAGCTGTATGAGGAGCATCAAATATGAGAGCCTACGTTTCGATCTGGCGGCTGCGCTTTATCAACGGCATGCAATACCGCGCGGCGGCGCTGGCCGGCATGGCCACTCAGCTGTTTTTCGGATTTGTCTTCATTATGATCTTCGCGGCCTTCTACAGAAGCGGCGGCGGGGATTCCACTGCTTTTCCCCTTCAGGACTTAATTACTTACGTATGGCTCCAACAAATTTTTCTTTCCTTAATTATGTTGTGGATCAGGGATAACGAAATATTCGCCATGGTTACGAGCGGCAATATCGCATACGAGTTGTGCAGGCCGATGGGGCTGTACCCGTTCTGGTTTTCCAAGCTGCTTGCCCAGCGGGTGGCGGGCGCCGTGCTTCGCTGCTTTCCCATTACGACGGTTGTGTTTCTGCTGCCGGAGCCTTACGGGCTAAGCGCTCCTCCAAGCTGGACGGCGCTGCTGCTGTTTGTCGTGTCGCTGCTGCTTGGCCTGATTCTCGTCGTGGCGATTTCCATGCTGATTTACATCTCGGTATTCTGGACGATGTCGCCGACGGGATCCATGCTTATGATCTCGGTGGCGGGAGAGTTTCTGGCGGGCATGGTCATCCCTGTGCCGCTTATGCCGGAGTGGCTGCAGCGAATAACGTATGCGCTGCCGTTTCGCTGGACGACAGACTTCCCGTTCCGCGTCTATTCGGGACATATCCCGCAGCAAGAAGCGCTAATCGGCATCGGCGTACAGGTTGGTTGGATAGCGGCATTGGCGGCGTTCGGCATGTGGCTGATGCGCAAGGCGCTTCGCAACGTCGTTGTGCAAGGAGGGTGAGGAGAACACGATGTCATTATATTTCCGTTATTTGAATATTCAACTCAAGTCGCAGCTGCAGTACAGAGCCTCGTTCTTGCTGCTAAGCATAGGTCAATTTTTTATCCCGTTTATGGTATTCGGAGGGCTGTACTTCATGTTCGAGAGATTCGGGCAGTTGGAGGGCTGGAGTTTCTTCGAGGTGACGCTTTGCTTCGCGGTCATTCACTTGTCGTTTTCTCTTAGCGAATGCTTCGCCAGAGGATTCGACGCCTTTTCCAGCCTGGTCGCCAGCGGAGACTTCGACCGCTTGCTGGTAAGGCCGCGCGGCACTGTCGTCCAGGTGCTGGGCTCGAAGTTCGAATTCACGCGTATCGGACGTTTGCTGCAGAGCACGATTGTGCTGATCTGGTCCATCGCGAATCTGCCTCAAGTATGGAGTTTTCCCAAAGCGATTACGCTGTTCTTTATGGTATTTAACGGCGTGATGATCTTCACGGGCATCTTTATCCTGGCGGCTACATTCTGCTTCTGGACCATACAAGCGATTGAGATCGCGAACGTGTTCACCGACGGAGGCCGCGAGATGGCTCAATATCCGCTGACGATCTATGAGAAGTGGGTGACTCGCTTCTTTACGTTTATCGTCCCGTTCGGGTGCGTGACGTATTTGCCCCTTATGTATTTGCTGGACAAGGAGGAGGGGAGCTGGGTAACAGGAATGCTGGTGCCTTTCGGAGGTCTGTTATTTCTGCTCCCATGCCTGCTGGTATGGAGGATCGGTGTCAGGCATTACCGCTCAACCGGTTCTTGACGGCAAGAAGTACAGACCAAGAGCCCGAACAACATCCACCGTGGATGGTGCCCGGGCTCTTTTTCATTACGCGGCCCCATGAATTAAGGAGTCCGACATTTCCACTTGCAGTGCTCCCTAATCCAGCGACAGGTAGGCGACGGCGCGTTGTTGCAGCACGGATTCCTCGGCCTGGAAGGCAGTGACAGAACCGATGCCTGGCATCATGCCCATCTCCCGAATCTGCTCCATGCCGGTGATGAACATCTGACACACCCGCTTGTCGGATTCCCCTCTGCTCATAATAATTTCGGTCAAACGTTCGGTTACCGAAGTAAGCGGGAAGCGGCCAATGAACGATTGAAGTAGTTCTCTCCAATGCTCCAGATCGAAGCTGGCGTCGTTCTCGCAGATGAATTGTTCGCTCCAGCCGATGCCAAGATCGCTGGTCAGCCTGAGACATACACGAAATCCGGTCGAGTCGACGGCGAGAGCGGGAATGACGAATAGTTCGATGCGGCTGATGTTGACATGCTGAGGCAGCTCGATGGGGAATGAAGAATTTTCCAGGAATAAAGACATGTTCATCTCTCCTTCTTCCGCTGACGAGGTTAGCTGTCGGATTCGGGTTAGAGAGAAAACCCTACCGGGGGCACAAATCCCCGGATTCACCCCCTGCGTGCGGTCCATGCAGCCATGCGACCGGTTCGCGTTGGTTCCCCCGTTTTCTCCCTGGAAGGAGAAATTAAGCGTTATTGTTTACATAATATTTTAGCGTTAAAATATCCATTTGTAAATGAGGAGTTATTAGGACAAGAGGAGCGAAAAAATCGCAAAAAGCGACATATTTTCTTTGCGTTCCCGCGGCTTATCAAGTATGATGGTAGATAAAAATGAACTCATGTTCAATTCAAAGGAGCAGTACGTATGCAATCGAAAACAAGTCACTGCAAAATCGTCGACTGTACTATTCGCGATGGCGGACTCGTCAACAACTGGGATTTCAGCATCGAGTTTGTCCAGCACCTTTATAATAGCCTTAACGAAGCCGGAGTCGATTATATGGAGATTGGCTACAAAAACTCTCCGAAACTGCTCAAAGGCGCCGAAAACGCCGGTCCATGGCGTTTCCTTAACGACGACTTCCTAAAGAAGGTTATTCCAAACAAAGGCAATACGAAGCTGTCCGCGCTTGTTGACATCGGGCGCGTCGACGAAAACGACATTCTTCCCCGCAGCGAGAGCCTGCTGGACCTGATCCGCGTTGCCTGCTACATTCAAGACGTGGACAAGGCGCTTGAACTGGTAAAAGTGTTCCACGACCGCGGCTACGAGACGACGCTTAACATTATGGCATTGTCCAATGTCATGGAGAACCAATTGATCGAAGCGTTCCAAGCGATTAACGAGAGCGTAGTTGACGTAGTCTACATCGTAGACTCTTACGGCAGCCTGAAGCCTGAAGACTTCACCTACCTGGTGGATAAATTCCAGCAGCATCTCCCGAACAAACGTCTTGGCATTCACGCCCACAACAACTTGCAGCTGGCATTCGCCAATACGCTTCTTGCTGCTGGCAAAGGCGTAGAGCTTTTGGATGCTTCCGTATACGGCATGGGCCGCGCTGCGGGCAACTGCAACACGGAACTGCTCGTCTCCCAGCTTCAAAATACGCGCTACAACGTGCGTCCAGTGCTGGACATGATCGAGAAATACATGATTCCGCTTCGCGAGAAGGAAGAATGGGGTTACATTATTCCTTACATGATCACGGGCATTCTCGACGAGCATCCGCGTTCCGCGATGGCGCTGCGCGCTTCCGAGAACAAGGACAATGGCGTGGATTTCTACGATCAACTGACTACTCCGGAAATATCCAAATAAGAAGAGTCAGGAAAGTCACGCTCTAGTTAATCTTGTAAGATAGCTAAGCTCGCACAATGAAACACATCATAGACGCCGCAACAAAAGCGCCGTTCTGGTAAGCTAATCAGCTTCCGAAATGGCGCTTTTGTTGTTTTTAATATTACAGATGCGGTTATTCGTCTTCCGACGAGGGATCCTGCTGCGCCGTCTTAGACCGCGAATGCGACGCTGGCATGTCGAGGTACGAGCCATAATCCGTGTCGCCTTGGCTCAACCTTTCATTGACGGTACTCCATTCCTCTCTCGCCAGCAGTCTCGACGATTCTTTGCGAAGATGATTCTGGAGCTTGACGAGCCGGTCGACTAGAGCGTTAATCTCCGCAGGAGCAAGAAGATCCTCCATCAGTGCTCGCAGATCGTCCGGCTTGAGAGCCAAGATGCGTTTCGCCAGTTCTCTGTCTACGAACTTGCTAATGCCAGGGTATTCCTGATGATTGGAATCCAGATCAGTCTGCGCGCCGATTGCCGTATCGTTGCCTAGTCCCTTCACTCCAAGCACATTGCCGTCATCATCCCGTTCAATCATGAAGTTTCCGCCTTGGAGGTCAACTTGCATGGCGAGCGTATCGATTAACTGCAAGCGCGACATAGCCCGTTGGAAGACTGGGTCATCCACGTTAAACGATTCTTTGCGGCTCGCTTCGATATCATCGTTTAAAGGCTTCAGTGATTTATATCTTCCGCCGGATCCGCTAATTCCCGAGTTGTGTAATGCCAACTCCGCGCCGGCGATGACGCCTGCGTCTAGCAGCTTGTCCAATCGGGACATAGCTGCCAGGCGAGCGCTCGCCCGATCGATTCTGCTATCTATTGTCGCGTTGCCGTTTTCATCGTCTGCCGAATCCTTTTTATTCTCGGACGCCATCTCGGACATCTCCTCATAGGATCGCAGCGCGAGCTTTGTTTCCTTGAACATCCCTTTTTTATCTGGCCCGATTTCGAAGAGCGCGATCGTATTGCTGCCGCCCGTGCCCGTAACTCCGTTTATATCTTCCGCAAGCCCCGGCAGGCCTTTGCTCGTGAGGAGTGCCCATAACGGGCGATCCTTCGCCGGATCCAGCTTGTATTCGGCCGCGGAGGAGCGAACGGCTCTTTTCTCAAGAGGCAAGGCTTTCTTTAATCTGCGGATATAGTCAGCCCTTGAGTCCTTGTCGTCATTCTTATTGTGACTGATGCAGGCATCGCTTACGTTCTCGACTTCGTTGTAGAGCGACATTATCACATTGAGCTGATCGTCGATTTCCTCAGGCGTATTCCCAACGATCTCTTGGTCTACGTAACGGTCGAAGAGCTCCAGCTTCTGCAGGAGAGCGCGATAATGCGTGTTGTTCTTCGAAAGCGTCTCGCCCATGCCCAACTTCTTGTCCGGCTGAATCGTGGCATGCTCCTTCGGTTCGCCAAGCTGCTTTTTCGCTTCGGAAGGACGGGGCATACGCTGGATGGGCGAATCGGCGTAAGTGGATGAGATTGAGCTCCGTCCGCCTGTATCCTCGGTTTGGCGCTGAACGACATCCTGGAATTCCTCACTCTCGGACTCCGCTTGATTTTGATGCTCCGGTTCTGGGGCATTTGCTGCCATGGCTCCCATTCGATCGGCTTCTTGTTCGAGCGCAGGACTATCGTTAAGCGCGTGTCCGGTAGAGAGCTGGGCGGTAGGTGCGACGCGTCCTTCGCGCTGCTGGATAACGTGGGACAGCTCATGTCCGAGCAACTGCTGACCGTCGCGGCTATCGGGCTTATACTGTCCCGGGGCGAAGTGAATATCCGAACCTTGCGTATAAGCGAGCGCCCCGACTTGACTTGCTTGAGATCCGACATGGATGCGCACATTGGAGAAATCTGCTCCGAACGATTGTTCCATCTTGGCCTGCAAATCCTCGGGCATGCCTTTCCCCCCTCCGGAAGGGGAAGATGATGACGGCGATGCGGCATGCAGCTCCGTAGATTCGTCCTTCAGTCTCTGCAGAACCGCTTGATTGCCCGCAGATGCCTGGAGCCGAGCTAACTGGCCCGTCGGACTTCCATCCTTTCGGCGCTGAATGGCAGCCGAGTCCGGCTGGGACGATCGCGGCTGCCTTGATAGTTTAGGCTCATGTCGCGTTAGAGCGCGTCGTCGTTCAGCAGATTCCTTCATGGATTCACCATCTTCCTGGAGAATAAGCGCAAGATTCGTTTACTACGTTCATTTAAACTCTCGTAAACCGATTATATCCCATTGCCGCGGGAGCTGTCATACCCTTTTGCAAAATATGCCAAGCGCTCTGTCGAATTGGCCCTTGCATTCTATCATTCCACTCCGACGTATTTGGCAATCCTGTGATATAATGCAGAAATATAGGTTATTATCGCACGGGTTGACGGACTGTGCCGAATGCGGGGGAACGCTGGAAATGAATGCTGCGGACGAGACGATTGGCGTCTATGGAGCGGTTGATCATATTAGGGACGAACTAATCTGGCTGGACGCTGGCCTGCGCGCGCTGCTTGATCTCGGAGGCAACGATCCGTTCGTGGATCCGCTTGCAGCCTTTAGAGGACTGGTCGTGAGCAGGGAAGAGCTGCTGGAAGAGGAATCTGCGGAGATGGCCGAGAGCAAAGCTAGGGCTTGGCAGGATTATGCGGCGTTTCGGAGGGAATCGGAGGAACAAACCTCCGAACGGGCACGGGACATACCCGGTCTGCCGCTATACGCTCTGGCATCGTCGCTCCGGCTTACGGTATGGGAATATCGCTGCGTCGTGCTTTGCCTAGCCGTAGAGGTAGATCGCAACTATGAGAAGTGGTATGGCTACCTTAACGACGATGCAACTGCAAAAACGGCAACGGTTGATTTGGCCTTGAGGCTGTTGGGAGATTCGGAGGATGACAGGAAGCTGGGCAGAGTCCTGCTAGGAAGAGACGGCAAGCTCCGCCGCTGGCTGCTTCAACCGCCAGGGGACGAATCCTCCGCTCAGGCGCTCAAGTCGCCGCTTCGGCTGGACGAACGTGTCGTAACCTTCCTGCTGGATACGGAGAAGCTCGACGGAAGGCTGGGCGAATGTGTGGAATCGCTCGATCCGGAGCAATACCCCGAGCTTGCCTGGGAGGGAGCGGGGGAAGTTGAAGACGTGCTTCGACAGGTGATCGACAGCTGGCCGGCGGACAGTCTGCCTGTTGTCATGCTGTGGGGGGCGCGAGGCGGAGGCAAGCGGTCGCTGATGCACCGTCTTGCTGCCCGTCGGAGGCAGCGGCTGCTGGTCGTGTCGCTTGCTTCGCTGCCATCCGAACCCGAGAGACTTCGCACCGTCATGGATCACCTTATCCGCGAAGCGCTTATGACGGACTCCATTATCGCTTTCGAGGAAGAGAACGGCGGATGGAAGGAACGTTTGTCGCAGGGACAGCTGCGAGACTCTCTGCAAGAATACGCAGATCAGGCGGTCCGTCCGCTTGTCGCCTGGATCGCTCGCGATCGAAGCGCCGTCGGCGAATTGCCGTTGCCGGAAGGATCCGCCTTCTGGAGCACGGAGCTGCCGCCGCCCGTTGCCAGGGTTCGCGCGGAGCTGTGGCAAAAGCAAGCGGCTGAGCTTGGAGAAGCTGCCAGCTCACCGGGCGCTCCCGACTATGGGACTTTGGCCGTTGAGCTCGCGGATCGTTTTCATTTCACTCCTGGACAGATCGCGACGGCATGGCGGCAAGCGCTGGTGCTTGCAGCAGGGCGGGGGGACGTGCTGCCGAGCCGGGCCGATCTGGCCGCGGCGGCCAGAGGGCAGTTCCGACATCGGCTCGCGCAGCATGCCGTTGCCATCGAGCCGCGCCGAAGCTGGGAGGATCTCATCATTCCGGATGAATCGCTTGACCTCATTCGGGAGGCGTGCAAGCGTTACATGCTGAGAGAGCAGGTTCTTGGAGGATGGGGACTGGGCGGCAGATTGACTTACGGTACCGGAGTCCATCTCCTGTTCGCGGGGCCGCCGGGCACGGGCAAGACGATGGCTGCTGAAGTTGTGGCGGGAGAGCTCGGCCTGGAGCTGTACAGGGTCGACCTGTCGCGGATCGTAAGCAAGTATATCGGGGAGACGGAGCAGCGGCTGCGAGAGCTGTTCGAGGAAGCTCGGCAGAGCGGCGCCATCCTGTTCTTCGACGAAGGCGATGCGCTGTTCGGCAAACGGACAGAGGTGAAGGATGCACACGATCGTTACGCCAATATGGAGGCGGCTTATTTGCTTCAATTAATCGAGGCCTACGACGGGGTAACGATTCTGGCCACCAATCTTATGCAAAATTTGGACGAGGCGCTGCTGCGGCGCATGAGCGTCATCGTTAAGTTCCCATTCCCCAGCGCTGAAGATCGCGCGAGAATATTCGCGTCTCTCCTTCCCGTCGGCGTTCCCCGGGACGAGGATTTGGACCTGCCGTTCCTGGCTCAACGCGTAGAGGTATCGGGCGGCCATATCAAAAATATTGTGCTCGCCGCCGCATTCCTTGCCGCATCCGGACATCAGCCTATCGGAATGACGCATATGGTACGTTCGGCACGCGCCGAGCTTCAGAAACTTGGCAAAATTCCGATGCGGGGAGCTTTCGCGCCTTACAGCGAATGATAGTGAAACGAAGGTGCAGGACGGAAAAAGAGTAGAGTAGTCCGGTCGTAGTATTCGTAGTGTATGGTTGTATTCGCAAGGCCAATCATCATTATTTTTCCGGCCCGTACTTCGGCATGAAACCGATTGCCGGGCAGGTGGAGGAGAGAAGACAATGGGAAGCTACACGGTAATTGCCGACGCCGGCGCCAGCCTGCTCAAGCTGCTGCGCGAGGAAATGACGCCGGATCCGGTATCCCGTCCGGAGCTGATCGGGATGGCGAGTCCGGCGGACAAGGGAGACTTGAACATATCGGTATACATATGCGCGGTGAGGGAGAACAACGAATCGCGCCGAACGGAAATGCTGATCGAAGGCGATATGCTCCGTTATCCGCCGCGTTCCATTGATCTGGAATGTCTAATAACCGCACATTCCAGTGCGGATATATTGACTCGCACGCTTGACGAGCACCGACTGCTGGGCAAGGTTGCGCAGATTCTTCATGACAATAGCGTATTGCGGGGGCCCATGCTGGAGGGAACGCTGGCCGATTCCGATGCCGGGCTCAAAATATCGCCATTGCCTTACGGAACGGAGGATCTGACGCGTCTGTGGCAATTCGGGGATGCGCCTTACAAGCTTTCGCTGGCGTATCGGATCGGTCCCGTGCATCTGGATTCCAATCGCGTCAAGCCGGCCGCCCGCGTTGTGGAGAGACGCATCACGCTGCGCGAGAAGGAGCGGGGATAAGTCATGCACTCCTCTCAATCCACTACCGTATCCCGTTGCTCGCTTGTCATTCGGACGACTGATGTATGGACCGGCCGACCGGCCGCTGCTTCTGCGGTCAGGGTGAGACTCGAGGATGTCCGGGCGACTCCGCTTCGCACGTCGGAAGGCAGCTGGGCGTTTCTGGACATCCACGGTAATTTTTGCACAATAATCGTGGAGTCCGACATGTATCTGCCATGTACCAGACAAGTCGATCTGTCGACGTTGAAGCAAGGTCATCCCGTCGTCGAGCTCTTTTTAATGCCAAGCAGAAGATACACTCCTCCGGCATCCGCCTCCGGTATTATTCGCAGATTGACGGACGGTGCAGGGAAACCGTTGTCGGACGTGGAGGTTTTCGCTTATGTGGAGGACGACAGCATGGCTAGAGGACGAATTCTGGACGAGGAGGTTGCCACGGGCAGCACGAAGCTTCGTTGCTTGCCCGGCGCGACGAAGCTTAAAAACGGCGACGCGCTGGCCGTGCGCGGCAAAGACGGCAAGGGGGCCGAATGGTTCCGCGTGCTGCCGACCGAGGACGGGGAGGAGCTGCGGCTTGAGCTGGACAGGCCAACAGCAGGGCGGTGGAAGCGTCATACGCTGCTGCTTCCGGCAGCCGCTGCGGTGAGTGATCGGGACGGCTGGGTATTGCTGCCGTTCCGCGGACGCGTATCGCCAGTCGGTGGCGTCGCCGTCCGGCTAATGCACGAAGATCGTACGCTGGAGGAACGCTGGCCGCTGGAGCAAGGGAAGACAGACGTACTGCCTGACTTCGTCTGGGTGAAGTGAGTGGCTGGCGGCTGCCGAAGCGAAGCTCGCACTATCATAAAGGTACCAATGGTGCTTTTGAGTCGCGGCAGGTGTGGATGTGTATGGAAAAACATACACAATACATCGCTGAAGCGCCTGAAGAGGCAATGTGTATGAAATTTCGAGTAGAATGGTGCCGTAGAGGCGCAACTGGTGCGAATGTGTATGAAATTTCGAGTACAATGGTGCCGTAAAGGCGTAACTGATGCGAATGTGTATGAAATTTCGAGTACAATGGTGCCGCGGAGGCGCAACTGGTGCGAATGTGTATGAAATTTCGAGTACAATGGTGCCGTAGAGGCCCAACTGGTGCGAATGTGTATGAAATTTCGAATATGATCAAGCGCCAGGGTGACTGTAAATCCTATCTGAGCAACAAAAAGACCCGCGTCGTTCGCAAACGATAACGGGCCTTTTTCGTATTGGCGATAAAACTTGCTTTTATGCTACCGCACCGAACCGTCAACGCGTTACAGCCTGCTAAGCTCGCCCTCGCCGCGGATTGCGAGTCCGCGATGAGCGGCGTTGGGATGCGCGTAGGCAGCGCCCTGCAGCCGCTCGCCGTTATCGGCGACGGCGACGAATGTGACCCGAATGTTCTCGTTTTGCGAAAGCCAGTCCAGCACTTCCGCATCGTCCAATTCTGCCACGTCGACGTACCAAAGCTTATCCCCGTATTGAGTGACCAGCATCAGCTTGGCATCTTTGAAGCGGAGCTCGCGGTTCTCCCACTCGTTATTGCCGATTGTGATGCTGATTAAGTTAAATTCTTCTACTTCCATAGTTACCTTCCACCCCCAGCCGCCCGAAGCGATTGTTTCGCCGTTAAGTTACACCAGCCTCAGGCCGCAGCCGACTCAACTCTTAATACAGCTTGCCTTGCCTGAACAAGACCGAGGACAGCTTCATGACCGCATGCACGTAACAGCTCTGGCGAAGCGTCATCGAATCTCCGAAGTAGGCGGGAAGGATGCTGTTCATCGTCTTTTGCATCTTCGCGAACAGCAGTTTAAATATTTCGGTTTCTGTATAAAATTGCGTCTCCCGTCCCTGCAGCCATTCGAAGTAAGAGACGATTACGCCTCCGGCATTCGCCAAAATGTCGGGGATGATGATGGTTCCTTTCCCGGACAGGATAGCGTCCGCCTCGCCGGTAATCGGGGCGTTCGCTCCCTCCACGATAATGCGGGCTTGCACTTGCGATACGTTGTCCTCGCGGATCTGATCCTCCAAAGCGGCAAGGAAAAGCACGTCTACGTTTAATGACAGCACATCCTCGCGTCCGAGCACCTGCGCTTTGAGCCCAATCCCGTCCAGCGCTTCCGTCGTTCCGGGAAGATCGCCTTTGTTTGTGGAAGCATATTCGATCAAAGCGGGAATGTCCAGCCCTTCTTCATTGTACAAGGTGACGTTGCGATCGCTGACCGCTACGACACGGTTTCGCAATGCGGAGCACTTGTACGCTTCCAGAGCCGCGACCGAACCGACGTTGCCGAAGCCTTGTACGGCGACGGACAGCGGTCTGCCCGCGTGTTCCCGCGCCGTTTTTGCGAACGGGTTATCGCTGCCTGACAGCCAGCCGCCATGTTCGTTCAAGTAATCATGCAGCAAGTAGCGGAACGTGAAGTAGACGCCTTTGCCCGTTGCTTCGCGCCGGCCGAGAGATCCGCCGCTGACGATGCTTTTGCCTGTGAAGCTGCCAAGATAGGGATGGCCGGGATGAATGTTTTTGTATTCGGCCATCATCCAGTCCATCTCGCGTTCGCCCGTGCCCATATCGGGAGCGGGGATGTCCTTGTCGGGACCCAGTACGTCACTGAAGTATTGCACGTATTTTTTGCAGATGAGATATAAATCTTTATCCGAGAAGTTGCGGGGGTTGATGACCACGCCGCCCTTGCCGCCGCCGAACGGCACTTCGTGAAGCGCGTTTTTAAGCGTCATTAACGCCGCGAGATTGGTGACTTCCTCTTCGTTTACCGTCTCGTGAAACCGAATTCCGCCTTTGTAGGGTCCGAGCGCGTCATTGTGCTGAATCCGGAATGCGGGAATTCGGACGACGTTTCCATCCCCGAGCGCGATACGAAGAAATGCCTTATGTACTTTGTTCGGCGTGGACAGAATGGCGGCAAGCGACTGGAACGAACGTTCGCGGAGCTCGCCTTGCAGCTGTGATAGGAATTTGGGATCATCCATTAGAGCGGATAACGATTGTTGTACGATTGCGCCTGTCTGGCTAGCCATTAGTGATGTCCTCCTAGCAAGCGTATTGGTGTTAGCGACCCCATTGTACCATATGTTGCCTGCTACATTGAAATCGCTTATGTTTTGCCGAACAGGGCAATCGCGTTCACAATATTGTCATGTCAATGCGATCCGTTATCCGAACCGTCGAACCCGGACTGCTCTTTTTTCTCTTCGGCCGAATAGGCGACCAGAGCGATTTGACTGCCGTTCTGCTTCGAAAGCCTGTTTTCCAACTGGCGAATGGCGTCCAGCGCATCTTCTTGGTGACGAAGCTCCGCCACATGGTACTGATTGTCCACTACGATTCCTCCTTTCCGCCAATGGTCAACCCTCTACATGATGGGCGTTTTCCATCGCCGTTATGCACGAGTAGCCCTTCCGGGCCAATTGTCCTTTTCTCCGCGGTCTAGTACACTAGATGCTGACTTGGCAGGAAGGACAGGTGGTTTCATTGCATAACAAACAGGACTATAGTTCTAAAATAATATCCGGTACGGTTTTCGCCGCGCTGTTAATAGCAGGCATGGCGCTGCTGCCCCAGACTGCAGGCGCCGGCAGCGGCTTCGGTCCGGGGACGGCTCTGCATGCGCACGGAGAAGGCGGCGATACCGCCTACTGGTTGAAGGAAAGCGCAGTATACACTCTTCGCGCGCTCTATTATGGCATCTTGCTCGTCACGACGGGCCATATGTTGACATTCCTTGCCGTATCGCCCGGCGAGAGAGGCGCGCGGCAGCGGGAGTGGATGGGGAAGTGGTCCGGGCTGATGGCAAAAACGTTGCTTCTGGTCGTTCTGCTTCATGTGTTCGTTCAGTCGAACCGGGTGGCTGCGGGGCTTCAAGGCGGCTTTGACGACTGGCTGCGGGTTTTCACGCTGACATCGTCGGGACAAGCCTGGCTTGTCATGGTTGGACTTGCGGCTTTTGGTTTGATCGCAGCTCGCCTTCCGGATGCCATCAAGGCCGTTTGGGCATTGCTGCTGATTGCAACGGAGAGTTTGATCGGGCATCCGGCGGCATCGGACGAGTTAACGGTCGCGGTTTTATCTGATTTCATTCACTTGGCGTGTTCGTCTATGTGGGTATCCGGCGTTGTGCTGTTGCTGCTGTTCTGGAGGTACGACCGGAAGGAAGCTGGACGTTTCGCCGAGACGTTCTCGGGTATCGCTTGGCTAATGATCGCCATCTTGGTTGTTACGGGCGCTATAATGGCATGGCTGTTGCTGCCGGACTTGTCGGCGCTCTGGCGCGGCGCTTGGGGGAGATGGCTCATGGGGAAAACGGCGGTCGTGCTGCTGGTTATCGGGATCGGCGCCGCGTTGCGAAGGAGCGCGCGGCGCGGCGAGCTGCCGCGAGGCAGCCTGCTTAAGCTTGACGGGATCCTGATGGGGGCGCTCCTCATTATCGTGGCGGTGTTTACGACAATCAGCCCCGCTCCAGCCAGCCATCCCGTCAATTATCACAGAATGGGCAACGATCTGCATTATACCTTAAAGATCGAACCCAATGCGCCGGGACCGAACGACGTCGAACTCCAGATCTGGCTGCCGGAGGACAAAGGCGAGCCAGCGAGCATCGGCATGGTCATCATTCCGCAGAAGAAGCCGTCCGCTGCCGTTAATATAGAACTAGAATCCCGACCGCCGGGCATCGATATCCCGTTCCCGGGTTATAACGAATTCCGATTCGTGGCGAAGAAAACGGAGCTGTCCGGCGCGGGGAACTGGAAAGCGCGGTTCACCGTGCGGCTTGGAGACGGGACGGAGTTGGAACGGGAATTCGACTTTAAGCTGGGCTACTAGAATATGGATAGGGAAGGCAGGAGGACGCGATCATGACTTACAATTGGCTTCGGGGACTAATATTGTGGGTGCCTACGGCCGTTATTGGCATCTGGGAGTATGTCCGGCATGCGTTCCTGCTGCCTTACGTATCCATGGAGCTGGGCAACTGGCTGGCTCCCGTTATCGTGTTGCTGGTGACGCTTACGCTGCTCCGTCCCTTGTTCGGCAAGCTGGAGCATATGCAGCAGGCGCTGCAGCGGGAACAGGTGGGCAAGGCGGCGCTTGAAGAACGCGAGCAACTGGCGAAGGAGCTTCACGACGGAATTTCGCAGTCGTTATTCCTGTTGTCGGTGAAGCTCGACAGCCTGGACCGGTCTCGAAGCAAGGAGGAGTCCGGCCGGACCATGGAAGCGATTCGCGGAACGATCCGTCATGTACACGACAGCGTAAGACAATTTATCGCGAGTCTGCACGAGCCTCCGGCAGCCGCGGATACGGCTTGGGTGCAGAGCGCGCAAGCGCTCGCGGACGAGCTGGAGGACGCAAGCGGGACGGCGACTATTGTAGAGTGGGACATTCCCGACGGCTTGTTCGGACGCAAGGAGAAGGTGGAGCTGCTGGCGATTTTGCGGGAAGCGACAATGAATATTCGCAAGCATGCGGGTGCGGGAAGAGCTTCCATCCGGGCTGCGATTCTTAATCAAACAGGGCATGGGGAGACGTCATTCCGCTGTATCGTGGAAGATGACGGAATCGGCTTTAAGCGGGAGGATTTGACCGGGAAGGGCAAGTACGGCGTTCGGATGATGTCCGAACGGGCGGTATCGATGGGCTGGAACCTGCGGATCGACAAGGCGGAGCGAAGCGGAACGATCATTACCATTGAGGGCAGGTGCAATGAAACATGATGGAGAATGGACCGGTTGGTCAAGTGAGCGTACTGATCGTAGACGATCATCCGCATGGCAGGGAGGGGATGCGGGATCTGCTCGGCGCGGATCCGTCCTTTCGCGTCGTCGGCGAGGCCGTGAGCGGCGAGGAAGCGATCGCGAAGGCAGCCGACCTGATTCCCGACCTTGTGCTGATGGACATCCGCATGCCCGGCATGGGTGGGCTGGATGCGACCTTCAGGCTTAAGCAGCTGCTTCCCTCCGTCAAAATCGTCATGGTGACCGTATCCGACGATATTACGCATCTGTTCGAGGCGATTAAGCGAGGCGCGCAGGGATATCTGCTCAAAAATGTATCGCCCGCGTCCTGGCTGAGCTATTTGCGATCGGTCGCAATGGACGAAGCGCCGCTCTCCAAGGAGCTGGCGCTGCGCATGCTGCGGGAATTCACGGCGAAGGCCGACGGAGGCGAAATCGGCGATTCTGCCGGCACCGTTCCCGAGGCGGGGAGGGGCGCGGGCGTCGGCGTTCCGTCTAACGGGCTTACTCCAAGGGAGAAGGAAGTGCTGGAGCATATATCGACGGGCGCTTCCAATCGCGAGATCGCCTCCACGTTGTGCCTGTCGGAACACACGGTCAAAAATCATTTAAAAAATATTCTTCAGAAGCTTCATCTGAACAATCGCGTGCAATTGGCCAGATATGCAATGGAGAACGGTTTGCAGCGCAGAGAGTAGCAACTATGACAAAAACTTCAAAAATACGACGGCATCCGGCAGGAAAGCGGACGCAAGTGGAGAACTACAATTAAGGTTAACAGAGCTTACGCCGGGACGAGTCTGCGTCATTGAGATGTCTCCCGGAGAAATCGGAGGTTCGTGAATGTCCAATGAACCGCATTATACGGTTGACCGCTCGCTCCAATTGCGCAACGATATGCAGGAGCTCATGCGATTAAACGAAGAACTTGAAGCAATCGGCGCAGAGCTCGACTGGTCTCCGCGTGCCGTGCTGGATCTGTCGCTTGCATGCGAGGAGCTGGTGGTAAACATCGTCAACTATGGCTATCCTGTTGGCAGCGAAGGTTTTATCGAGGTTGGTCTCAGAGCCTCCAAGGATGAGGTGGAGATTACGCTGGCCGATCGAGGCAATCCGTTTGACCCGTTTAAGGATCCTGATCCGCTTGATCTGCTGGAGATGGATGTCGATGACAGGCCGATCGGCGGACTCGGCATTTTTTTTGTAAAGCGGTTGATGGACGAAGTGCATTACCAATTCGCGGACGGGATGAATCAGGTACGACTTCGCAAGAGATGGTCGAAGCAATAAATCGGGAGGTATGACATCATGAATATTCAAGTAGAAGAGATTGGCGGAGTAACGATTATTCCGCTTGAGGGAAGGCTGGACGGAAACAACGCGGGCGTGGCGGAGGGCGTATTTCTAGGGCTGTTCGCGGAAGGCAAGGGAACATTCGTCTTTGACTTCTCGGAATTGCAGTACATCAGCAGCGCCGGGCTGCGGGTCGTTTTGGTAGCGGCCAAGAAGCTGAGGGCCTCCAAGGGGCGCATGATCTGCGCGAATCTGGCGGAGCAGGTATACGACGTGTTCGAGATGTCGGGCTTTACGAGCATTCTGGAAATCGCGGGGACGAAGGAAGAAGCGCTGGCGAAGCTGCAGGCCGGTGCGTAACGGGACTGCGTCAATGCGACAGCACGAAAGGCGGAACTTATCTTGTCAGTAATTTATTTGGTCATCGGGGCGGCTGGCGTCGGCGCAGCCATCTGTGCAGCCATTGTCAATCGCCGTCTTGCCGCGAGATTAAAGGCTGCCGAGAAGCTGTTCGAGCTTAGCTCGGGACTCCATTCGTCGCTGCGAAGATCCGAGCTGCTGCAAACGGCGGAAGCGGCTGCCCGCGAGCTGGCGGGAGCCGGAGAGTCGGCGGTATCGGTCACGTATGGCGATACAACTGCTGATACACATGCGAATGTACCAATGGAGGGCGGTGGCGCGATCCCGATCGAAGCGGACGGCAAACGTATCGGGTCGCTGCAATGGACTGGCGGAAGGGATGCCGGGGCAGGAGCAAGAGGTGAGTTGTTGTCCCGGTTCGCGAGACCGCTTGCGCTGGCCATGGACAATGCCAATCGGTACGAGGCGCTGGAGGAATCCGTGGGCGAGCTCCAGACGGTATCCTCCTTAAGGGAACGACTGGAGAGCGAGCTGCAGATTGCGGGCAGCATACAACTCAGCTTCTTGCCGACTACAATGCCTTCTTCCAATGAACCGTTCGATGTATGCGCCTTGCTGAAGTCGGCCAAGGAAGTCGGAGGGGACTTCTACAACTTCTACAAAATCGACGACCGCCACCTGTTCTTCACGCTTGGCGACGTATCGGACAAAGGGATTCCCGCAGCCCTCTTTATGGCGATGACGTTGTCGCTGATCAAGGGAAGCATGCGGGCGGGACTGACTCCGGGCGAATTGCTCGGGAAGGTAAATGACATGCTCTGCGCCGACGACGCCCAGTTGTTCGCTACGATCGTATGCGGCGTGCTCCAGATCGATACGGGAGAAATCGTATTATGCGACGGCGGACATTGCACGCCTTATATCGTCAAAGCAGACGGCACTGTTATGCCGGTCAAGCTTAAGAAGGGGATTCCTCTCGGCTCATTTCCCGAGTTCGAATATACCAACGTGTCGCTTCAGCTTGACAAGGGGGATCGTCTGGTCGTCTATACGGACGGGATAACGGAAGCGGAGAACGGCGCTCAGGAGCAATATTCGACGAACAGGCTGGAGCGATTCCTGTCTCTCACGAAGGATTATTCCAGCGCGGAAATCATAGACGCCCTGCTCATGGACGTCTTTATGTTTGCCGACGGCGCACCGCAATCGGACGATATCGCCGTGCTTTGCCTGTCGCGGAGATAACGAAATCCCGAGACGGTTCATCTATCATTCGCAAGGAACTGACAGAACACTCTACGATGTGACAACTTTAGTTGTTTTCTCACAAAATATGATCAAATTTACGTAGTCATATGGACGTATTACAAGTATAATATGAAATGGACTTGCTAGAAATGACGACATTCGTAATAGGATGCAAGACGCATGGGCGATGCCAGGCCTGGCCGACCTATGCTTGTTCGTCTGCTGCTTTTCTACAAATGCCTGCACGCATCACGTTCAGTCATACGCCTGTGGGACCAACGGTCCCTGCATTCAGGCCATCTTCGGTCTTGGGGTGGCAGAGGACCTAAAGTCCCCGCCGAATGCCAATACATATATCGTTTGAGAGGAGATCACACATGGCTGAGTATTTATCGCCAGGCGTTTACGTGGAAGAATTCGAAAGCGGCGCTAAACCGCTCGAAGGAGTAAGCACCAGTACGGCCGGCTTTATCGGACTAGCGGCACGGGGGCCGGTATCCGGACTTCCGCTGCTAATCACAAGTCCTGCCGACTTTGCTAGGGCGTTCGGCTCTTACCTGTCGGAGAGCGCTTTCGGCACTTACCGTTACCTGGCGTACGCTGTCAATCAATTCTTCATGAATGGGGGTTCCCGTTGTTACGTGATGCGGGTTGCTTCAGAGGACGCGAAAGCCGCTTCGGGAGGCGGAGAGGTTTTGTCCGTAACGGCCAAAAATCCAGGCGCATGGGGCAATCAGATTCGCCTGTCGTTCGTTCCTGCCAGCAAAGCGAAGACTCAAATCTATGAAGAGCTGGACGGCAACCGCTACCGCGTGAAAAACGCATCCGCCTTCTATCCGGGCGATGTAGTCGTTTTTACGGACGGCGCATCCAAGCAAGGCAATACGGTCGTATCGGTTCACGACGGCGTAATTGAGCTGGCGTCCGCCCTGAGCGGAGACGTAACGGACACTTCGCTCGTCCCTTCCAAGGTCATCGCGACTTCGGAATTCACCCTTCAAGTAGCCTACGGCACGGAAAGCGAGACTTACGAAAAAGCGTCTCTTAACCCTGAAGCTCCGAACTACGTCGAAAAGCTTGTTGGACGCTCCAATCTGGTAGACCTCAACGTTGTTGCGGCTTCCTCCGCAGATGCTCCTTATGCGCTGATCGCAGGCTCCGCAGGCGGCGAATCGTATTCGTTCGCGCTCGCGGGCGGCAGCGACGGCTCTGCATCCAGCTTGTCCCCGGCTGACTTCATTGGCGTGGACGAAGGTCCTGGCCGCAGAACGGGCATTCAATCGTTTATCGACAATGACGTAGTCAGCATCATGGCTATTCCCGGCGTTACGGATCCTAACGTGCAGCTGTCGCTCGTTGCGCACTGCGAATCGCTGGGCAGCCGCTTTGCCATTTTGGATCTTCCGCGCGAAGCGACGAAAGTTCAAGACGTGCTGGCTCACCGCGATCTGTTCGACTCCAGCTACTGCGCATTGTACAACCCGTGGCTGCAAGTGTTCGATCCGCTCGACAAGCGCAACATCTTTATCCCTCCATCCGGCACGATCGCCGGTGTCTACTCCCGTTCCGATTCGACTCGAGGCGTGCAGAAGGCTCCTGCCAACGAGACGCTTCGCGGCGTAGTGGGATTGGATGTTCAATACAATAACGGCGAGCAGGATGTTCTGAATCCGGCCGGCGTCAACTTGATCCGCGCTTTTACGGGCCAAGGCATCCGCGTATGGGGAGCCCGTACTTGCTCTTCCAACCCGATCTGGAAATATATTAACGTTCGCCGTCTCTTTATCTTCCTGGAGAGCTCCATCAAAAACGGCTCGAACTGGGTCGTCTTCGAACCGAACACCGAGCAGCTGTGGGCTCGCGTTCAACGTACGATCGACGCGTTCCTGACGCGTGTATGGCGCGACGGCGCGCTGGCGGGCACCAGTCCATCGGAAGCGTTTTACATCAACATCGGACGCGACACGATGACGCAGGATGACATCGACAGCGGCAGACTGATCTGCGTAATCGGCGTAGCTCCCGTTAAGCCTGCGGAGTTTGTCGTGTTCCGCATGACTCAGAAGACGGGATCGGAATAATAGATTCATTTTTAATACCGAATAACGGAAGGGGATTCCCATGGCAGGAGATCGCACGGATCCATATCGCAATTTTAGATACCGGGTCGAGGTAGAAGGCCTGGAGCAAGCCGGCTTTAACGAGGTAACGGGATTCGACGCATCGCTGGACGTCATCGAATACCGCGAAGGCAACGAATTGACGACGCCTCGCAAGCTGCCGGGTCTGACCAAGTATGGCAACATTACGTTGAAGTGGGGCACGACGGAATCCATGGAGCTGTACGAATGGATCCAGGAATGTATGGAAGGCACCATCGAACGCAAGACGATCACCATCATCGCGCTTGACGAAGAAGGCAACGACGTTGCGACTTGGCAAGTTATCGAAGCATGGCCTATGCGCTACACCGCACCATCGTTTAACGGTCTTGGCGCCGAAGTCGCTATCGAGGCGCTGGAGTTCGCGCACGAGGGCTTGCTGAGAACGGCTTAGATCCTATAATGCGGCTCCCCCTGTCATTAAGTTTGAGGTGGGCGGAGCCTACACCGGACAAACAAGGGCCGGCCTCCGGCGTCGCGACGTCTAGGCGCCCCTTGTTTTCCGCATTTTAAATTGGAATCAAATTCAAAAAGTTCGGTTTTCAGTACCGAGAAGATTGGAGGCAACTAGAACCTGAGGAGCGGAGCGTAGTGGAAGCTACGTGAGCACCTGCAATGTTTCCGGAGGAAACATACTTCGTAAGCATATGCTTAGGTTCGGTTGCATTCAATATTCGACGTCGAATAAGCTTCTTGGATGACTTCGTAATGGAAAGCGAACTTTTTGAATTACCTTTAAATAATGGAGAGATGAAGAGATGGCGTTTCAGACGGAGTACGACTTTGAATTGCCGCGCGGTTACGTGGACGATCAAGGCAACCTGCACAGACGCGGTACGATGCGTCTCGCGACGGCTGCCGACGAAATCTTGCCGATGAAGGATCCAAGGGTTCAATCCAATCCTAGTTATTTGGCCGTCATTCTTATGGCGCGGGTCGTAACAAGGCTTGGCGACGTGAAACACGTGGACACAAGGTTGATCGAGAAGCTTTTTACGGCCGATCTCGCGTACTTGCAAAACCTTTATCGTCAGATCAATGATCTGGAAAGCCCGAAGGTGCTTGCGGTATGTCCGAAGTGTGATCACGAGCACGAGGTCGCGATCGATTTTTTGTCCTTAACGGAAGCCCTCTCCTAGCCTATCCTGTCGATCGGCTGTATGAGGAGGTCGGCTTCATCGCCTACTATTTCCACTGGACGCATGACGACATTATGAATATGGAGCATGCGGAGCGGCGCAGATGGTGCGACGAGATATCCAGAATTAACCGCAAGATGAACGACGACGGCGATAAGAAGAACGTCTTCGACGTGTTCGGGAAGAGGTGAAAACGTTATGGCAGCATTCAAGGTGCCCGGAGTGAACCGGATTCACCGGCTCGCGAGCTCGTTTCATTTTTGGGTGGAGCTGGATGGCATATATGTTGCCGGATTTTCGGAGGTATCCGGTCTCGAGGCGGAGACGGAAGTCGAGGAATACCGGGAAGGCGGATTAAACGGTTACGTGCATAAGCTGCCCAAGGGCATTCGATATCCCAATCTCGTGCTTAAGCGAGGCATTACGAAGTCGCCCGTGCTCTGGAACTGGTATGAGAGTGCCAAGAACGGTAAAGCAGTCCGCAAGTCGGGTTCGGTCGTTCTGCAGCAGTCGGATGGCAAGGAGTTCGGACGCTGGAATTTCTACGACGCCTATCCGGTTCGATGGAGCGGACCGCAGCTCAATGCGGCTTCAAGCGATGTGGCCGTGGAGTCGCTCGAGATTATTCATTCGGGGCTTCAGGGTGAATTCGGCAGATAACTACCATTAATATCCTGAATTGAAGGAGGATGCGCCACATGGATAGGAGCAAGGCGCCTAAGCAACGCAAGGCAGCCGATACCGCGGCTTCCGTCCAGGCATTCGCCGGGAGTATTCTTAACAAGCATCGTCCGGGTGGCGGCCGAAGCCAATATACCAGCATCCCGATGCTGCATGCCAAGCCCAAGGGCGAGCAAGCGGCGGTGCAACAGCGGATTCATATTCATGTGACGCCTCCTCGAGCAGAGGATCCGAGAGCAAGACGCAAGCCGGAGGAAAGAAAGACCGACCGGATTATAGAACGCGAGAAAGTCAGAGTCGAGCATAAAACGATCATTGTTCGCGAAATCGTAAAAATCATAGATAATCAACGGACGGTTAGAGCGCAAGCCATGGCCGCGCCGGTCCGATTGGAAGCATCCCCTCATGATCGACAATCCCCTGGCGCCGCAACATCGATGAAGCAGCAGGCTTCCAGCTCGCGGCGAGAGGATCCATATAGCGGCACCCGGCCCGCAGCAACAACGCTGGCAACAGGATTACATAAGGGAATGGGCAAGCTCGTACGGCAAAGCCCGTTCATAGAGAGACTCCGGAGCATTATCGCTTCCGTCGAAGCGAGTACCACTCCGGCTTCCGGACGGCAAGCGCAGCGCGAGAAGAAGGATGGCGGCATTGTTGCGGCTGCATCCTATGTAGCCGCCAAAAAAGCCCCGTTGATGCATGCCAAGCGCGAAGAAACGACCAAGCGGGAAACTCGCGCCGAGCTGTCTCCGAAGCGCCGAATCTTTGATGCTGATCAGTCAGTACGTCAAGCAAATACAACAGCGCAAGCTGCTGTGAACAAGGCAAAACGATCGAAACAAAAGGCTGAGCGAGCGGAAGAAAACTTGAAACGCCGAACGGCGGAAGCCGCCGATTCGGTACGCAAGTCTTTACAATCCGCGAAGGCTGCCGAGGACAAGGTCAAGGAGACGGAACAACGGGCTGGACGCAGAGAAGCTGCTGCGAAACGCCGTGCGACGGAAGCTGTGGAAGCCGCCAATCAAGCTGCCCGGTCGTCGCAAGTCGCAACGTCCAAGGCCAAGGAAGCGGAGCGGCGCGCTGACCATGCGGAGCAAATTTTACAGACGAAAAAGACCGGTACGAAGCGCCGCAAAGCGGATTCTGCCGTTCCGGAATTACAGCCCGTTCAATCCGAGGAGCTGACCGTGGACAAAAAGCAGACAGCGAAACGGCAACAGAAACGATCGGATCGCAATCCGCAGAACAACGAGGCAGTCAGTGATCGTGGAGAGAAGCTTCCCTCCAGCGGCAACTCCTCAATCAAGACGAAGGGGCGTCGTCAAACGCCGAATTTGGTGCATAAACAATCTAACTCTTCTGCAGGACCGGACCAGGTGATAACGTCAAGCGTGCAACGGCAACTGGTACCTGACTCAAAGGCTGAACTTCAAAATCCTGCGAATAAAGGCGGCAAAGGATTGCGGCAGCAAGGAACTAACGCCTCGACTGTCCGCAGCGGCCCTTCGAAGACAGTCGCCAACCCGAATCAAAACAAGTTTTCCAGAAACAACAAAAGCCATCGCAACAGTCGTCTAATCAGAGATTGGAATCCGGCGAATCCAACGAATTCGCCGGATTCGTTACCGGAGCGGGCCCAATCAGCTGGTGGATCAGCGAAGCCGCCAATTCAGGCCAAGAAGCTCGTCCATCGCCAAGTTGAAGATGCAGATGTGGCAAGTAGTACAGAGAGTTCGCCTCGCAAGAGGAACTCTCCAGCTTTCTCTCCTGTGGAAGAATCGTCAAGAACTCGTCTGAAAGCTCTGACCGGAACTGAGTTCCGAATGGACAATGCTGGTCCTATATTGCTAACGGCGCTAAAACATCACAGAACGTCTGCAGGCGTAAATGCCGGGCGACGCTTCCCTGAGCTGCTAAATGCGAGACGTCGGAATTCTGAGTCAGGAGCGCTTAATGTATCCGGGACCGGATCCCAGAAACGGCCGGGCTCAGTAAGCAGCCAGGAGCGGGAGGCTGCACCGGTGAATTCGCACGGGAGCGCATCCTATGAAGCAAGACGAGACAGGATCGGCGATCAGAAGCAAGCGAACTTATCCAACCAGCTGGTAACCGGAAGGTCCAGAAATAACACGGCGCAGCCATCGGCGCCGCTGTTGGTAAGACGGGCGCTGAAGGCGGGGACCTCGGCGGAGCTCATGGAAGAAGGACTTAAGAGTCCTCTTACGACGGGGCGAATCCATCGCCTCTTCTGGAACCGGGATTCGGCGGTACGGCGCATCCAGCGACAGCAACCTTCGGCGTTGGTGAACAAGTTGCAAGCGCAAGCGGGCTTTCCGCGGCTAAGCGGACCGCTCGTTCTGCGGCGCAACATAGCAAATCGCGATACAGAAAAAAAAGCTTCGGCTGTTAGCAGTCCGGCCGTTGCCCCCAACAGGCAAGAGGCAAATCGCAGCCACCGGACAACGGGGACTACGGTTGCACAGGCGAGTAGAAGCAACGATCATGAGACTTCACCCCTGCATGTTCCTGAAAATGCGGCTCCCTCACGGAGGGCGAACGTTCAGCAGCGGAGCGGAACCTACTCTCGCAGACATATGCCGGGGCAAGCTGCGGCATATGGGCCCTCCGGCTTAGTTCTCCGTCAACTGCCGGAAACCTTTGGTGCCCGAATGATGCGCTTGGCTGAGCAAGGCCATACAGGGCAGACGGCTTCATCCACCAGCCCAATGGCGCGGGGGATGCTTATAGGCAGAAGACGACCGTCCCTTGCCCCTTCGGTAGAAAAACGTTCACTAATCGCTTCTGCCGCACAGCGATCATTGGCAGCGGCGAAGCACGCAGAGCTTAATAAGCAAGGGGCTTCCCCCTCCTTGCCGAAGCAGGGGGCATTGGTTCAGCGCAGTGCCGAAAGCTCTCGGGAGGACCGTCGGCAGCATACGGCCAGAGTTGTTCGTCCCGGGAAAACGGCCCTCGCGGAAAGTACACGCGAGCAAGGGAGAACCATTGCCCATGTTGGGCCTGTAATTTCCCAGCCGCTAACCGTCGCACAGCGAACAAGCCAGAAGGAGTCTGCGCGCAATTCGGCTCCCGCGACATCCGGATTGACAAACAGGGAATCTGCGACGATATCTAATTCGGCTTTGGGCTCGGCGGCAATCGTACAAAGGGCCGGGAGCACGGGACAGGATTCGGTTTCAACATCGATGAGCAGCAGAGGCAGATTATCCTTGACCCCTGCAATAGCACGACGTACTGCCGAGAGTAAACGTTCTCCGTTGATTGGCAGACAATTTACGGCGTCGGCAATACGCGGCGATCATGATCGAACGGTTCGGCAGATTTCCAGCACCAATCCGGGGACATTTTCTTCTTTGGCTTATAATCGGCCGGCACTCAACGAAGCTGGTCTGGAATCCCAGCAGCCAGCCTTCGGAGCGAGCGCGCATAATGGTTCTCCGCTTGGACTGACGCATCGCTCAGCACCCCAGCAGCCCGCTGAGGCGTCCAGACAGATCAAGGTGGATGCCCCTCGCGAGCTGGAGCCGGAGAAGCTGCAACGGATGATTATGAAGCTGCCTCAATTAAATCCCGAAGCCATCGCAGACCGCGTATATAAGGCGCTCGAGAGGAAGATGAAGCTCGAGCAGCGTCGAAACGGATATTAAATAAGGAAACCGAACCGAGAAGATCGGGAGCGGTACCGTATATAAACGACGGTTGAGGAGGACGGACGATGGCTTTAACCAAAGCGCAGTTCATGATCTATAAGAGCAACGATACCGAAACCGTTGACGTGTTGTTCAACCCCACGGAATACGAGTTGACTGCAAGCAACAACTATCCTGATAATGATGTGCCCGGTTTGCAGTCTCCAACTACTCAATTCGTCGGAGGAAATGCGTCGACGCTGAGTTTAAACTTGTTTTTCGATACCTATGAGCTGGGGACGGATGTGCGTGAGCATACGTCCAAGATCGTAAGCATTCTTGATGTTGATTCCGACCTGCACGCCCCTCCGGAATGCCGATTTGTTTGGGGCTCGCTTAATTTCAAGGGAGTAATCGTATCCATTACGCAGCGTTTCACCATGTTTTTGGAATCGGGAAAGCCGGTTCGGGCTACGCTTGACGTCGAGATGCGGAGCACCCAGACGATGAAGGAGCAATACAAAGAAATTCCGAGGCAATCGGCTGATCGAACGAAACGAAAGACGGTTAAGCAAGGCGATCAGCTGTGGAGCATCGCGGCCGAGGAATACGAGGATTCAGGCAAATGGCGGCATATCGCCGAGGCGAATGGCATTGACAATCCGAGATTGCTGGCGGCAGGCAGAAACTTGACGATTCCCAGACTGGAGTGAGTGGTATGCCTACGCATAAAATGAGCGATCTAGAAAGCAAATACGGGAACTTCAGATCGCCGGAAGCCGACCTGTTGATCGAAGGCCAGGCCGCGCGCCTCGATAATATGGCGATTGGTTGGGTAGAGGTCGACTTGTCTACGGATGCGAAAGCAGACATCGTCCGCTTTAGCATTACGAATGCCTACGAGTGGAGCACAAGCCATCTCCAATGGGTAAATACCAAAATTGCTCCGGGCAAAACTTTGATCGTAAAGCTAGGGTATGCGGACAAGAAAGGCCAGGTATTCGACGGTATCATCACCGGCTTTACGGTCGATTATCCGGCCAGCGGCAGCCCGATTGTGACGGTGACCGCGATGGACCGTTCGTTCCTCATGATGAAATCGTCCAAATCCAAGGTATGGAAAGAAATGAAGGACAGCGACGTCGTCAGAACAATAGCTTCCGAATATGGACTTACAGCCGATGTTGATGCGCTTACCGTAAAAAAAACGACGATCGAACAGATTGGCATCAGCGACTACCATTTTGTCCAGTCGCTCGCCCAGGATAACGACTATCTCTTCCATGTTACGGGGAGCAAGCTGCACTTCCGCAAACGAAAGACGAGCGGTACGCCGCTCATCGAGTTGAAGTATGGCCTCAGCTTGCGTGAATTTACCTTCACGGCAGATGTCAGCGGGCAGACCTCCGAGGTAAAGGTGAGAGGATTCGATACGAAGACGAAGCAGTCGGTGGAAGGGAAATCTACTCCGATTACGGTTATCAGCGGCACAAAGAGCGGTCCCAGTCTTGCCAAGACATTGTCTTCACAGAAGGCGGAGACGGTCTATACGGGCGTAACGACGCTCGATGAGGCAAGACATCTTGCAACGGCGTTGTTGAACAGGCTGTCGCGTGATTTGATCCGCGGGCAAGGCAGCTGCATCGGTTTTCCGGAGCTTATACCCGGCGAATTGATTGCCATTTCGGGGATCGGCTCCGCTTTAAATCGCAATCTCATGTTGACCAGAGTTGTTCATCGGTTGGACTCATTGGACGGTTATGCCATTCAATTCGAAGCGGAGGGGAACGCATTATGAGATCGATGTATCCCGGTTTCTTCGATCTTCAGCAGCGATCGATGCCTTCCGAGCAATTATCCGGCGTATGGAATGCAATCGTGACGAATAACAAGGATCCGGATAAGCTTGGCCGAGTCAAGCTGAAATTCCCGCATCGCGAAGGCGAGCTGGAGACGGATTGGGTAAGGGTCGCTTCTATGTCAGGCGGGAATGGCAAGGGATCTTATTTCATCCCGGAAGTAGATGACGAGGTGCTTGTCGCTTTCTTGATGGGACGTCTCGACCAGCCCGTCGTGGTGGGCTCATTGTGGAACGGCAAGGACAAGCCGCCGCCAGGCGACGATAACAACGACATCAGCATGATCAAAACAAAAACCGGCCATGTGATCGAGTTCAACGACAAGTCGGGCGAGGGCACAATCACGATCAAAACCAAAAAGGGCCATACCGTTCTGCTGTCCGACAAGGACGGCAGCGTCAAGGCCGAAACGGCGGATAAACAAAATTCGCTGATGCTGGACGAAAATGGGAAGAAGGTAACCGTAAAGTCGGGCACATCGAAAGTAGAAATAACATCGAGCGGAAACGTGACAATAAGCGGCACATCAACACTGGAGGTCAAGGCGGCGCAGGTGAAGGTCGAAGCGTCGGCAACCTTGTCTCTCAAAGCATCCGGCATGCTCGACATCAAGTCGGATGGGATGATCAACATCAAAGGCTCCATGGTCAAAATCAACTAGGTTCGCTTTCCATTACGAAGCATTCCAGGAAGCGTACTCGACGTCGAATATTTCCTGATACCCACGAAAGTGAAGGGAAGCTTCGATGCCAATTCCGATTACTTTCGCGGGGCCCGAGGTTGCCGAACCTAAGCATAGCTGTTTCCTCCCGGAAACATTGCGGGTGCTCACATAGCGCTGCTATGCTCCGCTCCTCAGGTTCTAGTTTCATCCAATCTTCTCGGTACTGAAAACCGAACCTTTTTAAACGTTATTAAATTGATTTAGTCGAAGGGGGAGTTCGTCATGTCTGCGCCATTTCTGGGGAAGGGCTGGAAGTTCCCCGTTCAGGTGGACAAAACGACGGGGCGGATTATGATGTCGGAAGGCGAAGAGGACATCAAGGAGGCCATCCGCATCATCATTCGCACTTCGAAGGGCGAGCGGCTTATGCGTCCCGACTTCGGCTGCGGGCTCAAGGACTTCGTGTTCGGCACGATGGACGATATGTCGATGCAGCTCATCGCAAGTGATGTAAGGGAAGCGATCCGCGATTGGGAGCCCCGCATAAAGGATATCGAAGTGAAGGCGCAGCCCGATCCATCCATGAACGGCCGCGTGCTGCTCGAGGTTAGCTATACAGTAAGATCGACGAACAATCTCTTTAACCAGGTCTATCCTTTTTATCTGGAGGAAGGCACGAAATAACGGGAGCGGGCATCGGACATGAAACATGCGGGAACGGGCGGCAATCGTCGGCCTCCGATAATCAATACAAATAACTTGTCCACCTATTTGGAGAAGTTCAAAGAGATGGCGCCGCACTATACGCCAGAATGGCGGTTTTCGCTTGATGGCAGCGATCCGGGAGCCGGTCTTGCCTATATCGTGGGCGAGATGCTGGAGGAGACGGTACAGAGGCTGAACAAGGCGCCGATGAACCATCTGCTCTCCTTCCTTGACCTGCTGGATGTAAAGCTGGAGCCGCCGCGGCCTGCCAGGGCCAGGGTAACGTTTCGGCTAAGCGAGGGCTCAACAGAGTCTGTTTATGTACCTGCAGGACTTAAGCTGACGGCGAATAACCCGCAAGGCGGAGAGCCGCTTGTTTTCGAGACGGAAGGGGCCCTGGCGGCAACGCCGGCCAAGCTGACCGAGATCGTGAACGTCAACCCTGCCAGGGATGAGATCGTGACGGTCGCTACCGGCTACGACGAGAAGCTGGAGGCCGGGACGGCAGAAGCCGTACCGCTGTTCGATACGCGCTCTGCTCCGAACGAACAGGGGCATGCCTTGTTCATCCGGCATGACGAGCAGTTTCTGGTGGATCGCCCTTGCCGCATCTACATAAATGTTTTCCACGGAGAGAAGCGGTACGCCGAACCCGAATTGGCGGCTGCGCTTTCTTCCGATCTGGTGGAGTGGAGCTACCGCAGCGATGGCGAGTGGAAGCCGTTCCGGTCGGCGATAGCCGCTGGCAACCTTATCATTCTTCATAAGAGCGAACCCGGCAAGCTGGAGCTGATGGAGCATCAAGGCGTCGAAGGCAGGTGGATCAAGTGTGCGGTGAAGCCGCTGGAAGGAACGGCTTCCCCCATCCTGGATAAAAATCTGGAGATGGACAAGCTCCGGCTTCGCGTATCTCATGATGTTGCAGGCGATCCGGAGCGGATTGCGCCAGATTCTATCTACTTCAACGACATGGCTTTGGCCGATGACGGCTGTTATCCTTTCGGCGAACATTTTGTTCCCTACTCCGTCTTCTACCTTTCCAGCGAGGAAGCGTTTAGCAAGCGGGGGAGCAAGCTGGAGTTGACTTGTTCGGCGATGGCGAAGCCCAATCGGCTGCGCATGGCGCCGGATCCCGAGGTCAAGTGGAAGATGGTCATGCGCACGTATGATTTCGAGGAGAAGGATCCCCCGCGCATTCGAATTCGCCAGGTTGTATGGGAATATTGGAACGGCAGCAATTGGAACGTCTTGCCCGGCAACGAACGGCATGCCGCTTTCTTCGAGGATTTGCCCGAGGGGGACGGCAAGCCGTTTACGCTAACCTTTGATTGCCCGGAGGATATGGACCGGACATTCGTAAACGGCGTGTTCCAGTACTGGATTCGTGCCAGGGTGCTGCAGACGGACCCCGTTATCGCGCCTATCATGCAATACATGTCGCCTTGGGTGGAAGCGCCGAGATTATCCTATTCCACCGGTTCCCAGACCGTATTTGCGCCTTATAACGTCTATACAAGGAACAACGCGGACGACCGGGATCGCAGTTTGTCGGCGGTACAAGGGACGAAAGCCTATAAGCCGTTCGAGCCGATCCCGTCCCCCGCTCCCTCTCTCTACCTGGCGTTTAACGGGCCCCCGCTCAAGGGACCGCTTCGACTGCATCTGGAGCTGTCCCGGCGATTTGCCGCAGGAAACGAGAGACCATGGCTGGATTGGGAAGCGCTCTGCAGAGAGAACGGTAGGCTGGCCTGGAAGCCGATTAAGGTCGAGGACGGCACGGACGGACTGGGCATAAGCGGAGAATGGTTATGGGCCGGTCCGCCTACGATGGCGGCTGCAAGGTTGTACGGTCATGATCGCTACTGGATCCGGTCCATTAACCGGGACAGCCGGATCAGCGATGCGTATCCGGATATTCCCGTTGCGGACAGCGTCCGGATTAACACGGTTGCGGTTACCCAACAGATCAGCCAGGAGCGCGAGATGAGTATTCCTGCTGACGGACTGGTCCACTTGACCCCTACAGCGTTCGTTAACGAGCAGGTATGGCTGGATGAGCTGGATGAGCTTGCGCCTTCGGATCGGGCAGACATGCTGGAAGGCGAGCCGGATCGATGTTACGAACAGCTCGACGGCGAAGGACAACCCATCCGTTTTTGGGTGAAATGGCAGCCCGTTGCCTCTCTGGCCGACTCCGGTCCCGATGATCGGCACTATTCGCCGGATCGTGCCGGAGGCTTGCTTCGTTTCGGCGACGGGATGAAAGGAAGATCGCCTTCCGCCGAGCACGATCGGCTAGCGCGAATCTCGTTCCGGACTACGGCCGGCGCCGCCGGAAGAGTAGAAGCCAATCAAATTACGGGCATGCAGGTACCCATCGCTTACATCGACAACGTCACCAATCCGTTGCCGGCTATTGGCGGCAGCCATACGGAGGCGATGGAGGAAGTGCTGCTTCGCGGTCCTCAGCGGCTTAAAAACCGCAACAGAGCCGTTACGGCGAGAGATGTGGAATGGCTTGCGCGGGAGGCCTACCCGGGAATTGCGAAGGTGAAATGCTTGAGCAATCGCAATGCCTTGCTGGAGCGGGCGCCTGGTTATGCGACCGTGGTCGCTTGCACGGACGGGGGCGTTGCTGATACGGCGCAATTCCCGGAGCTTCGCAGATCGGTCGAAAGCGAGCTGCTGCGCCGCGCGGCAGGCGTCCTGACTGTAGGAGGCGGTATTCGCGTCATCGAGCCGGCTTATCTGGAAGTATCCGTGAACGCGACGGTAGCGGCGGAATCGGTTGGGAGCCTGCTGCCGCTGGAGCGAGCCTGCCATGACAAATTATCGACGTTCTTGAGCTTTATGAGCGGCAACACCGACGGACAGGGATGGAATATAGGAGAATCGCTCCACTTGTCGCTGCTGTATTCTCTGCTTCACTCGGTTAGAGGTTTGCTGTATATAGACAGATTATACGTGCATGTAGTTAAGATCGAAGGGGGAGTCCGCACCGAATGGGATCCCGCGAGAATGAATGAAGTGATGCATGGCCTCGTCACGAACGGCACGCACCGAATAACGGCCGTGCCTGCCGAAGGGGCTTCGCGCTAAAAGTGGGAAGGAGGGACAATGATGCTGCCAAGGCTGCCGCTTGATGATCTTTCGTACGCGGAGATCGTCCAGCAATCCAGAAAGCTGATACCGAAGCGATTGCCGGAATGGACCGACGAAAATGCGCATGATCCAGGCATCACGATGATGGAGCTCTTTGCATGGCTGACGGAAATGCAGCGCTATTACATCGGCCGGGTACCTGACCGGAATCGGAGAAAGTTTCTTGATCTGCTCGGCGCGGAAGCTCGCGATACTTTATCCGCCGAGGCGCTTGTCGCCTTCTCGGATGTGCGCGAGCCGGTCTTGCTGCCGGCAGGAACAAAGCTTTTGGCGGAGGATCAAGTGTTCGAGACGGTGAGCGAGACCGAGCTGAGACCGCTTAAGCTGGAACGCATTTTGTGCCGGACGGAGAAGGAGAGCAGCGATGTGACGGCGTCCAACGACCATCACCATGTATCCTTCTATCCATTTGGAATAGACGCGAGGGCAGGGGCCAAGCTGTATGTGTCCTTTGACAGGGAGCTGCATCCCGGTGTTCCTGTATCGCTGACATTTAAAATGCTAAAGTCTGACGCAGCGCTGAGAGACATTTACGATTCCGCGAGTGAAGAAGAGCTTGCCATGTTGATTCCTTCGGCCAGATTGTCGTGGAAAGCATACGGTTGGGATGAGGCCGTCGGTAAGGCTTCATGGCTGCCGCTTACGGTCATCGCGGATGAAACCGGGCATTTGACGGTCAGCGGCACCATTACCGTCACTCCGGCGTTTCCGATGAGAGCCGTTACGGTCCATCCGGCTGGAGACCGACCCAGGTATTGGTTTTGTTGCACGATAGAGGAGGACGGGTACGAGATGCCGCCGAGAATCGGCAGCATCCTCCTCCATACGGCCCATGCCGCACAGCGCGATACGCTGAGCGAATATGTCGAGCTCGAGGCTAGCGGAGAAGAGAACGAAAGCTTCTCTATGCATACTTATCTGGCTGCGTACGGCGATGTGCGCCTGCAATTGGAAGCCGCTCCGGGCGGCGGCTGGATGGAATTGTCCGCAGAGTCGTACAAGGTGGAGCGACACGCGGGAGGGGCGACCGTCGCTTTGATCCGCAAGGATTCCGTAAACCAGGGCGGCATGCTCCATAAAGGCCGAAGAGTTCGGATCATCGCCAGTACGCCGGATTTTTATCGATACCGCATGGTCGGCAGGAGCAACGGATTGCCCAATCAGCGGTTCGAGGTGTATGAGCTGCCTTGCAGGAAACGCGGCGCCATCGGCTTGCAGGCAGGGCGCTGGAATGTCGCATCCGGGGCGATGATATGGGAGGATTGGAGTGTTGTCGACAGCTTCGATCGATCGGGACCTGAAGATCGCCATTACGTCTATCTTCCCGAAGAGCGAATAATCGCGTTCGGCAACGGAGAACGGGGTGCGATACCCGACGCAAGTTCAGACGGCAATATAAGCTTGATTTCCTGCGAGCTTGGCGGGGGCGAGCGCGGCAATGTGAAGCCGGGGCTTATCCGGGAATGGGCGCACGAGGAGCAGCGAAGACTGGGGATCGAAGTGTCTAATCCCTTTTATGCTTCCGGCGGGGGAGAAGCCGAGACATTGCATGATGCGCTGGCAAGAGCCGCTTCGGAGCTGAAGCGGGCCTTCCGCGCCGTCACGGACGAGGATTACGAGGACATCGCGAGGTCGACGCCAGGCGTCGAGGTAGCCAGAGCCAAGGCGATTCCGCTCTATAAGCCCGGCCTTCCCGACTACCCAAGAGAGAAGGCGCATGGACAGCTGTCACTGGTCGTCGTTCCGCAGGGTTTGTCAGCGACTCCGATGCCAAGCCCAGGATTCTTGCAGACGGTAAGCCGATATCTGGATTCACGGAGACTCATTACGACGGAGCTGCATGTCATTCCTCCCGTGTACGTCCAGGTGACGGTTCATGCGGTTATCGTCGTGGAGGCGCCGTTTGCGGACGAGAGGGAACGTTATGCGGATCTGCTAAAGGGACTGCTCAGACCGCTTGACGGAAATCAAGGGGAGCGCGGCTGGACTTTCGGCAGAACGGTATACAAGGGCGACATTTATGGCTCCCTTACCAAAGGAAGCGGAGTCGTATTCGTCCAGGATCTGTGGCTGGACGCGGACGGGCCGCATGTGACCAAGACGGCGGGCGGCGACATTGTTCTGCCGCCGCACGGCTTGATCTATTCAGGAGAGCACGAGATCGAACTCATCAGCAGAACACGCTTGTAGGCTGCGGCACAGCCACCGGGCGATCGGCGGGAAGGGAGGAATTTCACTGAAGGAGCATAATCAATATTTCTCCGTCAACCGTCAGCAGGATTGGTTGAAGGGAACCGCCTACAATCTGGAGAATGGAATGGCGGGGCTTGGCATTCGACGCGACAAGCGATATGGCATAGCAGGCACGTTGCGGCTGGATGCGCTGGAAGGGTTGTCGGCTGTCAAGGATATGGCGGTCGGCGAGCATGAACGCATCTATCTGCTGGATGATCGGGCCGATCTCTGGAGCTACGATTGGCGGATAGGCGATCATAAGCGCTTATTCCCGCAAGGACATGGATTATTCGGCGAAGATGCCAGAATAGCGGCTTCGGGACCGTTCCTGTTCGCCGCTGACCCCGGTGGCGATTGTTCATTGTCGGCATTCCACACCGGTAACGGCCAGACGATGTGGTCGCGGCAAGGCGGACGGATCGAGGACGCCGTCTTCCATCCGTTAGCCATTGGTGCGGATGCGAATCATGTCTATGTATTGTCCCCTCTGGATACGGACACTGGGGGAGACGAACCGGCGGTTCCTGAAGGCGGCAAGCTGTCCATTCTTGTATTTACCCATGGCGGAATGCTGGTCGATGTAATCGCTAATCCTTCATTGCGTCAACCCGTTAGGGCGAAGCTGAAACATCTGCGCGGCGCCTATTATCTTGCTGTCAAGCCTGATGGAGGCCTGGCCGTATTAGATACGATTTTCGCAACGGTCACGATTGTGGAACAAGGCGGAGCTGCTAGCGTCGAGTCTCTTCCAACACGCACCTATGCGGGGCTGGCCTGCGACCGCAGCGGCATGATGTACGTCGGTGACGCGAGAGGTCTTGCCGGCGACGATGAGGATGACCGCTTTATTGTGACACTCGGAGCCCGCGGGGAGGTTAACGGAGCTGTTACGAGCTACCGCGGGCGCGCAGCGGTGCTTCTCGCGGATGCATCCGATCGACTATACGTGCTCGGCAACAGCGACGATACAACGATTACGATGCTTCATCTGCAGCCGCAGACTCTTGCCATGTCCGAGACTGGCGTGCCAGAGGGCGTATGGCTTTCCAGCGGGTTCGACAGTACGGAGAGCGGCACGGTGTGGCATAAGCTGACAGCCGATGCATTCGTTCCCGGAGGGACGCAGCTGCATTTATCCTACTTCTGTCTGGATGATGAACGAGCCGTTATCGCGGGCGCCTATCGTTCTGTGGACGATTGGATTCATGATCCGTTCATTCCGTACAAGGAAAAGCTGGAGGGGCTCGCGCCGTTTTGGTCGCCGCCGATACCGAATCCGAAGGATGCTCTCTTCATGGAGGCGCAAGGCCGCTATATGTGGCTTAAGCTGGAGTGGATCGGCAACGAGCGGCATACCCCAATGGTGGAGAAGCTAAGACTTTATTTCCCCCGGGAGACGTACTTGGAGTACTTGCCTTCCGTCTATCAGGAGGACGAGGAGAGCCGGGACTTTCTGGAGAGGTATTTGTCCATTTTCGGCACGGCTTTTATCGAGCTGGAAGAAGAGATCGGCGATCTGTCCCGCTATATCGATCCCTATCGGGCGAAAGGCGAGCATCTACGCTGGCTGGCTACGTGGATCGGACTGGAGACCGACGATTATTGGACCGATGAGCAGGTTCGGTCGTTTATCCTGGCGGCGCCCGAGCTGTATCGCTATCGAGGGACGAAGCGGGGGATCAGCGCCGTCATCGAGATGTATACGGGCGTGGAGCCGATCATCGTGGAGCAGTTCCAGACCAAGATAATGCGTGATCACGCCGAGCTTCGCAGCTTGACGGATGCGCTGTATGACGACAATCCGTATTCCTTCACCGTGCTGCTCAGGCCGGAGCAGGCGCTGGGCGAGAAGCAGCTTGTCGTTATCGAGGGGCTGCTGGAGGAACAAAAGCCGGCTTATACGGAAGCGAAGCTGGTCCAGCTCCAGCCGTGGATGTACTTGGACCTGCATACGTACTTGGGCATTAATACCGTATTGACGGAGCCGTCGCTGCTCATGCTGGGGCCGGAGCGCAGCATGCCGAACGATACGCTTATCGTCGAGATGGGCATGGAGAAACGAATGGACGTTCATACAAGGTTGGAGCTGGATTCCGAGCTTGAATAAACCGGACTAACGAGGAGTGGTTGGTGTGAAGAAGTCGAGGCTGTACCCGTTCGAGAGAAACCGTTATTTCTACGGCAAGCTGCTGACCGTAAGGGATTTCGAGTCGGAGCAAAAATATTTTAATGACAAAAGAAGGCTGCTTAACCGGCTAATGTTCGGCAGCGGCGTCCTGTCCGGCATGTCCGTCGTCGCCGTGGACGACAAAACGGTGTCCGTCGAGATGGGCGTGGCGATCGACTACATCGGTCGCGAAATCGTCATTCCGGCGCCTGTCACGATGAAGCTGTCCATGATCGAAGGCTTTACGAACAACGAATACAAAAAAAACGTCTACCTCTGCGTCGCATATGACGAAAAGGGCAAGGAGCCGGTGCATTCCGTAGGCAATGCTTCCGTCCGCTCCGGCGAGGTCAGCGAATATAACCGCGTGCTGGAATCGTACCGGCTTTTCATCAACGAGACGGCCCCGGCGCCGTCATCCTTCGAGTTCGTCCAGCTGATGGAGAACATCGTCACGCTCTACGAGCGGGATAACGTACGCATTACGCAGCGCATGCCGAAATATGTGACGCCGGGCGAAGTGATAGAGGTGCGCCTTGTCGTCGAGAAGACGCTGCAGACTCCGCGCATCGCGTTCTCGTATGAGTACGAGCTGACAGGTTTTCAGAACGTTGGCGATTCCAATGGAGTCGTGTCCTTCCAAGAACCGGGCGATGCGCAGGATACGGAGTACACGATTACGTATCAGCTTAAGGCGCCGCATGAAGGCGGAGTGTTCGCGGAACTCGCAGTTCCAGCCCGAAATGCCAAGCTGACGATCGGCGACGAACCTGTTTCCGTCGACTCCAGCGTAAAACAGAAGATCGAAGTCGTTGACGTCCCCGTCGCGGAGCGGATTCTGGAGGACTGGCATGGCCGAAGCCTGGAGCACGCGGTAGAAGGATCGGCTGACAAGAGCATCTGCTTGGCGAAGATCAGCTTGTTGCAGATGGGACCGACATACATGATCGAGAAGGTCGACCGCATGCCGTTCGACGAATATATCGAAAGCACAACGCTGACCCAACGCCTGTCGAGGAGCGGAGGCGGGGCGTCGCTTCATAAGTTTTTCGCGAGCGCGGAAACGCAGGATCTGGAATATGGGGCGAAGCCATCGCTCGACGTTAAGTATCATCCCGACCGCAACGAATTCGACTTCAAGCTCGGCATTCCGCGTCCGCAGCATCTCTATGATGAGATTGCAACAGGCACGATGGAGGTCGCGCTGGAGTCGATCGGCAAGACGGGAGGTTTCTTCTTCTCCAGGGGCAAGAAGAACTACGTCTCCGACGAATTGATTCACGGTCTGGGCGAGGGACCGGTAACCGTCGTCGTGGGCCTGGAGGAGATCGACGAATCCGGCCATGCCAGCGGCTCCGCAGCGAAAAAACAGGTCTATTACGGCCAAAGCGATGTGTTTAAAGGGACGGAATTCGAGCCTTCCCTCCCAAATGTCTCGCTGGGCACGATTGTTTATCCCGATAAGGGGACATTCCGCATCGGCATGAAGCTGCAAGGCGATAACGAGTCATCCGCCTCCGTAATCGCCGTTCGCTGGTGGGCATTCAAGAGCCTGGGCACTTCCGCGAAGGCGGCCGCGGCTGAGATGACATCTGCGTTGATGGAAGCGGCACCGGACAAAGAATAATCCATTTGGACATTAAAGTCATGGCCTCTCGATTCTCCTTATACGGGAATCGGGAGGCCTTTTTGTTGCGCCGATGGACCGTAAAGTAACTCTGATTAGCGTCCATAGGCGTTAGAATCGCTTATAGCTCCAAAAAAGTAGCGAACGAGCAGCTGTAGGCGTTAAAAACGCCGTTGGACCGAAAAGTAACTCTGATTAGTGCCCATAGGCGTTAGTAACGCTTATGGCTCCAAAAAATAGGCGAACGGGCCGCTGTAGGCGTTAAAAACGCCGATGGATCGTAAAGTAACTCCGATTAGCGTCCATAGGCGTTAGTAACGCCTATGGCTCCTAAAAGTAGGCGAACGAGCTGCTGTAGGCGTTAAAAACGCCGATAGACCTTAAAGAAACTCTGATTAGCGTCCATAGGCGTTAGTAACGCTTATGGCACCAAAAAGTAGGCGAACGAGCAGCTGTAGGCGTTAAAAACGCCGATAGACCGTAAAGTAACTCTGATTAGCGTCCATAGGCGTTAGTAACGCTTATGGCTCCAAAAAGTAGGCGAACGAGCAGCTGTAGGCGTTAAAAACGCCGATGGACCGTAAAGTAACTCTGATTAGCGTCCATAGGCGATAGTAACGCCTAAGTCTCCTAAAAGTAGGCGAACGAGCACCTGTAGGCGTTAAAAACGCCGATGGACCGAAAAGTAACTCTGATTAGCAGCATAGGCGATAATAACGCTTATGGCTCCAAAAAGTAGGCGAACGAGCTGCTGTAGGCGTTAAAAACGCCGATGGACCTTAAAGAAACTCTGATTAGCGTTCATAGGCGTTAGTAACGCTTATGGCACCAAAAAGTAGGCGAACGGGCCGCTGTAGGCGTTAAAAACGCCGATGGATCGTAAAGTAACTCTGATTAGCGTCCATAGGCGTTAGTAACGCCTATGGCTCCTAAAAGTAGGCGAACGAGCAGCTGTAGGCGTTAAAAACGCCGATGGATCGTAAAGTAACTCTGATTAGCGTCCATAGGCGTTAGTAACGCCTATGGCTCCTAAAAGTAGGCGAACGAGCAGCTGTAGGCGTTAAAAACGCCGATGGATCGTAAAGTAACTCTGATTAGCGTCCATAGGCGTTAGTAACGCCTATGGCTCCTAAAAGTAGGCGAACGAGCAGCTGTAGGCGTTAAAAACGCCGATGGATCGTAAAGTAACTCTGATTAGCGTCCATAGGCGTTAGTAACGCCTATGGCTCCTAAAAGTAGGCGAACGAGCAGCTGTAGGCGTTAAAAACGCCGATGGATCGTAAAGTAACTCTGATTAGCGTCCATAGGCGTTTTTAACGCTTATGGCTCCAGAAAGTAGGCGAACGAGCATCTGTAGGCGTTAAAAACGCCGATAGACCGTAAAGTAACTCTGATTAGCGTCCATAGGCGTTAGTAACGCCTATGTCTCCTAAAAGTAGGCGAACGAGCAACTGCCGGTGGGATCGACTTACAGGTTCACAGATGCGCACATCGCGAGGAATAAGCCGACGAGACCGGTTTATGAGCTTTCAGATGCGCATATAGAGAGGATTAAGTCGATGAGACCGACTTACAGGCTAACAGTACCGACAAGCGAGGGTAATAAGTCGGCGTGGCCGACCTATTGGCTAATAGTAATGCATATCGCGTGGAATAAGTCTGCGAGACCGACTTACAGGCTCACAGATGCGAAATTTGAGCGTAATAAGTCTGCGAGACCGACTTACAGGCTCACAGATGCGAAATTTGAGCGTAATAAGTCTGCGAGACCGACTTACCAGGCGTAAAGATGGTTACTTTCGAGCCCCATACTTTAACGTGTCTATAAGCAACCTTTGGGCGATGAGATGCCACTTCGTTTGACTGAGAAAGAGGTGCCCAGAGTCGAAACTTCGACTTCGGGCACCTCTTTTCGTTGATGTGTATTGGCTTGGCGTACGATGGTCAATCAGGCTTCGGGCACCAGCTGGTTGAGTTCCATACGGACAATCTTATCCTTGTTGAAAGTAAAGGTGTACAGAATCCCTCCCGATACGAAACGCACGTTAGTTCTGCCAGTCGGCAACGTCTCCTTGACAGAAACGACCTTGGCATCAACAAGCCGTTTGTAAGCAGGGTCCATGACAGCTTTATTCCAGGTCGACAATTTGGTTACTGTAAACAGCTCCGGATTGTCTTCATCGGCCGTCAGTACGAACGACATGCCCATGGAAGCATAAGTCAGTGTTTGCGTCGCAGGCAAATCCGGCAAAAGATCGTCAATCGCAGGATCGGATGCGCCGGAAGCAGAGCTTGCTGCTGAATTGCCAGTTCCGGCTGTGCTGCCGCCGAATGCCCCTGTGTTACTCCCGGCAGTTGAACCGCCGCTCGATGCCGCATTACCGCTCCCGGCAGTTGAACCGCCGCTCGATGCCGCATTACCGTTCCCGGCAGTTGAACCGCCGCTCGATGCCGCATTACCGCTCCCGGCAGTTGAACCGCTACTCGATGCCGCATTACCGCTCCCGGCAGTTGAACCATTGCTCGATGCCGCATTACCGTTCCCGGCAGTCGAACCGCTGCTCGAGTCCGTGATATTGCTGCCCGACAACGTGCTTACATTTCCGCTGGTGCCAGAGGGGGCGTCGTTTGCGTCAGCAGGATCGGCACCCGGGCCAACGCCGTTGTTCTCGCTTGCAGCCTCGCCGCCTTCTCCTTCGGAGTTCCCGCCGTTGCCACTTGAATTCGCATCGGCACTGCCGCCTGTCGTTGCAGCTTCAGCGCCTTCCCCAGTCGAAACTCCTTCGGAGGAACCTTCTTCCGATTCGGCAGAGTCATCTCCAAGAGGAAGCTCTGGAAGAAGAGGCGTCTCCGAAGCAGGAGGAGGATCGGCTGCGCCGAGCGTCTCTTGGAGTTTCGCCAGCGTTATGCCGTGGAAGCCATCTGCCCAAGGGCTGCCCGCGCGGAAGAAGCCTTTGTACATGACGGCTCCGTCGGCATCGTACAAACTGCCTATGCCTTGATAGACACCTTCGGCGAATTGTCCTTCATATCGAAGTATGCCTGCATCGTCATAAGCTTCGCCGGTGCCGCTCTTTGCGCCTCCGAGGAATGTGCCGACATACAGCGGTTTGCCCGATTCGCTGTACAGCGTGCCAGCCCCATGGTAAGACCCTAGCAGGAACTCGCCTTCGTACTTGACGAAGCCGGAAGAATATAATTCTTTGCCCGTCCCGGAAGCCTTGCCGCCGGCGAAGCTGCCTTCGTAGCTGATATGGCCAGCAGCATCGTACTGCTTGCCTGCTCCTTCATAGACGCCGGCGACGAAAGCTCCTTCATAGACAGGCTTGCCTTCAGAATTCGAGAGCTTGCCCTCGCCTTCGTACATCCCTTGCAAGTAGCTGCCGGCATATAGAATGCTGCCGTCTGCGTTGTAAGCGACCCCGGCTCCCTCGAACTTGCCGGAGAGGAAGGAGCCTTCGTAGCTCGGAGAACCATCAGCGTTGTAGAGCGTTCCCGTGCCGCTGTATACGTCATTAAGGAATTGACCGCGGTACAGGAGCAATCCATCCTCGGTGTACAGCTCTCCGTCTCCCGTCATCATTCCCTTGTCGAAAGCGCCTCTGTAGCGCAGGACGCCGCTCGGATAATAAAGCTTGCCTTCGCCGGAATACAGTCCGTCGACCAGAGCGCCTTCATAAAGCAGATTTCCGTCTCCGTCCCGCACGGCCGCCGTTCCGTTGAAGCCGCTCCCTGCAAGCGCCGTTGCCTCCAATTGAGGGGTCTTGCCCATCCACTTGTTTAGGAAGGCAGGCGGATTGATAAAGCCGAAGTATACAATGACGAGAGAGATGATCACAATCAAAGCGATCATCTTCTTGGCGATGTAATAACTCCCAAGCCGCAAGTAATTGTCCAGGGAGCGAAGCGGCCCGAACAAGGCAGTGACAAGAAATCTGCGAAGCATGGCGAACAGCCGCTTGGGAAGCGTCTTGGCTCGTTTGATGGGACGAATGATGATCCGTTGAATAGGTTTGAATATGGGCTTGAGTATCGCTTCTATCATGTCAAGGCACCTGTATCGTCATTTGGCCCGGATTCGTTATCGAAATAACGCCGCCCCAATTGCACATGCACTTGGATGAGTTGTTTAATGCGGGCATGTTGCCAATCAGCACGGTCGGAGAGCCTGGCGCCCATGGAGCGGCGGTAACTGGTACGCATGGCATAGGAGTCAGTGCGCCCAACGCGGCTGCCGTGGCAGAAGCAACGGTTGGATTGGCAAGAGATTGGCACATGCCGAAAGGCAATATGTTGACCATTGGTTTGTTATCCATAATATTGGCTGCGGGCATAACATTAAGAACTCCGTTGGCCGGCAGCGTGACAAAGCTGCTTGGCGCTACTCCGAAGCTGCATTGAAGCATGGCGCCGCCGCATACTAATTGACCCATGACGATCCTTTCCGTGAGCAGGAGGACCTTGAGGTCTTCCTCTCTCTGTTTTTCAATATTCGATGTCGAGTAGGAAAGCAGGCTTTTTGAACAATCTCTATTAATAATAGTACTATAAGCCTCTTTCTTTCATCAACATAAACCTGCACAATCGGCTCTCTTTCGTCACAAAAATGAAAGGAAAGGGATGTCAATCTATCAAACATATAGTACTATAGAAATAGAAAATTCAAGCAATCGGAAAGCGATGGTGTTCATGCGAAAGTCCCCGGTCATTATTTTGCTGCTCCTGATCGCAATTGGTCTCTCCTGGCTCGTATACGCGAATCGGTCACAGATGGCAAATCTGCCGTTCGAAGGAGAACGTTCGCTTTCGTATCTATCCAAAACATCGATAGGTCAGGGCGGTCTTGTCCACGTCATCGCGGATTCCCGCAAAGAGCTTATCCAGCTGGACGGAGAACGTGTCATTCTACAAGATGTGAAGCTTGGAGATGAGGACGGCAAAAGCCACGGCTTCACGGAGGTTGAATCGGCGGCAGACGGGAGCATGATCGCCCTCGACACGGTGCTGGACGAATACGGACTGTACGTGCACGAAGAAAGACTCATGCGTTATGAGCCGGGTTCCAAGGAGGGTACGATACTCTATACCTACGATGGCGCGGTCGGCAATAAACGTCTCGGCAAGATCAAAGGCGTTCAGACGCAAGGCGATCATGTTTACTTCTATATCGACGAAGCCGAAGCCGGAATCGGGTTAATGCGCCTTCCGTTGACGGGCGGAGCACCCGAAGAGATATACAGGTTCACGCTGCCTGGCGAACGTTATTTGTCGGAGGTCGCGGGCACCCAGCAAGGCGAGATTTATTACTCCACGAGGAGAGGCGCCATCTACCATGTGACGGCAGGAGGCGAAAGCGCCAAAATTTATCCGTTGCCGGAGACGGAGCGGACAAGCCGCAATTTCCCGGAATCTCTACAGCTGCATGACGGGCGCTTGTACTTTATCGACAGGCTTGTAAATGCTGTCTCAAGCATCAGCTTGACGAATCCGGGCGAAATTCGTACGGAGCTATCCGAAGAAGAGCTTGCGTTGCGTTCAGGCGGAGCCGAATTTCTGGAAATCATGGATGTTGAGGTCGATGACCAAGGCGGCTTGCAGCTGGCGATGGACGACCGCATCGTCTATATTGCCGCAAACAAACAAGACTCGAGCGTCATAACGTCGCTGGCACAAGGCAAGTCGGAAGTTCGCCAAACATGGATCTTCTGGACCGCAGCAGCTTTGCTCGCTCTGGCAGTCGTCGCACTGCTCCGAATGGTCTATGTTCATTGGCTTAATCGCCGGGTATCGTTATTTTTTAAGCAAGTATTCGCCATTGTTCCGATTTTGGTCGTTTCGATGTTCATGCTCTCCAACTTTATCTATGACAGCTTCTCGACTCGAATGGAGGATGAGATGCAGCGCCAGCTGTCGCTGCTGGCACGCAACGGGCAAACCCTCATTGACGGCGACCAGCTAAGCCGCCTCGCTTCTCCGAGCGATTACGGCAATGCCGATTATGTGGCGCTCCGCGACAAGATGGGTTTCCTGTATGAGAACGAAGACCCATCCATTCGTCAAGGCTTGTACAGCACGTTGTACAAATACGAGAACGGCCAATTTTTTGTCATCATGGACGATGACGACGGCGTGAACATGTTCAAGCCGTTTGCGGTGACAGAGACAAACAAGCCTGTCGTCGAGAGCGGCGCCATCGTCTCCGAGCGCTGGGAGGACGCAACGGGCAAGTTTATGTATGCCATAGGTCCCGTCTACGACTCGTCGGGCAATATCGTCGGCGTCTATGAGACGGGCAGCGACCTGAACGTGCTCTATCAATCCAACACTACCATCTACCAGAGCATTCTGCGCAACATCGGCTTAAGCAGTCTCGTTCTTATCGCGATGGTGCTTGGCGTTACATATTGGCTGCTTCGTTCTCTCCGCAAGCTTCGCAAGAGCGTGATGGAGATGGCGAGCGGCAACTGGGACGTTCATGTGAATATCCGCTCGCAAGACGAAGTCGGCGATCTCGGCGAGCAATTCAACCGGATGGCCCAGCATATTCGAACTTATATTAAGGACATTACGACCTTCAGTGAGGCTTCGCATCGATTCGTTCCTCAGCAGATCTTTAAATATTTGGGCAAGAAGGGGATTACGGAGGTCCATCTCGGCGATCAGGTACAAGGCAACATGTCGGTGATGGTAGCCAATATCCGCTCCTTCAATCAGTTGTCCAAGCAGCTGTCTCCGAAGCAGAACTTCGACTTCATGAATGGTTTCCTCAAGCGCTTCAGCCCGTTCGTTCGGCAGGAGGAAGGACTAATCAGCAAATATCTCGGAGCCGGCTTTATGGCACTGTTCCCTGGAAGGTCGGAGGATGCGATACGCGCAGCGATTGCGATCCGACGGGAGCTCGCGGCGTACAATGATAGCCTGATCGCATCCGGTTACCGTCCTGTCGACATGGGGATAGCCATCCATAAAGGACCGCTGATGCTCGGCATTGTCGGCGAGGAGCAGCGTATGGAGGGCAATGTCATCTCCGATGACGTTAACGTGACGACGGCGCTGGAACGGTTGTCCGATACGATGGGCTCATCCTTGCTAGTGACAAAGACGTTCTTCGATCAGCTGCGCGCACCGGAACGCATCCGCTGCCGCTATCTGGGGCGAATCGGCATGGAGGGCAAGGACGAATCCGTGGAGCTGTTCGATGTTTACGAAGGCGACTCCGACAAGGAGCGTCAGCTTAAGGATCGGACCAAAACGACATTCGAAAAGGGCATTCGCCTCTGCCAAGAGGGACGTTTCTACGACGCGCGGGAGACGTTCGTCGAGGTCATTAAGTTGAACCGGTTCGACAAGGCGGCCAAACTTTATTTCTACCTGTGCGACGAATATTACCAAAAGGGCTCGTCCGAAGGCTGGAACGGTACGTTAGCCGTATAAACCACTGTGAATATGATAGAGACTTATGGGGGCGGGAATCATGCTGGTTCAATCTAGTCGGATTGAAAGGGTTGGCGACAAGCAGACGGCGGATGATATCAGTTCATTCCTGCTGTCTGACAGTTCGTTCGACGACACCAATTATACGCCGGGCGAACTAAAACATTTTCGCGAGCTGCCTTATCGGGCGTTGCTAGGAGACAGCATTTTCTGGTACGCCCGCAGCGAGGACGGAAGCATAGCAGGCATTAATTGCATGGCGCCGAATGAACAGGGAACTGGCGGATATAACTGGGATTATCTCGTCGTACACAGGGATTATCGTAGAAGCGGACTGGCCGCGAGCTTTATCGAAGAAATGTTTCGTTACCTGCGTGAACAGAACGCCCGATATCTATTGGCCTATACCTGTGATTTGCCACAATATGATGCGATCAAGCTGATGTTCGCAAAGCTGAATTTTAATCTGATCGGACGTTGCCCCGATTATTATTACGAGGGCGAGGATCGCCTCGTCTATCATATCAAGATAGATTAGAGACAGTAGGAGTAGTGGAATATGAACGGAATATTGCGAGCCGTCGGCGCCCGTCCGGAGGATCAGCGCAAGCTGCTTCTGATGGCGCCTGTTTTTTTTATTTGCGGCATCGCGGAGATGCTGAACTACAATAGTTTCATGACGCTTTTTAACCAGCGATTCGGCAGTGAGTTTTTGCCGTACGTGTACGCAGCGGAAGCCTTCATATTGCCTCTCGAAGCCTGGCTGCTCTCCTGGCTGGCATCCAGACTACCGAAGCCGAAGCTGATGCGGGTCATGTATGCCATGATGGTTGGCATCGTTGGCGTAAATGCCGCAATCTTGATCACGTTAGAGGGGCTCGGCATGGATGCCCGTTGGTTCTATCCGGTGCTCTTTATCGCGTCGAGCTTCGTCGTGCGCCAGCAAACGCTGCTTCTTTGGAGTCTGGCGATCGATCTCTGTTCGACGCAGCAAGCGAAGCGGCTTATGCCGGTTTTCGTAGGCTCCGCTACGCTTGGCGGTGCGACGGCCGGCTTGCTGGCGCAGCTTATTAGTCTCGCATTTGGGCCCGTAGTTATCTATACGGTCGGGGGTCTGTTGCTGCTGCTTGTTTGGAGAAGATACCGTAAAGTGATCTCGGACTTCCTTGTGCCGATATCGCTCCGGATGGAAGCCGCCTCGGTTGAAGAAGAGACGATCGGAGCAGGTGCGGTATTCAAGCACGCACTCCGGTCGCCGTTCTTGCTAATGGTTATCTTATTGATGACGATGATGCCGGCTTTGTATTTCCTAATGGAATATGAGTTCCTGAGCATTGCCCGAATGTCCTATGTCAATGAACAAGCATTTAGCCAGTTTTTTGGCATGATTACGATGATTTTGTTCGTTCTTGCTTTCTTGCTTCAGCTTGTCTCTGGCAGGTTGATGGAGAAGCTTGGCGCGAGTCAAATGTTGACAATAATCGCGGGAGTGTACGTGCTCTCGTTCGCCGGAGCTGTAATCTTTGGAGGCGGAGCAGCGGCGATGCCCGTTATTTCTTTAGGCTACATGCTGCTTTATCTGCTGCTCTACTATTCGGCGGAGCCGTCTTATCAGCTGTTTTTCAAGACGCTTCCGCTGGCGCAGCGCGACAGCTATCGATTCGCCGCACAAGGAATTGCAGCCTCTGCCGGCATCCTGCTGGGCGCTGGCATGCAATTCCTTCATGCTGGTTTAGGTCTTTCGTGGCAGCTGCTGTCCGTGATCGGTCTGGCAGGTTCGGCGCTGCTGCTTGTGTTAGCCTGGTATGGACGAAGACTGTACATGCGCGAGCTTGTCCGGAGCGTTAGTTCCATGAGCGCCGCAGATATCGCGGATTCGTTTGACGAGATCAGCATGAATCCTGCGGCAATGGAGGAAGCAAGGCGGCTCTTGGATCATCCGTCGGATACGGCTCGCGAGATCGGCATTCAACTCATTGGCAGGCTGCATGACCCCAAGGATCTGCCGCTGCTGTTAGGACTGCTGGAGGATGGGAACGACCGGATTCGCATTGCGGCAATCAGGGCGATGTCGCTCGCAGGTGCCGATCTGCCGGCCATGGCGCAAATCGCCAAGCTGCTGGAGGATCCGGACGACGCTCTTAGGACGGAGGGAGTACGCGCGATTGCCCGCATGAAGCAACTGAAAGAGCAAGCGTTTTTCTTTCTGCGGCAAAAGCTGCTGGATCGCCATCCTTCCGTCGTGGCGGAGGCCGTCAAAGCGATGTATTCGCTTGGCAAGGAACAGAGTTACGAAGCTTGCCGAGAGGTTATCGACCGCATACTGGAAGAGGGCGGCGAAGCTTCCGTATATATGTGCGGCGCGATCGCGGACTTGGAGCTTACCGCATTTATACCCGCGATCATCAAGTTGACGGAGGATCCGCATCCCGCTGCCAGAGTGTCCGCTATTCGCGCGTTGGGAAAGCTTCGCAGCGAGGATCTTATCCCGCTGCTCTTGCCCAAGCTGTCGCGGATGGATGAAGAGATGTTGTCCGCATCCACCCAAGCATTCGTCGACATTGGCCAGCCTTCGGTGAAGCCGCTGCTGGCAAGTTTGCCGGATGCGCCTGCCAAACACTGGAGCTCGGCCGTAATGGCCTTGTCGGAGCTGCTAGGCGAAGAAGACATGCGCGGCGGATTGACGCAAGAGGCGTTAGGCCGGCTCTCGGAGCTTGGCAAAGCGGCGGACTATGGTGCCGCGCTAAGAGTATGCGGCATGGAAAAGCTGGCCAGTCTCGCGGATATGCGTTGGCATGAGGTGCGGTTGCTCGTGTTCAAAGGAATTTGGGCCATGCTCGCCAAGCTGACGGATGAACGCGCCGTTGAAGTTATCCGTACAGGCGTCACGCATGCCGAGGAGGAGTACCGCAGCAATGCGCTGGAGGTGCTGTCGGAAGGCTTCGGCGATCGAAGAATTTCGCAAGCAATGATCATCTCATTGGAGCTGGAAACGATGTCCCGGCCCAAAATGGAGCGGGATGAGGCGATGACATTGCTGGAAGCGGCATTGCACGGATCTGACGATTGGTGGAGGGAAATGGCAAACGAGGCGCTGGCCGAACGGAAAGGGGATATGGCTGTGACAAACGAAGGTCAAATAATGAACCGCTTGAACAAAGTCGTATTCCTGAAGCAGGTTCCTTATTTCTCCGACCTGTCGCTCGAGGAATTGGGGCTTATCGCGGGCGTAGCCGAAGAGGAGACGATCTCCGACGAAGACATCCTGCTTAAGAGGGGGGAACCCCAGTCGGCTATGTATGTCATCGTCGAAGGCAATATCGAATTAACAAGCGTGTCCGCGGCGGGCTGGGAAGGCACCATCGGCGTGCTTGGACCGGGTGACGTGTGCGGCGTTACGTCGGCGCTTGACGGATCCCCCTCCACCGTGACGGCGCAGTCGCTGCTGGGCGATGCGCGCGTCCTTAAGCTCTCCGGCGACGATGTCTCGCGTCTGGTACGTTTGTATCCCGAGATCGGCATCGGTTTGCTGCGAGCTTCGTTCGCCCGGATCAGGCTACTGGAAGAGATGATGATGCGAATTGATTCATAATCACAAATGAATCGAATTAACTATTTACAAAATACAATATTTATGATATAATAAAATATTTAATATTGATTAATACCTCCTCTTTTATTATGATAAGAATCCATAGGGACTATCATATTTGTATGAGGAGGTTTTTTATATGCATATGCCGCATGAAATACGTGTTCTCGAATTGACCGCGATCATTATGGGAGAAACCAATCGCATTTATCCGTCGCTTCTTGTGCTTGAAGATGGTTTGACGCTTGTCGATTGCGGTTACCCCGGGCAATTGCCGCTTATTTTGCAGGCTATCGAGAAAGAGGGGTTCTCCATAGCCGATCTAAAACGAATCGTACTTACTCATCATGACATCGATCATATTGGAAGTTTACCTGACGTATTGGCGCTGTGTGCCGGGGAAATCGAGGTTTGCGCGCATCGGCTGGAACGCCCGCATATTGAAGGCGAGCTTCCGTTAGCCAAGGTGACTACGGAATCGCTTGCCCAATTGGATCTGCTGCCAGAGCCGCATCGTTCAGCCTTAAAACGGGTATTGGAGCATCCCCCTAGCGCTCCAGTCGGACGTCTCGTCGGGAACAATGATATTCTCGATTCCAAGGGCAATGTCGAAATTATCGAGACAGCGGGACATACGATGGGTCATATCAGCTTGTACCATCGTCCAAGCCGCACATTAATAGCAGGAGACTCGCTGATCATAGCAAATGGCATGTTGAATGGGCCTATCCCCGAGCAATCAATAGATTCGCAGCTTGCTCTGCGTTCGCTTGAGCTTTTGCTGACATACGATATCGAACGGGTCGTCTGTTATCACGGAGGAATATACAGTGATACCGCCGAAGCGATTCGCGATCGCATCTCATTTATCGCTTCCCAAAGAGATGATCGTGCAACAAGGAAAGAATCTGACAAATGAAGGTTGCAACCCGGCGCCTCCTTGCATATAATATAGATTAATGTTTGGAAATGTTGGATATGAAACTGCTTTGATGGAGAAGAGTACGCAGTGCCTCCGCACAGGGAGAGGACGCCATGGATTGAGAGCGTCCTTATGGAACAGGCTGCCGAAGTTCGCTCCGGAGCATGCGCTTGAACGGCCGGATATTGTTCCGCGTCAGTAGGGCTGCACGGTTCCCGCCGTTAACGGGACTAGAGCAATCACGAACAGCGGTTTTGTACGCAACGTGGTTGGAATTAGGGTGGTACCACGGTTCTTCCGTCCCTTCGGGGAGGAGGGACCTTTTTTTGTTGGAAAAGAACAGAGTTTCACACCGCTTGATGCAGTCAAGTGCTTTTGGAGTCAGAATGCTGGCTGGCTGGTTCGCTCTTGGAGTAACGATGTTGGCGGTAGTCGGATTGATGCGCGGCATGAAAAAAAGTTTAGCCGTTGGTTCAACAGAGTGTGCGTATGTGCACGATTTTCCAGCATTGGGCGCTTAAGCTAACGGACATCAGGAACCTTATTTCCATGAAAACGATGTGTTTTCAAATGTAAGGGACATAGGAAGCGCTATTAGGTGCGACAGAAGGCTGAAAGGCTCTCCGGAGGACGAATAAGGTTTCATGTGTCCGTTAGATTCTCGAAAGCCGCTGTATGGGCGAAATAACGTCGCTGGTGTCCGTTAGGTTAGCGAAAACGGAGAAGCAAACAAACGACGACGCTCGCTGCGGAGTCCGGTCCATAATTCCAGTGTAGCTTTGGGACGCAGCGGCAAGCAGTGTGATGTTGCCCGCCAAGACGGGCGAAGGCAGGGGTTACAAACTTTTGGAGGCGATGAAAGATGAAGGCAAGGCTGGAGGAGCTGCGCGCCGAGGCGCTCGGCGAGCTGCAGGCCGTGGCGTCGCAAGGCGCCCTGAACGATCTGCGGGTTAAATATTTGGGCAAAAAAGGCGCTTTGACGGAAATATTGCGCGGCATGGGCGCGCTTAGCGCGGAAGAACGTCCCGTCATCGGCGGCGTGGCCAATGAGGTGCGCGGCGCGATCGAAGCCGTCATCGAAGAGAAGCAGATTGCATTCCAACGCGAGGAGACGGAGGGACGCCTGCGCGAGGAAACAATCGATGTGACGCTGCCGGGCCGGAAGCTGCCGACGGGCTCCGTACATCCGCTGAACAAAGTGGCGCAGGAGATCGAGGACGTGTTTATCGGTCTCGGCTATACGATCGCGGAAGGTCCTGAAGTGGAGACAGACTACTACAACTTCGAGGCGCTAAATCTGCCGAAAAATCACCCCGCGCGGGATATGCAGGATTCGTTTTATGTAACGGACGAAATTTTGATGCGCACGCACACGTCGCCGGTTCAGGTTCGTACGATGAAGGCTAGCGCAGGCATGACGCCGGTAAAAGTCATCTGCCCAGGCAAAGTATACCGCCGCGACGACGACGATGCCACGCATTCGTTCCAGTTCAATCAAATCGAAGGTCTTGTTATTGGCAAAGGCATTCGGATGAGCGATCTCAAAGGAACGCTGCTGCAATTCGTTCAGCAAATGTTCGGTTCGCAAGCGCAGATTCGGCTCCGCCCAAGCTTCTTCCCGTTCACGGAGCCAAGCGCCGAGGTAGACGTGACTTGCGTGCAATGCGCCGGAGACGGCTGCCGGATGTGCAAGCAGACGGGCTGGCTTGAAATACTGGGCTGCGGCATGGTTCATCCGCGCGTACTGGAGATGGGCGGTTACGATCCCGAGGAAGTGACCGGCTTCGCCTTCGGTATGGGCGTGGAGCGGATTGCGCTGCTGAAATACGGCATCGACGACATTCGCCATTTCTACAGCAACGATCTGCGGTTCTTGGGCCAATTCGCCCGCATGTGACGAAAGAAGGGACGGTATCTAAATGAAAGTATCCTATCAATGGTTAAATGAATATATCGATCTATCCGGCCTAAGCGCCGAAGAGCTTGCTGAGCGCATGACGCGCGGCGGCATTGAGATCGACGGCGTGGAATCCCGCAACAAAGGCGTCACGGGTGTCGTTGTCGGCCATGTCGTGTCCAAGGAGAAACATCCCGACGCCGATAAGCTTAACGTATGCAAGGTGGACGTGGGCACGGGCGAGGAACTGCAGATTGTATGCGGCGCCAAAAACGTTGACGCGGGACAGCTTGTACCCGTCGCCGTAATCGGCGCGGTATTGCCGGGCGACTTCAAAATCAAACGCGCGAAGCTGCGCGGCGTAGAATCGCAAGGCATGATCTGCTCCGCGAAGGAGCTGGGTCTGAATGACAAGCTGCTGCCGAAGGAGCAGCAGGAAGGCATTCTGGTGCTGCCGGAATCGACTCGCATCGGCGCGTCAATCGCAAGCGTGCTTGGCATCGACGACGAGGTGCTGGAGCTCGATCTGACGCCGAACCGCTCCGACTGCCTCAGCATGCTGGGCGTTGCTTACGAGGTCGGCGCATTGACCGGACGGGAGGTAAAGCTTCCGGACAACGCCGTGCATGATGCCGCCGCGAAGACGGAAGGGCTCGTATCGGTAGCTGTCGAAGCCGAGGAGCAATGTCCGCACTATACCGCGAGATACATTCAAGGCGTAACGATCGGGTCGTCGCCGTCCTGGCTGCAGAACCGTCTTATGGCTGCCGGCATACGTCCTATCAACAATGTCGTGGACGTAACGAACTTCGTCATGCTGGAATACGGCCAGCCGCTTCATGCTTTCGACGCCGACAAAGTGCCGGGAGGCCGAATCGTAGTGCGGATGGCTCGCGAAGGCGAGACGCTGATCACGCTTGACGACCAAGAGCGCCATCTGGAGCCGCATATGCTGGTCATTACCGACGGCAATGAGCCGATCGCGCTTGCGGGCGTTATGGGCGGCGCAAGCACGGAAGTTACGGCGGGCACGACGAATATTTTGCTGGAATCGGCCAGATTCGACGGGGGCATTGTTCGCAAGACGTCGCGCCAGCTCGGTCTTCGCTCGGAATCCAGCATCCGCTTCGAGAAGGAAGTGGATCCGGCCAGCGTCATTCCGGCATTGGATCGCGCCGCATCATTGATCGCGCAACTGGCTTCCGGTCTCGTAACGGACGGCATCGTGCAAGCTGCTGCCAAGGCGCCGGAGAAAGCTGTAGTCGAAGTAACTCTCGCGCGGATCAACGGTTATCTGGGCACGGAGCTGTCGAGCCTCGAAGTCCGCTCCATCTTGGGCCGATTGCGGTTCGACTATGATTTCGGCGCGGACGACGCATTCCGGATTCAGGTGCCAGCGCGCCGCGGCGATATTACGAGAGCGGTCGACATCATTGAGGAAGTCGCCCGTCTGCACGGGTACGATAATATCCCGACTACGCCGATTCACGGCGACGTGATTCCGGGCTCGTTGACGAAGCCGCAGGCCATTCGGCGCGAACTGCGCAAACGTCTGGCGGATTCCGGTCTAAACGAGGTCATCAGCTATTCGTTCACGAGCCCGGCCCGCACGGAGATGTTCCCGGCATTGTCGGAAGGTGCGCGTCCGGTGCGTCTGTCGATGCCAATGAGCGAGGAGCGCAGCGTGCTGCGTACAACGCTGTTGGCACAGTTGGTAGAGACAGCCGTCTACAACCGCAATCGCAAGAACGAATCCGCCGCGTTGTTCGAGATCGGCAGCGTGTTCCATACGGACGAGGAGACGTTGACCCGTCTGCCTCGCGAAAAACATCGGTTCGCCGCGCTTCTGACAGGCAATCGGGTCCAAAGCAGCTGGAACGGCAAAGCGGCGGCTTACGACTTCTATGATGCCAAAGGCATTGTGGAGACCATTGCTTCCGTGCTTGGCATCGCCGGCAAGCTGACTTACGCGCCGGCACAGCCGGAGCACTTCCATCCGGGCCGTACGGCCGCGATTGTGCTGGATACGGAATCCGGACCTTCGATAATCGGCTACGTCGGGCAGCTTCACCCGGCAAGCCAGCTGGAGTGGGAGCTCGCGGATACGTACGTTGTAGAGCTTGAGCTTGAACCCGTCTACGAATATGCGGACTTCGACATCGTCTATCGCACGCTGCCGCGTTATCCGGCGATGGAACGCGACATTGCTGTCGTTGTAAACTCGGACGTCGCTGCGGGCGATCTGACAGCCGCCGCGACACGCACGGCAGGCGCTTTGCTGGAGTCCATCTCCGTGTTCGACGTCTTTACGGGCGAGCGTTTGGGCGCCGGCAAAAAGAGCGTTGCCTTGTCGCTTGTATACCGTCATGCGGAGCGTACGCTCACGGACGAAGAGGTAACTGCGCTGCATGCAGAGGTCGTCGGACACCTCACACAATCTTTTGGCGCAGAATTGCGGAAGTAGGCAGGAAACCACCTCAGCCGCATCGAATTAGTTCAAGCATGAACTTCGATGCGGCTTTCTTGCGCGCATCTGCGACATGGAGACGATAGGAGGATACGACACAGTGGATGCAGATCAAACCGTTGTAACCGTTGATATATATGGTGTTCAGTACAAGCTTAAAGGCCATTCCAATGTAGAATATATGAAGAGGGTTGCAAGCTCGATTGACGACAGCATGAAGAAGCTGGCGAAGACGTATCCTCGTTTAGATATGCAAAAGCTTGCCGTTCTCTGCGCCATGCAGATTACGGAGGATGTATTCCGGCTGCGGAAAGACAATGCGCGGCTGCAGGAGGAAGAAGCCAGGCTTGGCGTTATCAGCAAGCAACTGGAAGCGGAGACGCGCAAAACCTCCGAGCTGGAAGCTGGACTATCCGAGCTGAAGCAGGCTTCGGAAGCGAAGCTGCTGCAGGCGCAGGAAAAGGCGGAACAAGAGCTGGCGGAGCTGCTTGCGCTTGCGGACGAGCAAAAGCAGGCTGACGAGGCTGCCCACAGCGAAGCGTTGCGTTTGGCGGAGGAACGCTTGAAGCAGCTGCGGGAGGAGCATGAGGCCGAGCTGCAGCGTGTCAGCGACAGTCTGATTGCGGAGAGCAAAGCGGAGCTGCTGCAGCTTAAAAGTCGGCTGGAGACGGAGCTGGCCAAGCTGGAGGCTGACCGTGACGGAAAGATTGCCTCTTTGACATTGGAAAAGGAGCAAACGGTTGCAGGCTTGATGCAAGAGAAGGAGCAAGCGATCGTCGAGCTGAAGACGGAGCAGGAGCAGCTGTTGGCTGCATTTATGCAAGATCATGAGCAGCTTGTGGAGGAGCTCAAGAACGAGCAGGCACGAGCGATCGAACAGGTACAGAGGGACAAGGCTGCCATTGTCGCCAAGCTGGTGGGCGAGAAGGATGCCGTCATGCTGGAGCTGGCCGACATCTCTGCAGCCAAGGAACGCGCGGTTATCGAGCTGGCGCAGCAACGGGAGCAGGCGCTTGCCGAACTTTCCATGGAAAAGGACGAGGAGCGGGAAAAGCTTCTGGCGGAATGGCAGCGGAAATGGGAGCTTCGTGAAGCCGAATGGACGTCGTCAGTCGATGCCGCCTCAGCAGAACAAAATCGGCAAGCGGAGGAACGCGAGACGTTTTGGAGAGCGGAGCTGGAGAAGGTCGAGCAAGAACGGCGTTCGGAGCTGGAGCGCAGGCGAAGCGGCTGGCTGGAGGATCGCGATAAGCTGCTGACCCGGATTGCCGAGCTGGAACAACAAAGCCTTGCGGATAAGGAAGCCGCCGAACAGCGCATACAGGCTGCGGACGAAGGAATAATGGCCGCGATGGAGCAGGAGGAAATTCTGCGTTCATCCCTATCGCAGCTCCAGCAGGAGCGGGAAGAATGGATCGAGCAAATGGAGGTTGCCGAGGAGCGGCTGGCAGAGCTTGCGTCTGAGAAGGCAGCCAGCGCGTCCGGCTACGAGGAGCAGTTGTCTTCCTTGAAGCTGGATTACGAGAGCAAGCTGGCGGCATTGTCCCAAGAGCATGAGAGCAAGCTTTCTATCGCTCAGCAGGAAAGAGAAGCCGAGTTATTGGCGGAAAACCAAAGGAATGCGGAAATCGCGGGGCAGTTGGAGCGTAAATCCGCAGAAGAGCAAATGCTGTTGACGATGGTTGAGGAGCTCGAAGCGAATGCGGCGGAACTGGCGGAGCAGTTGGAGCGCAAGGCTGCCAATGAACAAGCGCTGGCGGAGCAACTGGAACGCAAAACTGCCAATGAACAAGCGTTGGCGGAGCAGTTGGAGCGCAAGGCTGCCAATGAACAAGCGCTGGCGGAGCAACTGGAACGCAAGGCTGCCAATGAACAAGCGCTGGCGGAGCAGTTGGCTTCGAAATCCGCCGGGGAGCAAGCGGTCGCGTCCAAGCTGGAGCAAGCGGAGCTTGAAGCATTGGAACTGCTGGAGCAGTTGACGCAGCTGGAATCCAAGGAGCAGTCGCTGACGGAGCAACTCCAGCAGTTGCAGTCGCGTGAACGCTCGTTGACTGAACAGGTCGAACAGCTGACGGCGAGAGGACAATCGTTAGCGGAGGAGATCGAGCGGTCGCGTTCGCAGGAGCAACTGCTAGCAGCGCAGATCGAGCAGTCGCGTTCGCAGGAGCAATTGTTGACAGCGCAGATCGAGGAACTGTCGGCGAACGAGCAGTTGCTTACGGAGCGTATCGAGCAATTGACGGCGAAGGAACAATCGTTATCGGAGTCGATCCAGCAGTCGCGTTCGCAGGAGCAGTTCCTTGCGGAGCAAGTGGATGAGCTGACGATCAGGGAGCAGGCGCTAAGCGCGCGGATCGAGGAAATGTCGGCAAAAGAACAATCGCTCGTCGGGCAGTTGGCCGAGCTGACCGAGCAAGGGAACGCACTGTCCCTGCAGGTAAACGAGCTGGAAAACAGCGGACAATCGTTGAGCCAGCACAAAGCCGAGCTGGAAGCCGCCAGACATGCGCTGTCCGAGCAATTGCTGGAAGCCGACTCGAAGGTCAAGGAGCAAGCCGAGCTTTTGGCGCAATTGGCGGAGAAGGAGCTTACCCTGACGGGCCAGCTCCGCGAAGCGGAAGCCAAAGCCGAAACGTTGTCCCAGCAGCTGTCGCAGAAATCGGCAGACGAGAGCGAGCTCGCCGCGAAGCTGGATCAAGCGGAGTTCGAAGCGCTGGAGCTGTCGGAGCAAGTGGCGCAGCTGGAGGCGGCCGAACGGGCATTGACCGGCCAACTGAGCGAAACGGATTCGGAGAAAAACGAGCTGTCCGAGAAACTTGCCCAATTGACGGCGGGCGAACAATCTTTGCAGGAGCGGATCCTTGCTTTTATAGCGCTAGAAGAGTCCTTGTCGGAGCAGCTTCAGCAAGCTGCCGCCGGGGAGCAAGCGTTAAAAGAGCAGCTTGATCAGGTGACCGGAAAAGAACGATCGCTGACCGCTCGGCTTCAGGATGCGGAGACAAAAGCGGCTGAGCTGTCGCAGCAGCTTGCCCTTAAAGCCAAGGAAGAAGCAGAGCGCACGGCCAGATTGGACCAAGCGGAATTCGAAGCGCTGGAGCTGTCGGAGCTGGTCACGCAACTGGAAACCAAGGAGCAATCTTTGACCGTTCAACTTGCCCAATTGACTTCGCAGGAGCATACGCTGTCCGAGAAGCTGCAAGAGGCGGAGGCCAGATGGATCGAATTGTCGGAGCAGCTAGCGCGTCAGCAGAAGGAAGAACAGGTCTGGATGGATGAGCGGGATGCGCGCGAGCATGAGCTCAACGCCGAGCTGGCTGCCCGTTCCGCAAGCGAGCGGAAGTTGTCGGAGCAATTGTCCGCGCTGACTTCGCGAGAGCGGGAGCTTTCCAATCAATTGGCGGAGTTGAAGTCGAACGAGCAGGAGCAGCAACAGCAGTTGGCCGAACTTCAATCTCATGTTCGAGAGCTATCCGCGCAATTGGCTCAGCGCGAAGAGCGCGAACAGGAATTGGTCGATCAATTGGCCCGGGGCGGCCTTGCCGAACGCGAGCTCTCCGAGCGGCTTGCCGCAAGCGGCGAACGAATGGCCGAACTTGAGCGTCAGCTTGCGGAGCAACAAGGCCGCAACGAGTCGGAAGCCATGGAGCTTGCCGCGGAGCTGGAAGAGCAATGGAAAGCGGCGTCTGCCGAATCCAAGCGGTTAAGCCAACAATTGTCGGAGAACGAGACCGAGCTTGGACGATTGACGGCCGAAGCCGCGGATCGCGATCACAAAGAGCAGGAACTGATCGCTCAGTTGGAATTGCTGGCGGCTAGGGAGCGTATCGCTAACGGTCAGCTGGAAGCGGCAATGGAGCGTTCCGAGCAAGCCGAGAAACAGCTGTCCCAGCAAGAGCAGTCGATTCGCGAGCTTGAGACGGAGCTGGCGCGTCTGGAGAAGGCGGGCAACGATTATGCCGCGATGGAAGAAGAGCTGCGCGAGCGGATGGAGCTCGCCATGCGCGAAGCTGCCGCCTCGGTCGACGTGCAGGAGGATTGGCAGGAACGGCTGAACGAGCTTCAGCAGGAGCGGGATCAAGCGGCTCAATCCGCGGAAGCGTTGCTTAACCAACATTCCGCTTTGCTCGACGATCACAACAAGCTCAGCCGCGAATACTCGAAGCTGCAGTCGGAATTCAACGAATGGATCGAGATGATCGAGCAAAGCTGACGGCAGCGTTCGAATCTATGAGGCGCAAAACATTTTGAACAACCTCTTAAAGGACGACTATTCCAGCTCGGTGCAGGTTGCATCGGGAGGGAATAGGCGTCTTTTTGCGCCCACAACCAGCCACTAAGAAGGAGCATTGGGACAATGAGCCAATATGAAGCTGCAGAAATGTTACAAGCGGTTGCCAATCGATTGATTCCGAAAGACGAGTGGCCATCGGCGGCCGAAGCGGGAGTCGTTGCCTATCTGGAACGTTTCGCCGGGCAAGAACCCGTTGTCTGGACAGACGTCATCGAGCCGGGACTTCGCGCGTTGAACGGGGAAGCATTAAAGCGGCACAAAGCCCCCTTTGTCAAGCTGACTGAGGATGAACAAGATGAGCTGCTGCGCGGCGCGGAGAGCGGTTCCTACCCGGGGTGGCCGGCTTCGGCCGAGCCGCGCTTATTGTTCTCCACCGTGCTGGAGCTGGTCGTCGACGGTTATTATGGAAGTCCGGAGGCGGGCGGAAATCTTGGAGGAAAGTCCTGGGAAATGATAGGATTCCGTTCCGGTACGGCTTCGGCGACGCGGACACCTCCCGATGAGCCCGAGTTCATCCTGACGCCTCTGGACCAGTTGAAAAACAGATACGACGCCGTAGTCGTCGGGGCGGGAGCGGGCGGTTCCGTGGCGGCGGCACTATTGGCCGAGGCCGGGCTTCAGGTGCTCGTCGTGGAGCGGGGAAGCTGGCTTCGTTACGAAGAGGTCGGCAGGGACCATTTGCGCAATCATCGGTTTAGCAAATACGGGCATAATACGGGACCGAATTCCGTCGGCTATCCGCGCACCTTTGCAACGACTAGCGGGGCAGAGCGTATAACAGCGCCGTTCGAAGGAGATTACCACAACAACGCGATGACGCTCGGGGGAGGCACGCGCGTCTATGGCGCGCAGGCGTGGCGGTTCCATCCCGAGGACTTTCGAATGGCGAGCCGGTATGGCATACCGGAGGGGAGCTCGCTCAGCGACTGGCCGATTACTTACGAGGATCTAGAGCCTTACTATAATCGGGCAGAGTGGGAAGTAGGCGTCTCGGGCGACGGTAATGCTCATCCGGGACGAGGCAAGCGTACGCGCGCTTATCCCATGCCCGCGCTGCCATTTACGACGGAGGCGGAAGCGCTCGCTCGGGGAGCGAACAAGCTGGGATGGGCAACCGGGGCGGTACCGCTTCTGATCAACTCGGTTGAACGGGACGGCCGGCAACCATGCGGACGCTGCGGGGAATGCGTGGGCTTTGCCTGTCCGACCAACAGCAAAAATGGCGGGCATAATACGATGCTGGCAAGGGCGATGGCCACCGGCAACTGCGATCTCGTTTGTGACACGTTGGCGGAGCGCATCGATACGGAGGGAGGAAAACATGCGACGGGAGTTCGTCTTGCGCGTCTCGAGAATGGCATCATCCAGCGAAGACAGGTGCGAGCGGGCCAGGTTGTCGTTGCGGCAGGGGCTATCGAAAGCGCGCGTCTCCTGCTCAATTCCGGCAGCGATTCCGAGCCCGAAGGAATCGGCAATCGGAACGGGCAAGTGGGAAGACATTTGCAAGGTCATGTCTACTCCGGCGCATACGGCTTGTTCGACGAACCTTTGCAGGACGGATTAGGCCCGGGTGTCAGTATCGCAACTTTGCGATTCGACCATCATCCGGAGAATGGAATTATCGGAGGAGGGCTGCTGGCTAACGACTTCACCCGGCTGCCGCTTGTTCATTGGTATCGAGCCTTGTCTCCGAACGCGATCCGATGGGGACGGGCAGGCAAAGTACATATGCGGGAAAGCTATTCTCGCACCAGCCAGATCCAGGGGCCGATTCAGGAGATTCCGAGCGCCGAATCCAGAGTCCGTCTATCGCGGACGGTCAGAGATGCGTTTGGTCTTCCGGTAGCCGCGCTCTCAGGAGGCGTGCATCCCGAATCGTTGCGGGCAGCGGAAATGCTGGGCGCGCAAGCGGAGAAATGGCTGTGGGCATCGGGCGCGAGAGAGGTATGGAGAACCCGGCCGGGAGGCGGACTAAGCGGGGGGCAGCATCAAGCGGGCACGCTGCGGATGGGTAACGACCCTCTGACATCGGTCACCGATCCAACGGGACGCGTACACGGCTATGACAATCTGTGGGTGAGCGACGGCTCGCTGCATGTTACGAACGGGGGCGTTAACCCGGTGCTGACGATTATGGCGCTGGCCTTCCGTACGGCAGACCATATTATTAAAGAGGGATGATCCGGGGCGATTAGGTTTGGAAACGGCCACCCTCTTCAGCCCGGGAACAACCCTGATCCTCGCGTTCCATATTCCCAAGCTGAATCGGTTATTATTCTACCGGCCTTTGGGTAGGGCAGACGCTTGCGATTACCCGTAGGAATGGATCGTTCCCGTCGGTCCTCCGAAGGAGAGGCTCGCAAGACGGACGATATCGGGCGTCACGATGGCTGGATCCTTGCCCGTGGCGTGCATCTCCGTGCGGAGCGTGCCGGGGTTGTAAAGGTTGACCAGAATGCCGTGCTCATGCTCCTCGTCGGCGATGGAGCGCGTCAATGACTCCAGTCCGGCCTTTGCGGCGCTGTAAGCGGCATAACCGCCTGCGCCATTTCTAGACAAGCTCGATGTTATATTAATGATGCGTCCGTACTTCTGCTTGCGCATGGCCGGCAAAACGGCTTTCGTGAGCAGGAACGGCGCCGTCAGATTCGTGTCGATCTGCTTCTGCCAATCGTCTGCGGACAACTCGGCAACGGAGCCCGACTCCAGGATAGCGGCATTGTTAAGCAACACGTCGATGCGATCGTAACGCTTAAGAGTTGTGCGAATAGCATCCGTGACTTGCGATTCTTCCGTGACATCCGTCTTTAACACGAGCGCCGTTTTACCCGTGCGGTCCTGCACGAGGGCGGCCGTCTCCTCCAGCTTATCGCGGCGGCGTCCCAACAGCACGACTTCCGCTCCTTCCGCAGCGAAGGCGATTGCCGTCGCGCGCCCCAATCCCGTTCCGGCCCCGCTGATCAAGGCAATTCGAGTATTCATAGCTCCCACAAGCATTCCTCCCGTTCACTGGTAATGTGTCCATCTTATCAAAGCGGCAAGCCCAATGGAAGGCAAGGGGCTATCAGACTTTTTGACCGTGAAGCCAAATATTCCTGATAAATCTTATGTATAAAATAATAGACCCGGAGCACTGCGGCAGCAATCGAAAGCTGCGCGCGGCTCCGGGTAAATGGTATTTGGTGCTGTTAGGTAACGACCAGCTTCGCTTTCATCTTGGCATGGCCGCCGCCGCATGGCACGTTGCAAATGATATCGTAAGTGCCTGGCTTGTCGAATTGAAGCGTAACGGATTCGTTGTTGCCAATCGTATGTTTGGTCTTCAAAATTTGCACGCCGTGAACGCCGCCAACGGACTTCAATGTCAGAGCAACCGGCTCTCCAGCCTTGATCTGATACTCCTGCTGATCAAATTTCCAATCGGATGCGGTCACAACGACTTCGGAAGCCGGCTCTACGGCAGCATCAACGGCTACCACATCCCCGCTATTTCCGCCGTTGCTTCCCCCGCTATTGGCTCCGCAAGCCGCGATGACCAGAGCCAATGTTAGAATGGATGCGAATACGATCCATTTTTTCATAATCGATATCCCCTTTCAGCCTTAAAGTTCGAGTTCAAAAAGTTCGGTTTTCAGCACAATAGCGTATGCTTCCGATGCTGCGTTTTTTTCAAAAACGCTGTAGAAGATGGAATGCAAGTAGAAACTGAGGAGCGGAGCGTAGTGGAAGCTACGTGAGCACCTGCAATGTTTCCGGAGGAAACATACTTCGAAAGCATTCGCTTAGTTTCGTTTGCGTTCCATATTCGATGTCGAGTAGGCTTCATGGCATACTTCGTGATCAAAAGCGGACTTTTTGAACAACCTCTTGAATGGCTATAAATATTCTTACCCTTTCATTGTATCCTAATATTGGACATGATAAAGGAGAACAGGTGACAACTCCTTGACAAAGGATTGACAAAATTGTTAGCAAGGTGAAACGGCTCCGCGTCCTCTTCCTATATAATAAAAAAGAAAACAAACCTTTGCCCCTTTTTCTGGCAGGCAAAGGTTTGTCATCCGGCAGCGATCTTGCTGTCCATTGCGTTGCGGCGATCATCGCGATCGGCGCGGGCGAAGCTCTGATTAATCGTGGCGATTGCGACCGGCTTCATAAGGCGTGCTTACCGGGATAAACAAATCGATAATCCCGATAACAAGCGCGGCCAGAATCGCGCCGAGCCAAGTGACAGTGACGCCTCCGACGATGAACTGGGCAAGCCAGATGACGACCGCGCTGGCTATGAAGCCGACGATGCCGCGACCGAAAGGCGTAACCTTTTTGCCGAAGATGCCTTCGATAATCCAGCCCAATGCTGCGATGACAAGCGCCAGGAAGAAGGCGCTCCAGAAGCCTCCCACGCTGAACTGCGGCACGATAAACCCTACGAGCATCAAGACAAGCGCGGAAACGATAAACCTAACGACATGGCCTAGAAAAGTCACATGCATTACCTCCTTCGTGGAATGGTGAAGCTGCAGGCGAAGCCATATAAAGTCTGCCCTGAAACAGGAGATGGAACGGTTGCTGCTGAACTTAGTATGGTCATAATTTCATCAATTCATGTGAAGGCGGCAATACCCGTATTCAAAGATGCGCCGAATCGTGCATCGCGTTCAAGGTTCGGCTATAATAAAAGGGCGAGAGGAGTGTTATTTGTTGGATTCCAAAATATTGACAACGCTTGAGTATCCCAAAATTATAGATAAATTAACGAAGCATGCCAGCACGTCGCTGGGCAAAAGCATCGCGGAGGCGCTGCAGCCGGAAACGAAGCTCGAGTCCGTGAAGGCGCTGCTGCAGGTAACGGACGAAGCTTATGCGGCCGACAGACTTAAGGGCAGCGCGCCGTTCGGCGGCATCGTCGATATCCGTCCGTCCTTGCTTCGCGCTAGAATCGGAGGCACCTTAAATCCCGGAGAGCTGCTCGATATCGCCTCGACTGCACGCGGCGGCCGCAGGGTGAAACGTCATATCGAGAGCATTCACGACGAGCATCCGCTTCCGATGTTGTCCACGACGGCATCCGGCCTTGCGGAGCATAAGCCGCTGGAAGACGCCATCCTGGACTGCATCGACGAGAACGGGGAAGTGCTGGATCATGCCAGCCCGGAGCTTGCTTCGATCCGAAGGGAGCTGCGGAGCGGCGAGGGGCGCATTCGCGAGAAACTCGAGAATATGATCCGCTCGTCAAGCGTGCAGAAGATGCTGCAAGACACGTTGATTACTTTGCGCAACGACCGTTATGTCATTCCGGTAAAGCAGGAATATCGCGGCAGCTTTGGAGGGATCGTACACGATCAATCCGGATCGGGCGCCACTCTTTTTATCGAGCCGGAAGCTATCGTAGCGATGAACAACAAGCTCAGAGAGACGCGGGCAGCCGAAACGCGCGAGATTGAGAAAATTTTACAGAAGCTTACGGCCCAAGCCGCCGATCATGGGGAAGAGCTGCTGATCGATCTGGAGCTGCTGGCCGAGCTGGACTTCGCGTTCGCGAAAGCAAGAATGGCGCACGAGATGAAGGCAACCCAGCCTCGAATGAACGACAGAGGGTTTTTGAAGCTGAAGCGCGGCCGGCATCCTCTGATCGATAAGGATAAGGTCGTTCCGCTCGACGTCGAGCTCGGCAATAACTACACGGCTATTATCGTGACGGGTCCCAATACGGGAGGCAAGACGGTATCGCTCAAAACAGTGGGCCTGTTAAGCCTGATGGCAATGTCGGGATTGTTCGTGCCAGCCGAGGATGGCAGTCAGTTATGCGTCTTTGATGCCATCTACGCGGATATCGGCGACGAGCAAAGTATCGAGCAGAGCCTCAGTACGTTCTCCAGCCATTTGACGAACATCATTCGCATTTTGGGCTCCATGACCGCCAAGAGCCTTGTGCTGCTGGACGAGTTGGGAGCAGGAACGGACCCCGCGGAAGGATCCGCTCTGGCGATTGCGATTTTGGAGCATATTCATGCTCGGGGCAGCCGTATTATCGCGACGACGCATTATAGCGAGCTCAAGGCTTATGCTTATAATCGCAAGTCGGTCATTAACGCCAGCATGGAGTTCGACATCGCGACCTTAAGTCCAACATACCGGCTTTTGGTCGGCGTGCCGGGACGAAGCAATGCGTTTGCGATCGCGGAGAGGCTGGGCCTGCAGCGTTCTATTATCGATCATGCGCGAGGCGAGGTCAGCGAAGAGGATCTGCGCGTGGAGAACATGATCGCGTCGCTGGAGGAGAACCGGATCAGCGCCGAATCGGAACGTCAGAGCGCGGAGGCGCTGCGGAAGCAGATGGAGGCGCAACGCGCGAAGCACGAGGAGGAGCGTCTTCGCTTCGAGGAACAGAAGGAGAAGCTGCTGCTGAAGGCGCAGGAAGAAGCAAGGGAGGCTGTCGCCAAGGCGAAGCGGGAGGCGGAGGTCATTATCGCCGACTTGCGCAAGCTGGCGATGGAGGAGGGCGCTTCGGTCAAGGAGCATAAGCTGATCGAAGCAAAGCGGAAGCTTGATGAGGCGTCTCCGCAGGTACAGACCAAGAAAGTCAAGTCGGCGGGCAAACAAGGCAAGATCGAGCCTGGCGACGAGGTAATGGTGTACAGCTTGAACCAGAAGGGCTCCGTGCTCGAGGTGCACGGCTCGGACGCCACCGTACAGCTTGGCATTCTAAAGATGAAGGTCGCGCTGGATGATATGGAGCTGCTCAAGCCGAAGGCGGCCGACGCTGCCAAAGCCGTTCAGCCTAAACAGTCAGGGGCGAGCTTGAACCGCACACGCGACGATAACGTCAAGATGGAGCTGGATCTGCGCGGCGAAAGCCTGGAGGAAGCCATCATGGAAGTGGACCGGTTCCTGGACGAGTCGTTCCTGTCGGGATTCGGTCAGGTTTATATTATTCATGGCAAGGGGACGGGCATTCTTCGCACGGGCATCCAGCAGTATTTGCGCAAGCACACCCATGTGAAGAGCTTCCGGAACGGCAATTACGGCGAAGGCGGCATAGGGGTTACAGTTGCCGAGCTGAAGTAGGAGGTTTGGGTAATGAAGGAATCGGAGATCGATAAGCTGCTTAACAATCCGTATGCGTCCTCGCTGGTATTCGTATCCGTCACCGTGCTGTCGCTGATCGTTTTTCTGTCGGTGTTCGAGCTGGTGACGAAGTACAAGTGCTGGGACGAGATCAAGCGAGGCAACGTGTCGGTGGCTATGGCAACCGGGGGCAAAATATTCGGCATATGCAATATCTTCCGCTTCTCCGTCGAAGCGAACGACAGCATCTACGAAAGTCTGATCTGGGGAGCGTACGGCTTTATTATTTTGCTCGTGGCGTACTTCCTGTTCGAGTTCCTTACCCCCGTCTTCCGGATCGACGAGGAGATCTCGCGCGACAACCGTGCGGTCGGGTTGATCGCCATGATCATCTCCGTATCGCTTTCCTACATCATCGGAGCCACCGTCATCGTCGACTAGAGAGGTAGTTCAAAAAGTCCGCTTTCCATTACGAAGTATTTCTAGAAGCTTATTCGACATCGAATATTGAATTCAGCCGAAACTTCCGGTACTCACGTAGCGCTGCTACGCTCCGTTCCTCAGTTTCTAGCTTCATTCAATCTTCTCGGTACTGAAAACCGAAATTTTTGAACTTTTATTTTGTATTGAATTAGGGGGTTTTCCCGAAGATGAAGTATCTTTGGATTACGCTGCTTGTCGTGGCGATATTGTTTTTTGTGGTCGGTATTATTTACGTTATGAATACTTGATGGATGTTAGATGAGAATTGAAGGAGAACTGTAGCGATGGAAGAAAAGCAAATTTGTCCTTGGTGCCAGACGGAGATTACTTGGGATGAGGAGATTGGGCCGGAGTCTCATTGCCCGCATTGCGAGAACGAACTGAGCGGCTACCGCACGATGAACATCGGCATCGGAGACGGCGGGGAAAGTGACGACGTAGATGAAGAGGACATGGATCTTCCGGAATGGAACGACACGGACGACGATAGCGAAGCGGATTGGGCCGCCGAGCAGGAAGGGTACATAGGAACTACCAGAAGCACTTTAGCAGCGCAAGGCGTCATTCAGGAGATCACGGAGGCGCAGTACGAGGTTCCGGAATGTCCAAACTGCAGGGAATATATGTTGGAAGCGGGGACGCAAGTTCTGGGCGGAGAAGGTTTCGTGCCAGCTGCGCCCGAGGTCATTGGAGAACCGTTTCTGCCATCGCCATTCCGTATAATCTGGTACGTCTGTCCATCCTGCTTCGCAACATCTTCGCAGCTGAGTGCCAGTGATCGGGAGTATATGATGGGCAAGCTGTCCGAGCGGGAATAGAAGCCGTCAGGAGGGCAGCTTCCAAGATTGGACGGGCATAGTGAGCGGCAATCGGGGCATCTTACAAAACATATTTACGATGGCCGCAGGATAAAGCTGCGGCAGGAGGTTATGTTTTGGCGAAATTAGACAAACAAGCTGCCCTGCTTCTGATCGTCCAAGCGATGTACGGCGTAGCGAACGCGCTCTCGGGAACGTTTGTGCCGGTCTATCTATGGAAGGCAAGCGAGTCGTATATGCTGATCGGCTGGTTTACCTTCGCCCAATTTGTACTCGGCGGACTTACCTTTTGGGTCGTGGGCAAGTGGGTAAAGGAGCACAACAAGATGAACAGCCTGAGGGTCGGCATCGCGCTCTCGGGCGTATTCTATTGCGCTGTGTTGCTGCTAGGCACGGCCGCCAAGACATGGGCCGTCCCGCTTGGCGCCCTTAACGGCATTGCGATGGGCATGTTCTGGATTGCCTGCAACGTCGTTTACTTTGAAGTAACAGAACCGGACACGCGGGATTCCTACAATGGATGGGCTGGTCTTCTTGGTTCCACGGCAGGCATACTGGCGCCATGGATATCGGGCTTGCTGATTACGACCATGCAGGGAGAGAAGGGATACCGTCTCATTTTTACCCTTTCGCTTGCCATCTTCGCGGCCAGCGTCGTGCTAAGCTTCTGGTTGAAGAAACGCAAGGCCGAAGGAACTTATGATTGGCTGTACGGCTTGAGGCAGCTCTCCACGAAAGGAAATTCATGGAGGCGAATGTTCCCGGCCATCGTGGCGCAAGGCGTGCGGGAGGGCGTGTTTATGTTTCTCGTGGGTCTGACGGTCTATATTGCCACAAGGGATGAAAGCAAGCTAGGTACGTATTCGCTTATAACGTCCTTTGTTGCATTGATCAGCTTTTGGGCGGTGGGCAAATGGCTGAAGCCGCATCGGCGTTTGACGGGCATGCTGATCGGTGTCGTTATGATCAGCCTGGTCATCCTGCCGTTGTTCTGGCAGGTCTCGTATACGACCTTGCTGATGTTCGGTATCGGCACCTCTTTGTTCATGCCGCTGTACATTATCCCGATGACGTCCCGTGTTTTCGATCTAATCGGCGAATCCAGGGAAAGCGCAAGCCATAGAGAGGAATTCGTCGTGTTAAGGGAAGCGGGATTGACGCTTGGACGTATGGCAGGTTTGTCGGCATATCTCATTGTTTTGCCGATTACGGATTCGCCGAGAGCGATCACATGGCTGCTGTTGGGAGTCGGCGTCGTGCCGATCGCGGGCTGGTGGTTCATTCGTCCATTCCTGCAAGAACAGCATAGCGATGTGCGAGAAGGGAACAGGAGAAGCCGCATAAAAGGGAAGGCGAAGCCGAAAACGTCATAATCAAGTTGTGACCTGCAAGACTACAATTAAAAGGCATGTAAGCAATGGGAGAAGGTTGAAACAATGGCGAGAGCAGTAAGCGATATTACGAAATTAATCGGAGAAACGCCGATCGTCCGCTTAAACCGGATCATCGAGCCCGGAAATGCCGAAGTTTATGTGAAGCTGGAGAAATTAAACCCCAGCGGCAGTGTCAAGGACCGGGCGGCATTCGCGCTTATCGAAGCAGCCGAACGCGATGGCATGATCCATCCAGGTGCAACCCTAATCGAGCCTACGAGCGGCAACACGGGAATCGGTCTCGCGATGAATGCCGCGGCTAAAGGATATAAGCTGATTCTGGTCATGCCGGATAATATGTCGACGGAGCGGATCAAGCTTCTTAAGGCTTACGGCGCAAAGGTAGAGCTTACGCCGGCAGCCGAGCGGATGCCCGGCGCTATACGCAAAGCGGAGGAGCTGCAGCGTCAACACCCGGGAAGCTTTATTCCGAATCAATTCAAAAATGGAGCGAATCCCGATATTCACCGCCGGACGACTGCGCTAGAAATTATGGAGCAGACCGGCGGCAGGCTGGATGCGTTCGTGGCAACGGCAGGTACGGGTGGTACGATAACCGGTACAGGCGAGAAGCTGAAAGAGCTGCTGCCGGAATTGTACGTCGCCGTCGTGGAGCCGCAGGGCTCGCCCGTCCTCTCCGGAGGGCAGCCAGGTCCCCATAAGCTGGTCGGCACAAGTCCCGGCTTTATTCCGGACATTCTGAATACTTCCGTTTACGACGAAATCATACAGGTTTCCGACGAGGATGCCATCAGCACGATGAGAGCGCTCGCGAGACAAGAGGGCCTGCTGCTGGGTCCATCCTCAGGCGCTTCGGTCTGGGCAGCGCTCAAAATCGCCCGGAAGCTGGGCGGAGGACGGCGCGTCGTATGTATCGCCCCGGATACGGGTGAACGATATTTAAGCATGGGCCTATTCGAGTAGCTTACAGGCGAATATATTCACGACAGCCAGCCGGTCTGCAGACCGGCTGGCTTCTTTAAATGAAAGGAAATATTCCTCAATTGCATGCATTCAGGCCACCAGTTCTGGGCAACCTTTGGTTGTAAGGAAGTGAGTGCCATATGTCAATCAAGCCGTTCGGCATATTTCCGGCCGCATGCATTATGGTTTTATCCGTTGGTCTCGTAAATCACGTACTCGTCGTACCGCTTATCTTGAGCGCCGCACGCAGAGACGCCTGGATGGCGGTTTTCGTCGCACTAATCTTCATTTTGCCCTGGACGGCCATACCGCTCTATAGAGCCTTGTCCAAGTTGCAGGGCATGCGGCTTGACCACTGGATGAAGGATCGACTCCCCTTGCCCGTCGTCTGGATATTCATTGGGTACATGATGCTGTTCGCGTTCACGACGGCAACGGAAACGCTAATCATAACAGTCTCTTGGGCGGAGACAACGTATCTTAGCAGTACGCCTCCCATAGCGGTTCTAATGGTGTTTATCGGCTTATGCGTGTTTGCGGCGAGTCTGGGGCTGCGAACGATTGCATTCGTCAGTTGCTTGCTGCTTCCCGTTGTGGTCCTTGTTGGCGACTTTGTCATGTCGGCCAATATGCCGCACAAGGATTACCGCTATCTGCTTCCCATGCTCGAGAATGGCATGTCCCCGGTCTTGCAAGCTTCGTTGTTTTCTCTTACTGCGTTCGGCGAGTTGTTCCTGCTTCTGCTTATGCAGCATCACTTCAGGTCCTCCTTCAAGCGCTGGCATCTGATTGTGCTTGTCGCCTTCCTGGCGCTGCTTGCAGTCGGACCGGTAACGGGGGCGATATCGGAATTCGGTCCCTTTGAAGCAGAGAAGATGAGGTATCCGGCTTTCTCGCAGTGGAGACTTGTCACGATCGGGCGTTATTTCGAGCACGTCGATTTTTTTGCGATCTACCAGTGGTTGTCCGGCTCGATGATTCGTATATCGCTCTGCATTTATTTGATCGCAGAGTTTAGTCCAATCGGGAGGATGAAGCGGAAAAGCATCGGCCTAGTCTTAATTGGGACGATGGTTGGCGGAGTGTCCCTGTACTGGGTCCATAATATGGTCGATTATGCTCGGGTGCTCAGATTTTCATATACCTATGGAGGCATCGTGTCTTGCACTATGGTACTCGTCGTATACGGGCTAACATTTGTTAAAGCAAGGAGGAGCGGCAATGGACGGACGGGAGCTGGATCAGCGGAATGAGACGAGCGGCAATGAAAGAAGCGAGCGAATTAGCAGAGAGAGATTCCGCGAGCTCATCGAACCGTGCAAGGACGTTTTCCAGCATGTCCTGCGCGTTCCCGACGTCGAAGACAAGTCAGGCATTCAGTGCGAATTGTATTATTGCGACGGCATGGTTGACGGTCAAATGTTCCAGATGGGTCTTATTCCTATGCTGGAAAATTGGAAGCAGCATACATCGACATTCCGTACGGGCAACGCGCACGGTTACGGATATAAGCAAACCGACGAAATCGAGGGGCGTACCGAGCATACCGCTCCATATGGCGAGTCTGCGGAATTATGGAGCCGCCATCCAAGCGATATGTTCAACGAAACAGAAGGTGACGGAGACCGGCTGTTCGAGTGCCTGTTCGCCGGCACCGTTATCCTTCTATTTTCCGATCGGGAATCGTTTTACGAGTTCAACATCGCAAGCTTGCCTTCCCGCAATCCCGAAGAATCTACAATGGAGTTATCTCTTAAGGGACCGAGGGACGGCTTCGTGGAGAAGCTGTCGGTCAATATCGCCCTGATTCGCATGAGATTGAGGACGCCAAACCTGCACGTAGAGTATTTTATCATCGGGACGGAGACCAAGACGGAGATAGGGTTTCTCTACATGATCGATCAAGCCAAACCGGAATTGGTGGAGGAGGCGAAGCGACGGCTTCGTTCCATCCTGATCCCCAGTCTGCAAGGGGCTGGAGAGCTGGAGGAGCTCATCAGCGACAGGCCCAAATCCTTGTTTCCGCTTATGAATTACGTGGGCCGTCCCGACTTCGTCGTCCATTCTCTGATGAAAGGAAGGGTCGCGATCGTTGCGGATGGCACGCCGGCCGCCCTGATTGCTCCTGGCAACATGACATTGCTCATCAAATCGCCTGAAGACGCACACCTCCCTTATTATTACGTCACGATGGAGAGGCTGCTTCGCTTTATCGGCTTGTTTGTCGCCATGTTCCTGCCTGGCTTCTGGGTAGCGATTTGTTCTTTCAATACGGATCAAATGCCATTTACTCTGCTTGCTACCGTAACCATGTCGCGAATCGGACTGCCTATCTCCGCCACGATGGAGATGTTCCTCATGCTGGGTATGTTCGAACTGTTCCGGGAAGCCGGCGTTCGGCTGCCTCGTCCTGTAGGCCAGACCGTATCTGTTGTCGGGGGACTGATCATCGGTGATGCCGCGATCCGAGCCGGGATGACATCGCCGACGATGTTGGTCGTCGCGGCTGTCTCTGCCGTGTCGACATTTACGCTGGTTAACCAATCGTTAGCCGGCTCCGTCAGCGTTATTCGGTTCTACGTACTGATTCTGTCCTCCATCTTCGGCATGTACGGCTATTTCGTATCGATGTTCTCGGTTCTGTTATACATGTGCTCGCTGGAATCATTCGGTCAGCCGTATATGGCTCCTCTGGCGCCTATTCGCTTTAAGGAAGTTGCAGCCGCCATAATTAATAAACCTTGGTCCTCTTATAAGAAAGCGAGGCGGTCATGATTACGTTATCGCGTTTGATCCGCACCGGGATTACGGCAACTGCTCTTGCTTCTATCACCATGCTTACAGGCTGTTGGGACGAAGTGAATCTGCAAGACGTTAGTTATGTGTCGGCGCTCGGGATCGATTATGTAGACGAAAAGATCGTCATCTACGGCCAGATCATCAATTTCGCTTCCGTGGCCAAGACGGAGGCTCCGGGATCAAGTCCGGCGGAGACGTGGGTAGGCACCGGCAGTGGTAATTCTACGCTGCTCGCGTTCTACGATTTGATGCGTTCTGGATATGCGACTCTTAATCTGGAGCATCTCAAGACCGTGCTCATCCATGAGCGGGCCGCAGATCAAATCGAAGATGTCTTGGACGCGCTGAATCGTCATAGGGCTTCGAGGTACACTTCGCTTATTTTTGGGACAACGGACGATATCGAGAATGTATTGAATACAGAGAACTTTTTTAACCAATCGCCGCTCTATAGCGTTCTCTACATGCCCCAGCCGCATGAAGAACAATACACGTTCATCGAACCGCTTCAGATGCAACTGGCTGTTCAGACCATAAGGGAACCGAAGGAACTTACGCTTCTTCCCGTCATCAACAGCAGCAGAATTCCTTGGAGCAAGAGGGGAAAGCCTATCCCAACCCAGCTCATATCGGGGGTGCTGGTCTACAAGGATTTTAAGTACAAGGGGTACTTCTCGGAAAAGACCGTTATAGGGCTCCGTTGGTTGAATCCGGAGTTCAAGCAAGTGTTCGTGGAGGCGGGACAGGGGGGATCGAAGGGCACCGTATCGGTCAGACATGCCAAGACCAGCCTTGAGGTCTCCAAGACGGGAGGAGATCCACGATTTACGATTACACTTAAGCTTTCGGGATCGCTAATCGAAATGGACAGCGAGATGACGAAGGAGGGAATCGAGAGTTCCATAGAAGAGCTTGTACGAGGTCAGATCCAATCGCTGTTTGATACGGGAAGGGAAAGAGGAGTCGACTTTCTGGAGCTCGAGCATTATCTGTATCGTTACCATAACCGTTATTGGCACGAACACATCGAGAAGAAAGATTGGCTTCCGAATAAAGGAACGCTTGCGGAGATCAAGGTGGAATTCAGGCTGACCGACTCCGGCAAGTTTGTTTTGAGGAAGGGAGCATAATTTGGAGGATTTGGCTCATAATACGGAAGGCAAGATAAGATGTTTGCGCTCCGAGGGCCAAACATCTTCACCATTCAGGATAAGGGAGGCTTCACCTTGTTACAGCCAATGACAGCCAAAGAACTGGAATACGTAGCGGATTCCATGTCGAACGAGGACCTGCTGATGAAGCAATGCGCATCAGTCGTAGCGGCGTCCATGACGCCGGCAATCCGCAACTGCTGCACGCAGATGATCAGCATGCATCAACAACATTACGATTCGCTGATGCATGCCATCCAGCATCATCAGCAAGTGGCTCCTACGCAGCCGCAATAAGAGGTCGGAGTCAAGCAACCAATACTTGTGGAGGGATAATCAATGAACCATCAAGCCAACAAGCAACTTTTATCGGAAGAGGATTTGGCTTCCATCGTGCTGTCCGATCTCAAGCGGGTTGTTCGCGAATATGCAACGGCAGCAACGGAATCCACATGCCCGGACATGAGACAGCTGTTTACGAAGCTGCTCAACAACACGCTAAACGCGCAAGGCCAGCTGTTTACGGCCATGCAGCAGGCGAATATGTATAATACGGCATCTCCGGCGCTTCGTCAGGAACTGGACAAGCAGGCGCAGCAGTATAAACAGACACAGCAGCAAACGAAGCAGTTCCTTCAGCAGAATCTGGGCGGTCAGCAGCAGTCCATGTATGTGCCGGCTGGCGGGCAGCAGCAGGGAAGCCAATCGCAGCATCAGTCTTATTTCAATTAGAGACCCCGTCGGGGTCTTTTCTTTTTTCCTTTGCAGGAACCGAGTATTTCTTGTAAAATATTCGTTATAACCTTGGATCGCGAGCCGGAAGGAGTAGTGGAATGACGGAACTGCAATTAAAAGTGTTGGAGCTGCTGAAGGAAGACGCCCGCAGAGACGCGGAGTTGATCGCGACGATGTTAGGCGTACCCTTGGAAGACGTGAAGGAAGCCATCGCGGCGATGGAGGAAAACCATATCATCGTGAAATACGCCACCGTTGTCAATTGGAGCAAGGTAGACGACGAAAAGGTAACGGCACTGATCGAGGTCCAAATTACGCCGGAGCGCGGCAGAGGATTCGAGGGCATAGCCGAACGCATTTATCTGTATCCGGAAGTGAAATCCGTGTACTTGATGTCCGGCGCTTACGACCTGCTTGTAGAGATCGAAGGCAAAAATTTAAAGGAGGTCGCCTCGTTCGTATCGAACAAGCTTTCGCCGATTGATGCGGTGCTGTCGACCAAGACATTTTTCATACTTAAAAAATACAAACAGGACGGCATTATCTTCGATGAGCACGAAGGTGACCATCGCTTGATGGTATCGCCGTAACATAAAAAGGTGGCGCGTATGATGAAAGAGGAGCTGGAGGTTTCCTCAGGGCTCGCCCGGCGGCAATCGATGAGCGATTATTTGTCCCCGCTGGTGAGGGGGATTAAACCGTCGGGCATCCGCCGTTTTTTTGATTTGGTAAGCACGCGCAAGGACGTCATTACACTCGGCGTAGGAGAGCCCGACTTTGTCACTCCCTGGCACGTACGAGAGGCAGCCGTCTATGCGCTGGAGACAGGCAAGACCCAGTACACGTCGAACGCCGGCATGCCCGAGCTTCGGGAAGCCATCTGCCAATATTTGGACGACTCGTTTGATATCGCATATAACCCCGCGGACGAAGTGATCGTAACCGTCGGCGGCAGCGAGGCCATCGATCTTGCGCTTCGCGCGCTGATCGCTCCGGGGGACGAGATCCTTATTCCCGAGCCTTGCTATATTTCGTATTCGCCGATAACGGCGCTTAGCGGCGGCGTTCCCGTCGGCATCGAGACGTTCTCGGCCGACGCGTTCAAGCTGACGGCGGAGTCGCTCAAGAAAGCGATCACGCCGCGCTCCAAAGTTCTTATTCTCTGTTATCCCAGCAATCCGACCGGCGGCATCATGACGTACGAGGATTGGCTGCCGATCGCGAAGGTCGTCGAGGAGAACGATCTGATCGTCATCTCCGACGAGATCTACGCGGAGCTGACCTACGGTTCGAAGCACGTAAGCTTCGCGGCGGTTCCCGGGATGAAGGACCGCACGATTCTCGTCAGCGGCTTCTCCAAGGCGTTCGCGATGACGGGCTGGCGGATGGGATATATGTGCGGACACTCCGAACTGCTGGCGGCCATGCTCAAGATTCATCAATATACGGTCATGTGCGCGCCGATCATGGCCCAATACGCGGCGCTTGAAGCTCTGCAGCACGGGCTGGAAGAAAAGGACCGCATGGTGGAGTCGTACAATCAACGTCGCCGCCTTGTCGTTAAGGGCTTCCGGGACATCGGCCTGGATTGCCACGAGCCGCAAGGAGCGTTCTACGCGTTCCCGTCTGTAGCCTCTACAGGGCTGAGCAGTGAAGTATTCGCGCAGCGGCTGCTTGAGGAAGCCGGAGTCGCTGCAGTTCCCGGCGACGTGTTCGGTCTGGGAGGCGAGGGCCATCTGCGCTGCTCCTATGCAACATCCGTCACTCAATTGACGGAGGCGATCGATCGGATCGGCAATTTCGTTCATAAGTTGAAGGGATAGGTTTCAGCAGGTCGGAGTGATGTCCGGCCTGCTGTTTGCTGTCATAGAGAGGAGCTGGGTATAGGAATGCAGCTGTATACAAGAACGGGAGACAAAGGCGAGACCTCCTTGATCGGCGGGCGAGTGCGGAAGGACGATGCCCGCGTCGAGGCTTACGGCACGATCGACGAGTTAAACAGCTTTGTCGGATTGGCGGCGGCGGAAGCTGTTAAACACGAGCAGTTGCGCGATCTGGCAGGCAGGCTGATCGATATTCAGCAGGAGCTGTTCGATTGCGGCTCCGATCTGGCGTATGCGCAGGAAGGCGCTCCGTTTAAGATGGACGGCGAGCCGGCCGTTCGTCTCGAACAATGGATGGACGGATATGTGGCGGAGTCGCCGGAGATCACGAAGTTTATTTTGCCTGGGGGCAACAGCGCCTCATCGGCCTTGCATGTCTGCCGGACGGTATGCCGAAGAGCGGAGCGCAGGGTGGTGACGTTGGCAGGCGAGCATGCTATTAACGAAGCTGTTCTCGTTTACTTGAACAGGCTGTCCGACTTTCTGTTCGCGGCGGCGCGTTACGCCAATGCCAAGCTCGGCGTGCCGGATACGGAATATGTGCGAAGCGCGAACGTGTTCCGCAAGGGCAAGGGCAAGAGCAAGAGCAAGGGAGCAACAAAAGGCAAGACCGAGGGTGAAACGGAATAGAAGAAATGAGTGCGTCAAATGGACGAACGAAACGTGGACATTACGCACGACAAAGTCGTTGGGGAGACTTGGCTTTTGGGAAAGGGGGACGAAGCGATGCCGGCTTCTGCCAAAGAATTGGACTATCGTTACTATCCGCCCCTTGAAGTGAAGGTCGACGCGCAGGACGCCGGGAAGGAAGTCCGCACGGTACTGGAGAGACGCCTCGGCGTTTCCCGCAAGCTCTTGTCCCAAGTAAAGCTGACGGAGCATGGACTGACCGTTAACGAGCTGCGAGCGTACACATCGGCCAAAGTAGCGGAAGGAGACGTCATTCGGCTGCGGATGGAGCGGGAAGAATCGGACGACATCCTGCCGGAAAACATTCCGTTCCAGATCGTCTTCGAGGACGAGAGTCTGCTCATCGTAAACAAACCGGCAGGCATGATCGTTCATCCCACGCACGGACATTACACGGGCACGCTTGCGAATGCCGTCGTGTTTCATTGGAAGTCGCTCGGCGAGAGGGTGCGCTTCCGTCCCATTCACCGGCTGGACGAAGAGACGTCGGGACTGGTCGCGATCGCAAAGACGGGGTATGTTCACCAGCAAATTTCGGAGCAGCTCCAGGCAGGTGAAGTGGATAAGCGATATCGCGCATATGTATACGGCTCGCCCGACCCGTCTAGCGGGGTCGTAAACGAACCGATTGACAGAGACAGCGACCGGCCCCATCTGCGAGTCGTTCGACCCGACGGGTATCCGTCCATTACGCATTATGAAACGGCGGAAACCTTCGGCGCGGAGCAAGAAGGGGGAGGGGCCGCGGCCTGCATCAAGCTGAAGCTTGAGACGGGCCGGACGCATCAGATCCGCGTACATATGCGCCATCTCGGCTGCCCGCTCATCGGGGACAAGCTCTATGGGCCGGACGAGGGCGGCGTAAAGAGCTGGGAGCAAGCCGTCGGCAGGCAGGCGTTGCATGCGGAGACGTTAAGTTTCGTTCATCCCTTGACGAAGCAGCGTATGGTTTGGCATGCGCCGCTGCCGCCCGAGTTGATCCGACTGGAGGCAGTGTTGCGCGGCAAGTGCTGACATCGCCACCGGGGCTCGCGAGTATGAAAAATCATACACAATGCGCACGAACAGGTGGATTCGAGCCACGCGAGTATGAAAAATCATACACAATGCGCACGAATAGGCGTCTACGAGGCACGCCAGAATGGAAACAAGCACAACAACCATAGAAAGGAGCAGCACGATGAGCACAGCTAACAAGATAACAATCATCCAATATCCCAAATGCAGCACCTGCAAGGCTGCGGTAAAGTCGCTAAAGGAGAAAGGCAACGAAGTTGTACTACGCGACATTAACGAGGATACCCCGACTGCTGCGGAGCTCAAAGCATTGCTGGAGCTGGGAGGCTTCGAGCTCAAGAAGCTGTTCAACACTTCAGGCGAGGTTTATCGAGAGCTTGGGCTGAAGGACAAACTAGCCTCGATGACGGACGATGAAAAGCTGGAGCTGCTGTCGCAGCACGGCATGTTGATCAAACGTCCGATCGCGACGGACGGCAGGCAAGTGACAATTGGCTATAAGGAAGAGCAATATGCAGAAGTATGGGGGAAATCATGAGCCAGATAAAAAGTCGGCGATTCCGCGCGGAACGGCTGTCCCAGCTGGGCTCCTCGATTTTCTCGGAGGTGGCGGCGTGGAAGCGCGAAGCGGCGGCAAATGGTCTTGATATTATTGATCTCGGCATCGGAAGTCCCGACCAGCCGCCTGCCGCAGCGATTCGCCAGTCGCTGGCAAATGCGGCGCTAAGAGAGGATATGTATGCTTATCCGGCCACGAGCAGTGGCTTGCCTTTCCGGGAAGCGGCTGCAGAGTGGATGCACTATCGCTTCGGCGTGCAAGTAAATCCCGCCGCGGAAATCGTCACGCTAATGGGCTCGCAGGATGGACTGGCCCACCTGGCAATGGCCGTCTGCGATCCTGGCGATGCCGCTTTTGTGCCGGATCCCGGTTATCCCATCTATGCGGCTTCGCTGGCATTGGCCGGCGTGGAACCCATCTTCCTGCCGCTTCGCGAGGAGAATAACTTCCTGCCCGATCTGGATGCCATACCCGAAACCGAATGGAATAGAGCATCCTTCATCCTGCTCAATTATCCTAATAATCCATTGTCCGCTGTTTCGAATCTGGACTTCTTCGAGAAGCTGATTGCTAAAGCGCGTAAGCACGATGTGCTTGTCGTTCACGATCTGGCCTACTCCGAGATGGGCTTCGACGGCGTGCTGCCTCCAAGCATTCTTCAAGTCCCGGGTGCGATAGAACAGGCGGTCGAGTTCCATTCCTTATCCAAAAGCTTCAACATGGCAGGCTGCCGAATCGGTTTTCTTGCTGGCAATCGGGATGCCGTCGCCGCTTTGCGCGAATTGAAAGGCAATATCGATTATGGCGTATTCGATCCTGTCCAAGAGGCTGGCATAACGGCGCTTCGAACTGCGATGTCTTCTGATCGCGAATCTTATATGCCGGCTGCGAGCGCCATCTATGAGCGGAGAAGAGATGTTTTTGTTCGTGCGCTCCGCGAGGCCGGTTGGGAAGTTGAGGCGCCTAAAGCGACGATGTTCGTATGGGCCAAGCTGCCTAAGCTGATGGGAAACGACGGAGAAGTATGGAACTCAAGAACCATTTCCCAGGAAATGCTGAGGGTAACCGGCGTCGTCGTTATTCCCGGCGAAGCGTTCGGCACAGAGGGAGAAGGTTATGTTCGTATCGCGCTGGTAGAAAACGAAGACCGATTATTGGAAGCGGCGGCAAGAATCGGAGTATTCATCCGTTCGTCCAATGTGGTAGGATATTGAGGAGAACATAGTCGCGAAATCAAGTGTTTCAATAACTTGCACATGCAAGCATAGCAGGAGCTGATTATTGATGAACGGTCAAAAGGTTTTGTTGGTGGATGGCATGGCGATCTTATTCCGCGCGTACTTCGCAACCTCGTTTACGGGAAGCATTCGCCGGACAAGCAGCGGCATGCCGGTCAACGCCGTGCACGGCTTCGTCCGCTACTTTATGGATGCCATATCGAAGTTCGACCCGACGCATGTCATCTGCTGCTGGGATATGGGAAGCAAGACGTTTCGAACGGAGCAGTACGCCCTTTATATACCTTTTCATAAGTGGGAATAATAAGAAGAACTGAGAAATGGCTTGTATTCACAATTATCCCAAGCTAATATGGGATTAATTTGGAACGTTCTGCACTAAAGTGAAATCCCCGTAAAGTGTTAACATTTCGGGGATTTTTGCATTGAAGAACGTATCATTCTAAATAGATAGAAAACCACATTGGCTAGTTATATCCCACTCTCCAAATTAACAAACGTTCCGTGTACAATGCCAAAAAGAAAGTTAGTTAATGAGGAGATTCCGCTACAAAACGGCTCTCATTCAAGCTAACCAAGGTAAGTGGAAAAGGGTTCCCTCATAAAAAAATTAGTGTATGGATGATAAAATGTCTGAAGGTAAGTTTAGTGAGTTTCCTCTTATTGAGACAACCGTCGTTCATCATTTGAATAACATTAACGAAATGCTTACTTCGGGAAATATTGATGAGTTTTATCACAATAATCAAATCATGTACAAATGTTATTAAAAAACGAATAAACAATTATTTGCTTATTTAATGTTAAAAGGGGAGCATATGGTTGGAATTAAGAACAATAGAAGAGCTAAATTTACGAAAGAATTAATAAAGAGTAGTTTTCTTACGCTGTTGCAAGAGAGCGAGTTGCCAGAGGTAACAGTCACTGAAATATGTAAATTAGCTGATGTTAATCGCGGTACTTTTTACCTCCACTACTAAGATACTTTTGAATTATTTGATGTTATTCAGAGAGAATACATTCAAGAAGTAGCTGAACGTTGCAGCAAAATCAGTGTACAGTAGATGGAGCCATAATTAGGCTATTAACGCTCATTCAAGAGAAGAGCATGGGTATTTCGATTAATCATTTTAGAGAATAGGAATAGTTACTACTTCTCTCAACTACTGCAAGAGCTTTACTCCAATCATGTTAGAAAGTCAGAAGAAAAAAATTTGAGGCATCTGCAATTGATTTTTCTTTTACATATATGATTTACGGATCTATCGATGTGATTAATCATTGGCTTGAATCAAATACGCAGGAAAGCCCTCTTACTATTGCGAGAATCCTCTCTGCTTTAAAGCAGCCTGCAATGAAAGACTTAGACCAAGCATCATCAAATTGAACCTGACGACAATTAGGATAGTATATGGATGATTAAATACAGTTCGGGAAATGTGGTGATTCACATGAGGCTGCATCCTTGCTACAATCTCAGAATGGTAAACGTTTTTAGTTACGCAGGCAGAACGGGAGTGAGCGAAGATGTTCCAACACTTTGGCAAAATTCGCAATAGCATCATCTTCTCATGGCTGGTTTCTTATCTCTCCATTTTATTAATACCGATCGTCATCAGCGGTATTGTCTATGACCAATCCGTACGGATTATGCAGAATCAAGTCATCCGTATTAACGAATCGATGATACGGCAGTTGCAGCAGGCGGTAGAAGGTCAGATCAACAATATGGAGAAAATAAGCACGCAAATCGCGTTAAATCCGAAGTTGACTCGTCTGATTAACGAGTCGGCAAATCATAGGCCTATGAGTTTTGCGTATGTGGAACAGATTAAGCAATTGTTCCAGGACTTCAATATCTATACCCTCTCCAACAGTTTTATCGACGAGTTCTATGTCTACATTCCGAATATTGATCTTGTACTGACATCAAGCGGGCATTATGCGAGCCGGAGCTTCTATGAAGCGAATCTTCATTCCAGGGGTGCAACTTACGAGAGCTGGCACGCGGATATGCTTAGGCCGCATTACAACGATTATGTCGTTGAACCTGTGCTGGGCAGCATGGAGATGGAAACGACGATTACGTTAATTCGTTCACTACCGCTGCAAGGCGAAAGCATCAAGGCGACATTGGCCGTTTCAATTAACCGGGATGAGCTTCTGAAGTTGGTGGAGAACGTGAACTGGGCGAATCAGGATATGTTCATCATTACTGACCGTAATAATCAGGTGCTGTTCAACAGCCAGAACACGTCACTTCCTAATTTCATCAGTAATGACAAGATGATGAATGCAAGTGGCGTGCTGTACGGAGAACTGCAAGGGAATGAGGTAGCCGCAACCTACATGAAATCCGGCGCCGGTGATTGGAACTACATTTCGATTACGAAAACTTCGTTGTTTAACGATAGGGTAGCCTACATACGGAAGCTTACTTTTGTTTGTTTGATAATGTGCGTGGTGATCGGAGGATTTATTGCCTATTGGTTCGCAAGGAAAAATTATAACCCAATCAATCAGCTTATCCAGAACATCTCAAGAAACGCAGGGTTGCGGCTTGAGAAAAGCCAAAATGAGTATCGATTCCTGAGTGAAGCATTCTCGAATGCCATAAGCGAGAAGCAGCGATCCGATCGAAGACTGGAACAGCAAATGTCCTCACTGCGCTTTAGTTTTATCTCGAGATTACTGAAGGGGAAGGCCGGAAATATCGTTCCAACCGCTGAATCGCTTAAAATGTACGGAATATCTTTCGACCGTCCGCGTTATGCGGTCATTCTGTTCGATATTGACGATTATAGCCGATTAATGGTTCATGCGAGCGATGAGGACAACCTTCGCTTGGCTGAATTTATTGTGCACAATGTGGCAGAGGAAATGACATCGGCGGGCTTGCACCGTGGGTTCGCTGTCGATATAGATAACTTTGTCGCATGTCTGATGAACCTGGAAGGAACAAACGATGAGAGTCTATATTGCGATATGGAAGAGAAGGTACGAGATATTCAGGAACTTCTAGAGCGGAAATTCCAAATTTGCTTAACAGCCGCTATTAGCAGGGTGCATCCGACCGCGGCAGACATATCCGAGGCTTATCAGGAGTCGCTCGAAGCCATTGAATATAAGCTGCTGAAGGGAAGCGGCAGTATGATTCGCTACGACGAAATCGTTACTTCGATTGAAGTATCCGGTTCTTACAGCTATTCTCTAGAAACTGAAAGGGTGTTGACTAACAGCATCAAGTCGGGCGATTATGAGCAGGCGCAGCGGATCATGGATCATATTTTCGAGAGCAACATAACGAATGGCAGAGTCTCGCTGCAAATCGTCAAATGCCTCATGTTCGATCTGGTGAGCACGATGATTAAAACGATGAACGAATTAAGCACTGTATATGATCCTTCTTTTATTGAAGAATTAAATCCTGTCGAGCGGCTGCTCAAATGCGACACGCTCAGCGAGCTTCGGTTACAAATTCACGCCATTTTAATGAAAGTTTGCGGCGTTATTAATGAGAAGAGCAAAGGAAATAACCAAACCAAGCTTAGAGATTTGATGATCGAATTTATAGAGGACCGTTATAACGATGGGAACTTAAATCTGACCATGGTCGCGGATCATGTTGGTCTAAGTCCCAAATATGTGTCGGCATTCTTCAAGCAGGCGACGGGAGAAGGCATAAGTGCCTATATTAACAAGGTGCGGCTGACGAAAGCTAAGGGACTATTGTCCACGCCGAACCTTAGCATATCGGAAATTGCCGGGAAAGTCGGCTACACGAATAGTAATGCGCTGATACGCGCCTTCAACAAAATTGAAGGAATAACGCCGGGACAATTCAGAGACTTGGTTCAGTCAGAAACGAACCAGGATCCAAAATATTGAGGAAAGAGAAGCTTTCCCATGCGAATAGGGAGAGCTTCTTCGTTGTTTTATACGGATAGATGGATATGGAAAAATGAATGCGATGATCAATATCTGACTCTGCGGCCATTTCTGCTTTTTTGAAGATCGTTATGGACAATTGAAGATTTACGGTTGAACAACCGCTGGATTATGATGTGGTGGCAAGCAACGAAACACCCCGGGGAGAAAGACAACAGACAAGGAGTGGGAGAATGGTGATGCTACATGAATAAGGCCGAGAGTCTTCCTTCAGCGAAGCTCTCGAAAACGAGCCGATACGGTGCCCGACTATGGAAGGATATAATAAGAGACCGGTGGCTATACCTGATGCTTGCGCCGGGGATTCTCTACTTCTTATTGTTTAAATACGGACCCATGTACGGACTGATCATTGCCTTTAAAAATTTCCAGCCGATACTGGGGTTTTTTGATAGCGAGTTTGTCGGCTTTGCTCATTTCGAGAGGCTCTTCCAAGAATCTGCTTTCTTAACCTTGTTCAAAAATACGTTGTTGCTCGCGATCTACAACATCGTATTCTTTTTTCCGGCACCTATCATACTGGCGCTGATGCTTAACGAGATCCGAATGAGGTTTTTCAAAAATGCCGTGCAGACGCTCGTGTATATCCCCCATTTCATCTCCTGGCCTGTCGTTATCGGCTTGTGTTATGTGCTGTTCACGACAGAGGGAGGCATCGTTAACGAAATACTTGCGATGATTGGAATGAATGAAATCAATCCGCTCATGAGCGAGAGCGCTTTCCGTCCAATGATTATCCTTCAACAAATATGGAAAGAAGTCGGCTGGGGAACGATAATCTTTCTGGCGGCGCTTGCAGGCGTAAACGTGGAGCTGTACGAATCTGCGACAATCGACGGTGCTGGCCGATTCAAGCAAATGTTCCACATTACCTTGCCCGCAATCAGAAGCACGATCATTATATTGCTGATTTTGCGCATGGGCTCGTTCATGGATTCGGGCTTCGAGCAAATTTATCTCATGCTTAATCCGCTGAACCGCGATGTGGGCGAAGTGTTCGACACTTATGTGTATTCGGTGGGCTTGACTGGCGGACAGTTCAGCTATAGTACGGCTATCGGATTTTTTAAATCCATCGTCGGATTGTTCCTCGTTATTCTGGCTAACCGGCTCGCTAAAGTTTTCGGAGAAGAGGGGGTGTATTGAACCGGCACGTCCGGTTGTGCTTATGAAAATTGCAGCTACGAAATCAGGCAAGGCGTTCGATATATTCAACTATATCTTTTTGGCGATATTCGCTTTATTGATGCTCCTTCCACTGCTGTACGTATTGTCTGGTTCGCTTACGTCCGATGCGGAGCTATCGCTTAAGAAGGTCGTATTGATTCCAATGGAACCGACGCTTGATTCCTACCGATACATCCTAAAATCGGGAATCATCTTACAAAGCTTGATGTACTCGATTTGGATAACGGTCGTCGGAACAGCCATTAACATCTTTTCGACAGCGGTTATGGCTTACCCGCTTTCCAGGCGAACGCTCCGGGGAAGAAGCGTTGTCATGAGGCTGGTTATTTTCACGATGCTGTTCAGCGGTGGCATGATTCCCTCCTACTTGCTTGTCAAAGAGTTGGGGATGCTGAACTCTTATTGGTCGCTATGGCTACCTGGGGCGATTGCCGCCTTCAACTTGATTTTGATGAAGAACTTTTTTCAAGAGCTCCCTGATGGCATTGAGGAGGCGGCCAAAATTGACGGCTGCAACGATATGCAAATTTTGTTTCGCATGGCGTTGCCACTTTCGATGCCATCGATTGCGGCCTTGACTTTATTCTATGCCGTATCCAATTGGAATAGCTTCTTCAATGCACTTATGTATATTCAGGATTCCAATAAATGGCCTATCCAGGTGTGGCTGCAGCAGATCGTCATCTTGTCACAGGCTGGATACGATCCGAATAATTCAACAACGGAATTCGTGAAACCGCCGGAAACGGTTAAGCTAGCCGTTATTAGCGTGGCTACGCTCCCGATATTATGTATCTATCCGTTTCTGCAGAAATATTTTGCAAAAGGCGTGCTTCTAGGCTCAGTCAAAGGGTAAACCAAAAAACTAAAAGGGGAATGAACCATGAACCAAACAAAGAAAACGTGGAAAAGACTTTCAACAAGCCTGGTAGCTTTTAGCCTCTTCAGTGTGGCACTCGCCGGCTGTAGCGGCGGTAATGCGGGATCGAACGTAAACGAGACACCATCCTCATCTCCAAGCGAGACGGCGTCACCGGATACTAGCAATCCGCCGGCTGCCGGGCCTTTGAAGTTTTCGATCACGACCCAGTTAAACAATGCTCATCCACCTGTATTGGATGGAAATCCGATCTGGGAACAGTTCGAGAAATTGACCAACACGGATATTACGATCAACTTCGTTCCGAATGCCAATTATGCGGATAAATTCAATCTTTCCCTGGCCGGCGGAGATTTGACTGAAGTCGTAATGGCGCCAAGCAAAGTCATAAAAGCGACCGCATTTGTTAATGCAGCACGTGGTGGAGCATTCTGGGATTTGACTGATGAGCTTCCTAAATATCCGAAAATAATGAAAAACATGAACGATATTATTTTGGCTAATACCGCAATCGACGGCAGGACATATGGTATTCCGCAACCTCGTCCGACGGCGCGAGTTGGCTTGCTGTATCGAAAGGATTGGTTCGATCAGCATGGCATTAATGTGCCGACGACGATGGAGGAGTTTTATGCGGCTGCTAAGGAACTCAAAGCGAAAATGCCGGACGTTATTCCGTTCTCCTATGCCGACCAAACAACAGAATCGACGTGGAACGGTCTTGACCTTTTCACGGTTTCCCAAGGAGGCTACAACATCTGGGGCCTCGATGACGGGAAGGTCACTCCATACTATGAAACGCCAGAATATATGAACGTGCTGAACATGTTCCGGGATATGTACAATGAAGGGCTACTCAATAAAGATTTAGCGATCGTACAAGGCGCGCAGAAGAAGGAGGCAATCTCAACAGGCAAAGCGGCGATGTTCGCTACGGCATATGGTGACATCAAAAGCATCCAAGATGCCATTACGAAGATAGATCCTAATGCCGAAATCGGCTTACTGCCTGTGATCAATGGTAAAACCAATGCGACAAGTGGACACAATGGCTTGTTCGTGCTGCCAAAAAGCAAAGTGAAAACACAAGAAGAGGTAAATGCAATCTTGTCATATTTTGAACGTGTGCTTGAAGAGGACATCATTCTACTGTCAAGTTACGGAATTGAGGGTCGGACCTTCAACAATGTAGATGGCGCGCCATCCTTTATTAGTCCAGAGGCAGAAGCTCAATTCAAAGAAAATGTTGCACCGATAGGCGGAATCATTATTAGTTCAATCGTTACTCGCTGGAAAAATGATAAACCTATGGACACGATGGTCAAAGACGCTATTGAACAATATGGTCCAACGGCTGTTGCTAATCTGTCGGACCCATTTGTCTCCCCTACTTATGTAGAGAAGGGCGGCGAACTCGACAAGATCGTTTACGATGCCCGAGTCAAATATATTATGGGTGAGCTCGACGAAAACGGCTATGCCGCAGCGATCGCCGAATGGCGCAAGCAAGGCGGAGAAAAGATGATTGCCGAATACACCGAAGAGTACAACAAGGCAAACAGTCAATAAAGGATAATGCACTAATTGTTATAAGCTGGCCTTCCTTGTGTGGGGGCCAGCTTCATTTTATCATCATTATGCTAGGAAAAGTTGGAGCGATATGTCTTCTTTACACATGAAATGGCTTGCTTCGCTCAGTAAGAAGCAGACAGCGGCCAGCTTTGGAACATGTTGGGTGAGAGGAAGGCTGCAGCCTGGGGAAGCTTCTTATCTCGAGGATGATGCGTCGAATCGGATTCCCGTGCAGACCCGAATTAACGCTTACTGGCCGGATGGATCCGTAAAATGGCTGCTGTATAGCGCTGTTTTAGATAAGGAGAAGGGTTATCAGGTAAGCATATGGGTGAGCCCCTATGGACCCATTCGTCTTGAAAGCGCATCTTGTCTCGGACGGATCCATCCGGGCGGAGAGTGAACTGCTGTCTTGTATGGTTTCTTCTGGGACAACGTTCATTCAAGACTTAGTGCGTAAAAATGTTGGACAGAAGCCCGTTTCAGTTGAGGAGGCCACTGAAAAAGGCCATCTCACAGGAGTGGTTTCAGCAAAGTTATGACGAACTTATCCGCTTAACCCAATTGATGAACGATATGGAGAAGCTGCCGGAAGCCGAGGGGGCTCATTTTACCATCCACATTAGATGTGTCAACATGGTTCAGCTGGCGCAAAATGTACAGCGTAATTTTCAGCAGATTGCTGAGAGCAAGGGCATTAAGCTAATTTTTTGTTCCTACTAATGCGCCGTGTTATGCTGAAGCGAGTGCTGGTTTGTGAGTTAATTCCCAAAACATGTATAGCTGTATATCTTCGTCATATTAAAACTAGAAAGCTTACAGCGAGTTGGAATTAGCCTTGCGAAAGGAACTGGGAGTGCAGCCTCGTTTTCTTTTGAACATTTTGCTAAAAAGCATGACATCCTCGTACCCGACCCTGGAGGCCACTTCTGTTATGGAATCCTTAGATTGCAGGAGCAGCTCCTGCGCCCTCTTCATGCGAAAATCCATCAGATAGTCTTGTGGAGACATCCCTTTGTATTGCTTAAAAAGCTGAAATAAGTAAGAGCGGCTCACACCGATTTCTTTCGCCAACTCCCCGATAAGCAAAGGCTGGTGTGCATGATCTCCGATATAACGAACCGCTTGTTCCACCAGACACTCATTCATAGGTTGGCATTGTTTCCTGTTATTTAGCTCAGAAAGTATGAGCATAAAATTCCCCAGTAATTGCAACTCCGGATTAGGTTGAGATTTGTCTATCTTCATCATCAATTTCAATAAACCATGTAGATTAAGGTAGGAAGCATAATTAAAAACAGGACTCTTTGAAACCTTGATGAATTTTGCTAAAATCTCACACTCATATGTACCTCTGAAAGCAATCCATGTGTAGTTCCAAGGCTGCTCAGAATCAGCCTGATAGCGGTGGCGATCTCCGGCCCTTATGTAAAAGCCCTGCTTAGGTGAAACGGGGAATGTTTCTCCGTTAATCTCCAGAACACCTTTCCCGCTATGGACAAAATGTAGGATATCGTGATCCCTTATAGAGGGCCCGTACTCATGACCTGATCTGCAACGCTCGAACCCACAAAATAACAAGTTCATTTCATGAAATGGATGAGTTTCCGCCTCAATCACCTGAATATCCCGCATCATCTTCACCTCTGAACATAGTAACAAATATAATCAACATAGTGCCATATGCACCTGAAAGGTCCGGAGATACAATATACAAAAGACCTATTCAGGAGGAAACTAGGATGACAAGCATGATAAACTCTACCAACAAAAGCCACAAATCAAACTCAATTTGGTCAAACTCGGAACCCGCATACCTAAAGGGAATGGAAGAATGGAAGGTACGGCTTGCATCAGGCATCGGCAAGTCGGAATGGAAGCAGCTTCTGTCTTACACCTCAGACCTGCATATAACTTGCACCCATGCACCAACGCCTCCTTTTCACCAACCATGGGAGGAAATCGGCACGGGGTATTGCTACGGTCCGGCTTGCGGACATTGGGATCTTGTTCACGCAGCTCTGGATTTCCTTCCACATCATCCCCTTCACGCTAAGAACCAGTTACTGAACTTGTTAGCCTTACAGCGACATGACGGTATGTTGCCGGGCTCCGTATGGATGAGAGGAGATTCCGTATCGTGGAGCAACACCGAGAGTCACCCTCCGGTTTGGCCGGAAGCGGCGCAGGCTTACTATTCCCTCACAGGCGACACGCCCTTCCTAGGGGTTACCTTACGCGCATTAGATAAACAGCTTCACTGGTTCGAAGCGAATCGGAATGCTCAGGACGGAGGCTTCTATTATACCGACATCCTGAATCATGAGTGGGAAAGCGGCGTTGATGAAGGTGTTCGTTTTGACGAAATAGCCACGGGTCCGTATGCCTGCATAGATGCTACCTCACACTTATACAGAGCATATGAAATAGCGGAACATTGGGCCATGGAGCTTCAAGAGACGACACTTGCAGACCTTTATCGCTCTAAGCGACTTGTCCTACAGATTTTCATTCAGGATCGGATGTTCAATGAAGACGTTAGTTATTTCTTCGATATCTGGTCAGTGAATGAACCAGACCATCAGCACCTTGCATTCGAAGGGCTCTGGCCTGTTGTCACGGGAGCAGCGACTTCCGATCAGGCCCATCGAGTCATTGACCGATACGTACTGTCTCAGCAACATTTCTTAACGGAGCATCCCTTGCCAACGCTAGCAATCAGTGATCCAAAATTCGAGTTGCGCATGTGGAGAGGACCTGCCTGGAACAGCATGACCTACTGGGTAGCGCTAGGATGTTATCGGTACGGAAGAACCGACGCCGCCATGCTGCTGTTAGAGAAGGCATTGGATTCAACCGCCAAGCAATTCGCCAAAACGGGCACCATTTGGGAATTCTACCATCCTTTTGGGGAAACACCGGACAAGGTAGCCCGTAAGCCGCACACCCCCTACAATGTGCCATGCCGAGACTATTTAGGCCACAACCCTTTGATTGCCATGGCTCAGCTTTGGGACCTATGCAAGTAGATTGGTAGTAGGAAGGGACTGCTGCCTGCCGGCCCTTCCTCAAAATCAGCTACTGAATGAAAGTGCGAAAGCTACTATTGTTGGTTTAACCTACATCGTTATCACTATACTACCTATTCTATCTCTTTCTGTACAGTACACCTTAGCGATCTGCATCGGTGAATGGGCTCCAGCCCCCGTGGCGAATAAACGATTTATTTACTGCCGTCCTTCAGTTGTTTGCCGACTGCTATCTCTTTTCATTAGAGTTGCTTGTACCGCCATTTTTGCTGTCGGCCAGCACCCCGAATCATGTCATGTTCCACGCTTTGCTGCTTGAAAGTCAATTTTGTATAAACGGTTATCGGCAAGCCGCACCCCGCGCAGATCCGCTAAATACATGCAGACAGCCTTACTGTACTGAAGAAAGACTAAATTGTAAACCTGTGAAGGAGGAGAAGAAGACGATGAAAACCTTACAAATTTAGGCGAAAGGCCAGTATGCGATTATCGAGACGCCGACACCGGAACCGAAAGATAACGAGGTGCTGGTGGAGATTGGTGTCGTGGCTACATGCCCGCGCTGGAGCATTTCGGCGATCTGAAAGGGAAACCATTGTCATATCGGGGCTCGGGCCGGCCGGGATTCTGGCGATGCAGGTGGCCGGCTTATGGGGGCTGCGCGCGTGATTGGCATGGATATTAACGAGGAGCGGATGGAGTGGGAGCGAAGCCTGGGATTTGGCGAGGTCATGCATCCGGACGAGCTGGCTCAGCATCAGGTCCATCTGGGCTACGAATGCGTCGGTGCGGCAGCGGCGCTACAAATCTGATCGACCACCCGACGATCGGGCATGTCGTGATTTTCGGCGAGAAGCTTCGGTGCAACGATGACCAGGTCGGGCACAAAGCGCAGCACGTCGCGTTCGACTCGCTTCAGACCTCCGGAAGCGCTGTCCCCTCCAATGCCTGCGTCCACCATGTTGACAGGTACGTTAGGAATGGGCGCTGCTCGGCATCATTCACGGCACGGCCGGCATCCCCGACAAGTGGGTAGAAACGATCGCCGATGTCATCAATATATGCTGCATCAATGAAACCAACAATGTGTCAACGATCCCCCCGCACGGTAACCGAGCTGACGGAGCGAACCTTACAGCAAACCCCGATATTCCTGGGGGCGAAGCTGGTCGATATTTTTGCCGGACCCGAGGGGTATACGTTTACGGTCAAGGAAGGCAAGGAACTGTATTGCATCCGAGATTTATATGTAAACGGCATTTGCGGAACCCGGCGGCGTTCATGGACCAGCCGGCAACGAGGCTGTACAACCGCATCTCGCTGCGCACATCATCGGATTTGATGCCAGTCTGGGTAAACCGCAAGTCGCGGAAATCGATAAAATCCTCATACCGGTGCGACCACGAACGTTCCAGCGCATCCGTAACGGAGCTGGCGGTCAATTGCTTGATGCCTTCTATGCGGGATTCCGTTTGACTGACAATGAACTGATTGGCTTCGTTCAATTTGGTTTGAATCGTATCGGCTGCCCTGAATAGGATAGAAAACCGATGAGCAGCATCGGATCGGTGCCGAGTATAACACTGAATATCAGCAACCGGACGAGAAATCTGGAGCCGCGAATGTTCATAGGACCTCCTGCCGCCGAAATTCATGGTGTAAGTGTGTAAAGTTAGAGCAGTATGATCATGCCTCCTTGCCGTTCACGATGCGCACGCCGCCGGGCGCATACCAGCGCAGGGCAGCTCATTGCTGCCCGCCGGTCGCACCGTTATAGGTCAGTGTCAGCTTGACTTCCTTGTGATCGCCAACGTGAATGAAGGGCTCTTCCTGATAGTCGATCAGGGCACTAAAGGTCGCAAAATCATATTTGACCGCGTGAAGCGACTGTTGCAGCAGCTCCAGAATGCGATGCTCCTCCTTCTTCTTATATGACCTTTCGGCGGCAGACGGGGCAGCCGGAATTTTACGTCAAAACATTAACGTGCAGCGTCTGGCGGTGTTGGCAGTGAAGTAGGGCGACCCGGAAACCGTCGTGCAGGCGGTCGCGCTCGATCCGCTCACCTCTTCGGTGCTGACGCTGAAGGAAATCCGCGACATGGTGACGTAGATGCTAGAGGCGCAGCAGGAATGGCTGCCGCAATTCGGCGGTCATTCCTGCTGTGCCAGAAGCCGACCATCGTCATTCCGGACAACGTGCAGCGCGCCGAAGTGCCGATCAATCCGGCTTTGGCCGTGTTCTCCCGCTTTGGCGAATTGGCTAAGTAATTGTCTGAAGAGTGCAACCTCAACTACTCGCCCTGCATCCGAAACTCCGACGGGGTCATGCCGATGGCTTCCTTGAAGGTTCTGTAGAAATAATGCGCGCTGCCGTAGCCGAGCTGTTCGGCAATGGCGTCAATCGGTTCGCCGGAGAGCAGCAGCTGCTTCGCCCTGCGCAGGCGCTGTTCGATCATGTACGCCTTGGGCGTCGCACCTGTCGCCATCTTGAACAGTTCCGTGAAGTACGCTGTCTGGTAGCCGCACGCACGGGCCAGATCGGCGACCGACCAAGTCTGACCCGGATGCTGTTCCAGCAGCTGAAGGGCCGGTCTTATTTTGCGGCGGCTGACCGGCTCCTGCTCTTCGCTTAAGTACCGCATCAAGTCAGCCAGCAGCACGATCATTCTGCCGCGCAGGACGAGCTCGTATCCGACTTGCTGTTGTTGATATTCCTCCACAAGGAGGCGAAGCGCTTCCTCCATCTGCGGCGCCCTATGTCTGAAAGGGATGGCAAGGTCGGCACAGGCGCCGAAGCCGATGTGAAGAGCGGCTGGCTCTTGCGCCATCTCGGTATCACTGCAATAGATCATGCGAGCGGACGGATGCAAGGGCTGCGCATCGGGCTGATCCCAGTCAAAATGGATGCTGTAATAGTTAAACGGCTCGGCGCCGGGATTGCGCAAGATCATCGGGGTTCCGCCGCCATATAGGCCCATATCTCCGGGGCGAAGCTCGCAGGAGCGCGTGCCCAGACGCAGTTCTGCAGTGCCCGCCAGCAAATAGATGATCTGATAGTCGGGGATAATGCGCGGTCCCCATTGATGCCCGGATTCCGCCAAGGTACAGCCGGCGAAATTCACCGTCGGCCGCAGTTCGGTGAAATTTCCCACATGAATCGCACTCATGACCTACGCGTCCCCTCTCCGCCTTATCATAAACAAAATCCGATAAAACTGCACGTTTTCACGCCAAAAGTACAGTTACAAGCACATCGCGATTTGATACTGTTTGCAGTAAACATGTCCTTACATGAAACAGAGGAGCGTAGATATCCATGACTGAGCTGAAACTTGATCTACATCCGTCTTCCGCTTACCGCATCCAGCCGTTCTGGTTCTGGAATGGAGAGATGGACGAGCGGGAGATGGAGCGTCAAATCCGCGAAATGGCCGACAAAGGCTTGGGCGGCTTCTTTATTTGTCCGCGTCAAGGGCTGCAGGTGCCGTATTTGTCTGAAAGCTGGTTCGATAAGGTTCGCTATGCAGTCGATTTGGCGGCTCAATACGGGTTGGAAGTGCGGCTGTACGACGAGTACCCGTATCCGAGTGGTATTGCCGGCGGGGAAGTGTTGGTGCGCCACCCGGATGCGAAGCACAAACTGCTGGCGCATCGATCTGCGCGCATCGCGGACGGAGGGAAGCTGGAGCTGGAGCTTCCGTGGGGTGAGGTGTTGTACGCCAAGGCTGCGCCGGTCGATGCGGCGAGCGGCGAGCCCGATTGGAGCTCCGCGGTGGACGTTGCCGCTTATGTCGGGAATTTGCAGGTGGAGCAAGTGTTTCAGAAAGTCGGACTGACGGCTTACAACAATAAACGCTATTTCACGTACAACCCTCGCAAGCAGATGCGCTGGGAAGCTCCGTCCGGGAGCGGCGAATGGCAGGTGTTCGCGTTCATCGAGGAAGAGGTGGGCGAATTCAAATATTACGGAACGTTCGTCGACCCGTTGCACAAGGAGGCGATGCGGACCTTCATTGAGCTGACTCATCAGAAGTATGCCGAAGCTCTTGGCGATCGTCTTACCGCCATCGTCAAAGGGATGTTCACCGACGAAATCGGTCTGTTGGGCCACGTGCCGTGGTCGCCTGTCATTGCCCGGTATATGCGGCACAAGTACGGCGCTGATTTGCATGCCCAGCTTCCTTCCTTATTGATTGGCAGCGGAGAGAGGACGTCCAGGCTGCGTTACCAGTTCTACCAATCGATTCACGAGCTGCTGAGGGACAACTACCATCTGCAGGTGCATGAGTGGTGCGAGCGGTATGGGCTTGACTATATCGCGGAAGTGCCGTCCGTCCGCATGACGACGCAGCGGTACAGCCATATTCCGGGGTCGGACAGCGGCCACGAGAAGCTGGGGCGCTCGCTGGAATGGATACTGGAGAAGAGCGCGTACAGCTTGCGTTACAATCCGAAGATGACGTCGTCCCTCGCCCGCCAGCTCGGCCGTGAGCGCGTTCTGGTCGAATGCTTCCACAGTGTGGGCTGGTCGATGAATCTGCAGGATGCCAAGTGGATGATCGACCGGCTTGCGGCGCTGGGAATCAACATGTTTAACTTCCACGCGTTCTATTATACGGCCGACGGACTTGCCAAGCATGATGCACCGCCGTCGCAATTCCTGCAAAATCCGTACTGGCCGCATTTTCGCCTGCTCGCTGACTATACGGGTCGGCTTGCCCGGCTCATGAGTGAGAGCCAGTCGCTGGCGGCTGTCGCGCTGCTCGATCCGACAACGTCGTTCTGGACGCACATGGGCAACCCGTTCCATGAGTTCCGTTACTGCGGCGGCAGCGAGGCGGAACGGCTGCGTCTGGAGCGACTCAAGCGCGATTGGGCGTACGCGGCCAAGACCTTGTTGCGCAGCCAGCGCGATTTCGATCATCTAGACCCGGAGCTGCTCGCGGACGCGGACATTGCGGACGGGGCGATTCGCATCGGCGATGCGGAATACCGCGTGCTCGTGCTGCCACCGATCAGCAATCTGGAAGCGGCGGCCTGGCGGCAGTTGCAGCGGTTCGTAGAAGCAGGAGGCACGGTCATCGGCATGGGGTTGCTTCCGTATGAAGCGATCGACGAGTGGGAGGAGGCAGAAGCCGACACGCGCGAGTGGTTCGGACTGACGCATGCAACGCGGCACCGGTACTGGGGCGGCGAAGGGGACGCAAGTTCGCTTCAAGGCGAAGAAGCGGTCAGGCCGACTGTTCGCATGTACGAACGAACGCATGGCAAGGGAAAGGCGCTATTCATCGAGACCGTCAGCGGACAAGATCTGGAAGAAGCTGGAGCTGGGTCCGCGCTGCTGGCGCTGCTGGAAGCGGCGGAACCGGCGCCGGTGTTGCTGGAAGCGGCGCCGGACCGGGGCGCCTTCCTGCTGCAGCACCGGCGTTATGCGGATGACAGCGAGTGGGTGTTCCTGACCAATCAGGAAGGTCATGAGCAGTCAGTTACGCTAACGTATCGCGGCCGTCTGGCGCAAGAGGACGCGGCTGTCCGGGCGCTCAAGCTGCATCTGGCGGATGGAGGAAGCGAAGAACTGCCGGTTCGCCGCACGGCGGTAGGCTGGGCGATCGAGCTCGCCTTCGCGGCTTATGATGCGCACGCCGTACAGATCACGCCTGCACACGAGGTTGCAGATGGGCTGCGGCTCGCCACCGGCGCCCATGCTCCGGCTCCAGGGCGTAACTGTGCTGCCGATCAGGCCGGGACGCAGCCCTGCAAGCTCACCGTTAGCTGCGCCGATGCGTGGAGGATCGCTGCGCAGGAGGATAACGTGGTGCGGTTCGGCGAGTTCAAGCTCACCGTAGGCAGCGATGAACAAGGCGCAGCGGTCGTGCAGGTGAAAACCTTCATCGACCAGTGCGCCGATCTGGCGGCGACGAGCCGTTTACCGTACCGCTTCGAGCAGAACTTCGGAATTCCGATGGAAGCAAAGCTCGATTATCCGGTGCACGCCCGGTACGAGACGTCTTTCGCGGTGAAGGAACTGCCATCGGCTTGCAAGCTCATGATGGAACGAGGCGCGATCTCGGGCGAGTACGGCATCGAGCTCAACGGACACGTCCTGACAGCGGAGGATTTCCAACCCGAGCGGCGCTACGATTACTTGAACCAGGCAACCGACATCAGCGGTCTGCTCGTGCTTGGACACAATCGCTTGACGGTGTACGTGGAGGTGGGGCGCGACTGGGACGGCTTGGTCGGCTGCCTGTATATGACAGGTCCGTTCGGTGTCGCCTTCGACGCGGAGGAGAAGCCGATCATCGGCCCAGCTCAGCAGGAGGCGCCTTTGTACGGCGGCGTGCAGGTCGGCTTCCCGTATTTCGCAGGTACGCTGTCGTACGAGTGCGAACTCATGGTTGACGAGCTGCCGGCCGAGGGAGAGTTCGAACTTGATTTTGCCGGTTGGGATGTCCACTTCCACGAGTGCGCCGAAGTGCTGTTGAATGGCGTCTCGCTCGGCGTCCGGGCGTGGTCTCCGTACCGATGGAGCGGCCCATCGTCACTGCTTCGTAGCGGCGTCAATGTCCTTGAGGTTCGTGTGACGAACACGCTGATCGGCATGCTGGAGGGGCGGTATTTCGACTGTGGTTCGCACGCGCTGCAGCCAGTCAATCACAGGGAACGGTAAATGAATAGAGGTGTCCCAAATTAACATGGCCTAACGGCCACCACCATGAATGAAAATGTTTTGGCTTGTGAATCTGTATGTTCCATAATGGAACTGCAGGTCAAAGGCCGAGACTTTTTTGGTAGGAAAACTCTGAGTCCCAAACCGACCGAATGTATCCCGCGAGCACCGCCAATTGTCTCCAGTTTCCTGCAAGCGAATACCGAAAGCGATGGTGACGTGATGCAAAATGGAAGACATGCCAAAGTAACCTGTCATTTTGCAGGTTGTGCCGCGCAGCGGTTGATCGGTTTTGAGTTTGCTTAATCAGGCTACTCGGGATTCGTCCGGCGGTCGTAGCCGAACTCGTTCGAAGCCCGCTCTGCATCGTGAGCACAATAGCTTCCAGTTCTGGGCATGCCGCCAATCGAATGTGCTGGTACCGGCCGGAGCCGGCCACATTTCCCTGCACCTTGATCACGACCCGGCGAAACGTATTCACTTCGAACCGCTGCTTGTGTTCGAGCATCAGCGTATGCTTGAACCAGACGATCAGGTTATAGGGGATCGCTTTGATCCAACTGAACAGAGGGTTGTTCGACATCCTGAACAAACCGGAGATGTATCCGTTATCAATGGCTCTCAAGATGTTCCTGGACAACGAGTCGGTATCCAACTGGGGCGCCAGGTTCGCAATGTCCACTGTAAACCTCCTGCCTGTACTGGTGTCTTCTTCGCTTTCCAGAAGCAGATCGTCGAAGGAATCAGCACAAGCGGGTTGATGTAGCTCGAGAAGAAGACGACTTGATTCCCGATCTCCGGGAGATGCAAGTTGTCTTTTGTATTTTTATTCGATAATCCCAAAACACCTGATAAATCAAAGGTTTTTTCGGCGTTGTCCAAAAAAATATCACTTCACTGAAAATGTGCAAGGCGGCAATAACCGCAATTGCAAAAGAATATTATTGTTCGCAAGTACATGCCGTATTAATGTCAACGTAAGAAGACGAAAAAATTCAACAAGAAAAAACAAAAATACGAGGATGTGGTAGGGATCATGCTGAGACAAGAAATAAACCCCAGGGGAAAAGCGGTGAAAGTGGAGAGCGACGTTTTACGAAAGAATGGTGGAAAGTTCAGAAAACACTTGAAAGAAGTATCGCGTGACAAATATCTTTATCTTCTTGCTTTGCCAGGGATATTATATTTTATCATTTTCAAGTATGTGCCGATGTACGGCATTTTGATCGCATTCCAGGATTTTTCTCCTTACCTCGGCTTTTCGGGAAGCTCTTGGGTCGGATGGGAACACTTTCAACGTTTATTCACGGAAGACGACTTCTGGCAAATGCTTCGAAATACGCTAGCGATCAGCTTTCTCAATATTGCGATGTTTTTCCCGCTGCCCATTATTTTGTCGATTTTACTTAATGAGCTTAGCAATCAATATTACAAAAGAACGATTCAATCGCTGGTCTATTTGCCACATTTCCTGTCCTGGGTCATCATTGCAAGCCTTACGCTAATGCTGTTCGGCAAATCGGAAGGGATCATCAATTATTTTCTGAATGAGCTAGGTTTCGGCACGGTTGATTTCCTGACCAACCCGAGCACCTTCTGGTTTCTGTTGACCGGACAGTCGATCTGGAAGGAAATCGGTTGGGGAACGATTATCTTCCTCGCAGCCATCGCCGGCGTCAATACGGAGTTGTACGAAGCAGCCCGAATCGACGGAGCCAATCGCTTCCGGCAAATCTGGCATGTCACCTTGCCGACGATCCGCAACGTCATTGTTATTTTACTGATCTTACGTTTGGGGGATGTGTTGGAAGTAGGATTCGAGCAAGTTTTCCTGATGTATAACGGAGCCGTGTCCGATGTGGCGGAAATATTCGATACGTACGTGTACCGGGTCGGTATTCAGCAAGGACAGTTCAGCTACAGTACGGCGGTTGGATTATTCAAGTCATTTGTTGGCCTGGTGCTGGTTGTGATCGCGAACCGACTGGTGAAGCGCTTTGGCGAAGAAGGACTTTATTAGGAAAGGAAGTGCGACGTGATGAAGATTAGTGTCGGAGATAAAATATTTAATACGGCCAATATCATACTTCTTGGATTGGCGGCCCTTGTAACCTTGTTCCCGATTTATTACGTGCTTATTGTGTCATTTACCGATCCTGCGGAATTTGTACGCAAGACAGTTGTACTGTGGCCGGAGAAGTGGTCGCTGGTGTCCTACCGCTACTTGTTGTCGGCGCCGCCCTTTATACGGGCGATCGGAGTGAGCGCATTCCTTGCTATAGTCGGTACGTTTTGCAGTTTGCTCATCACCTCTTCGTTTGCGTATTCCTTATCGCGGAAAAAATTTAAAGGCAGAAAAGCGATTTTGATGTTTGTCCTGTTCACCATCCTGTTCGGACCGGGTATCATTCCGAATTACCTGCTGGTGAAGGAGCTTGGCCTGATCAACAGTCTGTGGGCCGTCATTCTGGTATCGCTGACTAGCGGCTGGTATGTGATTCTAATGAAAGGGTTCTACGACAGCTTGCCGGATGCGTTGGTGGAGGCTGCCTCGATCGACGGATGCAACGATATTACGGCATGGTTCAAAATTATTTTACCACTGTCCTTGCCTTCAATTGCAGCGTTTGGTTTGTTTTTTGCGGTCGCCAACTGGAATCAGTTTTTTAACGCCTTGCTTTATTTGAACGACTCCAGCAAGTGGCCAATTCAGGTTTTACTGCAGAATATGTTAATCGATTCATCATCAAGCAGCTTGGGGGACGTAGATCCGTTGATCAAGCCGCCGCCAAGCACACAATTAAAAATGGCCGCAGTTGTGATTGCGATTACACCGATCATCTGTGTATATCCTTTCCTGCAAAAGCATTTTGCCAAGGGGGTGATGATTGGCTCGGTCAAAGGGTAAGCGTGAAGGCAAGCAGTCATCTTTACAAGCGTTTAATTTGAGTAGAAAATTTAGAAGGGGAGGAAGTACAATGAAAAAGTTGGTCTTGATTACGGTATTGGCATTATCGGTTGTGGTTACGGCGTGCAGCGGAGGTAGCGGAACAACGAGCAAAGGAGCCGCCACCGCAACAACGGAGCCTTCCGCTACCGCGGGCAGCGATGCCGGAAAAGATGATAATAAACAGGAGGAGCCGATCGAGGTCAGAATTATGAGCCATTTCTTCGGCGCAACACCTCCGAGCAAGGATAACGCGGTGGAGCTGGAGATCGAAAAAGCGACCAACACCAAGCTGAACATTGAATGGAACTCTGCACAAAATTATCAGGATAAATTGAATGTTGTATTGGCCTCCGGAGATTTTCCCGACTTGATGCTGGTGCCGAACACCAATCCGTTGCAAAACGCAGTATTTGCGAGAGCGGCCACGGAGGGAGCGTTCTGGGACGTTTCCCCTTATATTGACGACTATCCCAACATTAAAAACAAAATTCCTGCAACCGCATGGGATTTGACGAAAATCAATGGCGGCAATTATGTCATTCCGCGTCCGCGTCCGTCCGAAGGCGAGTCCTTCTTCGTATTGAGGAAGGACTGGCTCGACAATGTAGGCCTTGGCATGCCGACTACATCCCATGAGCTGTATGAAGTCCTGAAAGCTTTTACCGAGAATGATCCGGATCAGAACGGCAAAAAGGATACGGTCGGTTTTGTCGGGAACGTAACGGAAGACGGAATGGGCGACTTTGTTCATTTTGAATCCATCTTTACGGGCATCAACGGCGAATGGGGCGAGAAAAACGGCGAACTGGTATTTTCCGCGTTCCTTCCGGAAATGCGCGAGTCTATCGAATATGTAACGCGCGCCTACAAAGAAGGACTGATCGCGCAAGACTTTGCGTCCCTGCAACTGAGCCAAAGCAAAGAAATTTTTTCGGCTGGCAAAGCGGGCGCACGGGTAGAGAAAACGGGAGCGTTCCAGGAATATTACAACATTTTTGTTGAAAACAGTCCCGACTTTGAGTTTACCAATCTGTACCCGGTAACCAATATTAACGGCTATAATACGAAAGGTCCGGGCTTCAGCGGCGGAAACGCCATTCCGAAAACCGTGCCGGAGGAAAAAATGAAGAAGATTTTGGCCATGATCGACAGCTGGATGGAGGATGACGTATTTGCTCTCCACCAAGGACTCGAAGGCACTCATTATAAAGTAGAGAACGGCGAAAAGGTGTTTGATTCGGTGCAACAGCAGAAAGACGGCGTAGGCGAATACAATCAAATTGTATATGTTGCCGATCCTTATGCAAACACGGTCAAATTGACCTTCCCTAAAGAGGCTCAGGAGCTGTATGCGCAAATTCAGGACGAACGCGCTAAAACAGGCGTCGCTTCGATCGGCACGAGTCTAGTATCGGAAGCGGGCCGCACGTATTTGCCGGGTCTGAGAAAAGATTTGACGGACTTGAAGATCAAAATTATTCTTGGAGTCGAGTCGATTACGGCTTGGGACGCTTTGATTGAAAAAGTGAAAAACGATTCGAAGATGCAGACGGTTATCGCCGAAATCGAAGAAGCGTATAAAAATCTGAAGCAATAGCAGAATAAATGAGCCCGGCACCCTCCGAAAATAGTCGTTAGATTTTGGAGGGTGTGTGCTACAATAATAAATAATAAAGAGCTTTAATGCATATGGAGTGGTGCGGGTGGAAAAACGATGGAGCAAAAGGCTGCTGCGATGGTTGCGCATAAGAGGTCATTATCAAAAAAAATTGATTGTATTTCTGTTGATCGCCAGTCTTCCCGGCATTATATTCAGCTCCATCTTGTTTGTCGTGACCAAATCCCAGATCGAACGGGAACTGCAGAGCGTTCATCAAAACCATATGTCAAACACGATTCATACCATTAAAAATCAGTTTTCAGATTTGGAGATGCTGATGGCAAATTGGGCGTCAAATACCAATATGCAGGAGTTCGGCAACCTTGATGTCGTCCGCGACTATGTCCAGATCAAAGATTTGTATAATACGCTCAGCTTGATGGGCGGCTACAATCCGCTGATCGGGCGGGTGGAGTTGTTTTTTAACGAACCCAGCCCGACAGTTTATACCGAGAACGGTTATAAATTTTTGGGGGATACCCCTTTGTTGGAGACGTATACCCGCCTGTTGGTCAGCAAACAAAGGATGTTTTGGGATCATGATTTGACGACCATCGAGGAAGGGTATAGAGGGCTGTACGCGCCGTTCGCGATGGTGCATACAATCAATCGTAACTTGTTCGATCCGATCGGTTCCCTTGTTGTGTTCCTGGAGCGAGAGAAGCTGGAGGATATGTTGTTGTCTCCGTATGAGGACGGATCGGTATTTCTGCTGCAGGATCGTCGGTACTGGCTGTTCGGCCAGAAAGATCAAACCGAGCCGAATGCGCTGCAGAACGAAATTATGAAAGAAATCGAGCGGCGCTCGGAGCTGCCGGAACCGTTTGTGTTCCATTATGAGAATATCAAATATACGATTACTTACGATACCTTTACCCGATTGGGCGAAGTTTGGCATTATGTATCGGCTGCGCCGATGACGAACATTACGGCTCCGGTCCTTTTTGTTTCAAAATTATTTATTTATTTGAATGTGGTCATATTGGTTATTGCGATTTTCCTCACACTTGTTGTATCGAAGAAACTTTATGCGCCTATAGAGAAGCTTACCCGCAGAATCGGCGGCAATCAGATACTTTCCAATGAATTTAACCTGATAGAAATGCATCTGAACGATTTGTCTGCAGAGAGCGAGCATCTTCAAAATCGTTTAAAGCAGCATTTGCCGCATTTGCGGGAAGGTTTTATGTTGCAATTGCTGCAAGGTAATCTGTACGCCTACCATGAAGAAGAGCTGCAGGATCGGATGCGGCAATTCGGTTCGGATCATACGGGCAAAAGGTTTATTATTGCGGTTGTTCAACTGCTTGGCTTCAATAAATTGAAGGACAGATTTACGGAAGGTGATAAAGGTTTGGTGACGTTCCTGGCGGTCAATATCGCCGAAGAATTGTTATTGTCCTCGGAGACGGAAACGGATGTATTGAACTTCCATGATTTGTCGTTAGGCTTGCTGTTCTCCTTCTCCGATGATATGACGATTCACCAGATGGAGCAGCGTGTGCTGGAGTTTTGCGAGGAGTTAATCCAATATATCAACAGTATTTGCAAGCTGAATGCCTCGATTGGCATAAGCCGTGTGGCCGATTCGTTAAAGTCTGTGCACAGCGTATTCGAAGAAACAAAAATTTCGTTAAGCTTCCGGAACCTGCAAGAAGACAATCCGATTATCGAAATCAAAAAGCTGGATGATCAGCAGAACAGTCAGAGTTATATGGAATATCCGTTCGAGTTGGAGAAAGAAATTATTCATGCGATCCGGCAACGGAGTCAAGATGATGCGGTTCAATTGGTGCAGAATTTTTTTTTGATCCCGGATAAACGCAACTTCAGTGAAGCGATGATCAGACAACGGGCTTTCAGGCTGCTTGGCGCGATTTTCCATAATGTGCTGCAATCGGGCATGATCGAGGAATTCGTCACCGGAGGCGCGAATTTGTACGAAAATCTGTATAAATTGAAAGACTCGGAGGAAATTTTCCTCTGGTTCGAGCAAAGGGTAGTTGTTCCGATTATCGAGGAGTTGTCCCAGAAGCAGGATCATCGGCTTCGAGTCGTGGTGCAGAAGGTTGTGCACAGGTTGGAAACTCAATATATGGAGGATCTGTCGTTGGAGGTTTGCGCCGGCGAGGTCAACTTGAATTCTTGGTTTCTAAGCAAAGTATTCAAAGAGGTGACGGGTTGGAACTTCATCGACTATTTGACGCATATCCGCTTAATGAAGGCCAAGGAGCTACTAATCGACACCGATACGAAAATCAAGGATGTGGCGGAATACGTTGGATACAACCAGCACAGCTATTTCAATCGTATTTTCAAAAAAGAGGAAGGTATTACGCCAAGCGAATTCAGGGAAATGAATCGTAAAAAATAGAGCCTGCAGCTCATACCCGAAAAATCCATACTTTCATTTAAACGACGAGAGAGGTATATGATTGATAGAGACACTTCGACGGCAATTCGAGAACTCTCCCGGGGAGTTCGCTCCGATTCCGTTCTGGTTCTGGAACGATGAGCTTAGCCAAGATGAGATTATTCGTCAAATTCATGACTTCCATGCCAAGGAAGTAGGCGGCTTCGTGATCCATCCACGGATGGGGTTCCCGCGCTCCATTCCTTATTTGTCGGATGAGTTCATGGCGCTTGTCGGTCGAGACAGCCGTCGCCGAAGTAGCGCGCCTTGGCATGAGCGTCATTCTGTACGATGAAGCGATGTATCCTTCAGGTTCGGCCAGCGACATGGTTGTGCGGCGTAATCCCGAATATACCAGCCGAGGGCTGCAACTGTGGGAGTTTCCTTGCACACAAGGAGTTGTGAGCGTACTGATCGAGTTAGAGCCCGGAGAGATTCTAGACTCGGCTCAGGCAGTGCGTAAGCTGTCGGATACGTCGATCGAGCATATTATGAAACAGCCGTTCGCAACCGCCTCTCCCGCGTTTATTTCAAGACGCTTGCCGAATGGTGCGGCTCATGGCATTGCGCTGACAGGGCATCCCGCATTAAGCGATGAAATCGGGCTGCTGGAGCATTTCCACATTCCCGGTCAGGATGTCGTTTGTAGGTATATCGCTCCAGAAATAATAAAGCGATTGCGGGAGTTCATAGCACGATGGGCAAATGTTCATCCGATGCCACTCGACATCGCGGCAGAAGAAGAAAACTGAACGAATGCTTCGGCGTGTGCGGCCGGGAGAGCGGCTGGGCTTTGTCCGCAGACATCTGAAGAGGTATTTGGACTGGCTGTTCATTCGAGGGGGTAACTTGATCAGTCCTCATGCGTTCTATTATTCGATTCAGGACGACCGCCGCGATGAGCGTCCGCCGGATGTCGGTCCGAACAAGCGTGAACGGCGCGGATGTGGCCGTGCTTGCGCAAACCGCATATCTGCCTTGGGGAATCGTCAAGCCGCTGTATGAGCGACCAATCGAATTCAACTATTTGGAGGAAGAACTGCTGCTCAATAACAGTGAAACGATCGACGGCAAGATCCGAATCGCTGGTCAGCAATACAAGGCGATTCTGGATGAGGAAGGGAGCAGATTCTGGAAGGGCAGCGTTCAGCAAGGCTTCAGGAATTATCCGGCAGGGAGGTCAGGCCGTCGAACTGACTGGTCAAGTCGAAGGTCTGCGCGAGATCGGGCAACGGCGTGTTGCCGACGTTGAAGAAGTGCCGGGTCTGCTCGCGGAGGCGCTGGATGATAGCGTAGTCAGATTCCAGCCTGCCGAGAAGTCTGTTCGCATAAGCCAGGATATGAGTGCCTTGGCTAAACAACCTGCTATTACGTTCACATAATTTCAAAAGCAGTTTCTTGCCGAAGAGGCTTACTATGAATATCTGTACAAAATGAAATGGTCGGAAGGTTTTCGATGCCCTAAATGTCAACACGATGCTTGCTATGCCATTACGACGCGTAACAATCCGCTTTATAAGTGCAAGAAATGTACGCACCGGACGACACTTACTGTTTGTAAGATTTCTGAAAAGACACGTACCGACTTAACGGTTTGGTTTCTTCGACTAAAGCCTGAACCGACTGCTCCGCTTGTCATGGAACCGGACGGACAAGTGGCCTTCCTGGAACTGGCGGAACAGAAGCGACAAGCGCAGTGGACAAGTGAGCCGATCTCCTATGCAATGACGGGAGGGGATGATACGCCATGTATTGGGTCCTGCAAACTCCTCCCACGCCGCAGAGGCCCTTTAGCGAAGAACTCAATCCAACACTCTATTATGCGTTCAGCGGGTATAAGGAAGCGGCCGCCCGATTGGACCTGATGATTATGCATCGAACTCTCGGCGTACTAACGGGCGAGGTGGGCGGCGGCAAGTCCACTTTGATTCGGCGCTTGTTCGCTTTGCTCGATCCCATGCTGTATTTGCCGATCTATCTGTGTTGCGCCAATCAGAAATCGCGCAGGTTTTATGTGGGGCTGCTTGAAGACGTTGGCGTGGACCCAATCTACACGGTGTCCAATGCACGAAAGCTATAGCAAGGTGGTGCGCAGTCGGTCTGCGCCAGGAGAAAAAACGTTAGCCGTTATTATTGACGAAGCACATGAGATAAGAGAGGCTATGTTGTAGGAACTGAGATTTGCACTTAACTACAATATGGACTCGCCAGCCCTGTTTACGCTCATCCTTGTCGGTCAGCCGGAGCTGCGCAAACTGCTTCGACTCAAAAAGTATGAAGCGACCCTCTAGCGCGTCGGGATGCAGTATCATCTAGGCAGCATGTACAAAGATGAAACGAGCGTCTATATCCGGCACCACATGACCGTAAGCCAAACGGAGAAGCCTGTTTTCGCCGAAAGTGCGCTCGGCAACATCTTCGCAGCGAGCCAAGGGCTTCCACGCGTCGTGAACCAAATTTGCACGCAGATCCTGCTCGACGCTACCGCCCGAAATCTCGAGGTTATTGAAGAAAGCGATGTCGTTCGTGTACTCGCGGACATGGATCGGCAGCGGGGCCTCACGATTTATTTCGCCGTTACTCCCTATATTCATATTGGTTGGCGTATGCCGTCTCTTATTCACAGAGCTTGGCATACGCCTCCTCTATTGTATGGCGATACACTTCTTTCAATTCTTACAAGAGCAGATTCTCTCGGTTTCTGCTCATTTAGGTTTGCTCGGGGACATCTCCACGCTTACCACAGCCGGTGATAGCACACTTATCGTCACTTCAGCTTATCCCCGTAGCAAACCTACTTGTGATAGTCACGCCCGCGGTATAGACAAATGCGACCATTATCGTTTATACTCCCAGCCCGACTGCGACTCAGGCTGGGACAGCGCCAGAGAGTTGTTTTACAACGGCTACCACTTATACATGGTATCGGCGGCGGATAGTCCATACGATATGCCTTTATACCCGAGACTTCATCCTGCATCCAGACATGATTCCGTCAGTCATCAGTGCGGCCCTTATTTAGGCAACGATTCACCTTGCGAACGGTCGATAAAATGCTTCTTGATGCCGTCTATGATGAGGAAGCCATCTACAGGCTGCTTCATCATCAGAACATCGAATCCTTTATTGACCTCAATAAACGTTCTCAGAAAACAATAGAGACTAGCGGCGTCATCGACCTTTCGCCGGAAGGCATCCCATTTTCCCGAATGGGAACAAGATGAAGCCCAATGGATTTGAGAAAGCCAAAGGCCGTATGAAGTGGAGTTGCTCACCGTGCTGAGGTTGTTCCACCGCCAAATACGGGAGAACTTACCATACCTATGCGCATGTAAATCTCCATCTTATTACAAACACGGTGCGCGGTTCGAAATACATGGAAGAACATTTACAAGCGTCGCACTTCCATCGAACGTTCCAACAAGCGCGAGAGTGGTTCATGTGCCATTACGGCATCATGACCTGTCAGTATCTTGAGCTTGGTATCTGGACCAGAATGATCATTGGGACCAAGCCAGTTTTTCCAGCTCATCACCTCATGTTCTCTACTCGATCCCCCTTTTGTGGACTTCTACTTCCGAGAGGCTATTATTCATATGGAGCTCCGAGATCCGCATCAGAAGAACCGCCGCCTGGGCTCGTGTTACAGGCTGATCGGGACTAAACATGCCGTTACCTGTTCCTATTAATAATTCGGCGCCAGCCAGCGCTTGTACGGCTTCGGCTGCGTAGCGTCGTATCTTCTCGGCGTCCTTGAAGTCTACGGCGTCATTCGGGCTGCCCTTGATCGGCAGCTTCGCCACTTGCAGCGCCCGATGGATCAGCACCGCCATATCCTGACGTGTCATCGGCAGCTCCGATCCGAATCTTTGCCCGTCTATGCCCCGGGCGATCCCGAACTGCAGCGCTGTCGCAATCTCCCGATAATACGGAGAGTCGCTTACCACATCCCCCATATTGACCGATGTCTTAGACGCCTCCAGATCAAGCGTTCGCATGAGCGCAGCAACAAGTTCGCCGCGGGTCACGGCTTGGGCCGGTTCGAATGTGTTGGCTGCCGCTCCCCCGTTCATCCAGCCTCTTGCCGCGACGGCCTCTATCGCTTCGACTGCCCAGGCATGACGGTTGAGATCGATATAACCAATGGCATGGTTTGAAACGGCATATTGACCGAGCTGATACGTCCGCAATGTTGCAAATTGTTTCTCCGACTCATACTTCGCACTTCCGACCACCGCAGGTTTGCCATCGTCGTTAAAGCGGTAGACAACAACTTGGCTTGCGTGTTGTCCGGTGGACAGCGCATATGGCAAGGATATCCGTATCGGCTGATCGCCGCTGGTACGTGAGATGAAACGTTCCCCTGCCTTGGCGGTCAACTCATAAGCTGAACCGCCTCCGATCACAGCCCGAGCCTCGGCAGTCCACTTTGCTTTATCCGTTAGCGCGATGCGGAACGAGATCCGATCCGACTGCTCTAGCATGGTGTCGTCTAGCGCTGTTACAGGGATGACCAGCTCAGCGAGCCCGGTCGACAGGCGAATTTCCTGCAATCCCTCTTGCTTTGCGGTTGCGAACGCATCGGCTGGTAGCTCAATCGTGACACCCGAGCGCTCGGCCCCATCCACCAGCCGCACCTCAACGAATTTACTTTTCCCGGCGATCGCTTGTTCGATCGCTTCCTTCAGCGCCGGATCGGGGACTACTGCATTCGCTTCCATACCCTCGAATCGTCCTTGCAGCTCGATCACGGCATCCTTGACGACAGGCGCCGGGAGCAGCGGCAACACAGGTCCGCCGAAGCTGCCCGTCCCGTCAGATCCGCCCGGATCGGGAGGATTGTTGGTAAACCGGACCCAGTCCAGATCGCTTACGCCGCTTTCCGTCGTATTTTTGAAGATGACGTAGACGTCCTGCACGCCTTTCAGCGGCGTGGACAAGTCGATTCTCTCGGCCTTCCAGGAGCCTGGCGCAGCCCATCCGCCCGTTCGCTGCATCGCAATCGTCCCGATTAACGTCCCATCCGCGCTGCCGGTACGAATCTCGAGGCTGCTGCCGTCGTATTCGGTGGCATAACGTGCGGCAACTTGATTATAACCCGCTCCGAAGTCCACCTGAGCGAATGCGATCACATCCCCGTTCTGTGTCCAGCCGGCCAATCCGTTGCCACCCGCTCCTTTCGTAAGCTCGTTCTTGAAGGCGCGAACGCGGCCCGTGGATGAGGAGAAGCTTTCCGCTTCCAGCCTCAGCGCACCTACAGGATCCGGATCCAGATCCGCCTGCGTCTTTACGACCAGCGGCGCGCTATACGCTGAGCGATTGCCGGCTGCGTCAAGCGCTCTCACAGTAATCGTATATTCCTTGTCTGGCTGCAAACCGTTCAGCGAGTATTCTGTATCAAGCAAGCTGCTGTCGCTTACAATCGTCCCGTCTACATTCACTTCATAACCGGACACCGCGAAGTTGTCCGTAGCGGCGCTCCAAGTCAACTGCAGCCGGTTTTGCTGAATATCCACAGCGGTCGGCTGACCGGGAATTGTCGGAGACTCTTCATCCAACGCCACCTCATCCGTTACGGTGAAGGATCCCAGCGTCAGCCAGCCTTCCCAATTCCAGTCCTGCTTTTCATTTGCAAACTTCAATGCTTTACCATTAGGCAGCGGATTAACAAATCGCATCACCATCTTATAATCTCCAGGCTGTAAGCCATGATCCGATTTGTAAAGCGAGCGAGTGTAGTCTGCTCCGTCAGGCTGAATGTCCTTCAGGTTCCAATCATCGATATCCCCCCACGGTGAAACTACCAATTGGTTGGAAGAGTTAATGACACTCACTTCAGCTTTCCAGTTATAGGGGAAGGGAGCGATACCTGTGTTCTTGATTTTTAGCTCAAGCGTCAAAGTGCCATTCGTGCTTACATTCGGCATTCGAATGGAAGAAACGTAGAACTCATATCCTAGCATCTTGTGCGCTCGCATGGCATTGTTGTACTGCGTGCTTGTCAGCGAGTTCTCGAAAACCCAATTATCTGCCATCCAGGACGCATGCGTTGTTTGAACGGAAGTGGTCCAATCCTGTCCAGAAGTATTTGGCCATTCATCCCAGATTGTGGATTGAATTGCGGGACGAATTTCACCTCCCATCGAATGGGTCTGCCAATTAGATGTCAAGCCATTGCTTTGCATCTTCAGCCAAAAATGCCAGGTCTTCGGCCCAAGAGTTTCATAGGCGAAGGAATCATCGAAGTATCCAAAGTAATTTTTGAGAGTACTATCGCTTGTTCCCAGCGGATCGCGAAGCAATACCTGCGTTTCGTTGAAACTGTCCTTGTATGCCGTTAGTAACCGGTCCCGGTTCGTGCTGTTCATTCGCCAATCGTCGCCGTTAGTGTTCTCCCCCGGTTGGTACGGTGATGTATGCCATTCCCCCCAGAAACCATATAGCCCCACTTGAACGAACGCGATTCGGTTGTCCCCATCATAGCGGGCGCCCAGGGCTTCGATAAAATTCTCCAATGCCGAAATGAGGTTGCCGTCATTCCAATCCGGTGCTTTACTCGTCGTATTCCCATGATCGGTATAACTTCGCATCAGCAAACCGCCGTCAATTAGAAACTGAGGCGTACCGATCGGTCGTTTTGGGTAATCCAGATATACACGAAAGATAGCGTGATTTCCCCTGTTTGCAATGGCGTTCAATTGATTGTCAATCGCGGCCCAGTCAAACGAATTGTAGTTCGTCATCAGGTCGCTGAGCGGAACATAGAACCACTCCAGACTGTGCGGAAAAGAGGTATTGCCGTTATTGCTGACCCAAGAGAACGGCATAAGCCCTTTCATAGGATTCGTCTCCAGGCCTGGCGCATTGGCGTCGTAGACCTGACTTTCCCAATTTCCTGCAGCTAAGATACTGTGCTTCATGGGTACAGCCGTCGTCACCAAGAGCAATGCAAGTATTAACAGCAAGAGAAAGCGTTTATTCAACTTCATCAATAATTCCCTTCTTTCCTTGTTATATAGGGCATACTGAACGATAGCAATTTACGATAATACTGGCAAGTGGAATACGAGTCTCGGACACACGACCGAAGCAATAGATACAAAAAAGATACCAGAATCTTTTTGGGGTTCATCACCAGCAGTTGCAGCTCGGTCACCGTCTCGCTAATCGTCTGAAGGTGCGCTCGAATACAGTCAATCCCATAGCTGCGCTTGTCTTCTCAGAACTTGCCTTCCACTGCATTGAGAGCGGCTGTAACCGCCTTGGCGATTTTCTTTTGCTCTTGCGCTTGCAGCGTCAGTCCCTCGTTGTAACTGTTTCAGGACAGGCTCTCGAAACGCATACCCGTTCACCACGCTAATCGGAGCTTCCCTCCAAACTCAATGTTCGCCCGGGTTTGCCGCGCATGATCGCTCTGACCTCCTCTCATTATTTTCTTTGCGCATATGCTGTACTGTCATTCGTCTCGACCTCTTTTCCCAGCATTCAATATGCGCTGGCTAACTCCCCACTTATCTTAAATCAAGCGCTTTCAAATGTATTTATGTAAAGTTGACTTGGATTCATGGGAAATCCGTTGTAGAATGACTCCTTATGGCTTGCTTATTGCGGAAAATTGCCTTGAAATGGGAAAGGGGGAAAATAGCTTTAACAAATGAAGGGCAGAGGTCGAGTTTCGCTCAGAAGGACCGACCTCCGCAACATGGCATAACTGTCTGTTAGTCCTCCGTCCAAAATCTTCTATCGTTCATCCCCTACAAGGGTACGTGTTGTAATCGATGTTGTCCGGACAGCAAAATTGATTTCACAAAAAAAACGATCCCCATATAAGGGGATTGGAGTTTTTTCGCTAAAGGCAATTTTTCGTAACATCCAAGTTGAATTGGCGAGTTTTGAAGGAACTTTGCAACGAAGCATAGTCAATGATACATAAATACAATTGAGTGCGACTATTGTATCCTTAATTGGCATAAGTGCGCACCAATGTACTTAGGTTACCAATGCACTTTTAATTAAGGGGTGATATCAGGCACGTGCTTTGTTGAGATCGACAATATCCTTTCGAAATTCAGAAAGATCAGTCACGAGAAGGCAATAACATGATGAACTGATGTGTATGAAGACTTAACACCAGGTCCAAAAATAATGAATACTTGCATGACTGCTACTGCATCCTTTCCCGTCTCCACTTGCTTGGGCTGATTCCATGCTTTTTCTTAAAAGACTCGCTGAAGTGATGGAGAGTTGTATAACCGACTTCTTCAGCTATATCTGTTATCGACATTGTGCTGTTTTCCAACAGACATGCGGCCGCTGACAATCGTAGATGCTGCAAGTAATGGAGTGGAGTGATACCAGATATCAGTTTGAACTGGCGTATCAAGTAGGAAGGAGCAAGATGGAGGTAACTTGATAAGCTTTCCAGCGTATGCGGTTTTTTGAAACAGGACTCCATATACCGCATCAGATCCAATAAACGCGCTTCCTGAATAAATAATTGGTCTTGTTGAACGGCAGTTTTCTCGGATGTATGAATCCAGAGAGTAATCGTATCTTCAACGATTAAGAGCAGCTTGCGCAAATTCGCAGTCAAAATCCCCAAATACGAAGGAAGCTGCTGGAGAAATGAACAGTTCAGATCATGATCGATGGTGTCGAGCAGTTGGCTGATCAAGCGCTGCTCTTCGCCGGAACACTCCTTGGCACATTGACGCCTGTTCCACATGAGGCATGCCTCGTGGCTCAGCAATGATTCATCGTCAATATCCAGTAGGAAGTACCAATAGCTAACACTTCCAGAGCCGATCGTCAAATGATGCGGAGTGTATGGAGGAATCAAAAATAACGTCGCCTTTTCGGTCGATATCGAAAATGTGACATCAAGAAACTGGAGCGAGGCCTCTCCCTTCTTGAAGCATAACACTTCTGCATATGGATGCACTGACCCCTCGGTGTAGTATTCCTGATCCAACTGTGAGGAATCGACCGGAAGCTCGCGTTTGATTTTCCGATATTGGCGAATTTTCATCGGGATCACTCCAATAAGGTTAGTTATTTGCAAACAGTCGAATGCGAATATTGTAAGCGAAAATAGGCGACCTAACAAGAGCTTCTTACGGCTTTCGACAAAAACGGGACAAAACAATCAGACGAACGGAGGAATGGTTTGGATGAAAGCATTGCAAATAAATGGGATCGCCAATTATTCGATTATCGATATGGATGAGCCGATTCCACAAGATACAGAAGTGCTCGTAAAAATCGAAATAGCGTCAACCTGCCCACGCTGGGACATCAACATGATGAGAGGACGCGATATGATCGATACGAGTCGGGTTCCCCAATATCCTTTGCTCCCTGGACAGCCGGGGCATGAGGCAGCGGGCGTCGTATGCTCTATTGGCAAAAGTGTAGAAAACTTGCGGATTGGCGATCGCGTGGCTTCCTTAGTTCACGACCAAAACCGTCAAGGCGCATACGCACAGTATCAATGCTTCGAAGCCGCCGATCTCATCAAGCTGCCTGACTCCGTTTCGTATAAACAGGCGACCTCGTTTGAGCTGCTAAAATGCGTGATGTTCGGGCTCGAGCAACTTGATGAACTGAAAGGCAGTACGATCGCAATATGCGGTCTTGGTCCTGCAGGGATATTGGCTATGCAAATCGCCAAAATTTGGGGCGCGACACGTGTCATCGGTACGGATATCAATGATCAACGGCTGGCTTATGTCCGAAGTTTAAACATAGGTGAGGTGATGCATCCAAGCGAGCTCACGGATCACACTATTCAGCTCGGTTACGAATGCGTGGGCTCGGCGGCTGCGCTGCAAAGCTTGATTGAACACCCGACAATTCGACATGTCGTCATTTTCGGTGTGTTGCGAGGCGAAACCATATTTGGTGAACACTTGCGAAGAAAGGCGTTCAAACTGGAGTTTTATCGACCTCGAATACCGGTTTCACAAATTAAAACATGGATCTTGGAGGCTATGGAGAAAGGTCTCGATACGACTTGCATTCAGACGCATCATATTCCATTTACCCGATACCGTGATGCGGTCGAATTGCTAGAGTCCCAAGAGGCGATCAAAGTGAATTTTTACCCGCAGCAAGATTTTGACTGAGCGTTTGCCTGTGGCTGTCGTGCGCTGGTGTTTGCCCGATTCGTTTCAGCCGTTCCATGAATGTGTGGAGTTGATAGTTAACGACCGTTCGCTTGGAACATGCGCATGGGCTCCATATCAATGGAGGCGCCCGGCTTCGATCGTCAGGCGAGGAAGCAATCGCATTCAGTTTGTCTGGAGTAATACGTTGGTCGGTATGATCGAAGGCGCTTATTTTGACGATACCCGACACCAGCTAGTCCCTATTCAAGAGTGGTCCATAGTTGATATAGAACGACCTGAACCACAGGATGACGAGGTGCTTGTCCGGATTGAAACGGTCGCGACTTGTCCTCATTAGGATCAATATGATGAAGAGCCGGCATATGAAGGATTTGCTACAGCCACCGCCCTATCCCTTGCCGCCCGGGCAGCCGGGACACGAAGCGTCGGGTTACGTGGAGGCTGTTGGAAAAAACGTCAATGAGTTGCGAGTGGGGACAGAGTGGCATCGCTGGTACATCATTTCAGGCAAGGCGCATATGCTCAATTTCAATGTTATGCCGAGGCGGATTTGCTCAAATTACCGGATTCGATCAGCTTTTTGCAAGCAGCCTCATTTGAATTGCTGAAATGCGTGCTGTTCAGGATAGAGCAGTTCGGCGACCTGTGCGGTAATCGCATCGCGATTTGCGGACTTGGATCGGCGGGATTGCTGGCTATGCAGGCTGCGAAGCTGATGGGCGCGGCCCAGTTGATTGGCGTGGACATTCAGCAATCCCGTCGGTATTTTGCCAAAGAGCTGAATCTGGGAGAGGTCATGCATCCGGACGAACTGGCCAAACACAAGGTGGATTTCGGCTATGAGTGTGTCGGTGCCGCCCAGGCACTGCAGGCGTTGATTGATCATCCGACAATAGTTCAAGCTGGAATTTTACAAGTGCGGGTGCCGCTTGTGGTAATCAAGCAGCAAATTGTTGAATTGATGAACAAAGGCTTGAATACTGTATGCTTGCAGGCTTCGCGGCAAGTTTGCAGAGCATGATCGGGCGGTAACGGCTTTGGAGCGTCAGGAAGCGGTTTAGGTGTTTTTACCCGTAAAAGAGGACTTTGGATGAGAACAAGTGGAGAGGAGAACCGCAATGAAAGCTATGGCTGTCGTCTATGAGGCGGAACGAACAATCGCCTTTCGCGAGGTTCAGGTGCCTGAGCCTAAAGAGGATGAGATTGCAGTGGATGTGCTGCATTCATGGATTAGTATCGGAACGGAAAAATCGATTTTATTCGGCGAACGGATTCAACATTACCCGATCGTTCCCGGCTATCAGAAGGTCGGTGTGGTACGAAGTATCGGTTCGGCTGTTCGCAATTTTCGAATCGGTGATCCTGTGTTTGTTTCTTATAGCGCGGTGCAGGGGCTGGGGAGCGGTTGGGCCGGTCATGTGAGCGTTGCGGTTGTCCAGGCGAACATGGTTTTTCGGCTGCCCGTGCAACATCCCCCGGTTCGCTACAGTCCGCTTGTGGTTGCACAGGTTGGATACAATTCGGCGTCGAGAGTGCCGATCAATACGGGAGACCGAGTTCTTGTAATCGGCGATGGGCTAGTTGCCCATTGGACAGCGCAGTCGCTGTTACAGAGGGGAGCGGAAGTAACGGTAGCCGGAAGACATTCATCAAAGCTTGAACGGCTGCCGCAACGTGTGAACAAACTGCTGCTCTCGCAAAAAGCGGAGCTGACGCAAGCCATTGATCAGGATGAACTTCACGCTGTCGTCGATACGGTCGGATCGGTGCAACTGATCTCTGAACTGTTGCCGCGCATGCGCCGCGACAGCCATTGGGTTAACACCGGATTTATCGGACACAATTATATGCTAGATCTGAGGCTGTTGGTGGAAAAGGAAATTACGCTTCATATGCCCAATGGCCGGACTCAATCAAGAATGAAGGCGACATTTGACGAAATTGTTGCCGGCCATCTTCAGACGGAATCGTTAATTACTCACCGTTTTCCTGCTGAGAAGGTAAGGGAAGCCTGGGAAATGATTTTGGACAAGTCTCAATGTTGCTTGGGAGTTGTACTGGATTGGCGTTAGTTCAGGCTTCATTACGAAGAATAGAGATTGGTCAGGGAGAGCGCTGAAAAACGTTATAAGAATATGGAAAACCAGCTTGTGAGCAATCATCAGCTGGTTTTTGCAGCTGCGATTGGCAACGGGCAGACTAAGGAGTGAAAGTCTCCAGCACACCGAGAGGTGCGGAAGTGCATAGCTGAAGCAAAGTTCGTCGTCCGTGAGGATATTTGCGTAGGATGCGATGGCAAACCCCGGAATAGGTGGCATACCAGATGGCTGACGGAGCGGATAACCCTGCCACAAAATGGAGAGTCCAATACCACCAATGGATCGGGTATGTAACCTAGTGTGGTATGAAATAGGGTCATTTTTAGGAGTTTTAGTTTGATGTTAAATAATATTAATAGCTGAGCGAAGTGAGGGCACGATGAGTGAAAACATAAGTCCTGTTATAGTAGCAGCGGTTGTGACCAGAGGCATAATTCAAACATCACTAATTAATTCAAAAGCAAAAAGAAGAAAAAGTACATTATGAGACACTCTTAAGGGATAAATTGCTTAAGGTATATTCTCCACAGTTTATGTTGCTCCAAAAAAAATCTAAAGAAAAACTTTTGATAAATGAAGAGATTGTAGAAATTATTCAAAAAGAGGGTCATTTACTTTCATTTTCTCGTATTGAGGATTTTTGAGAAATTATTACACTTGAAAGCAGACTAGAATTTCTAACTGATAGGGAGAAAGATGAATATCGTTTTCTAAAAGAAAAAATAATAGTAGAATTAAAGAACGAATATTAAGAATTGCATGATGCGGTTATTATTTACAAACGACAATATTCTCTACCTATAAAGGCATGGATTGAAAGTCGGATTCTTAAAACGACATTATGGAGTACCATAATTTTTGGGGATGTTTTTTTAATATCCTCTTTTCTTAATTCTTCAAATGCAATAAGCAGAGGCATTATAAATAGCATATTGTACGTATGGACGGGACTATCTATAATTATCTCAGTTATGTTCCCATTGGCAATACTTATAATATTGATTCATGTATTATTTCGTAAGACAGCAATATCAAATAAATTTATGGGAAAAGATTATATTCTGTTAACGGGCAACTATAAATGTACCGCATGCGGGGAAGTATTAAAATTAACCAAAAATCTACGATTTGAAGAGTGTTTTAACAATGGGAAACTACTTCATAGATTTCGTGCCCACCTAATGATTTTCGAGTGGAAGCGAAATCTGGGTATTAAAGAATAATTAAGTTTGAAATATCAACCATCAACGATTCAGATATTGAACAAGTAACTAAGTGTTCTATGATTCACAAGAAAGAGAAATTAGATAACGGAGGTAGATCAATATATAAATGAAAATAAGATTCTAATTGTAGACGGGAAGGCACTGCTATTTAGAGCTTATTTTGCGCAATCGTATAGTTCTAGGCGAGTCGAAGATGCAACGCCTACAAACGCAATCTACGGCTTGCTGCACTACCTGTTTGATGCGGTAAATACGTGTAATCCAACTCATGATATTTGTTGTTGGGATATGGGCAGTAAAACCTTCAGAAGTGACCTATATACTAATTATATGTAAGCGTCAAATTCTTCACACCTTCAATTACTAAGCTAGCTATGAGACCATGAGATTAACCTGAATGCGGAGGGTATCTCATGAATGCCAAAGAACAACGCAGACAAGATTGGAAGGCACGTATCGCAGCCTATCGGGCAAGTGGCCTTACAATGAAAAGTTGGTGCAACGCAAATGAATGCTCTGTCGAACAATTGAAATATTGGCTGTGCAAATTTAAGCGTGGTTCATTCTCAGCTGCTCCAGATCCAAAGATTTCTCCCGTGCACTTTGTACCTCTTGCAACAGTAGATCTGCCTGGTGGAGATTTCCCTAATTCATCTCTAATCCTTCATATCGGTGAAGCTAGTATTGAGCTTCAATTAGGCTTTGACCAAAAGCTTCTGCGCGAAGTCATTCACGCGCTTACTTCATCATGCTGACCTTTCCTAGCAATCAGCGTGTGTTCCTAGCCTGTGGCACTACCGATCTGTGCAAGTCAATCGACGGACTTGCCGCCATCGTCCAGGAAAGCTTTGGTCTGAATCTGTTCACTTCTGGCTTGTTCGTATTCTGTAACCGGACATGCGACAAGCTCAAGCTTTTAATTATTCGGTGTGGCTTAAGCAACAGCGCTTTCAAACACTGCCGAAGAGTCTTGTTGGACAAGCGATAACTTACAGCCTGAATCAGTGGGAGAAATTGACCGCATTTCTGAAGGATGGCCGACTCGAGATCGACAACAACCGAAGTGAACGCTCGATCAAGCCATTCGTAATCGGGAGAAAGGACTGGTTATTTGCGAACATGCTTCGCGGCGCGAAGGCTAGTGCGGCGATCTACAGCGTCATCGAGACGGCGAAGGAAAACGGCCTTCTTCCGTTTCAATATTTAAAGTACCTGTTCGAGCAGCTTCCGCAGCTTCCGGATGCACTAAATCCAGAGGCGCTCGAGGCTTATTTGCCATGGTCAACTTCACTTCCGATCACTTGTCGCGTGATGGGGTAGGCATGGGCAAGTTTGAGGTTATGTGGTTAGCGTAATAAAAACTAGGAGCAGCACCGCGTGATATGCTCCTTGTTTATTGCGCTATCGTTCTTCGTTAGTTGAACAATATGATATAAACTGCTCAATCGCACAGCCAACCAGTTTGTAAAGAGTGAAAGCTTCATTCATTAGAATAAATTATTTCTTTTGTGCAATTCACATTAATCCTTTGTACTCAATTAATTAAGCTCATGTAAAGTCCACTCCCTTTACTAGCATTTCCGTGAGTTCCACTTGAATACCAGTCACTATTGTTCCCGCTAAGTTAAGAACCTTAAACCACTCAAGTTATTGCTCCTCAGTCAGATCATACGCAATTTTTTATAACGTAATAATAGCTCATAAACTTATTTGACGAATCCGGTTTATAGATATAGGTGATACAGCTGCAAACCCCCTAAGTTGAAAATTCAAGAGTGCGATTGACTTTTCCAACTGCCACCGGATATATGTTTGGAAAATTGGTAGGACGATTGCTCCTTTTTCAATATCACTACAAATTTCTCTCAGTGATCGCCGAAAGTTTCACTAATTAAGCGGAGCTGCATTATGATTCACTCATCTATAACCTTAACGGGTGCATCAAGTTTAATCTCTTCGCCATCAACGTTTCTGCCATTAGTTTTTGTCAAGAATATATACCGAATCCAACCTACGATTTACGCAGGTTGGATTCGGTACATATTCTTGAGATCCGATAATTATGGATTCTCGTAGTTTTTTAACGGCATACCAACATATTCTCGGAAGGAGCGGATCCGCTCTGCCTCGAACTTGAAGACGATTGTAAGCTCATTGCGAAAATGCCGCCCATTCAACGAACCTTCCGCTGAAAATACTACCAACCAGTTGTCCTCATTCTCAAGCGCGATGAGCGGAGTCAGCTGCATCTGAAATATGGAGCGTTCGAACCTGATCAATTCCTCGAACCGCTCTTTGCCTTGCTGCTCGTGATTCCATCCTTCTAGCGGGAGCGGAACGAAGAAATGGAAATCTTCAGTGACCTTCTTAAGAAAATCTTCTGTATGCCCTGTTTCTAAAGCTTGCCTAAAAGCATCAAACCCTTCGCTAGTTCGGGATGTAACTGAGCCTACGGATTTTTTCAAGAAAGATTCCTCCTCATTACAGTTTAGTAGGCGCTCAAAATATTGAGTCCTCCTTCGTCGTTTGTCACTACTTTTCAAACGTTGGTTAGCGCGACAGAACCTTAAGCTGGCTCGATATCGTTCCAAGGTGAATGGCTTCGTGAATGAGAGCGAAGTTGAACAACTCGCCGGCGGTGTTGAATTGGAACGGTCCCATGGCATACGGAGTTGAAGGTTTCTCACCCAATATTTCAGGTGTCAGCTCAGACAGTCGGGAAAGCTTCGCCGTTAACATCTCGATCAGCTCTTTCTGAGATGGAGGAGCAAACGTCCAGTCCGAGGGCTTGGTCCCGGAGTTAAACAGCGTACCATACGAGTCCGGTATGGCAGACGGGGAGCCGAAGCTTAGGGTAGAATACTATTCCATCCAATAAATGATATGGCCGACATTCCAACGGATTGTATTGTTAAACCCTGCAGCTTGAACGTTGAACAGTTCCTCGGGGATAGCCTGCACCTGCTGCAGCACCACTTGACGTACAATCTTTGCCGTGTTGATAATCATTACAGACATGTTATTTTCCTCCTTTGTTAGAAGAACCGCTTGATATGTTCCCAGTATAGGTCTTAAGGAACTCCTCATCAATGCAGTGGGCGTTACCGGAACGTTAAGTATAAGTTAACGATTATTCATTGACAGGATAAGGAAGGAGGAGTAACAATAATCATGTTACAGACATTCAGCAATTCTATTGAAAGCAGGTGTGAGTTATGGAGTTAAAACAACTACAATATTTTATGGTCATTTGCGAAGAGCTTCACTTCACAAGAGCAGCTGAAAAAATGGGAGTCAGTGCACCCAACATCAGCCAACAGATAAGGAGATTGGAAGAAGAATTAGGAGTTCTGTTGTTCGATCGAGTGGGGAAAACAATTGTCCTTACAGAAGCTGGAGCGATTCTTCGTGAACATGGTGCTGCCGTGTTCGGGCATCTGGAGCAAGCGAGCGATGCCATTGCTGACCTGAAGCAGATGCAAGGCGGATCACTATCCGTCGGCGTCTTGCCCGGTGACGCGGATCTCATGTTTAATGCCTTGCTATTGGACTTCCATCAATCTTATCCCACCATCTCGCTGTCCCTTCTGGAAACCATGAAAGTTACAGAACAAGTTTTGGACCGAAGCATCGATGTCGGCGTAACCATTGGGCCGGTTATCGATGAACGTCTCACGTCAATCCCCCTGTTTCATGAGGAATTTTCATTGGCGGTACGCAGGAATGATCCCCTTGCCGCGGAGAACTTCATTCCCTTGAACAGGCTGCATGCCTTGAAGATGGTCATGTTTCCGCCCGACCATCAATGCCGCAAGTTGATCGACCGCTTTTGCATGGACAAAGGGTTTACAGTGGAGCCGCATATGGTGACGACGACGTTATCGTCTCTCCTCCAGATGGTACAAAGCGGAGTTGGCGCCTGTGTTCTGCCGCGACTTCTACTAGATAATCTTCACAATGCAGACATCAAAATCGTGCACCTGAGAAATCCTACGCCTTCTCAGGACATTTGTCTGATCTACCGCAGCGATAGATATGTCGGATACGCCATGCGCACGTTCATCAAGACTTTGAGAGCCTACATCGAGACCGCTATCAATCATGCGAAGTCTTCATAGATAAGGAGTACCGGTAAAGCTGATATCTTCATTAAGTTCATTTTCAATTTTACGTTTTCGGCAATGTTGTAATTGACCTTGGCAGAGGTGGAGGTTTCGACTGTTTCTTGGCTTCGCACCAAGTTGGTGAAGCCGGTCATGTGATTGGTGTAGACATGACGCCAGAAATCGTAAACCGCGCCCTTGCTAATGCCAACAAAGGCGGGTTTACGAACACCGATTTCTGTTCAGGGGAAATTGAATATTTGCCTGCTTCTAATCAAACGGTAGATGTAATTATTTCAAATTTTATGATCAATCTATCTCCGGTCAAGCAGCAAGTATTTCACGAAGTATTCAGGTTCTTCGTTGCGGCGGCCGTTTGGCGATTTCGGATAGTGTCATGACCGCTGAGTTTCCTCCAGAAATCAAAAATGACCTAGATGTGATGTATTCGGGATGTATTTCCAGGGCTTTCTCCGTTGATGAAGTAAAAGCCATGTTAACCCAAAGCAGATTTACGGATGTAATTGTAGAGCCGAAGGATGATTCGAAGACATTTTTAGAAGATTGGGTGCTGGTGCTAATGTACAAAACTATATTATCTCTGAGGTCATAACAGGAACCAAGCCTTAAATAGTTTAGCGTATAGAAAAGAAAAACCGCCTATTTCCACGAGTGTTCGTACTCAATTGTGGATAGGCGGTTTTTGTGTAGTTAAGGTCTGAACATTTCTTGTAAGACACGAAATGCTCTTTCCTGATCTTGTGGGTCTTTCTCTTTAAGCATCATGACTACTTTCCAAATCCATTCATCTTTCTGCAGATGTTCAAATGCATTCTGGTTGAACAGGTCGTCAACACTGATATTTAGGGCATCGGCGATTTTTTCAAGAGTTGATAATTGAACGTTTTGTTCGCCCCGTTCGACACGGCCAATATATGTTCCTTGGGAGTCCAACGCTTCGGCTAACTGCTCTTGGGTCCAGCCCCTGAGGGTTCGGTAATGTCGTATGTGCTCGCCAACCGTTTTGAGAATATGCATGCGGTCATACACCTCTTCCTATATGTAGAAGTGTAGACTATCGTTATCAATACATTGCAGATCATTAAAAGTTCTTTTTATTAATGTTTATTTGAACTCAAAACATCAAATGAAGTATACTGAAACTACTGATTAATGCTTCATACTATTTAGGGGGGTACAATGATTCCTAAAATTATAAGTGTAGAAACGCTCATACTTACTAACAAATTACAAGAGTGGACAGCCGTTTATTTCCGGAAAATCCTATTCCACAATGAGAGTCAGTACTTGTTGGTAGAGCAACAAGAGAGTCGGAAAATTCTAAAAGCTAAATTTATTGAAGGCGAGTTAAGATTAATAACTATAAATTTAGAAGAATATACGGATCTTCAGAATCACTTTAACTGGCTTAATTATGAATTTGAAAGAAGTTCAACTACTTCCGAAGAAGAATACTGGGTTTTGGGCATAAGCTTTAATAAGATGGTAAGTAAAGATAGTACTGTTTCGGAATTTAAAATTTCAAATGAAAAGCCGCTCGACATTTTACCTTATATTTTACGAACGGGAGATGGCCATGTTTTCTTTTCAAAATGAAGCAATTAATTTTTTTACAAATGGCAAGGCTACAGTAAGAGTTCTTGCTCAACTTGAATTAATACCTGTCGGGCAATGTGCATTTCCTAATCAGTTTCATGAGAATGGTTGGGGGAGGTGGCTTCCTATGCCGAATATTACACTATTGCCCTACTTTAGCGACTGCGTAGCAAAGGAATTTAGCAGGGAAGAAACAGAATTATTTTTGGAACAAAAGGTCAGACCGAATACGTTCATTAGTTTCCGTGAGGATTGTAAGTCAACAAAAAGAGAAAATAATGAAGATAACATAATGAACAATAGAGAATCAGAGGTTAAACGAAGATTAGAGGCCAACGGGCTTCAGTATCCGAGTTGTATAAGTGATGTTGTTGGGCTTTACTTATCCCTAAAATTGGCACATGAAGAGCATGATCGGCAAGGAAGAAGTTGCCTTGATATGTTAATACGCCCGCTTCACAACATTGATGAAGTTCTAATCAATCCGTAGAGTCAATGATTCAAAAAGCGAAATCAAACAGCTTGGAAGTGAAAATATGACTTTGTTAAATGATACAAAGAAAGTGTCTATTTTAATCGATATATTGGCTCGACATATGAAAAAGCTTCCAAATGACTCCGCGATTCGTGATTATCTTGGGACTATAAAGAGCTTTTTAGAAACGAAAATTCCAACTATCCAAGAAAAGGCTATTTCAAATAGTACTAAGTTTATAAATACTCTGGCTCAATGTACTTCTGAGACCAATGATCTCATTAACTGTCTTGAAGGGGAGTTGGCTGAACTAGAAATGGAGATGAAAAATGATCCGTCTGATGATCTTTTGAAAGGAAATATTAAAGGAATTAAGCATGCCCTAGTACTGACTAGAATGATGAGGCTAGGCTATAGAAGTCAAGGTGAAGGAATCGATGTTATAATTGACTGAAATTTAAATAGCGTTAAAAGGATATTCGCTGAGCTCTTCTAGGGCGACGCCTTTGGGTTTTGCTTTTCGAGTTCCAGACCGATCATCGGTCTGGGGTGGATGAACGTTCAACAGTGGATGAGAATGGTCCGGTCAGCGATGGTTTGAAATGTGGTTTTTCTACCTATCGAATGGGCCGCGAGGAAATTAATATAAAGGTTCGTCCTGACATTAAACATGTATCTAACGACGATATACCTGCTCCGATTGGTTCTAAAAATAAGGGGCTTATTAAGGAGCCTTGTGCTGCATGTGGCGAACATCAAGGACATTAGTTTTTGTTTTTTTGGGGACAGAATATGGAAACGCATCTATCGCATTATATTATGTAAATAAGCGGAAAATTTGACACTGAAGCTGAAGATATGAGGAGGTAAGACTGAAAACTCTTTTTGCTATTATTACCAAGAGCACGCTGTATATATTAATGATTTACGCGGTCGCTTGAGCAATAACTTTCAGTGGGCTCACGAGAGACTAGGAGACGGAATCGGATGAAGAGCATATGACAGGAGATTAACCCATTTGCGCAGTGCCTTGATATGAGAGAGTGCGATAAAGCCGGTTTTATAGCCGGCTTTATTTTTTTTATCAAATCAACCGAATGGACTGGAAAAGAAATAGAGCAATACGGGGATGTAACGGTAGATTATACACCTCTGTTTGGTTGTGTCCTTCTTAGTCAATAAATCGATAATTCCGTGTGGGTAAGTACAATCCAAGCAACAATGACAATACCGTCAATTGCATGATCCTTAGAATCTAAGTTAATTATCATAGGAACCCCTACGGTATTCACTGGGTGACATACCGAATTTAGCCGGAATATACGGTGGAAATAGTTGTAGTTCACAAAACCCCGACGATTCAGCGACGTGGGCAAGCGGTATAGGGGGAAAGAGAATGCGTTCGCGAGCCCCCATGCGCTCGCCGCATTCTCCGTTTGCGACAGCTGACACATAGTGCGCAGTCCGTAATAAAACGGATACAAGTCCTCGTCGGTATCCCCGTGCATGGGCCATCTGCAAATCGCCGGGCTCCAATCGGGATATGTCCGGGTTGCTCAGCAGCTCCTTGTAGTGGGATGAACATACGAATCACGCCTTCACGTAAACCTTGCCGTCTTCCTCCGTTACGTCGAATGTTTCTACCGTTACTTCGTACGTCCTGGTTCGAACTTTACCGTCTACGACCATGCATCCGGTCTTGATGTCGAATTCCCACTGATGCCATGGGCATCGCAAAATCTCACCATCCCGGTCATAGCCGAATTCCCCGGGCGCCGGGGCGTTCACCCATGGCCGTACATGTCCCTGGCATAGAGGAGCACCTTGATGCGGACAGTAATTCAGTACGGCATACAGCTCACCATCCAGGCGGAAAACACCTACGCTTTTACCGTTAACATCTACTAATTTGCGTTCATTTTCTTGAAAGTCCGATTTTAACCCTATAAAGTGAAGTTTCATAACGATCCACCTACCACTTAATTTATTTTTACAGGCGTACATGCTATACTGCTGTCATGGAAAAGAATAAACAACACTTTTATCAGCCAGATTCGTTCGACAGAAGCGGTGGACTGTGGCCGCTAAAAGCCGGTATAACATGGGGCGAAGCCAATTATAGGATCGGACCTCGGGTAATCGAATACTACAATCTGCATTTCGTCATGGACGGTCATGTCGAGCTGTATTATTCCGATAAGCGAATCGTGCTTACAAAAGGCGATGTATTCGCTATGTTTCCGGGCGTTGTATATCAATACCTGAGACCGGAGAACGCAACCCGGCTGCAGATGGCCTGGATATCCTTCGATGGTCCCCAAGCCGGTCAATTGATGCGGTTAAGCGCATTCACAGTGGAGTCGACTTATGGGCGGCAGATCATGAATGCGGAATTGGAAAACGTGCTTGGGCAGATTCATGCCTATCAGTCGCAGGATGCAAGAAGGCAAGTCGAAGTGATTTCCTTGCTTTACCGGGTATTCAGCTTATTGATTCAGCCGAATCCGACTGCCAAGCCAGCGCGGCAGGATGTATGGCTGCCCAGAAGCATCGATTATATGAACACCCATTATATGGAGAGAATCACGGTCCAGGACGTTGCCGATTATATCTCTATCCACCGAGGGTATTTCTCCAAAGTTTTTACTGAGCGAAAGGGCCTTTCCCCCATGAAATATATGCAGAAGCTGCGGATGGAGAAAGCCGCGGAGTTGCTTAGAGCAACCGATCTGTCTATAGAAGAAGTTGCCTTGACCTTGGGTTACACGGACGCTTACTCCTTCACGCACTCCTTCAGCAAATATTACGGCATGCCACCTGGCAAATGGCGTATAGCGGGCTCATATGCTCCTTCTGATTCGCCGGATCCGCCTAAAGTTGATTAAAGCCTTGGAGGCAGCTTATACAGTTCTGCAGCATTGTCATAGAAGATCCGCTGACGATAAGCCGGGTCGAGCTTAGGGAACGCAAGGCGAGGCGAATCGAAATCCCAGTGCGGATAATCGCTGGCAAAGAGCAGCTTCTCGTCCGCCCAGATCGCATCGAGCATCGGCTTGAACATCGCCGGATCAGGCGTTATCTCGATCGGCTGAGAGGAGACGTACATATTGGAACGGAAATATTCGCTTGGCGATTTCACCACCCATGGCGTCTGATAACGAAGACCTTTCCAATCCTGATCCAGCTTCCACAAATACGGAGCGATCCACATGACGCCGGATTCCTGCATGACGACTTTTAAGGTCGGGAACTTCTCGAATACGCCGTTGAAGATGAAACTCGCTATATGGGCCATCATTGTCTGAGTACGTGCGGCGCGAGATTCGATATAGTAGCTTACATAGCCGGCGCCGGTAGGAGACGGGTTGATTCCTTGGCCCTCATTGCCGATATGAATCGTAAATACGAGACCGTGTTCGACGCAAGCTTCAAAGATCGGATCATAGAAGGGATTACCATAAGGTTTCTCCGCGCCTCCGGGAACGAGTACCTGAACGAAACGTTTGTCGTTGCCCAGTCTCCTGATTTCTTGCGCAGACATCTGCGCATGCTGCTTCGGAATGTTGATCGAACCTCTCAATCGATCGTCCTTGTCCAACCAATGATCGCGGGTATAGTCATTGTAAGCGGAACATAGAGCTGAGGCGTAGTGGACATCCGCGATCGTGCCCGCCGTATAGAATTCTCCTGTCAAAATCGCGTAATCCACGTTAAACGGATCCAGATGATGCCGCCGCAAGTGCTCCAGAGAAGAGCCTGGGGACCCGCCCTCGGGCGGATCTGCATCTACGCGTCTCCCCCATTTACCTCCATTCATGAACGGATAACTCGGAAGTAATAACCCCCACTCGCTAATCTGATCGCGATATACTTGGGACAAGTAAGGAAAGATGGCTTGCACATTTGGCGTATTGTGATGAATATCGACATCAATGATGGAACGTTTGTCTACAGACATGATGTGTCCCCTCCTTCGTTTAGTTGCTCTCATTATACGCAGGGACTGAGAGGACGAACAATGGCAGAGTGTCAACTCTATTGTCAATTTGTCACATTGATGCAACAATAGGCACAGGGGCAGTAAGCGTTTTTATGACAGAAGAGGAAATCCGTCATTTCCGTAGAAATGAATCTATCTTTAGGGGGAATGACATTGCAGTTATTATTTTCGCGATATTTCCGCATGATTGTATTGTACAGTCTCATTCTGGGAGCGCTGCCGGTCGTTTCGCTCGGTTTGTTCTCTTACTACAAGGCTTCAACGGTGGTTCTGGACAAAGTTCAATCGGCTAACAGACACACCTTAGAGCAGGCTCACCGTAGAGTTGAGCAGGAGTTGATGGCGCTCGACAATCTTGCGATGCAGTATTTGAGTACGGTGCTCGTCAAAGAAGCGATGACTCAAAGTCTGGGCGTAAACGACTTCGGGAAGGTGCGGGAAATGATGAGCAGCCACTTCGGAATGAGAACTCATGGGTTGGACGTGACGAAGGTGGAGCTAGTCAACTTCGGCAAACAATGGATTATTGACAGCAGTGGACTGCATGCCTTTGATGAAATGGAAACCCTTGATAAATACATGGATTTTTTGAAGTTTGATGGGAATTCGTTCTGGTTGTTCGAAACGACCGATAATAACCATTACATCAATCTGGTCAAAAAGTTCCCACTGGTCTCGACCGTGCCTACAGGATTGCTCGTTATTCAAATCCCGAATTATTACATCAACAATCTGGAACTGCTCCCAGCCGACAAGCTGGGACAGATGTTGATCGTGGACGGGCAGGATAATGTCATTGCAAACCGGGATTCGACCCGAATTGGGGCCAGCCTGAAGCAGATGCCCTATTGGGCGGATTTAAAGAAGCAGCAAGCAACAGACGGTTTCTTCCAAGCCACAGATGAATCCGGAAACGCACTCCATGTGTTGTACCGGAAGTCAGAATATAACGGTTGGACATATTTATATCTGGTATCTCCGAAAGAAGTCGTCAAGGATGCGCGAAGCATCGGTTGGCTTACGTTCGCCATTTGTTTCGGCATATTCGGGGTAATGGCTGCGATTGCGATATTCGGTTCAAAGCGAATTTATTCGCCGGTTCGCCAATTGTACAATTCAGCGATGGGAGACGATCATAGCTCAGATCACCGGTCTAGCGAATTTCAACATATTGCAGACAGAATCGAAAGTTTGATCGTCTCCAATTCGGAGATGAACGGTAAAATTAAAAGTCAGATTGACCAGTTGCAGCACCTTTTTATTTTTAAATTGCTGCAAGGAACCGTTAATGAGGCGGAGGCGGCAGAACGGACCAGCCAGTATCAATGGATTCGCGATGATCGGCTGCGGCTTTGTCTGATTGTCGTTCAGCCGGATTCGCTGGACGAGACGCGTTACCGTCGAGAGGACCTCGACATTTTGATCTTTGCGGTGGACAATATCGTCAACGAATTGATCTCCCCGGATCGGCGCCTGTTTGCCGTCCCGTTCGGTTCGGTGCAGGCGACCGCGTTATCTGCAATTGAAGAAGAGGAAGAAGCGTTTCGCGATAACGTCTACGAGTGGGCCGAGATGATTCAGACGACGATCAAGAGAGTGCTGCAATTACCGGTAAGTATCGGCATAAGTAGACCCTACCGGAAATTGTTTCAAACTTCACAGGCCTACGAAGAAGCGACCGAAGCGCTGAAATTCCGGATTCGGCTCGGGCGGGAACTGATCGTGAACATCGATGAAGCCGCCCCCGGTGCCGGATCGCATCCGATCTATCCGATTGTTTCGGCAAGCGAACTTGGTGATGCCATTCGGACAGCCAACCTGAAGGAAGCGGACCATTTTTTGGACCGATTTATCGAGGAAGTCCGACAGCAAGCTCTTAATCCGCGAGAATACCAGATGTTATTTGTCCGATTGTTAATGGATATAGTGAAGTTGGCCGAGGGGGTAGGGGAGCCGCTCGAAGTGATGCGCGATGACGGGAGAGAAGGCGCGGTTTCCTTTAACCGTCTGTTTGAACTGTATTCAATGGAGGAGATTAAACGGTGGTTGTGGGAAATTGTTATTTTGTCATTGATCCAGCGCATTGAAGGACAGCGAGAAGCGCATTACAGTCAAATTTCTGACACGATGGTCGAGATGATCCACCAAAGCTACGATACCGATCTGACATTGGAAGTATGCGCCGATGAGCTGAACTACCATCCGAACTATATCAAGCGGGTATTTAGCAAAGAAACAGGTACGAACTTCAGCGAATACCTGTTGTCCTACCGAATGAAGATGGCCAAGTTATGGCTCGCCGAGAGCGAGATGACGATTGCCGAAATCGCCGATAAGCTTCGGTATCGGAATTCGCAAAATTTCATCCGCCAATTCCGCAAGATGGAAGGAATAACGCCTGGGCAGTTCCGAAAAGCAGCTGAATCGATACATCAGGGCCCGACTTAACATGCTCCCCTTATAGTTCCAACTCAATAAAAGCTGCTCCGTCCCGTTCAATCAGAGATGGAGCAGCTTTAATGATTATAGTGCCCTAATGATTATTCGGCAATCTGGCGGCAGGTGGTTCCCGGGAGATTATAGACAGTTATTGGCCTCGGATCTACACTTGGGATTGTAAGCGCATAACTAACATCACGTTAAGAAAGGAGGTCCATCAGAGATGAAAAACAAGCTGGAGGGCAGCACATGGAGGCTATTGTCGCGGGATCGCTATCTGTACTTCATGCTATTGCCGGGAGTGATTTACTTCTTATTATTTAAGTATTTGCCCATGTGGGGAGTCCTGATTGCCTTCAAAAACTATCAGCCCTTTCTTGGTTTTAATGGGAGCGAGTGGGTTGGATTTAAACATTTTATTCGTTTCTTCTCCGACCCCGCCTTTAGTCAGTTGTTCAGAAACACGATCATACTGGCCCTCTACAATCTGGTGTTTTTCTTCCCGATGCCGATTGTGATCGCCTTGATGCTGAACGAGATTGGCCGGGCTTGGTACAAAAGATTCGTGCAAACCATTATTTATATTCCCCACTTCTTCTCTTGGGTGGCGATTGTAGGTATCGCGTATGTACTGTTTACGACTGAGGGAGGAGCAGTTAACGAGTGGTTTGAATCAATGGGGATGGAGAAAATCAATATACTCGCCAGTGAACAATGGTTTCGAACAGTCGTGACCTCGGAAGTGATATGGAAGGAAACCGGTTGGGGGACGATTATCTTTCTGGCTGCGCTGACCGGAGTCGATCCCCAACTCTATGAGGCAGCGCGGATTGATGGGGCTAACCGCTTCAGACAATTGTGGCATATTACATTCCCGGCGCTTCGATCGGTTATCATTATTTTGTTTATATTGCGTCTGGGCAATTTTCTCGATACCGGATTCGAACAAATCTACCTGATGTTGAACGCGACGAATCGCGAGGTTGGCGAAGTATTCGACACCTATGTATACAGCATGGGTATACTCAATGGGCAGTTCAGCTTTAGTACGGCTATCGGTTTGTTTAAATCGGCCATCGGTTTGTTGCTGGTCGTAGCAGCCAATCATCTGGCGAGAAGGTTTGGAGAAGAGGGTGTTTATTAATCCATGTGGAGAAGGAGTTGAGATAGTTGCCCGATCGTTCTTGGCCCAGCAGAATATTGGATGTACTGATCTATATTGGACTGTTCGTGTTTGCCGCACTCACACTCATTCCGTTTCTGTACATTGTGAGCGCCTCGTTTACTTCGTCGGAGGAGTTGCTGCAGAAGGGATTCGTCCTGTTTCCAACTAAATTTTCACTTGAAGCTTACCAATACATTTTCTCGACGCAGACGTTGGTACGCAGTTTGTGGGTAACGGTCTTTATTACCGTAGCGGGAACGGCGATCAATCTCGTATTTACGATATTGATGGCGTATCCGCTGGCGCGTCCCACTCTGAAGTGGCGTCGGCAATTGATGTTAATGATTATATTTACGATGCTGTTCAGCGGAGGGATGATCCCTACCTTCCTAATAGTAAAAGAGTTAGGCATGCTTGGTACGTACTGGTCATTGCTTATTCCCGGAGCGATCAGTGCCTTTAATCTGATTATTTTGAGGAACTTTTTCCAGCAGCTGCCTGACGGATTGGAAGAAGCGGCTAAAATAGACGGCTGCAACGACTTTATGATTCTGATTCGCATTGTGCTCCCGCTGTCTCTTCCGGCGGTGGCTACGTTCGCCTTGTTCTACGCCGTAGGTCACTGGAACTCCTTTTTCCAGGCTATCCTGTATATTAACGATTCAGAGAAGTGGCCGATTCAGGTGCTGCTCCGCCAAATCGTTATTCTATCCTCGGGAGGAGCAATCGGCGATTCTTCTGCAATGAGCGAGAGCTTTGTGCCGCCGGGGGAAACGGTCAAGATGGCAACGATCGTTGTGGCTACTGTGCCGATCTTGCTGGTGTATCCTTTCCTGCAGAAGCACTTCGCCAAGGGCGCTTTACTTGGTTCTGTTAAAGGATAGAGCGGTGACTGCATCCGATTATTTGAATGTTCACATATCAAATAAAATGAAGGGGGATGAAATGGCATGGCACATCAAAGGGAAACAAAGTGGAAAAGGAAATTCGGGGGGCTTATTCTTGCAGGAACGATGCTTTTAGGAGCGGCCTGTTCCAATAACGGGGCGGATCCGGGAGAGCAGGGAGGAGAAGAGTCTACGAAGCCTGATCTTGTCAAGATCAAGTTCATGACGCCGTACTTTAATGCGGAACCGCCAAAACAGGATTCGGAAGCGATGGACAACATCCGAAAGCATACGAATACGGATTTGGAAGTGGTATGGGTTCCTGCATCGGCTTACAATGATAAGCTGAACGCGTCGATCGCCGGGCAGGACTTGCCGGAAGTTGTCATGGCGCGCACTGGCTCGAACAATAACGCGGCTTTCGTTAACGCGGTTCGCAGCGGGATGTTCTGGGACATCGGACCGTACTTGAAGGATTATCCGAACTTAAACGAGATGGTGCCGGATCTGGAAGCTAACACGCTGATTGACGGTAAAATATACGGCATTCGGAAATACTTCCCGCAAGCTCGCGACGGCGTCATTTTCCGGAAAGATTGGCTAGATCGTCTGGGACTCCAAGAACCGAAAACGGTTGAAGAACTTATCGAGGTGATGTACGCTTTTGCAAAAGAGGATCCGGATGACAACGGTAAGGACGATACGTTCGCTTTTGGCGTGACATCGGGTGTGAACGGCTTCGGCTTGTTTAATTCGTGGTATGGAGGTGCGAATCGCTGGGAGTTTAAGGACGGACAGATGATTCCGGAGTTTTACTCCGAAGCTTATTTGCAGACGTTGAAGTTGTATAAGCAGTTTTATGATGATAATATCATTAATCAGGATTTCCCGGTATTTACCAACGGGTTTGAATTGCTGAATAAAGGGAAAGCCGGCATGGTCTTGACGGCATTGGATGACCTGACGGTACGCTTCGGAGATCTCGCGAAGGCGTTTCCGGATGCCGAACTCGACGTAATCAGCCGGATCGAAGGGCCGCAAGGAGCCCGAGTTCCAACAATGGGCACGTTGCCTACACTGTTCGTCTTCCCGAAAACAAGCGTCAAGACGGAGGAGCGATTGAAGCAGGTGCTTGGCTTTATGGACAAGATGGCCGATCCGGAGATGCAGGATTTGTTCGTATGGGGAATCGAAGGCGTTCACTACGAACTGAAGGATGGCAAGCCTGAACGCACGGATGCCTCAAAGTTTACCGCGGATTTCAGCGATTTGGATATGATTCGTTTTGATGAAGGTGCCAAGGCTCAAGAAGGCAATATGCCGGCGAATTTCTTGAAAGCCAAGCAGGTGCAACTCGACAATTTGGAAATCGCAGTGCCGAACCCCACACAATCGCTAATCTCGAATACTGGTATCGAGAAGGGCACAGAACTGGGCAAAATCATTGGCGATGCGAGGACGAAATTCATCATTGGGGAAATAGACGAAGCGGGATGGCATAAGGCTGTCGAGGATTGGACGAAAGGCGGCGGCGAGCAGATCATTAAGGAATACACAGAAGAATATTTGAAATATAACAAATAGTAGGAATCAAGATCTACAGGAGACGCCCGTTGTCCATGTGATGCGGGCGTCTTGATCTTTTTCTCGGCCTGAAGCTTGATCGTCTCCTCAGCCATAATGCATTCCTCCCAAGATTAACAACTTCCTCCTAACTTAATAACATTTTGCAGAATAAGTCAATCTTCGTCTTATTAGTTATTCCCCCTCGTCCCGCGCAGCGTTATGCTGAATGCGAAAGATTATATAAGGAGGAACGAGGCATGTGGAAGAAAATCTCGGTACAACTATACGCATTGCGCGAGGAGTGCGCGGCGGTTTTCCCGGAGGTGCTGCGCGAGTTGGCAAGCATCGGCTACAGAGGCGTGCAGTTCGCCGGATTCCATGGATACGATCCCGCGTTGTTGAAGTTTGTCCTGGCAGAGACGGGGCTTCGCGTGTCGGGGTTGCATTATGGCGGCGACGAAATGTTGAAAGACCCGGAGCGCCTGATCTCGGAAGCGAAAATGTTCGACATGCCGGACATCGTATGCGCCGGATTAGGGGGCGGTCATCAGAACAGGAAGGATATCGGACGATGAAGCACTGGTTTAACGAGCTGGCCAATCGTGTGCAAACCGATGGTTTACGTAATAGTTACCATAATCACTCCTTCGAATTTAATACGATCGTGGACGGGCATGACGGACTGTCTTATCTGATCGAACATTCGTCAGATAACCTTATCCTAGCGGAACTGGATGTCTTCTGGTTGAAGAATGGCGGGCACGATCCAATCGAATTTCTGAAGCCGTATGCCGGCAGGGTGCCTATCTTGCATATGAAAGATATGAGTGATGATGAAGAGCAAGTCTACGCGGAAGTCGGTACGGGGTCGATCGATTTCAAATCCATCGTCCGCTGGGGGAAGCATCTGGTGTTGAGTGGTATGTCGTAGAGCAAGACTTCTGCAAGTCGGATCCGATGGGATGCGTGAAGAGGAGCTATGAGAACATATCCCAGCTGATGGACAAGATCGGTCAAGCATAATCCGCTCAATGAAAGGGAGGCAAGTTATTGCGATGAACAAGTTGAAAGTTGGTATCGTCGGAACGGGAAATATAAGCGGGATCTACTTCCAAAACGGCAAGCGGTTCGACTCTATGGAAGTTGTGGCGTGCGCGGACTTGGATATGGAACGCGCCGCTGCCAAGGCAGCGGCGCATGGTGTTCGGGGATGTTCAGTTGATGAGTTGCTTGCAGAACCGGACATTCAGATGGTCATTAACCTGACGGTTCCGCAAGCTCATGCAGCGGTAGCCCTGCAGGCTCTGGAGGCGGGCAAACATGTGTACTCGGAGAAGCCGCTGGCTACGACGCGCGAAGAGGGGCGGCGCGTGCTTGAGGTTGCCCGAAGCCGAGGCTTGCGGGTCGGATGTGCGCCGGATACGTTTCTGGGCGGCGGTATCCAGACTTGCATCAAGCTGCTAGAGGACGGTTGGATCGGAACGCCGATCGGCGCGACTGCGTTTATGATGGGTGGAGGACCGGAAGGATGGCACCCGAACCCTGATTTCTTCTATCAGCCGGGCGGAGGTCCTCTATTCGATATGGGTCCTTACTACTTAACGGCGCTTGTGGCTCTGCTTGGCCCGATCAACCGAGTGACAGGATCGGCAAAAATTTCGTTCCCAGAGCGGATCGCTACGAGCAAGGAGCAGTTCGGTAAGAGAATTAAGGTGGAGACACCGACCCACATTACAAGCGTTCTCGATTTCGCGTCCGGTCCTGCTGCTACACTGGTAACAAGCTTCGATGTAAGGGGAGGCTCCGTGCTCCCCCGGATCGAATTGTACGGAAGCGAAGGCACGCTGCTGGTCCCGGATCCGAACACGTTCGGCGGGCCTGTGCGCATCCGTCGCGCCAGTGCGGGGGATTGGTCCGACATTCCGCTAACGCATGGCAAGTTCGAGAATGCGCGGGGAGTCGGAGCAGCGGACATGGCGGCAGCGATTCTGAGCGATCGCAACCACCGGACGAGCGGCGAAATGGCTTATCATGTGCTCGAAGCGATGTTCGGCATTCTGGACGCCTCCGAGCAAGGTGTTCATTATGCGATGAAAAGTACCTGTCAGCGTCCTGCGCCGTTCCCGCTTGGTCTTGCGGATCACAGCCTGGACGGGTAGGAGTAGCGGCAATTGTGTATTTAAATTTCTAAACATTCCTGGTTGACGGTAATACCGCACTAGCCTGCTGATATTCAGCAGGCTAGCTGCATATCAAGTGCAACAATTAGGTCATAGAAAGAGGCCAATAATAATGATTCAACTAGATGATAATTCCGATCTTGCCGTTGTCCACCTGGACTTTATAGGAGCGGGTCCGGACTCTTTCGTTAAAGATCGACTTGCCCGTCTTGATCTCAAACTCCCAGCCGTGCCAGGGACAACGGACAATCTCGCCTTCCCGACCGAACTGGTAGTCGTATACGTCGGAGGGAAGCGTCGTTCCGCAGATCGGCCCTTTACAGAGTTCGGCGCCTTCATGAGGACATCGGTTATGCAGTGCGTAATAGTCGTGACCAATCCGGTATAAACCGATCGATCGGCCCTCCAATTCGATGATCTTGCTCTGGCCGTCCTCTATTTCGTTTGTTTGGGCTACGTAGTGTACTGCCATGGCGATTCCTCCATTATATCGATTAGTTTCCCGGAAGCCTTACAACCGGTACAGCTTTTTCGCGTTTTCATAGAAGATTTTACGTCGCGCTTCGGGGTTGAGGCGCTTCAATATTTCGCCAGGATCGTCGTTGTCCCAGTGCGGATAGTCGCTGGAGAACATCAGGATATTCTCGGCATCGACCATATCGAAGATGGCAAGCAGTTCCTTGGGATTGTCGGGTTCTTCAATCGGCTGTGTAGAAAACATGCAGTTGCTTCGAATATATTCGCTAGGCATCCGCTTTAGCCAAGGCACGGAGGCGCGCAGTCCCTTATAGTTCTTGTCCAGTCGCCACATGAGATGGGGCAGCCAGGCAATGCCGCCTTCCAGGCATACGAACTTTAAATTCGGAAACTTCTCGAACACGCCTTCGCAAACCAGGCTGGTCACATGCGCCATGTAGTTCTGGGATAGAATCGTATGGTATTCCAGGTACCGGGTTGGATATCCCGAGGCCGTCGGAGGCGAGGAGATCCCGGAGCCTTCGCCGCCGGGGTGGATCGCGATTGGAAGACCGTGGCGCTCCGCGGCTTCGTAGATAGGATGAAACTGCCGTTGGCCGAGCAGAGCCCGCTGCGCGCTGCCGATAATGATGCTGACGATTCTCGGATGGTCCGCCATGCGGTTTATTTCCCTAACGGCCAGCGCGGGATCCAGCGTCGAGATAACCATGCAGCCTCGGAAGGATTCGTGTTTCGGCAACCATTCTGCGACAAGGTAGTCGTTGTAAGCGGAAGCTACGGCTGCTCCATGATCCGGGTCATGCATGACGGATACGCCATCGAGATGGCCGGTCAGAATTGCGATTTCGATGTTGTACGGTTTAATCAGATCTTGGACGAGGAAGTCCGGATCCGACGCGGCCGGGCCGCCTCCCGGAGGTCTGCAGTCATTTCGGAGCACACCGACGGGGGACGGGTAGCCGCGATCCGGTATTCCGATGCCGTTGGCGGCAATTCGCGACTTCCATGGCTCGGGCAGATAGGGCAGCAAGTCTCTGTGACTTTTTAATTGATTGTGGACGTCGACATCAATGACTTTCGAATTTGCAAGCATCCTATTAATACCTCCCAATGCGATTCATTAACCTTACAGCTCTTATTGTAATCTGGGAGGGCCAAGAAAACGATTGGTAATCATGTGATTTATTGAGTGATTCTTTGAATTCTTTAAAGTAACAACCTCTTAAAGCTTCATGTTGCTGCTGTGACCGGGAGATAGACGCGCATCAGGATCGAAGTACACCTTGGCGTTGTTTACGGCTGTTGGCGCTTCGCCGAATCCGACGGCAATCAGCTTAACTTTGCCCGGATACGTGGTAATATCCCCCGCTGCAAAAATGCCCGGAATGCTGGTCTCCATACGAGAGTCCACCATGATGGAATTATTCTCAATCGCTAAGCCCCACTGAGAGATCGGACCAAGCGAGGAGATAAATCCGTAGTTTACGATAACCTCATCAACTTCGAGTTCTTGGGTTTCATTTGTTTTGATATGGGACAGGCTTACTTTCGTGATGCGATCATCTCCGTGAAGCCCGGTTATTTCGGTTGGCGTAATGAGATTGACCCTGGAATCAAGGAGCTTCTCGACGCTATGCTCATGTGCGCGGAATTTGTCTCGGCGATGAACGATGCTGACCTGTTCGGCAATAGGCTCCAGCATTAGAGCCCAGTCCAACGCCGAATCGCCGCCGCCGCTGATCAGCACTCTTTTGCCTTGGAAGCGGATAAGATCGCTGACGAAATAATGTAGATTGCTGCGCTCGAACTTATCTGCATGATCCACCTCCAGCCGGCGAGGCTCGAAGGCGCCTACGCCAGCGGTAATGATAACAGACTTTGCGCTATGCGCACCTTTATCCGTTGTGACAACAAAGTGACGCTCGTCGATCTTCTCTACGGATGTCACTTTTTCTTTCAAACGAATGTCTGTGTTAAACAGATCCATTTGCCGGGCAAGGTTTTCTACCAGTTCCTGTGCTGTTATCTTGGGAAATCCGGCTACATCGTATATATATTTCTCCGGATACAGTGCAGCCAGTTGACCACCAAGCTGTGGCATGCTTTCGATCAGTTTCACGGAGGCCTGCCGGATTCCGCCGTAGAAAGCGGCGAACATTCCTGTGGGGCCGCCACCGATAATGAGTAGATCCGTCATGTTGTTGTCTTGTGGCATTGTTGTCATATTAGGTAAAACCTCCATCATTCATATTGATTGAATTACGGGGAACTGACCCCTCCGCAGTTCTAATACATTATACGGAGAGAAGAGACTGGCGAACAATGTGATCATGTCAACTATGAATTGTCAGTTTGTCAGGTTTGATCAAAAAGACAAGATGATCCCGATCAGAGCAAAGTTGTATTATGCACAGCTAGTATTGCAATCCTGCAAGCGATTTTAGTACGGCATTTATCATTGTAAGAGAAAATGATTCGTAGTACGATTGGTAATACTATATTCTTTTGAATGATTCTTAGATTTACACAATATGACAATGGAGGTTAGGTGATGCGCATCGAGTTTGTCTTGTTACACCAGGCCGTTCAGGGGGGGTGGAATGTGCCGTTATCTTATACGAATCAGCATATATTATTTCTGGTTACGCGGGGGACGGTGATCTACGAGATTGCAGGGAAGACGCTGCGGATCGGCAAAGGCGAAGGAATATTCATGCCGCAAGGTACGTTGCGTTCTTCCGAGGTTGTTGCCGAGGATCTTCATGAGATGTACGCAGTCTACTTCAGCGATGCGTCACAAGAGGACCTTGCCCCGTTCGCAGACGAGCCGTACAAGCAATTCCGGCCTAATGCTTATGACTATATCAAGCAAAGGTTGTCCATGCTGCATGAATGCTGGGTTGGTAAAATGACCGGCTATGATCTCATTACACGCGGCATATTGATGGAGGTAATGGGCATAATTCAGCGCGATTTGTTCGCAGGAAGCCGTGCATCCTCGCGAAGAAGCCTTGTCCTCCAAATTCAGGAGTATATCATTCGGCATTACCGCGAACAATTGCAGATTAGCGATCTGGCGCAATATGTGGACCGCTCGCCTACTTATGTGTCCACTGTATTCAAGCAGGTCATGAATCGGTCGCCAATTACTTATATGCACGAAGTGCGTATAGCCGCTGCCCGCGATCTGCTCATGACGACCAACATGACCGTCGGAGAAATATCCGAGGCTCTAGGATATTGCGATCAGACTTATTTCAATCATATATTTAAGAAAATCGTCGGACATCCGCCTTCCCATACGCTGAAACTTAAGAAGTTGCAAGACAACGATAAGCTCTAGCATTGGCCATCGGGAAGTCCGGGTGCCGTATACAAACACGCCTTCGACATGTCGAAGGCGTGTTTAACATTGAATTAGATTCATCATAAACGTTGATTTAAAGGCTACAATTTTACCCATGTAATAATTCACTTTTACTCTTGTTGTCAAGGTACCAGGGTGATAAATTTAATGCGCAGGAATTGAATTATGAATAAGGGGGATGTAAATGATTAAAGTGAAAGCGGTGCCAAAGGTGGGGTTATTATTGGCAATGGTTTTATTCTTCTCGGCTTGCATGGGAAATCAAAATGTTGATGCAACATGGTCAATGCTGAATGAAACTGAGTACAGCCCTAACACAGATGTTGTTGACGTAAACGTTTCACAACTGATGAATACCGCGAATGAATTTATAACAAATCCCGGTTTTGAGGACGATAACGGATGGATCAACTCTAAAAATAGCGCATATTTTGAAACTTCGCCTTGGACTCACGGCGGAAGCCGTCGGCTTGCGCACTACACAGGTCCAATGGATGAAGTTACTACCGAGCAAACGATTACGAGTTTGGAAAATGGTTACTATACCTTGTCAGCGTGGACAATAACGGGTACTGAAAGTTCTACTGTAATGTACGCGAGCGGTTTTGGAGGCGATGCTCTAAGTATTTCAGTTCCCGCCTCGAACTTTACTTGGACCAAGATCTCGATACCAAACATTCATGTGACTAATGGCCAGCTAACAGTGGGTTTTCAAACCAATAGTTCGGACGATTACTGGGTCGGAATAGATGACGTGGAACTGGAAGCAAGACTATTGATTTCTGACTTGGATAATGGAGTGTATTCCTTATCGGCCGAGGTCAAAACGGATGGCGTTCCACTTATCAGTGAATTATATGCTTTCAATGATATTGGGGATAAAGTGAAAGTGAATGTACCCGAAACTAACAGTTCCTGGGTGCAGGTTGTTACTCCACCTATTGCGGTCACAAATGGGATTTTACATCTCGGCATGAACTCCAAAAGTCTAGACGGCGAACAGATGATTGTGAATAAAGCGGAACTGGTTAAAATGAATGGAGCCGTCATAAATCCTGGATTTGAGGGTGGAACGCGGGCAGAGGTGATTGGCTGGCAAGTCAACAGCACAAACGCAACGGAATCGGCTGCAGCGATGGAAAAAAGCATGCAATCGCGCGGAGGAGCTGGTCACTTAAAACTGTCTTCTAATTCGCCTTACCAAGTTTATGTCCATCAAGTTGTCAACGGTATACAGAATGGGACGTACAGCCTGAAAGCATGGGTTAAAAGCAGCGGCGATTTCCAATCTTTTCAAATGAAAGCCGCAAATTACGGAGGAAGTGACTTAATTCATTCGCACACCGATGCGAATTCTCAGTGGCAGCAAATCACGATCGATAATCTGCAAGTTCTGAACAATCAGGTAGAGATCGGCTTTATTGCAGATGGCAACGCCGGTAGTTGGGCCAATATAGACGATGTACAGTTGGTTGCTCAGGGCAATACATTAGTTTCTTTGGAGAAAGATAATGAACCGATTTATCGAAACCCCGGTAAAGGTTATGTATTGTATGGATATGGACCAGGGAGTATATCCCAAGCCAATCAAAAGTATGCCAATTTGTATTATGCTAGGTACCAATGGGGGGATGTTCAGCCAACGGAACACGATACTTCCTTTCAAAAAATCGAGCAAGATATCGCCTTGGCCAAGAGCATGGGATTGAAGTATGCATTCCGTATTATGAATGCGGATACGGAATGGGGGAGATCGGATGGATACAATGTCCCCAAGTGGGTGTATGATGCAGGGGCAAAGTCTTATACTGTAAATTTGAATGGCGTAGAGCAACATGTTCCGGAATGGACGGATAATCCGATCTTCTTCGATAAAATGGCACAGTTCTTAGAAGAGTTGGGTGAAAAATATAACGGACATCCGGATGTTGAGTTTATTGATATTGGTAACTTTGGCACATGGGGGGAAGGGCACATCTATAATCTGGAAATCGACCATGAAGGGAACAAACATAGCTATCCTTCAGTTAATGAAATGATGGATAATTACTTTAAACCCTACATGAACGCATTTCCGGATACCCAATTAGTTACTGTGTGGGGAGTGCCTGAATTTCAGGACGTCTACAATTGGGCCGCATTGCATGGAGTCAGCGCACGCAGAGACGGAATTCCAATTCAGAACGATGGAAGCCATATTACTTATGTGCATGGAGTAGGTCCGGGAATTATTGAAATGACGACCAATTACAGCACGTTGATTGAAATGGGACGGTGGGATCCTCAGGAAATTGCAGGAAACTACAAGATTGGCAAGACCAGTTTTGCAGAAATTAGCAGGGGCGAGGCGGATAACTTTATTGTATCCGAAATTGATCTGATACGCGATAATGCAAACAAGCTGGGATATCACTTCACGATAGATACCGCACAGTATCCGGCTACCGTAGACCCTGGAAATGATTATCAGCTTGTTCTGAACTGGACGAACAGCGGTTACACGTATCTCTATAAACCGGCGCATGTAGCCGTCGCTTTATTAAACGACAGCAATCAGGTTGTTCAAACGCAATGGCTGGAGGATATTGCCCCTCAAAGCTTCGCGCCTGACTACACAACACGAACGGACTCTTCATTCCGGTTTAATGGAGTGGACAGCGGTAAGTATAAACTCGCTGTAGGTATGTTCTTGAACAAATCCAATGTGAAGCCGGATTATGGAATGGGCATTGCCGGGGGGACAGACGACAAGTGGTACCCTATGGGCGAGATTCAGGTTTCGGGAAGTAATACTGGATCGGAACCAACAAACCCTTCAAACCCGGCGATTATACCGAATGATACCTTGATCGAGTCGACTGTAAACGGGAAGAACAAGTCGTTTGCAACAGGTACAATGTCCACTGCAGAAGGCCGTAACGTTGTGACGGTTCAAGTGGATTTGAGCAAGTTGGACGGGGCATTGGCTGAGGGCAACGATCAGGTGCTGCGCATTCACTCGTCCAAAGACAGTGATCTGAAGGTCAACGGTTTGACAGCAGACTCAATTGGCAAGTTGACGGGGCAGGGTGCCAGTCTGGAAATCAGCAGCCCGCTGGCCATCTATCCGATTCCCGGCGACCGGATAGAATTGAATGATATTGCTAATCAACTGAGTAATTCTTCATTAAGCGATATTGAGGTGCAAATCGAGATCAAACGCTCTTCGGAAGCGCTCGCAAAAAAAGCCGGTAACAAAGCAAAGCAAGAAGGATACGAATTGATCGTACCTCCTATCGAGTTCGACTTGATCTTCTCAAGGGAAGGCCAGCGAGCAAGAGCGGATTCGCTGAACGGATATGCAAGAAAATTCATCGCTCTACCTGAAGGCATCGATCCAAGTAACATAACAACAGGAGTGATCGTGAATCCGGATGGTAGCGTATTCCATGTGCCAACGATCGTCACAAAGATCGGCAACCGGTATTATGCGTTGATTAACGATCGACACAGCAGAGGTTCGTATGCGGTCATCTGGAATCCGAAGGAATTCGACGATATGGAGAATCACTGGAGCAGAGCGGATGTGCGAAATATCGCGGCAAGACTAAACCTTGCGGGGACCGGTAACAATAAGTTCTCGCCGGATCGCAGCGTTACACGCTCGGAGTTTGCCGAGATTGTGGTATCTGGTCTTGGACTTATGCAACTGGATACGCCGAATAGCGCTTTCCCGGACGTTCCGTCCAATGCTTGGTATCGAAATGCTGTAGCATTAGCTAAACAATACGAGATCGTACGCGGCTTTAGCGATAACAACTTCCACGGTACCCGGGAAATAACGAGGGAACAAGCATTCGTGATCATTGCTCGCGCATTGAATTTGGTTAAGCCGCCAGTTTCACTACTCGAGTCGCAGATTGACGAGTTATTGTCGGCGTACTCAGACGCCAAAACCGTATCGAGTTGGGCGAGAGCAGACATTGCTCAACTGATCGAGGCTGGAGTCGTGAAAGGCAGCGATGGGGGGAAGCTCCATCCACAAACCGATATTTCCCGCGCTGAAATTGTGGCTCTGATCGCAAGGTTGCTTAATCGGGGATGGCTTATTGACCACTTAAACGAATAAGCTGTTATCTAATGAAAGGGTTAAGAGGAGTGCTTATCGCACTCCTCTTAAATTTTCATTGGATTTGTTTAATCGGAGTGAAAGTCATTTGGTTTTCACGAAATTCGCTCGGATTGATTCCATTCCATTTCCGAAATACCTTAGCAAAATAATTGCCATTGGAAAAACCACATCGCTGAGCGATTTGTTCGACGGATAAGGTGCTGGATGAAAGCATACGGGCGGCTGATTTCAGTCGTGCTTCGATCAAATAGTGCTGAGGTGTTGTGTTTAGATACTCCCTGAAAAGGCGGGTCAAGTGACCGCGCGATACTTGTGCAGAGCGGGCCAAGTCTTCGATCCCGATATTTAGATGATGCGAGGTTTTTATGAGTTCAAGGCATTGCAAGACAGAAGGAGGGAATGCAGGCAATGTGGATGTATTCATACTATTCTGTTCCGCCCAGCGGAGCAGTCGGATCAAGAAGTTGTACCCATATTCGGAGCAGAGGTACTTGTCCTGGTCGGGATCCGTCGTTAGAAGTTCAAAAAGTACATTCCAATAATGCAGTATATCCGAAGACTCGTCAAGTCTGATGATCCGGCCGGCCAGCAAAATGACTTTCTTCCATAAAAACGAAAATTCCGTGGTCAGACTCACATATTTAAATTCCCAGTGGGGGCTGTGATTGGGCAAACGGTAATAATAAGGTCCAGGTACTTCAATAAGAAAGGCGTCTCCCGGGAGAAGACGATGTCTTACTCCGTCGATATAAATTTCTCCTTCGCCTGAAACGGAGTACTGAAAGATAAAGTGGGGATCCGGGCGATTCAAACAGTCCCATTCGTACGAATGGGGAACAACCCTTCTTTCCGTGCCCACTCCGTACAGGCGAGGCAGCGGTGTCCCGCTAGTTTCAATGGAATGAAAACACTCGGAGATAAAATCTGAATTGTACATTGGCATATCCCCCCCCTAAAAATACAAAGTTAGAAAGCGATTACAATATTACCCTTAAGTTATTCGATTTTACTCTTGTTGTCAAGGTTGTCTGGAAATATGATGAGATATGTAAGAGTGAAAATTTCATGAAAAAGAATCAGGGCAATTATAGCTAAGGGGGAGTGAATGATCAAATTAAAAACGGTATTAAAAATAGGGTTATCCTTGGTATTAATTTTATGTCTTACAGCTTGCAGGAGAGATACGGACGTTGATTCAATATCGTCAAAACTTCATGAAACTGAGTATAGCTCCAACTCAAATGTTGTTGAATCCGTACACGTTTCTCAATTGGAGAATACCGCTAATGGACGGATAACAAATCCTGGGTTTGAGGACGAAATCGGATGGATGAATACCAAAGATGAAGCAGGATTCGAATATTCGACATTGTCGCAAGAAGATGGAGGTTGGACACATTCGAATGACAGCTCATTAATCGAATCCTCAAGTAGCGCATTTGAGGGGGCTAGGCAGTTAACACATTATTCGGTTTCTAACTATCATACAACCACCGATCAATTAATTCCTGACCTAGATAGTGGTATGTATTTATTGTCGGCCTGGGTCAAAACGGATGGGGGTCAATTTACGAGTGATTTATTTGCTATCAATCATAGTGGTGATGAAGTAAAAGCGATTATAACCCAAACTAACAGTGAATGGGTGAAAGTGGCTACTCCACCCATTGCTGTCACAAAAGGATTTCTGCATATCGGCATTCGCTCAAAGAGTCTTGGAGGCAAACAACTAAATGTAGATAAGGTGGAGTTGGTTAAAATGAATGGCGACATCATCAATTCTGGATTTGAAGGCGGATCAGGGGCAGAGGTGAATGGCTGGCAAGTCAACAGCACGAACGGAACGGAATCGGCTGCATCGCTGGAGGAAAGCTTACAATCGCGGGGAGGAGCCGGTCACTTAAAACTGTTGTCCGATTCGCCTTACAAAGTGTATGTCCATCAAGTAGTCAACGGTATACAGAATGGTACGTACAGCCTAAAAGCATGGGTTAAAAGCAGCGGCGATTATCAATCCTTGAAAATGAAAGCCGCAAATTACGGCGGAAGTGAGAAGATTCATTCGCACACCGATGCGAGTTCGGAATGGCAGCAAATCACGATCGACAATCTGCAAGTTCAGAACAATCAGTTAGAGATCGGCTTTATTGCAGATGGCAATGCCGGCAGTTGGGCTAACATAGACGATGTACAGTTGGTTGCTCAGGGCAATACTTCTGTTTCGTTAAAGAAGGATAATAATCCTATCTATCGAAATCCGGGCAAAGGTTATGTATTGTATGCTCCTGGAGAGATCTCTGAAGAAAATCAAAAATATGCCAATTTGTATTATGCAAGATACCAGTGGGCGGATATTCAACCAACGGAACACGACACTTCTTTTCAAATCATCGAACGAGATATCGCCTTGGCCAAGAGCATGGGGTTGAAGTTTGCTTTTCGCATTATGAATTCAGATACGGAATGGGGGAAGGCGGATGGATACAATGTCCCTAAGTGGGTGTATGATGCAGGGGCAAAGTCTTATATTGTCGATTCGTTTGGTCATGATCAACATGTTCCGGAATGGACGGATAATCCGATCTTCTTCGAAAAAATGGAGCAATTCGTAGAAGAGTTGGGAGAGAAATACAACGGGCATCCAGATATTGAGTTTATTGATATTGGCAGCTTCGGCACGTGGGGAGAAGGACACATCTATAGTCTAGAAATCGATATTGAAGGGAACAAACATAGCTATCCTACGGTTAAAGAAATGATGGATAATTATTTTGAGCCCTACATGAACGCATTTCCGGATAGCCAACTTGTTAATGTGTGGGGAGTGCCTGAATTTCAGGATGTCTACGATTGGGCCGCATTACATGGAGTCAGCGCGAGGAGAGACGGAATCCCGGTTTGGAACGATGGTAGCCATATCGCTTATGTGCATGGAGTCGGTCCCGGAATTATTGAATTGACGGCGACTTATCGCGAGCTTATAGAAAGTGGTCAGTGGGATGCTCAGAAAATTGCAGATAGCTACAAGATTGGGAAGGCCAGCTTTGTCGAACTCAGCAGGGGCGGTGCGGATGATTATATTGAATCAGAATTTAATCTGATACGCGATTATGCGAACAAGCTGGGCTATCACTTCACGATCGATACCGCTCAGTATCCGGCTACCGTAGCTCCTGGAAATGATTATCAGCTTGTTCTGAACTGGACGAACAGCGGTTATACGTATCTCTATAAACCGGCGCATGTGGCCGTCGCCTTGTTAAATGACAGCAGCCAAGTCATTCAAACGCAGTGGCTGGAAGATATCGTCCCCCGAAGCTTTGCCCCCGACTTCACTACGCGAACGGACTCTTCTTTCCGTTTTAACGAAGTGGACGGCGGCAAGTATAAGCTCGCTGTAGGTATGTTCTTGAACAAATCCAATGCAAAGCCGGATTACCAAATGGGCATTGCGGGGGGGACAGACGACAAGTGGTACCCCATAGGCGAGATTCAGGTTTCGGGTAGCAATTAATTATTATTCGACAAAGGCGACGTAAGGAGAACCTCTCCAACGTCGCCATTTTTCCATTCCGGATCGACTAAAGTTGTTACAATATTACCTATGATTTATTCGATTTTACTCTGGTTGCCAAAGTGGAACGAGTTTATAATTCAATTACATAAGCGCATTAATTAGTTCTAAGGAGGTAAGGAGCAAGGGATAAAAAGAATTTCAGGTAGCAAACAGCGTGTTATTAGCCCAAATGTAGCTGATTAATTATTGTAAATGGGGGATTGACATGAGAAAAATGAAAACGATATCAATTATTGGATTAATCGCTGCAATGCTCATTTCGCTTGCAGCTTGTACAGGCGGTTCTAACAACAAACCACCGACTGCTACAAGTCAACCGGAAACGGAGAGCAACAGTCCAAGCCCAGAACCGGAAGAACAGCCGACCATCAATATGAATGGAGAAACTTTGCGTTTTGCAGCATGGGGGGATCTTTCTCCAAAAGCCGATTCCGTGATGGGAGAACTTCTTATCGCAAAGCAGAAGGAAGTCGAGCAGAAATACAATGTTAAAATCGAATATGTCGATATTCCTTACAATGAGCTTAAAGATAAAATTACAACTTCTATTTTGTCCGGTGAGCCCTTCGCCGACATCATTCGCTTGGAATATAAATGGGTATTTCCGAGCATGGTTCAAAATGGTCAAATTTTGGAGTTGGAAGAATCAGATGTTAATGAATCAAAATCGCTCGGTGAACTCTATAAAAAAATGAGCTATAATGGAAAAAAATACATGTTTGGATCTGACTATGTAGATGGGTCCGGTATCTATTATAATCGCACATTGTTTAAGAAGCTTGGGCTTCTAGACCTTCACGAAATGGTGGCGGCCAAGGAGTGGACCTGGGAAAAAATGAACGACATTGCCAAGCAAGCGACGCAAGATACAGATGGCGACGGCCAAAATGATACATGGGGTTTAACGGCTTATCATGAAGGTTTCGCAGGGATGCTGGCAAGTACTAACGGGGCATTGATCGTCGATGAAGAGAATGGTCGGGAAGCCTTGTCCGATCCGGCAATGATAGAAACGCTTGGTTTCTTAAACAAGTTATACCATGAAGATAAGGTAGTTCGTTTTAATGATCCCGCTGATTGGGGAGAACAGAGAAGGATGTTCCCGGAAGGCAATGTGGCTATGGTTCCCGGTTATTCATGGGAAGCAGGAGAATACAACAAGACGATGAACGATATTGACTGGGGTTACGTCCCGCTTCCGATTGGGCCGCAGATGGACGATTATGTTGCGCCGAATAGCGGATTGGTCGGGTGGTTCCTTCCGAAAGGAAGTAAGTATCCGAAGGAAGCTTTTCATATATGGAATGAGTTGCAAGATATAGAGCCAGTGGAGGATTATCCCAATCAAACGACATTCGAGAAATGGTTCAAGCATGAGGAAGATATTGAAACGGCAAAGCTTGTCAGCGGAAAGTTCGTGGTCCAGAACTATGGCGCCTATCCGGACTTCCCATTCTGGGGATTGGTAGACGATATTATTAAAAATCGCACATCTGTATCAACAGCGGTAGAGAAAGTAAAGCAGCAAGCACAGGCTTCGATCGATGCGGTAATTAACAAGTAAGCGGATTCAGCGGTAGAGGGATGAAGCTCATCGCGTCGGTTGTACCGTACATCCGACGCAGAGCTTCTTTTCTTTCATAAAAGGGCGGAAAGTGCTCTCATCAAAGAAGAGCGGCGGGAAGGGTGAAACCATGATGCGGATTTTATCCAAACGACTTGTTATAGCGGTTGTCTGCGCCGCAATTGCTTATTGGGCTTTGGCGGGCGGGTTATCCCCGCGTTCAAGCGATCGTTCCGCAGCGATAATCAGTGCGGAACTCGGTCTGGATTCGGCGGACAATGGCACGATAATGAAGGAAAACGGTTATGAGCAATATGCCGCCAAGTTCGAAAACGCGGCCAATCTTGACCTGATCGTTAAAGTAGAGGCGGAAAAATTCAGCAAGGTCGAAGGCATGCGTGCAGAAATTATGGAGGGATACAAGGGCTCCGAAGGAAAAGCTGTACGAACGGCTGAAGAGGGGACGATCGAATGGCTGGTCGATATTCCAGAAACGGGCAGCTATCAGATTGAAATCCGGTATTTTCCGATTGAAGGGAAAAGCTCTTCGATCGAAAGGGAATTTCGGATCAATGGAGAGCTGCCGTTTAAAGAAGCGGCCACGCTTGTTTTTCCGAGAAGATGGACCAACGAACAACAGCAGATTGAGCGAGACAACCGTGGCAACGATCTACGACCGCGCCAGTTGGAGGCCCCGGAATGGCTGACGGCGGATTTTCGCGATATGGACGGCTACTTTGTACAGCCATACCTATTTTATTTTACCAAGGGTACCCAAACGATATCGCTGACCTCGACGAGAGAACCTATGGTCATCGATTATCTTGTTTTGCATCAGGGTAAGGATGTGCCAATGTATACCGACTTGCAGAAGGAGTATGTCGAGAAGGGGTATATGCCGGCTGAAGGCGAGTTGATCAAGATTCAGGGCGAGAATGCAGCAAGCAAATCTTCGCCGACGCTGTATCCGATCTCGGATCGGGCAAGCCCGCTGACAGAGCCATCGCATATTTCCAAAATTCGCATCAATACGATCGGTGGAATTAACTGGCGCCAGCCTGGGCAATGGATTGCCTGGAACGTGGACGTTCCCCAAGACGGTTTATATCAATTGGCATTCAAGCACCGCCAGAACATGCTGAGAGGATTATTTTCCACACGCAAATTAACGATTGACGGGCAAGTGCCATTCCGGGAAGCGGCGAATATCCCATTCTCCTATGACGGGGATTGGCAGATGAAAGTGCTCGGAGACGATGAACCGTATTTAATCTATTTATCCAAAGGCAGTCATGAGCTTAAGCTGGAGGTTGCGCTTGGTGAGATTGCGCTGCTGCTTCGCAAAGTCGAAAACATCGTATTGCAGTTGAATGGGATGTACCGCAAAATTCTGATGCTGACCGGCACGGTTCCCGATCCATTCAGAGATTACCAACTCGACAAACAAATTCCGACTATGATTGAGGTGTTCGAGCGGGAAAGCAACAATCTGTATGCCGTATCCGCGGCTCTGGAGAAAGTGACTGGCGGTAAAAGCGATCAAGCAGCCATTCTGAACACGCTGGCGTACCAGTTGGCGGATCTGGCGGAACGGCCGGAGACAGTGGCAAAAAGGTTGGATCAATACAAGACGAATGTTGGAAGTCTCGGCACATGGATTCTGACGGCGAGGGAGCAGCCGTTGGAAATCGATTATTTGATCGTCTCGCCGCCAGGAGTACCTCTGCCGAAATCGGAAGCGAGCTTCGCCGACAAGCTGCTTCACGAGGCTGGAGCGTTCTCATATTCCTTCATCGAGGATTATAACAGCATTGGCAACGTAACCGACGAAGATCAATCGGTGACGGTGTGGATCGGAGCGGGACGCGATCAGGCGCAAACTTTGAAAGCGATGATTGACGATACTTTCACCCCGAAGACGAATATAAATGTGAACTTGAAGCTTGTCGATATGGGAGTGCTGCTTCCGGCTACGCTTGCCAAACAAGGACCGGATGTCGCCATGCAGATCGGCAATGAAACGCCCGTTAATTTTGCGATGCGCAATGCTGCCGTCGATCTGACCAGATTCCAGGATTATACGCAGGTCGCGAGTAGATTCCGAGAAAGCGCAATCGTGCCTTATCAGTACAACGGAGGCGTGTATGCGCTTCCTGAGCAGCAAACGTTTAGCATGCTCTTTTACAGGAAAGATATTATGGAGGAATTGGGCTTAAGTGTGCCGGACACGTGGGATGAGGTATACGACATGATTCCGGTGTTGCAGAAACATCATATGGAATTTGCGCTGCCGCTTGGTCTGCAAACCTATTCCTTGTTTTTGTATCAGGCGGACGGTCAGATCTATCAAAACGGAGGCACGGCAAGCGATCTTGATTCCGAGATTGCCATGAAAGCATTTAAAAGATGGGTTGAATTTTACACCAACTACAAGTTTCCGTTAACTTTCGATTTCGCGAACCGTTTCCGAACAGGCGAGATGCCGATCGGAATCGCAGACTACACGTTCTATAACCACTTAACGGTGTCGGCTCCGGAAATCCGCGGCCTATGGGACTTCGTACCAGTGCCAGGAACGCTGGAGGAGGACGGGACAATTCGCCGGGATGTAGCGAGCGGCGGTTCAGCGGTCATCATGCTGAAGGCTGCCAAGAACAAGGATGCCTCCTGGGAATTCATGAAGTGGTGGACCGATGATGAGACGCAGGCGAGGTTTGGTCGGGAAATGGAAGGTTTAATGGGTGCTGCCGCCCGTTATCCAACCGCCAATATAGAAGCAATGAAAAAGCTGCCGTGGCCGGTCAAGGATTACAATCAATTAGAAAGGCAATGGCAATGGGTGCGCGGAATTCCGGAAGTACCCGGAGGTTATTTTACCGGACGCCACCTGGACAATGCTTTCCGTAAGGTTGTGAACGATAACGCCAACGCCAGAGAGACTCTGTATGATTATGTTCGGTTAATAAATGACGAAATTACATTGAAGAGGAAAGAGTTCAAGCTTTCCGAATGATAGGGGGATAAGGTCATAGTGCCGCCTGCTGAGAGTGCAATCAAACCAACGGATCGCTCCGATCTTCCAGGCTCAGAGCTCGAGAACAGTCTAACCCCTTTAAAGGGAAGTCAGTCGCGGCTTAGAAATAAGTTGGAGCTTCTCAAGCGATACAAGCATTCGTATATCATGCTTGCACCTTACTTATTGTTGTTTGTTTTTTTTACGGTACTGCCTGTTGTTCTGTCCTTCATGTTATCGTTTACGCATTTTAATTTGCTGGAGTTTCCTACCTGGATCGGGTGGCAGAACTATGCCAGGCTGCTGCTGAGCGACGATGTATTTCTCATTGCCATCAAAAATACGTTTCTGTTTGCGGCCATTACCGGTCCGATCAGCTATATCGCCTGTTTTGTGTTCGCCTGGCTAATCAACGAGTTGTCTCCGAAGACGCGGGCCGTAATGACTTTGGTCTTTTACGCCCCGTCGATCTCTGGCAACATCTACTTCATCTGGCAGATCATCTTCTCCGGGGACAGCTATGGATATGCCAACGGTTTTTTGATGAAAACCGGCATCATTCTGGAGCCGATCCAGTGGCTGCAAGATCCGGAGTATACACTGACGATCATCATGATCGTGCAACTGTGGCTTAGTCTGGGCACGAGCTTCCTGGCGTTTATCGCTGGGCTGCAGAGCATCGACCGGACATTGTTCGAAGCGGGAGCCGTCGATGGAGTGCGCAACCGCTGGCAAGAGCTGTGGTATATTACGCTTCCTTCGATGAGGCCGCAACTGCTGTTTGGCGCTGTTATTCAGATTACAGCTTCGTTTGCTGTGGCCGATGTTGCCGTGAGCCTCGCCGGTTTCCCTAGCGTCGACTATTCCGCACATACTATCGTGACCCACTTGATGGATTACGGCTCCATCCGCTTCGAGATGGGCTACGCTTCGTCGATTGCGACAGTTTTGTTCTTCATTATGCTCGGCTCCAATCTTATTACGCAAAAGCTGTTGAGGAAAGTCGGTGAATAAAATTGAGAACGGCTATATCCTTGAGGCGGGAGAAACGGCTAAACCGTTCCTGGTATGGTGATCTCTCGCTTTTTATACTGTTGGCCTTCTTTGGGGCTTTTATGGTCGTCCCGCTCATTTATACAATCAACAATGCCTTTAAGCCGCTGGACGAGCTGTTCCTCTTTCCGCCAAGATATTTCGTAAGAAATCCGACTATGGACAATTTTTCGGATTTATTTAATCTGATGGCCAATTCGTGGGTGCCGTTTTCCAGATATATATTTAACACAGTGTTCATTACACTTGCAGGGACGATCGGACACGTTATTCTGGCGTCTGCCGCAGCTTATCCGCTGGCGAAGCATAGGTTTCCAGGCTCCGTAGTCATCTTCACGATGATTGTGTTGTCCTTAATGTTCTCTTCGCAGGTAACAGCAGTGCCGAACTATATGACGATGTCTTGGCTCGGTTGGATCGATACATATTGGGCTGTGATCATTCCGGCCTTTGCGTATCCGTTAGGGCTTTATCTGATGAAACAATTTATCGAACAAATTCCGGACGCTCTTCTGGAAGCAGCCAAGATCGACGGAGCCAGCGAATATCGCATCTACTGGCAGATTATCATGCCTCTGGTTAAGCCTGCCTGGCTAACGCTGACCATTCTGCTGTTCCAGACCCTATGGGGGACGGACGGAGGCAATTTCATCTATAGCGAGCAGTTAAAGACGATGCACTACGCTCTTGGGCAGATCATCATGGGCGGTATTGCCAGGGCAGGCGTAGGAGCGGCTGTAGGCTTGATGTTGATGATTGTGCCGATAGGGTTGTTCGTCGTTTCCCAGACAAAAATTATTCAGACGATGGCCAGTTCAGGCATGAAAGATTGAGGAGGGGGGACAGATGAAGCTCAAAAAGATATTTCTGCTGCTGCTTGTCGTCACGTTCCTCGGTCAGTTTCAGGTTTCTCTCGCTCAAGCCGAGGCACCCTATCCCGAATACAACTATTCGTATTGGGGGAAGACAGTCCCTTCGCCGGTTGCCTACTTGCCTTCCCGCATCATAGACGGCAAGAGCCTGGGGATCGGGGATTTCAAAAATCCGGAAGACATCTACACAGCGTCCGATGGCCGTATCTATTTGCTGGATTCGGGCAATGGAAGAATTGTCATTTTGGATCAGAATTGGCGCTTAATCAAGGAAATCGTCGATTTTAAGAAAGAGGGGCAAGTGGAGCGTCTTAACAATCCGCAAGGAATTACCGTGGCGGACAATGGCGACATTTACGTAGCCGATACTGACAATCGACGAGTCATCGAATTGACGAACGATGGACAGTATGTCAGAGAGATTACGACGCCCGAGAACGATGTCATCCGTGAAGGTTTTCCTTTCTTCCCGCGCAAGGTGGCTCTTGACAAAGCGAATAGAATTTATGTAATCGGCAAAGACGTCTTCGACGGACTTATTGCGTTTTCCCCGGAAGGCAAGTTCGAAAACTTCATGGGAACAAACCGTGTGCGGTTTAATCCTGCCGATTACTTCTGGAAGTCGGTCTCTACGAAAGCGCAAAGAGAGAAGATGGCCTTGTTCGTTCCGACGGAATTCACCAATATGGATATGGATCAGGACGGCTTTATCTATGCGACTAATGCTGATGCCAATTCCAGAACCCCGATCAAGAGATTGAACCCTACCGGTGTTGACGTGCTCAGACGAGAAGGCTATGACAACCCGCGGGGTGATCTCGAATTCGCATTTACGGGAAACAAGAAGGGGCCCTCCATCATGACAGACATCAAAGTTGGGTTTCATGGCATGTATCATGCGCTGGATTCGAATCGGGGACGTATCTTCACTTATGATGAAGACGGCAAGTTGTTGTATATTACCGGCCAGATAGGAGTGCAGCGAGGGACATTCAAAATTCCGACGGCGATCGAGATATCGGGCGACCGACTGATGGTGCTCGACAAGGGTGCGAATCAGTTGACCGTGTTCGAGCCGACGCAGTTCGGTCGTACAGTTAACGAGGCGGTGAAACTTCATAGTGAGGGAGACGAGATAGCTTCCGCCGAGCAATGGAGGCAAGTGCTCCGACTCAACGCCAATTATGAGATCGCCTACATTGGTATTGGCAAAGCACTTCTTCGCCAAGAGAAAAACAAAGAAGCGATGGAGTACTTCAAGCTAGGAATGAGTCGGAAATATTATTCCAAAGCGTTCCAGCGATATCGCAAGGAAGTCATGAAAGAGCAGTTCGGTACAGGGATGACGGTGCTCGTGCTGATAACGGCTGGCTTCTTTGTCTACAAATTCATAATACGTAGTGCTCGCAGAAGGAGGGAAGGGATGCATGCTGAAAGAGGTCATTAAGCATCCATTGTATACGCTGGTCCATCCCTTCGCAGGATTCTCGGATTTGAAATTCGAGAATAAGGGACGAATGAAAACAGCAGTCGTCATTCTGATTCTTCTTATGTTAGCGGCTATCCTTCAGCGACAGTACGCGGGATTTGTCGTTAATTTCAACAATCCGCGTGAATTAAATTCGATGGATGAGCTGCAGTTTATCGTACTCCCGTTTGTTCTGTGGTGCGTCTCCAATTGGTCGGTCACAACGCTGATGGACGGGGAAGGGAAGTTCACGGAAATTGTAATGGCAACGGCGTACTCGCTTCTTCCTATGGTCATCATCTATTTCCCGATGACCTGGCTCAGCAATTATATGACGCTCGAGGAAAGTGCGTTCTACCACTTCTTTAACATGTTGGCGAAGATCTGGTTTCTATGGCTGCTATTCATTGGGACGATGACGATCCATCAATATTCGGTCAGAAAAACGTTGGTCACTATGGGCTTGACCCTTGTTGCCATGGGCATCATCATCTTCCTGGGGCTTCTCTTCTTCAGTCTTGCCCAGCAAGTCATTGCGTTCGTCTATACCATCACTAGAGAACTTCAATTCAGAGTGTAAAGAGGAAGGAGGTGCGACTTGTAATGCTCAGAAGGAGACCTGTAATCTTCGGGATGGCTCTGATTGTGTGCACGGCGCTTATTCTCGCTTTCATTCGGGGAGGAGAAGGAGAGCGTTCCGCTGCGGCGGATATAGAGACAACAAGTCAGAAGGTGTACAAGAGCGTGCTGGAAGCGTCAACGGTTTCCGAGGTCCAATCCATGCCCCCGGACTGGAATCTTCCCGGCATGGAAGCTCTGGTGGAGAATGAATATTTAATGCTGTACTTCCATCCGGACACGACCGAAATCGCGATAAGAGATAAACGTGATGGCAGTGTCTGGTACTCCAACCCCGCCAATCGGAGCGAAGATAAGTTGGCATCCGCTTTTAACAAAGCCAAGCTAGGAGCGCAGATCACTTTAACCTACTACAACAGCGCGGGACAAGTCTTCAATTTCAACAATTATTCGGACAGCATCCAGAACAAGCAATTTGAAGTGGAACGGTTGAAGGATGGCGTGAAAATTGTCTATACGTTCGGCGACTCTTCTAAGGGACTGGAATCGATTCCTAGCCGTATCAGCAAGGAGCGATTCGAAACGAAAATCTTAAGCAAGCTCGACTCGAGCGACCAGCGTCAGATCACGAAAAGGTTTAAATATGTAGAAGATCAAGACGTGTATGAACGCTGGGATGCTGCTATGACGGGTTTTGCATTGTTGAAAGTGATTGAGTTGTTGGACAAAGCCGGTTATACGACGGAAGATCTGGCATTTGACAACCAGGAAAACGGTGTGTCTTCCGATGAAGCAAGCGAGAAGGTCGCATTCACCGTGCCGTTAGAATACCGACTTGACGGAGACAATCTCCTCGTCACAGTTGCCACCGAGGAGATTCGACAACCCGAAACCTTTCAACTTCATAAATTATCGGTGCTTGAATATTTTGGCGCTGCAGATCAGAGCGATCAGGGATATCTGTTCGTTCCTGACGGCTCAGGCAGCTTGATCTATCTGAATAATGGCAAGCTTGCCCAAGAGACTTATTCAGCTCCGGTATATGGCAGGAACCTTTCTACTAATTTGAAGGAAAGCGTGCAACTGGCGGAAGCGATCCGACTGCCTGTCTTCGGAATGAAGCGGAACGATCGTTCGTTTATAGCCATTATCGAACAGGGTGATGCTGTAGCAAGTATAGAGGCTGATATTGCTGGACGTCTCCATTCTTATAATACAGTTAATGGAGTGTTCACCACGATCTCCAAGGATGAAGTTACTCTGAGCGGTGGGTGGAAGGAACAGGATATTCCTGTTTTCCAATCCAGAATGAATCAGGGGAATCTGTCGATTCGGTATGGGTTTCTGAAGGGCAGCGAAGCCAATTATGCCGGCATGGCCAGGTACTACCAGACATACCTGATTCGAAATAAAGGGCTCAAACAGATTGACGGACAAGGGGATGTCCCTTTCTTTCTGGAGCTTATCGGCTCTATCCCGAAGCAAAAATCGTTACTGGGAATCCCATATCAGGCTCTGGAACCGCTAACGACATTCAGCGAAGCGCAAACGATACTGCAAGAGCTGCAAATGAAAGGTATTGACAACATCAAGCTCCGATATACCGGCTGGTTTAACGGGGGCATCCTTCATAAGGTCCCGACGAGCATCGAGCCTGATAAAAAGCTAGGCGGAGAGAAGGGGCTTCGCAATTTGGCGAAGTTTGCGGAGAATAACGGGATTTCGCTTTATCCAGACGTATCTTTTCAACGGGTTTATCGAGTTTCCACGGATTTCAAGGCGTCGCGCGACGCTGCGCGAGAAATCTCCAGAAAACCCGCTAAGCTGTATTCATATAATCCGGCTTCGTTCCTGAAAGACTCTGACCTTTCTTCTGCATATGTGCTGTCTCCGCATAAGTTGCCTGATTATGTCGAGGAGTTCGCTAACGGCTATGAATCCTATCCAATAGAAGGCTTATCGTTACGAGATCTGGGAGATGAGCTGAGTTCGGATTTCCGGAACAATCGGTTCATTGACCGGCAACAAGCAGCAGCGATTGTAGAGGAGCAAATCAAGAAACTTTCCGACCGTTCTACGGATATGCTTATATCCGGCGGGCATGCGTTTGCGCTTCCTTATGCAGACAACATAGTGAACATACCTATGACCGACAGTGGATTTAACTTGACGGATGAAAGTGTACCCTTCTTGCAGATCGTGATGCATGGATACTCTGATTATGCAGGGGAGCCGGTAAACGTAGGCGAGGACCAGAATCCTCGAATCCACTTGCTGAAGGCATTAGAGACTGGATCCTCTTTGTACTTCCAATGGATCTACCGGGATCAGTCCGAAGTGAAGGAGACGGAATTCGACCGCCTATACTCCACGAATTATCGGCTATGGATGGATGATGCGCGCGATATGTATGGAGAAGTAAACCGCGTGCTCCAAAATGTTCGTGCGCTCAGAATTACCGGTCACGAGAGACTCGGAGACGGGGTATTCCGCACGACATACGAGGATGGAACCGCCATTAGCGTTAATTATGGCAGTCAAGCTGTAACTGTCGACGGCATGACAATTGAAGCGGAAAGTTATCAAGTAGGCGGTGAGTGACGATGAGCTTGAAAAAGCTGACGATTGAACAAAAAAAGGGGATTGCCGGACTGATGTTCGTCGCTCCATGGTTTATCGGTTTTGTATTGTTTTTCGCTGTACCGCTTCTGGAATCGCTTCGATACAGCTTCAGCGTTCTGGAAGTGAGCAACGACGGATTCAAGCTTTCCTGGCAGGGGTTCAAAAATTATCATAATGCTTTTTTTGTCCATGCCACTTTCAACCGGCTTCTTGCCGAAGCTGTAACCGACATGCTTGTGAATGTACCGCTGATCTTGTTTTTCAGCCTGTTCTCAGCCACTTTGCTTAACCAGAAGTTTAGAGGGCGCTTTTTGGCACGGACGATTTTTTTCCTTCCGGTTATTTTGGCGTCGGGCGTCATCGCAAATATTGATTATAACAGCTTCACGATGCAATTAATGTCCTCGCTCACGAAGGGTGGCACGGAAAGTGGGGGATTAACGGGTCTAAAGAGCTTTGAACTTAGTCGGCTATTGCTACAGTCGGGTATAAGCGAAACGATTGTCGGTTACTTGACGGGAGCGGTCGATCGAATCTACGAGATCATCTCGGCTGCGGGTATCCAGACACTCATCTTCCTTGCCGGATTGCAGTCGATTTCTCCATCGCTGTATGAAGCTTCCAAGATTGAGGGTGCGACCGCATACGAGGCGTTTTGGAAAATCACTTTTCCGATGGTGAGCCCGTTGATCCTAACCAATGTCATATACACCGTGATTGATTCGTTTACGAACAATAAGACGACTCAGATTATTACCGATACGGCTTTCAAAGCGATGAACTTCGGTTTAAGCTCAGCGATGTCCTGGATTTATTTCACAATTATTAGCGTTATCCTCGTACTGGTTGCCACATTGGTGTCCAGAAAAGTCTTTTATAACAATTAGGGAGGGAACCGAATGAAGGACGCCACTTCCGGCAAGATTCGTCTGGAAACGCTATATGTTAGCCGGAGCGCGGTCAAGTTAATCAATGTGGAGAGGCAAAAAAGACTGCTGTGGTGGATCGTACGGACCGTACTTATTCTGGGCATATCTTTTGTCATTCTCTATCCGATCTTGCGGAGAATCTCCACTGCCTTAAAAGATCGCGCCGATATTTACAACCCAACGGTTGTATGGATTCCACAGACATGGACGCTGGACAATTTCCGGATTTCATACGAGGTTATGAACTATTTTCAGACCTTACTAGATACGTTGACGTTATCCGGTGCCATTATGATCTTTCAGACGGTAGCCTGCTTGCTGGCGGGGTTTGGGTTCGCCAGGTTGAAATTCAAAGGGAGAGAAATTCTGTTTGCCTGCGTGATCTTTACGATTGTCGTGCCTCCACAGACGGTAATGGTCCCGACATATCTGAATTTCAAAGATTTTGATGTATTTGGTTTTATGCATATTGTGCTTGGAAGCGGCATAAACCTGATTGATACCTATTGGCCCTTTATTTTGACGTCGATTACTGCAAGCGGATTAAAGACCGGATTATATATTTATATTTTTCGTCAATTTTTCAGGGGTCTACCCGTTGAGATCGAAGAGGCGGCATTGGTAGACGGCGCTAGCATATATCAGACGTTTCTCAAAATTATGGTTCCCAACGCGATACCCTCTATTGTGACCGTCATGCTTTTCTCTTTTGTATGGCAATGGAACGACAGTTACTATACTTCGTTATATTTGGTCGAGTCCAAGGTGATGTCTACACAGCTGTCCTCTCTGGCTCCTAATGTCGGCTTGTATCTTTCTAGCCAGACCGGCCACACTTCTGGACAACTTGATCCGTTTTATGCGTCTATGCTAGTGGACTCGGGCGTGTTGCTAGCCATCCTCCCTCTTATCGTCTTATACATTTTTGTTCAGCGCTATTTCGTAGAGAGCGTCGAGAGAACAGGACTGGTTGGATGATACGGCCGCCGGTGCTTATATGTTGAACCGTGGATTTTATACTTTTATTAATAGAGGAGTTGATGATGTTGGCTCTCAAAGTGTTGACACCAGCTCAAGTGGAACAATTTATGGAGCGAGGCTGGGTGCAGGTGGAGGAAGCTTATCCGAAAGAGGCAGCTCTAGAGGTACAGCAGTTCTTGTGGCGCAAGTTGGAGGAACGCAGCCAGGCCAGGCAAAACGACCCTTCAACTTGGATGGAGCCAATGATTCGGCTGAACGAGGCGTATTCCACACCGGAATTTCAGCGTTGCAATTCCCGAAAGCTTGCGGATGCTATCGAAGACATCATCGGTAAGGGGAGATGGGTGGATCGCAGCGTGTACGGGGAGACGGAGCATCAATCCAGCTTCGGGTGGTGGCCGGTCAACTTTGCGCTGGATGCCGACCGACCTTGGGATGTTCCTGTAAAAGGCTGGCACTGGGACGGCATCCATTTTCGTCATTTTATCGATAGCCCGGAACAAGGGCTTCTGTGTTTGTGTTTGTTTTCCGAGATCGGACCGCAGGGCGGTGGCACTGTCATTGCAGAAGGCTCGCATAAGGTTGTTGCCAAATTTCTGGAAAGACATCCGGAAGGTTTGGAGCTGGGGGAGGCAGGCAGGCTTCTCAGTCGCAGCCACCCTTGGCTGTCGGAGTTGATGTCTTCCAGTATGAGCCAATCAGACAAGCGGATCGAGAAGTTCATGAATCAGGTGTACGAAGACAGCGACGGGTTCCAGCTTAGGGTCGTAGAGACGACGGGTTCGCCGGGAGATGTAATATTGTGCCATCCTTTCCTGTATCATGCGCCCTCTCCGAACCATTCGGGCATACCGAGGTTCATGTGCAATAGGACGACGCCTCTTAAAGAAAAAATGAACCTTCGCAGAGCGGACCCCTCGGATTATTCCCCACTGGAAATAAGCATCAGGATAGCACTTGGTTATAGGGACTGAGCAGTATGTGAGCAAATTGTGATTGCTGATACTAGCAGTAAATAAAAAAGAGCTATGGAACTATTAATAGACTTGGTTCGGCAGTATAACCATAAACACCGATTTTCCGATTGAGTGGGAAAATCGGTGTTTATTTGTCCAGGTTAGGTTTAATCCAATTCGATGAATAATATCACTTTTGATAAAAAAGTATAGGTTTTGATATGGTTTGAAGATTTGATAACAGTTACTATGTAAGAAAAAAAGGATGTGCGTCGATGTCTATTATTCTCTCAACAAAAGTTTCCAATGCTGGTAACTTCCATGACCGACAGTAATCCCAATGATACGATCTGTACGATACGCAATGCGATTCTTGGGGGAACAAACGGATTTATGATTCATTTGGAGAAATTGGATGCAGAGTATATGACCGAGGAGTCTTTACGGTGATTTTCAATTATGCTTGCGATCTGCCTATATTTACGATGAATTATCGCAACAGTCATTCGGGGGACAAAAGCGATCAACAATTGGTCGACGAGCAAATCATGGCCGTAAAAGCCGGAGCCAACATGATCGATCTGATGGGTGATATGTTCGACCCGTCTCCCCTGGAGCTTACTCCGGTTGGCGATCCATGAGGCCATGCTTACTCAGTGAGTGATGACGATTTAGTTTTTGTCGTTCGATCGAGAATTAAAAAACCGCATGCGGCGCCGTCGCGCAGAGCGTTATTTCGTTCCATATGTTTAATTTCGACCCGGTACCGTGCAAGTGCCGGGTCATTGACGTTTCCGCATTTACACTTCCATTCGTTGATTATGTATTAAGTTTCGTTGTTGATCTATGTTTAATTGAAAGTCATTTTCAACTATACTATGAATGATATCGTCAATAACATCATGAACGTCAGCTTGTAATTTCTTTATTCTGGAATCGATTAGTGAAAGATCTTTTCATTCCATAGATGGAAAGCGGTTTCGCGAGTTGACGAAACATGAACTGTAGGAGTGTCGAGCCATGCGAATTTTCGGTTGGAGAACTTATATCCCTTTCACATATAAAATGATGATTCCTTATCTGCTGCTCGTACTGATTATGAACATCACCATTGGTTACGTCTCGTATTTTATGTTAGTAAAGTCGCGTACGGAAGTAGTGGTAACGGGTATTCGCGCTGCGCTTGAACAGACCAAAAACAATGTCGATTATAGAATGGCCGAAATTCAGCGTATGTCCGACCAACTTTTCGGCAGCGTTTCTTTCCAGAGATCTCTGCAGAAACAGGGAGACAGACTCAGCATGTATCACAACATGCTTGACGAAATCATGCCCCAGCTGGCTGCTCCGCTTAAAATGTCCGGTAGTCCAGTCAGGTTGCTGTTATATGCCAAAAATGAGGATTTGGGAGAGATTGGCGGGGGTTCTTTCTCCGAACCGATTACCGACAGCAAATATTTCCTGCTGCAGTTCTCGGCATTGCAGAATGAGGAGTGGTTTCGTTCCCTCGAGGCTGCCAACGAGGACAATCTTTGGCTGCAAGTTGGTTCGGACCGAGAGTTAAACAACATCTCGCACTTCCGCAAGCTCGTCTCTTATTCTGATTACAAGACCGTCATCGGATACATTCAATTCACTGTCGGAATAAACAGTCTCCTTGGCAACGTATCCGCATATTCGGGAGATAGCGGCATGCAAATGTATTTCTTTGACCGGACTAGCGGGCAATCGCTGTTCGGACTGGACGGGAATAGCCTTCGTCCCTTGTCCGGAGATAAGACTGCCTTGTTGGATTTGCGCGAAGATGTGGGAAATACGCCATACACGATCGAGATTCAGGTCCCGTACAGCTATCTTAATCAAGATGCGAGCCGGCTGCAATGGATCATCGGATGGATATGCGCAGCCTGTTTCGTAGCGATGGGAGCCGTCGGTTTCGCCGTCGCCGAATTATCGAGAAGCAGGATGAAACGCATCGTTTCCCAAGCTCGCGCGATTCAAGACGGCGACCTGAGCCGAAGAATAGACGTAAGGGGTAATGACGAATTCGTGATCATTTCCCTTTCTTTTAACGTCTTGGCTTCGAGCATTCAGACATTAATCAAAGATGTATACAGGCAAGGCATGCTGAAGAAACAAGCGGAGCTGGCAGCGTTGCAAGCCCAAATCAATCCCCATTTTCTTTACAATACGCTTTCGACAATCAGCAGCTTGAGCAACCTGGGCAAGACGAACCAGGTGACGGAGATGGTTAAGCGGCTGTCGTCTTTTTACAGGCTCACATTGAATGGAGGACAAGTGCTTATTCCCCTCGGGAAGGAGCTTGAACAAGTGAAAGCTTACCTGGCCATTCAGAAAGTCAAATACGATGATGCCTTTCAGGTTTATATCGAGATGGAGCCGACGCTGAAAGAGATGAAGGTTATCAAATTAATCGTTCAACCCTTTGTCGAAAATTGCTTCAAACATGCCTGGTTCGGACAAACGATTGCGATTCGCATTACGGCGGCAGCCTTCGAAGGGAAGCTCGAAATAAAGGTGATCGACACAGGAATCGGGATGAAGAAGGAACGATTGGAGCAGGTACGCAACAGTGCTGCTCAATCCAACGCATATGGTCTCAAAAACGTCGAAGAACGCATCAAGCTCAAATACGGAAACGAATTCGGCGTCACCATTCACAGCATCTACGGAGGCGGTACGACCGTGAGGCTGCTCCTCCCTCTTCGTTCGGAGAACGAAGAGGGAGGAGCAGAGGATCGTTACGAGATGAGCGATGCAGGAGGGGAGAAATATGGAGATTACAGTGCTGCTCGTTGATGACGAAGCGATTGATCTGGAATGGCTGCGCGTAAGGGTAGCAGGCGGAAATTATAATTCATTAAGGATTGCCGGAGCGGTAAGAAGCGGATTCGATGCGCTTAAAATGATGGAAATCCGAGCATATCGACGTGATCCTGACCGACATTCGCATGCCGATTATGTCCGGTATGGAATTTGCCAATAGAGCTAAGGCCTTTAACCCGGATGTTCATATCGTGTTCATAAGCGGGCATGACGACTTTGCTTATGCCAAAGACGCGATCAGACTCCATGCTTACAACTATTTGCTTAAGCCCGTAGACGACGATGAATTGGCAGAGACGATCGAAGGTTTATTCGAGAAGGTAAGGCGCGAGCGAAGCAATCAATATGCTGCTTTCGAAGCATTATCGATAGTTCAGAGGGAGCGACTGCACCGGTGGCTAAGAGGAATGTACGCAGAGGGCTCGAACGAGCAAGCGGGCGAACTTCTTGAGCGGCACTTGCATCGTGGCGTATCGATCGCGATGATTGAAGCGGATGATCTCGAACGGCATACGGAAGACCTTTCGCCGGAGCTTCGGAGGAGAATGGTCCGCGATGTCGAGGCATTCGTCAAGAATCAGGTTGACGATTCGGACCAAGGCGTCTTGTTGACCGGCAGCGACCATCGATTCACGCTCATCTCGTTCGCCAGCAGGGAGTCTTGCTACGATCAGTTGCAAGATTTGGTGCGGATATTTAATCAATCCTTCCCCTTCACGATCACAATCGGGATAGGGGCGCATGCGTATACTATGGACGAGCTGCAGGCCTCGTACCTGCAAGCGGAGACGGCTCTCGACATCAAGTGGATGCTCGGGAAGAACAAAGTGATCCGCGATATTCCTTCCAGAAACTCCATTCCGCAGACTTCTCTCGCGACCGAACCGCTTATCGACGAGATGCTGCACGCGATGCTTCAATACGATCTTGTGCGAATTGACGATTGTTTGAACAGTCTCTTCCATCAGGAGGGGATGCCGCTCCGCAGAAGCGAAGCTTATGATCTGATTCTGCGAATGACCTCCAAGCTGCACGGCGATCTGCAACGAATGGACGAGAATCTTTACGAGCTTCTGAACTGGGAATCCCATAACCCTATGATATTATTCAAATTTGATACGATTCAGGATACGATGTCGTGGCTGAGAAGGCGTTTATTTGAATTGTCCGAACTGTTGTTCGCCAAGCGTGAGAATCAAGATCGCAAGCTGATCTTGGACATTATGAGTTATGTGGAAACTTATCTGGAAAACAAAGTGACACTAAAAGGGACGGCCTCTCACTTCGGTTTTACTCCAAATTACTTAGGCCACTTATTCAAGTTGGAGACCAATATGGCTTTCAGCGATTACCTGAATGAAGTTCGCATGCGCCGCGCTTGCCGGCTGTTAGACGATCCCTATCATAAAGTATACGAAATTGCAGAGCGTATCGGCTACAAGAATGTCATCTATTTCAATCGGCAATTCAAGCAAGCGATGGGGATGACTCCGGGAGAGTACCGCAAAAATAAAAAGATTTAGCATACTATCGTGGAATTCGTATTACTTTTAGTTGTTTTGCTTAATTACGCCAAGCGCTCCCTGCTGCCTATAATTAAGAGTATCAAGAACGGGCCTTCTCTTCTATGGGAAGGTACTTTCATTAGAAAGCGAGGGAGCAAAAGTGCAAAGGATCACTGGTGAATCACTCAGTAGGAATTGAAGCTACTGAGAAGGATCGTGACCCGAAAATTTATACATATATTAGAAAGGGAGAAGGAGAGAATCATGACGAAAAGAAGGAGCTCCTTTCTAAAGGATTTCAAAAGGCATCGCTCCCTACTTTTGATGCTGACGCCAAGTACGGTGTTGTTTTTACTATTTTCCTACATCCCTATGCTCGGAATTATCATTGCATTTTCGAGATTCGATTACATGGGCGGCGTATTCGGAAGTCCATGGGTAGGCTTCGATAACTTTACCTTTTTCTTCGAATCAGGCGATGCCTGGCGAGTAACGCGCAACACGGGATTGTACAATTTGGGCTTCATTGTAGTTGGCACCTCATTTCAGATTTTGACGGCGGTCCTATTGTTCGAGGTGGGAGGCAAGTGGTTCCGTAAAATCATGCAATCGGCTTTGTTCTTGCCCTATTTCATCTCTTGGGTCATCGTTGGCGCGATTGCCTACAATTTGCTTAGCTACGATGTCGGCACGCTGAACAACATATTGGGTATGTTCGGCGTAGCGCCAATCGATATTTATAACACACCTATCTATTGGCCTTATATTCTGTTGTTCTTTAATACCTGGAAGTATCTCGGATATGGTACGGTTATGTACCTTGCTGCGATTACCAGCATAGACACAGAGATGTACGAAGCAGCTGAAATTGACGGGGCGAACGTATTCCAACGAATATGGAAGATCACGATTCCAAGCTTGTACCCTACAGTAACGATACTGGTGCTCTTAGCGATCGGCAACATGTTCCGAGGAGACTTCGGCATGTTCTACAATTTGATTGGCAACAATGGCGTCTTGTTCTCGGCAACAGATGTCATTGATACGTATGTATTCCGTGCGCTTATGAATACAAATGAGATCGGAATGTCGGCAGCGGCGGGGGTCTATCAATCGATTCTGTGCTTTGTGACGATTCTGTTCGCCAATTATGCCGTTCGCAAATACGATAAGGATCGCGCATTATTCTAGAGGGGGAGAGTGGAGTGAGAAATAAAGTCTTGCACAGGGGCATACAGAAAGATCGTATCCTGCTGGCTACCATTGGTTATATCTTGATTACTTGCCTGGCTATCTTGTGCGTCATACCGTTCATATTCGTCCTGTCATCCTCGCTGACCGACGAGAATGAGATCCTAATGAACGGATACTCATTGATCCCTCAAGTATTCTCGCTGGAAGCTTATCGAATGATCTTCGAGTATCCGGAGGAAATGCTCAGGGCTTATGGCGTAACGATTACAGTAACTGTTCTCGGAACGAGTGCCGGGTTGATCTTGACCGCGATGACAGCGTACGCGTTGAGCCGCAAAGACTTCAAGTGGCGGAACCACTTCGCCTTCTACTTTTTCTTCACAACGTTGTTTAGTGGGGGTCTTGTTCCGTGGTACTTATTGATCGTCAATTATCTGCATCTGAAGAATACGCTCGCTGTGTTGATTCTGCCGACGATGATGAATGTGTTCTATATTCTGGTAATGAGGGCGTTCATCAGCGGCATTCCCAATGAAATTAACGAATCGGCCAAAATAGACGGCGCAGGAGATTTTCGGATTTTCATAAGTCTGATATTGCCGCTATCCAAACCAGCGCTAGCTACGATCGGCCTGTTCCTTGCGCTCGGTTATTGGAATGACTGGTACATGGCATTGCTGTACATCTCCGAAGATAATTTAATGCCGCTCCAATATTATCTCTACCGTTTGCTTGGCAATCTGGAAGGTGTGCGCAAAGCAATGATGGAATCAGGCGCTATTTTAACGGTTGACATTCCAGGAGAAAACCTGAAGATGGCTATGACGGTCGTGGCCTGCGGTCCAATTCTGTTCGCTTATCCCTTCATTCAGAAATACTTTGTGAAGGGCCTGACGGTTGGTGCGGTGAAGGGATAATTTCAGGGCAACCTGATTTATCAATTATATGAATTCAATCTTAGGAGGGTGCAAGATGATTAAGGAATCAAAAAAGAGAGCTTATTGGAATTTGGTGTTAACGTGTTTGATGGTCATCAGCTTGGTGATCGCTGGCTGTAGCAGCAAAGGGAGTTCGCCCGAGAACAGTCCGATATCGAGCAGCGAGACCGCAACCGACTCAGGCGCGGAATCGAAGATCGATACTTCCGAAGAAGTAAAGCTGAAAGCCGTGTTTATAGGTGGTAAACCTGTCGACTATGAGCTGGTGTTCGAGGAAATTAATAAAAAGCTGAAAGAGAAAGTGAATGCGACGCTTGAAGCAGAATTCCTGGACTGGTCCGATTATACTCAGAAATATCCGTTGAAATTCGCGGCGGGTGAGGATTTTGACATGATTTATACCGCGAATTGGGCTTACTATGACAGCCAGGCTGCGAAAGGCGGCTTCCTAGAACTGACAGAGGAGCTATTGTCTACTTACGCTCCGCTGACTTGGGAAGCGATGCCTAGTGTGAAGTGGGATCAGGCGCGGGTAAACGGCAAAGTCTACATGATCCCTTATAACAACCAAAAGGAATTTATGAATACGCTGATCATGTACCGCGAGGACTTGCGTCAGAAATATAATCTGGCTCCCATCGACAGCATGGAGTCGCTTGCTGCGTATATGAAGGCGATTGCGGCAAATGAGAAAGGCATCGTACCGTTCAATCAGGCTGCATTGACTGCACATGAATTTGACAATTTATTTCTTCGTCAGCAAAATAATTGGAAAATATTTTCGGAATTTCCCCTAGCCTATAAAATTGATGATCCGAGCGGCCAAATCTTCAATGTTTACGAAACACAGCAATTTAAGGACATGCTTGTATACTACAAGGACCTGGCGGATAGCGGCGCTTGGTCGAGAAATGTGTTAACCGACAAACCTAACGTGGCGGATGACTTTAAAGCAGGCAAAACCGCGGTAAGAGTTTCAAATGTGACGGCTTTAGGAGGGGACATGGCTGTTGTTCGCCGTGAGAAACCCGAGTTCCAAATCGCACTCGCCGACTTGACGCCGAATAGCAAGAAAACCGCTGCGATCTCCACCCAGAACGGAATGGCTGTTCATGCCCGATCCCAAAATCCGGAACGTGCGCTCATGGTGATGGATCTGTTACAGAACGACCAAGAACTTCATGATCTGATTCTGAACGGAATTCCGGGCACCCACTTCGAACCAGTTGGCGATACGAAGCTCAGAGCGGCCGAAAGAAGCGGGAACTTTGGCGGATTCTCGAGTTGGGGATTCGTTTCGCCTCTGACCCGATTTAATGAGGAATACCCGCAGGAAGCTCAGGATATTGAGAAGAAATGGGCTGAAGAAGTCTATCACTTCGATCTGGAAACATTCGTATTCGATAAAACTTCTGTAACGAACGAAGTCGCTAACGTCGGTAATGTTATGCAACGTTACGCAGTGCCGCTGGAGTATGGTCTTGTGGAGGATTTGGAGAAGGGGCAAGCAGAGCTGGCGAAGCAGATGAAAGCTGCAGGTCTGGACAAGATTAAGGAAGAATTGCAGAAACAGATCGACGCATTCCTTTCCAAGTGATTGTTTAAAGGTATGGGGAGGGACTGGAAACGGGTAGATCGGCACCGTGCCAGTCCCTTTACCCGACAAGTGTTTTCCGGTGGATTAGGTATGGAAGAGATCTTAAACGAGAGCAGGAGGAATGAAAGATGAGAAAAAAGATGATGCCAAAGCTTGCAAAGCTCATGGTTGCTGCTGTGTTACTTCCAATTTTCGGCACAACATACTATGAACCAGCAGTCAGTGCAGCCCCCATTGTAGCAAATACCAACTGGCGTCCCATTGATACAACCATGGCTGTTGCCCCGGGAAGTGCCATGGATTTATCCTTTTTAAATCCTGAGCCGGCAGGTACGCATGGTTTCGTGAAAATTGATGCCGATGGTGATTATTATTTTGAAAATGATCCCGGTAGAAAAGTAAAGTTTTATGGGGGCAATCTGAATGGCAGCTATTCTGTTGATCCAACCAAAGAGGAAATGGTCATCATGGCAGATCGGATTGCCGCGATGGGCTATAATGTAATTCGTTATTCGTCCGTAGACCAAAATCAGGAGTGGGCACGGGGACTTATGAATCCTCTCACTTCTACCACAGTAACCTTGAATGCGAATAAGCTTGATAATTTTGATTATTTTAATGCATTGCTGAAGTCACGCGGTGTTTATATTGATATTGACATCATGGCCTTTGCAGATTTCAGAAATATACCTAGCCTGGGTGAAAGTGAATATGGCTCGACCTCATCTTCGTTCTTGGCTACACTGCTTCCAGAAGGACAAGAGATCTGGCGGTCTTTTGCCGAGCAGCTCTTTAATCATGTAAATCCGTATACCGGTCTTGCCTTGAAGGATGATCCTCAATTCATGGGCGTGTCTCCTATAAACGAAGTGATTCTTTTCAATGGCAATTACTCCAACCCGAACTTTAAAGCTTGGGTAATCGCTGATTTCAATAATTTCTTGGACAGTAAGGGAAAACCGGTAATTACAACGTTTCCGAATAATTTTTGGGAAGCGCCTTCAACAATTAAAGATGATCTTGCCGAATATTTCACAGAGAAGCAGTTTGCTACCTATGGTGAAATGAAGTCGTATCTCAAGGATACGATTGGCGTAAAGGCACCGATTGGCGGTATTAATTATATCAATGATTCTTTGGCGAATTACTATCGTACACTGGCCGATATTCATGAAACGCATCTTTATAACGGTCTTGTCGACGGCAGAGGTGCTTCTTTTGAATACAATCCGTTTACACACCCCCGCTACAGTATGATCTTTGCACCTGAATCAAGCGAGAATTACGTGTCACAGCATGGATCATTTATTTTCAAAAATTATATACCAGGTCTTTCCTTGGGACAGTTGCATAACAAACCTTTTGCCTTAACAGAATTTAATCATGAGTTTCCGAGCAAAGGCCGGGATGACATTGGCTTGATGACGGCAGCAGCTGGTGCTTACCAGGGATGGGATATGCTTAATCGGTTTCATTATGTGACTCAGGTCAGAGAGGCAATAATTGAAACCCCGCTTGGTGGAGTTACTTCCTTTGATACTTTAACTGATGTGCTTGGAACCATGTCCGAGTACCAAGGTACACTTGTATTCCGACAAGCCCACCTCACGCCTGCTGATGCTAAATTTGTAATTGTGAGAGATAAAACCTATGTGAAGACCCATGCTTCCGCTACAGAAAGTGAGTATCCCGAAAGGAATCGCATGTACATCCCGCATCTATTCAAGATGGTAACGGTCTACGCGGATAAGCCTGGCGAGCCTTACGCCATCTATAAGATTACGCCCGATCTTACAGATGAGCAAATTGCAAGAGGTGATCTTCCAGCTGCTAATAAGATTACGATTACGGAAAGTATGTCGTTGAAGGAAGTGGCGGAGACATTTATTAATGCAATTGATGATGACGGTCTTAAAACCAGTATGCTAGCTGACTTAAATAATAATAAGCTGGTTTCCGATACGGGAGAACTCCTTTTTGACCTAAACTTGAACACCTATTTTATTAATACTCCTTATGTGGTGGCCGCGGCAGGGACGTTAAATGACAACAGCTATGAACTTGGGCCTGTTACGATGTCTGCCAATATGCCTAAAGGAACCTTATCTGCAGCCTCATTAGATAACGAACCGCTGGATGAGAGTGAAAGAATGCTGATCATTTATACAACAGACGCTGCAGCAACGGGTGAATATGAAGAAACGGTTGACGGTAAGACCTATTATCATCGCGGAACGTTACCGACGCTTGCTAAGTATGGCACAGCAGATATTAAGTTGAAGACGACAAGAACACCTGGGGCATACAAAGCTTATAAGCTAGCACTTAATGGGGTCAGATTGCAGGAGATTCCCGTTTCGGTTACGGGGAACGACATTACTGTCCAACTCGATACAGACAAAGGTTTTTCTTTTGAGCTGGTCTACAATGACATTGAAGACCATTCAGCGCCAACGATTCCTATGAACTTGACGGCAACTGCGCTCTCTTCCTACGAAATTGCCCTTTCCTGGGACGCTTCATCAGACGAGACGGGCGTTTCCGGTTACAAAATTTATCGCAATGGACAGGAAATCGCTACGGTTAACGGTGATGTCCTGAATTTTAAGGATACGGGTCTGACGCTCGGCACGACATACCGGTATACAGTCAAAGCATCCGATCCGGGAAACCGTCTATCGGATGCAAGCAATGAGGCGGTTGGGACGACGAACAGCGTTCTAATGTCTGAAAACTTTGATGATGGGCATGCAAATGATTGGGCGGTTAATCATGGCTGGGGTACCTTTTCTGTCGTCACAGATGGGGAAACTAAAGTGTACATGTCGGAAAGTGCTGACAAAGGGGGAGTAAAGTCACTTGTCGGATCCGACAACTGGTCTAATTATAGCGTGGAGGCCGAGGTGAAAGTTGACACATGGAATGGCAGAATTGGACTGCTCGCCCGGTTCGTAGACAACGGAAATTACTACGCCATGAAGCACGACAACAAAAAGGTATACATCGTCAAGCTGGAGAACAATGAGGAGACGATTCTGGCATCTTCATCAGAGATGACGGCACTATCTGAAGAATCGTATCATGCATTCCGTTTTGAAGTGAACGGAAATTCGTTGCAATCTTATGTAAATGGGGAGCTTCTTGCTTCCGCGACGGACAGTTCGTTTCATGCCGGAAAGCTAGGGGTGTATACCCATTTTCAGAAGGCATATTTCGACAATGTTGTTGTCACCCAGTTACTTCCGGAGCCGGGTGGCAACGATCCGCTCATTCCTACATTAATTGAACCGTCCATTTCATCATTGGCGCTAAACAAGGGACAAAGCCATACGGTTACTGCAACTATTTACGATCAATACAACGAGCCGATGACAGGCATACATTTAAACTGGTCAAGCGATCATTCCTCGATTGCAACCATTGATGATAACGGCAAGATAACTGGCGTAAATAAAGGCGTAACCGTGATTCGCGCAGTATACGAAGACCTGAGTACGGATATTTCGCTTTCGGTTACGGATCCAATTCCATCTAACGGATCAGGTAACGGAAGTGCTGATGCGGTCGTCTTTCCTTCAACAGACAAGGAGAATCAGCTGGAGCTGACCGCCGAACAGTTGGAACAGGCGATTTCCGGCGCATCGCCCAATACGGATGGCTATCGGACGATTCATTTCGAGATCAAGCCCCAGGAGGGGGTACGGTCGAGCGTTCTGCGTATTCCGGCAACTTATTTGACAAAACACGATAAGTTGAGGATTGAGTTGTCCACTCCGTTCGGACAACTGATACTGCCAGGCAATATATTTACAAGTCGGCAGGCGGGAGCGGGTGCAAAAGAAATTATCATCACGATCGGGGAGGGCGATCTGACAGGCGCAAGCGCCGGGATGAAGGCACTTGCAGGCAACCGCCCGGTTATTGAGCTGACTGCATCGGTTGACGGCGTGCCCGTAGAGTGGAGCAATGATCACAGTCCGGTCATGATTCGGATTCCTTATCAGCCTTCCGAAGTAGAAAGCGCGCATCTGGAGAGGTTGACGATATGGCATTTGGCGGATGACGGCGCTATACAACCAATTGTAAGTGGCAGATATGATGCTGCATCGGAGTCCATCATGTTTACAACACGCCACTTCAGCCGCTATGCGGTAGTTTCCGTTACGAAGACGTTTGGTGACTTGGTCCGGTTCGATTGGGCCCGTCAAGCGATCGAAACGCTGGCTTCCAAAGGAGCCATTCAGGGGATAAGCGCGAATTCGTTCGCACCCGGACGGGAGATTACCCGGGCGGACGCGATTATACTGATCATGCGGTTGCTCGATCTGTCGGCGCAGCCATCAGCCGCAAGCTTCGCAGACGTGCCAGGCGGAGTCTATTACGAAGAAGCCGTTCATACTGCCCGCGCGCTGGGCATCGTCTTTGGCAGAGGCGATAACCGATTCGATCCGCAAGCTCATGTGTCACGTCAGGAACTGATGACGATGATCGATAAGGCAATGTCTGTTGCGAGCTTAAAGGTGAAGAAGACTGAGACCGCGAGCTTGTCGCAGTTTCACGATGCCTCTCAGCTCGCGGCATATGCACAGAACTCGGTACTGCGCTTGCTGGAAGCGGGTATTTTCCAAGGCTACAACGGCCAATTGCATCCGGCCTCGGCGGTGACGAGAGCGGAGACGGCTGTAGCGTTGTATCGGTTGTACCAATTGTTCCAATTAGTTTAGAATAGCCTGTCTAGATGAAAATGCCGCATTGCGGCTTTTTCATTGTTTGCGCGCCTGGCCAAGCTAGGCACAACTAGCCGGTGGAAGTCCGGACGAGGAAAGGCCAAGTCGCCTCGTAGCTGACAGGCAACTGATGGAGATTCTAAGATTGAAGCCCTGTGACAAAGTAACTCCGCTAGGAGTGCGATCAACCAGCATACCGTAACATGAAGTGAACCCTGCTGCATCGTCAACAAGACCCGAAACGGACAAGAGAGAGCCGAGCCTCGGTGGTTTTGGCGAAGGCTATGAAACGTTTGAAACCCTTGGAAGAGCAACACGGAAGAACTCTCCGGTGTATGAGGATCGGCATGCTGGGAAAGTTGTGCTTGTAACTAGGGAATCTGACTGTTAATCTCCAGAACTCCGCTGCCCTCATAGAAAACCTCTCACCTCATAACGACCGGCAGCATATGTTCGGTCTTCGTTTTATGAGGAAGCTCTGACGGTTGCCGTGGAAAGGTCATGCTTCCAGCAGTTGATCCGCTGAACAAGGATTACTTGAATATATATTCGTCGTCAATTTGACATCGCTGTCGGAAAGTGAAGTGCTGGAAGTTGCGGAACATATGCTTAAGAGTTTGGGAGACGCCATTGCAGCATGGAACGAATGGACAGAGAACAAACTTGTATTGAACAAGACGGTTACGGCTTCGAATTGTCTCATTGCACCAGAGGCGCAGTTCTCCAAGAGTCGCTTTCCCAAGCAATGGAGGAATCGTATTGATCCGGCTCTCCAGTACCGTCCCACACACAGACAGGATGCTCCCCATACATCGAAGAAATCAGGCAGCTGTCCACTCGCCATCAGCGTGTTCATCTTGGTTGCATAATCTTTCTCTGGAATCGGCATCAGTTTCAATTTAATTCCCGTCTTCTCATAAATCACTTGAAGGGATGGAGAATCGAGCCTCATGGGCTGAAGCGCGGCTTCCGTCAATGCAATTGTGTAGGTGACGTCTTTATCCGTTAATTTCCCGGAAGACGAATCCGCCTCGCCCGTATTTCCTGAATTTCCCGGGTTACTCGCGCTTGACGGAGGATTCGAACTGGTATTGTTGTTCGAATTGTTGCCGCGGCTGCAAGCTGCCAATACCATCGACATCGGTAGTCGGGACGAATACGGGAGAGCAATGAGCAAATCAAATAGAAGGTGTAATTAATCGAAGCGGGAACTGTCATCAACAGCTTCCCGCTTCTTCGTGGTGACGCGCTTAGAGATTACAAAAGAGTCACTTTATGATGAAAAGTAAATGTATCCGGAAGGAGGGACCTCCAACGCTAACAGTTCGCATGTACCGTCAATGGTTTGTGAATTGACCTGCTGTCCTTGACAATTATACACGGCCACGGATCGTTTACCGATGTCTTCTACGATATCAATGATTAATCGGTCAGTATGTGTTCCATTTACTATGATGATTTGTTGGGATTGCAGCCTGCTAACAAGCGTGACAACCGTATCCATATACACCGCAGCAATATATTTGCTCTCATTGCTTGCCTCAATAAGCGGATACATAAGCTCTGGATTATGAGGCATAAATCGGCCATGCATCAGGACATCGCGGTGTTCGCGCCAGAAGGCCAACCAGGATTTAAGCATGGCAAGGTGGTCAGGCGGCAATTTATCCAGACGGACAGAAATTTGCGGTACGCTGAACAAGATATTGATTAATTGCAGGGCAGCGCTTTCGACAGGCTCTTGCGCGTTCCACATGACCATATCGGAATGGACGGCGGTGTTACCGCACAACAGACGAATGTCGACCGTCGAAATACGATTTTGGACAACGTCATTCGGACAATCCGCCGCACGAAACATATTGCCGTATTTGCGCATAATCGGACTGATATAACTTTGACGGAACTCTATCATGACTTCAGGCTTGATAGCTTGAAGACGGTTGATAACTTCACTGAGTAATAAGTCCACCGCTTGCGGAACCGATACATCGTCACGTCCGGGATCATTATTGGGATTCTCCTCCGTAGGCTGGTAGAAACTATCGACGAAATCCAGCTTAAACCCATCCAAATCCCACTCTCTCATGGCTTGTTCATAAGTGTTAATGATGTAATTGCGAACTTCCGGGTATCGCGGATCGAGTATGCCTGTTCTTAAGCCATCATTGTGGGACAATAGCTTGTTCTCATATCTGCTCCAAGCGTTGCTGTTACGACCGACGAACGGAACGGAATACCACAGGATGTATTTAAGGCCAAGCGCGTGTACCCGCTTAACGTGTTCGGCCATGTCCTGTATTTTGTCGACGGCGACTTCCCAATCGCCGCAATAGGCATAACCTCTTGCATTGTCGGACGTTTGCCATCCATCATCTACGATGACGGCTTTGCAGCCCAGCTCTCGAGCCAGAAGGCATTGTTCTTCGATAGCTGCAGGAGTAAATTGTTGATGAAAGCTGTACCAGGACGAGTACATAGGTTCCAGAGCTTCTGAAGGCACTTGAATTGGCGTATTGATCTCATACGTTTCATACCATTGGCTAGCGTCTTGTATGGAATCATAATATGGAATTTCCCTTTTGTCGATCCGCAGTTGAGCTTCATAACGTGAGATCGGGGTTGTTGGCGTGTCAAAGAAGGAAAAGTAGCAGCGAAAAGTAGAGTCTTCCTCATGTATGCCTGCGTGATAACGAATCACGTTGAGCACGTCCGAGCATGCCATCGTCAATCGATTCGTTCCCTTGGCGTTAAACAAACTGACAATCGGTGCGGAGGAAGTCGACTTAGATTCGAACGTCGAACCCCAAACGGGTGGCAACCCTTTGTTCTTAGAGGCGGTCGGATGCCACAAACCTTGAATATCGACAATGGGCAATGTCCACTCGATCTTACATACGGGCGGAACGGCAGGCTTGTCCGATTCCAGGATGAGATGAATAATTTCGACGTGCTCGGATTCCCGCTCGATTCGCATGGATGAATGAAAAGGTGAATGAGTTGAACTCAAGTTCAAGCGATAAGAATGTATTCCATTTTTTATAAGTGTCATGGCCTGATCTCCTTCTATCATTGTTGAATTCAAACTTAGTATACGCCTGCAAAGTGGTTTGATAATAGGTGTATTTGTGTTATCGTTATGGATATTTGTGTGGACATTTCGTTTTGAAGAAGGTATATTTGTGTGAAGTTAGGGGGTATGGCATTGGGGTTTGCAGAATATTTTATGAGTAACCATCTGAATACGGATTTAAGACTGTACTATTGCGGCAGGGAAAATTGCCAACCATCCCATTCTTACGGTCCGGCGATGCGGGATCATTACTTGCTGCATTATATCGTCGGCGGCTCCGGGATATTTCGTACAGATGATCATCAATTCAGCTTGAATAAGGGAGACAGCTTTTGCATTGCGCCGAACAGGCCAGCGTCATACCGTGCGGACGAGCAAGATCCGTGGGTTTATTACTGGATTGGCTTTAGCGGCAAGCCGGTTGCCGATTTGCTGCCCGATACATCTTTTGTCGTGCAATCCTCTGTACATGCCCCAGAAGAATCGGAACAACTGAATGGAAAATTCGAATCGTTGATGTTGAAAGTTTCGGAAGTCGACGATGCTGCTTCCGAAGCCCATATTTACGGTTTATTATGGCAACTGCTGTCCATGTATAGCCACAATAGCGAATCATACCGCTTGTCTTCGAGCAAGGAACCATCAGGGCATAGCAAAGCAGCATATGTTAAGGCTGCAGTCGCCTTTATCAAAGAAAATTACCACAGACCGCTTACCGTTTCGTTAATCGCCCGTTATGTCGGTTTGGAAAGATCGTACTTTACGAAGCTTTTTAGCAGCCATGTGGGGATATCGCCGTATGAGTTTTTGCAGCGTTTTCGATTGGAGAAAGCGGCGTTACTGCTAAACGGTACTCTTCTGCCCGTGCAAACCATTGCCAACAGTATCGGCTTCGAAGACGTCTCTCATTTCGGCAAGTCTTTTACCAGGCATTTCGGAATTCCCCCGACATCCTATCGACGAAATATGGCATTAAATCAAACAAAATCTTGAGATGAGTGCGACCTTTGAGAATTGTATTCTGATTGTGGAGGCAAGCAATGGACGATCATATGAGGAGGAAATGGATAAGCCTGATTTGGCCAAATACTTTAAAGGGCAGGTTAGCCATCCTGTTATTCATTGCCGCCTTCCTTCCGATTGTACTTACCGGATATATCTCTTACTATTGGATGTACAAAGTTCAGGTTGATAAGGTGGAAAAGGATATCCAACAAGTCGTGGCCGGCGAGCGGGCAGCGCTTGAGAAAATTTTGGCGAATCTTGAGAATACTTCGCAACTTCTTTCCAATAACGGGGGAATCGGGCAGAATGTCGTTGATTTTATGGGACTTACGAATGAATATGAAAAAACGAAGATGACGATGGACATCAACAGGTGGATGAATAATATCAGTTACTCGAACCCCTCGTTAGGCGTCATGTTATTTTATTTGCCTGATCGTGAGCAGAAGATTTGGTTTTCGAACACCGTGGTAGATGACCAGCTATTACTGAATAACCTCCCTGTATTATTCCCGGCTAACCGTCTTATGTATTATGGGCCGCATCCATCCATTTCGGCGGACTCGGAAGGGGAGTTGGTTGTGTCGCTCGCTCGACGTTTGGAGGATGTACAAAAAGATGTCGTTGTTTATATTTATTTGGAATCCAAGCTGGACAGTTTTCATTCCGTCCTTTCCCAGCAGCGTTTTGGGATGAATATATCCCATTTGATCACCACACCGGACGGTCGTATCATATATAATACATTGCCAGCACAATATCGTGCAGAAGTTACGGATAAAGGAAAGATTTCAAGCCCCCCAGGTTATCGAGTGTTTTCTTCGGAAAATCGTCGAGGATGGAGTATTCATGCGCTGGTGCCGTTGCCGGAATACCAACGGGAAATCAATAAATGGCTGATACAGTTCATTCTGGTGTCCTCATTGTCCATTGTGGTAACGGTTACGTTGGCATGGTTGATCTGGAAAATGGTGAGTCGTCCTTTGAAGCAGATTAATAAGGAGATTACGTCGATGGGACATCATCAATTTGGCGGAAGCGCTTTTCGTACCAATTTGCAAGAGTTTGATGTACTGATTCGGAATTTTCACGAAATGCGTGCCAGGATATGGGAACTCATCCGAGAGGTCGAGATGAAGGAGAAGCGAAGGGGGCAGCTTGAAGTCGAGAAGTTGCTGGTGCAGATCAATCCTCATTTTTTGCATAATACTTTAAATACGATCCAGTCGCTCGCAAGGATACACGGACAAGCGGACATTGCCCGGTTGGTCGCTATCTTCACCCGTGTGCTTCATTATAATCTTGGTAAAACCAGCATTATTGTGAAGGTAAAGGATGAACTGAATGCCTTGCAGGACTATGTGAATCTGCAGAAGATTCGATACGACCATGAATTTATAGTGGAGATTCATGCTGACGAGGATACATTAGAAGTCCCTCTGCCAAGGTTCGTCCTCCAGCCTCTCGTTGAGAATGCTTTGTACCACGGGTTGAGTCATGATGAAGGACGAATCATGGTGACGGTGGAAACTTCCTCCAATCAAGGCATCCTGCTTCGCGTGCAGGACGATGGAGAGGGGATGACGGAGGAGCAGTTGGAACGGTTGATGGATGATGAACAAGCTTCAAGAAAAGCGGGTCTTGGCATCGGCCTTCGTTATGTGAAGAAGATGGTGGAGCTTTATTACGGGGATAAAGGGAGGATCGATATCCAAAGTCGACTTGGAGTCGGGACAGTCATCACCTTGCATCTGACAGAAATAATAGAAGGGAGTAAGCTGGATGATCAAGACACTAATCGTGGATGACGAGAGCTTGGTGAGGAAGGGACTGCTTGTGGCGTTGCCTTGGACCGCCTTCGGCTTCGATATTGTGGGCGAGGCGCAAAATGCGGAAAAGGCCCTTCAATTTCTAAGCGAGAATGCCGTGGATATCTTGTTCACCGACATTACTATGCCGGGTAAGTCGGGGCTTGAACTTATGCAAGAAGTCCGAGAAGCATACCCGCATCTGAGCGTGGTGGTGCTCACATGTCACCAGGATTTCGACTATATTCAGGAAGCGCTGCGACTTGGCGCGATCGATTACATCGTGAAGACACAATTGGAAAGCCACGATGTCAATGAGCTGCTGGCACGTATCGCAACAAGGATTCGAAGCGAGAATTCCGTAACTACGGGGCAAGGCAAGGTGGAAGCATCAGGTGCTCCTTCTGTCGAGAGACGGATGGAGGAGATTGAGCAAAGCTGGTCCAGCCTGATCTGGATGTTACAACCGGAGCCCGCCAAGCAGCTCTGCAAGCAAATTCAAGAGGTCAACGACTCATTCCACAAACAAAGAGAGTTAGTCAAGGGATTATGCGCCCAATGGCAGGCGCGTCTCCCTTGGCTGGAAGGGATGGAGGAGGTATCATTAATCGCACAAGCGGAGCATACAAACTCGTTGCTAATGCGGATGACTCAGCTTCAGCAATCGGTTATTGTTAGACTGCGAAGCTCACTTTATTCGGAAGAAGTGCTGCAGTCCATCATAAAGGCGATCGATTATATCCACGATCATATCGGCGACAAGCTTCAACAAGCGGATTTGAGTCGCACTTTTAATATGAGCCGGAGCTATTTCAGCCGATGCTTTAAGGAGATTGTCGGAATTCCCTTCGTCAATTACGTGCAGGAGTTGAGTATTCGCCAAGCGGAACACTTGTTAACGACGACGAACCACCCCATTTACTGGATTGCGGAGAAGTGCGGATTTTCGGACGAAAAGTATTTTAGCAGAATGTTTCGGGAGAAAAGGGGAATGCTCCCCACGGAATACAGAATTCTTCTCAGACCAGACCCTTAATGCACCTTGGCTGCTTCGAGGTGTTTTTTTGTGCGCAAAAACGTCGCTAAATGTTCCGGGGCGGCGTGATCGGAAAAAATATCGTATAATCCGGACACATCAATCTCTCCTGTCCCTGATGTTGGCCATGCTAAGATTGTATCAGGCTCGTTGAAGGGCCTATTAAGACGACCACATGATAAGGGGATGAAAGAATGTTAAACACAAAACGATGGACGATTCTCAGTTTGACTCTGGCACTTATTCTATTGTTTATTACGGCATGCTCCGGTAATGGACAAGGTAACAAACCACAGAATACCGGTGAGGCCACATCCAAGCCTGAGACGTCTGCTTCGGAGCAGCAGGCAGATCCCTTCGAGCCGCTCGCCGAAACCGCAACGTTGAACCTGGTGAAGAAAATTCGCGTCGGCGATACCGAGCTTGGCGATGTTGCAGGCGAGACGCTGACGCAAAACCGGTTTACCAAACAAATCGAGGATGAGTTGAATGTGAAATTGAACTGGCTATGGAGTCAGAAGGATCAGGCTTATATCGACAAGATCAAGCTGATGATTGCCAGCAACGACCTGCCTGATATATTCTACGTCGATTATGCCACTTATCTGAAGCTTGTGAAGGATGGAATGATCGAGGAGATAACCGAGGAGTACAATAACTTAGCCAGTCCAGAACTGCGAGAAACTCTGGGTACAGATGGCGGGAAAATGCTGGAGCAGCTGACCATCGATGGGAAACTTTATGGGATTGGTACGATGGGCAATGTGGACAATGCAGCTTCGGTTGCTTGGCTTCGCAAGGATTGGATCGATGAGTTGGGACTTAAGGAACCGTCGAATGTAGCGGAATTGAAGACGGTTGTGGAAGCGTTTAACAAGCATAAAGGCACAACGGGAATTGTTGGCCAAGAGGATTCCGGTATGGCGGAAAATATGTTCGGCTTTGCGAACCTTACCTATGCACTGGGCGGCAGACCGTTCCTGTGGGTCAAGGACGATGCGGGCAAACTCGCGTATGGTTCCGTACAGCCGAGCATGAAGGATGCGCTTGCAGGCTTGCGGCATATGTACGCTCAAGGTTTGCTGGACAAAGAATTTGCAACAACAAAAAACGATCAATTCGGTCAGAAGGTAGCAAGCGGCAAGACGGGAGCGTTCTTCTCCGCGTGGTGGGCGGGCTGGTTCCCAATTACTGATAACTTGAATGCGGATCCGAAAGCGGATTGGCGCGCCTATGCAATTAAAGACGAGCAAGGACAATATTACGGTGGGCAGGAACCGCCGGCTCGTGAAATTGCAGTTGTGCGCAAAGGCTATGAGCATCCCGAGCTGCTGGTGAAAATATGGAATTATCAGAGGGGATTCGGCAAAGAATTGGACGACCCTTATGCGGATATCAAAGCCGAAGGCAAGAAGGGTATGACATGGAACGGCTGGGTGCTGGATCAGCCGTTGTGGAAAGCCGATTTGGGTGTCCTCATGCATAAAAATCTGATAAAGGCGCTGGATGGAAAACCGGTGGAGGAATTGACCGGTATGGATGAAGAAGATGTACAGAATGTTCTCAAACTTGCGGAGAAAATTAATCAGAATGATCCGGAGGTCAGAGGAGAAGCAATTGCCCGAATCCACGGGATGGGCGCGCTTGCCAACGAGCCGAACAATAACCGTCTGTATAATGAATTCTATGGTTCGACGCCGACAATGGAGAAGCGGTGGGTCAATCTTCGCAAGCTGGAACTGGATGCGTTCTTGCAGATCATCATTGGCAACCAGCCGGTCGACTATTTCGATGAATTCGTCAAGAAATGGATGGATCAGGGCGGAAAGATGATTACGGATGAAGTGAACGAAATCATGGGGTCGTAGCTTTATGAATATGAAAGCATCTGTACATTATCACATTATGCTAATACCGGGCATCGTATTGCTCCTTATGTTCAGCGTCTATCCGATGTTCGGCATTATAATGGCCTTCCAGGACTTCAATCCGATGAAAGGGTTCTGGCAATCCAGCTTTGTAGGACTGGAAAACTTTAAATATATGTTCCAGATTCCGGACAGCAAAGAGGTGTTGCGTAATACGTTGGTGATCGCAATCAGCAAAATCATCGCGAATTTGTTCGTTTCCGTCTGTTTCGCTCTGTTGTTGCACGAATTGCGCATCCGGATATTGAAAAGAGCCATTCAGACCATTGTCTACTTGCCTCACTTCATTTCCTGGGTGCTGCTGGGCGGGATCCTGGCTCAGTTGTTATCACTGGACGGGGTTTTTAATCAAACACTTCAATTTTTGGGCATCGACCCGGTTATGTTTCTGGGGAGTAATAGTTGGTTTCGTTGGATCGTTGTAGGCAGCGATGTGTGGAAAGAATTCGGTTTTTCGGCAATTATATTTTTGGCGGCTTTGACGAATATTAATCCATCCTTGTACGAGGCGGCGGACATTGATGGAGCAAGTCGCTGGCAGAAGCTGAAATTCATTACATTGCCAGGTATCGCAACGATGATTGTATTGGTTGCAACACTGGCTTTGCAAAATATTTTAAATGCAGGCTTTGAACAGATTCTCAATTTGTATAATCCTTTAGTTTACAGAACTGGCGATATTATCGACACCTATGTGTACCGCATTGGTTTACTGGAAACACAGTATGAATTGGCTACAGCGGTAGGGTTGATGAAATCGATTGTCAGCATCGTATTAATCATTATTTCGTATGTGCTGGCTTCCAGATACGCGAACTATCGCATTTTTTAAACATAGAGGGAGAGAGGTACATCATGGTATATGGGAGTGGAATACAGAGAAAAGCAGGAGACATTCTGATTGTCGGAATATTACTGCTTGTGACAGCTGCCAGTTTGTTCCCCATCCTGCATCTTATTGCTCTTTCCTTCAGCGATAAGACGGCGGCGACCAGCGGTTTCGTGACGATCTTCCCGATCGGCTTTACGTTGACAGCTTATCAGGCAGTTTTCGATGACGCGTTGTTCTTCACAACCTTCGGCGTTTCCGTTCAGCGCGTACTGTTAGGCGGTATCGTACAATTTATCATTACTGTTCTTATGGCCTACCCGTTATCCCGAAGCACGAAGCAGTTCAGGTCGAGAAACGTTTATGTTTGGTTTACTATCTTTACAATGTTATTCAGCGGCGGCTTGATTCCGTTGTATATGACGATCAAGAGCTACGGTATTTTGGATTCTATATGGTCCTTGGTGCTTCCCGGAGCAGTTCCTGTATTCAGTGTGATCCTGCTCATGAACTTCTTCCGGGGCTTGCCCAAAGAATTGGATGAAGCTATGGAAATAGATGGTGCGGGGCCGTGGTATACACTATTTCGTATGTATTTGCCACTATCACTCCCGGCTTTGGCGACAGTAACCTTATTCTCGATCGTCGGGCATTGGAACGCATTTTTCGATGGCTTGATTTTCATCCATAATCCCGACAAACAACCTCTTCAAACGTATTTGAGTCAAATTGTTGTTCAAGTGAATCTCGATCGGACGATTATGACAGAGGAAGAGATCAAGAAACTTCTTGAGTTGTCGAACAAGACGGTAAACTCAGCCAAAATATTCGTAAGCATGATTCCGGTGCTCTTGTTGTATCCTTTCCTGCAAAAATATTTTATTACGGGAATCACCCTGGGTTCCGTGAAGGAATAGTAGGAAATGTGAGTCGAGCCGGTAATTAGTCGCATTACTAAAAATCTCAACATACGAGGAGGTTGTAGTGTGAATTCGATGAGCAAAAGATTACGTATTCTGACGGTCGCCGTTATTGCTGCGTTGCTCTGCTCATTGGCTTCGGGGGCGGCTGCGGCAGAATCTGTCGTACTGCCGCCAGTAAGCCAAAGTGTTATATCCGTAGCGGTGAAGGCTGAAGATGTGGAGCATCTGTACAGTACACAGATCAGTTTGAGCTTCGATGAGGAAGTGCTAGAGCTAGCATCGGCTGAACCGGCGTTCTTTGCGGCGGATGAGTCCCGGGTAGTGCGGGGCAACGGAGCGGAATGGATGAACGCCAGCAACACTGTTGTCGGCTTTCATCAATATGAAGTGAAGGACGGAGTATTGCATTATGCAGCGACTCAAGTTGGAGCGGGTGTTGCGACAGCAGGTATAACGAATGTCGTTGTGCTGAACTTCAACGTGCTGAAGAACGAAGAGACAGCGTTGACGCTGCTGGATGCACAGTATATAGCTAGCCGCGATGGAGTGCTGACGCCATTAACCGGAGCGAGCAGTCATATCACGCAATGGCATGAATCCCCGGGATCAGGCTGGGTTCCCCCCGTTTCTGGAGTGGATACAGAAGTAGACGCGTTCTTGCGGACATTAGATTCTATCAGGAATGATCATTCGTTGTCCGAGGAGGAGCAGCGGCGGATGATCGAGGATAAGTTGATCGTTTTCATTCGGGAGCAAGCCCGTGTTGTCATTCCGGAGCGACGCGCGGTTGTAACGGATGCAACGCTGGAAGCAGAGCTGCAACTCGCAGATATAGACAGTGTTATGCAGACGTTGCAGCAAACGCTGGAGCGGCTTGAGAAACAATACAAACAGACGTTTGACCTAAGCGAATTAATCGATGAACTGGTCATTGTTCTGCCGAGCGCAGATTCGTCACGAAAGTCGGTCGTGACGCTGTCGGCCGCATTGCTGGACAAAGTAAGGGCGAAGGGACTGTCGCTGGCGATTGGGATGGCGGAAGCGGAATTTTTGCTCCATCCGGATACGATCTTGGAGGACGCAAAAATGATTACGCTGTCGGCGGAACGTAAGACAGCCCATGGTCAGGATGCTGTCGAATTGCAAGTATGGACCGACGATCAGCGGATCGCTGCTTTCAATCCGCAGCATCCGATTGAAGTGAGATTGCCTTACAAGCCTCAATCCGGAACGGACAGGGAGAAAGTGACGGTATACCGGATAAACGGTAGCGAAGAGCAGCCGCTCGCAAGCAGCCGCTACAATGTGGAGACCGGCAAAGCCGTGTTTGACACTTCCCATTTCAGTACTTTTGCAGTCAAGCCGTCATCGGTTACTTTCGGAGACATCGAGCGGCATTGGGGACAGCACATCATTGAAGTGCTGGCGGGCAAAGGCATTATTCATGGCAAGTCCATCAAAAGCTTTGATCCGGACGCCTCGATTACGCGCGCAGAATTCGCAGCGCTGGTGGCCAGAACCTTCGGGCTTGACGCCGATACAGCCGACAAGCCGGCTGTGTCATTCGCCGATGTGCGCGAAGGCGATTGGTTCTACCCTGTCATTGCCGCTGTGTATGAGGCAGGTATTGTGAAAGGGACAACGCCGACTGCATTCGAGCCGAACAAGTTAATCACACGGGAGCAGATGGCGGTTATGATTGCCGCTGCTGCCAAGGCGGGCAATATTCGATTGCATGAATCCCACCCATTTGCGGCGCCGGATGCAGCTCATATTTCTCCTTACGCACGTGAGAGCATGCACGCGCTTGTAAAGACCGGCGTCATGAAAGGCGACGAGAAGAAACAATTAAAGCCTCAAGATCCGGCGACGCGAGCGGAGGCAGCAGCGCTTCTGTACGCCATTCGCGGGCTGAAATACGAGTCTTCCGGAGGTGACGAGCATGCGCAATAAAATTGCCATTCTATTTCTTGCATTTGCCCTGCTGCTCTCTCCCGTCAGCGCATATGCGTTGGAATGGGAGCAACTGCCATGGGCAACCAAGGATAATTTGGATAAAGAACAACTCGGTGGCGAGGTAAGCCAATGGATTCAAACGATCGTCATGGACTCAGAGGACGGCCAATTCATGTTGGCAGGCACCGATGTCGGCGGCATTCTGCGAAGTTATGATGGTGGTGAGACATGGGCACAGGCAAGCTTGGGATTGGAATCACGCGGTGTGACCGGAGCGGCCATCGATCCGTTTAACAGCAATCGAGCTATTATCGTAGGAGCGAATGATCCATTTTATCCGAAGAACGGTCTGTATCTAACGACGGACAAAGCCCAGACTTGGCAATCGGTATTGCCGATCAATATGAGCGGTTATCGTGACGTTAGATCGCAATTGGCTTATGATGAGAGCAGCTTTAGCGAGTCTCTGGGGTATACAACGACCGCTTATTGGCTGCGCCGGGCAGGCGACGATCGCGGGGGATCAACTGATCCGGGGTTGTACAAGACGACGGATGGCGGCGTTACCTGGACGCTCGTTAGGGAGACGGATGAGTATGGGAATGCTTATCTGAAGGTTCATCCGGTTACCGGCGATGTTTTCATCGGGGCGCGTCAAGGCGTGTTCAAAAGTTCGGACGGGGGGATGACTTTCGAAGAGGTAGCTTCCCCGCCAGAAGGAATGGAGATCTCCGGCATCGATCTGGTTAAGGAGGACGAAGTCGTGCGCCTTTACTACAATCTAAACGGAGGGGGTATCTTCGTCTCGGATAATTCGGGTGAAGGAGATGTGACCTTTGAGAAGGTTGCCAGCACAGGGCTGCCACCGACAGGCGATATTACGGAATTCAAAGGCCATATGGGGATCAAAGTGAGCCCCGTCAATCCTGATCGCATGGCTATGATGGTAGCGAACGCCCCTTGGACGGGAGACAAATATTACTCGAATGACGGCGGTATCACTTGGCATAAAGGGATTCATGACCGACTGGGCGGCATGGCTCCGTACAACGGCCGCGATGACAATCTGATCACCTTTCATCCGAAGGATGAAAACATCATATGGGCATCCGGCGGCGACTGGTTAAACGTCAGTACGGACGGAGGGGCTACATACCGATGGGCGAACGACGGGAACAATGGGGTGATGACAGGCGATCTATTCAACTTCAATGTGACAAATCCCGATCTGCTTTATGTCGGTTCGCAGGATTATGCAGGTGCTCTCACGGAGAATGGCGGCGTGACCTGGAAGTATGCGAATGCCCAGGGATATGAATGGGGCGGCTTGGTATATGGGGCGTATGCGGCATCGCCGCAAGTGCTATTTGGAGGTGGCAAGGAAGGAGCAGGCAAGACGCTGCATGTCAGCCGGGACGGTGGCGATACCTTTACCGAATTCCCTGAGGTAGTTCTGAACGGATTTCCCGTCTCATACGGTGATCCGCGCAATGAGCTGGTCATGTTCAGCTACGAATATTTCAGCACGGATGGTGGTTATACCTGGTATAAAATGGATGGTGCGCAAGGCGTATTCACACATAATTATGATCCCGACGGGGACCAGGAGCTGATCGGCGCTTCAACATCCGCAATTGTGATCTCGAAAGATCATGGCGAGACGTGGGAGAAGATTACATCCTTCTCCGGGTCTATTCAAGATATCGCCTACGATTGGCAGAATAAGCTGTATTATATCGCGGCTCGGGACGAATTATGGGTGTATGATGTAAATGAGTCTGAGTTGAGGAATATCTCGGAGACTATTCCGGCAGATCAAAACGGTAATAAAAGGTTCTCTTCCGTAGCCGTTGATCCGGTGGAACCGCAAATTGTATATGCAGTAGGGCCTGCAAATGTGTATAATTCGACCACGGCAGTCAAACGCTCCGTAGATGCGGGTGCAAGCTGGCAGGTGTTAACGCGCAATCTGGAAGATGGCGAAGCGCAATCGATCATTACGTCCGGTCTCGACGGCGGGCGTGAAGCCACTGCAGTGCGCGTTCATCCTGTGACGCGATACGCTTATGTCGGGACGGGATGCTTCGGTATGTGGAAGATTGCGCCGCCCGATCACGCAGAAGACGACTATGGCAAGCCAGCCTTGCTTGGCTACGCAGGCAACGGCGAGACGACGCTGCGCTGGTTCGGCAATGGCCGAACGGATCTGTTAAAGCTCGCGCAATTTGCGCAAGCATATGCCGATCCCGGGATCACTAGCGTGGATCTCTACGATCTGGACGGCGACCGCAGTGTTAACAGTGTCGACTTATCTCTGGTGACCGACCATGTATTCAAGGATTCAGCCAACATGTCGGATGTATTCGAAATTTATCGGCAAGGTGAGGGCGAGTCGGACTTTAAGCTACTGACTTCAACCTCGAACACAACCTATACAGATACCGATGTTGAGAATAACCATTCCTACAGATATAAGGTTGTGAATACGCGGACCGGCAAAGACTCAAAGCGGATCACGTTACTCCCGGGCGACGTGGAGCCGGCATTCATGTCCGCGACGAAGAGCGCAAGTTATGTCGAGCTGAATTGGCAGGAACAATCGGGCGTTTATCATATATATCGCAGCGAGGCGGCGGACGGAGAATATGTCCGTATAGCCGATAGTTTGACGAAGCCGTATTACAGGGACAGCGATATGGCGCCGGGAACCGCCTATTATTACTATGTCACTTCAGAGGGAGCAAGTGGTGAAGGCAAACCTTCTGCGATCAAGCAGACGCTTACTTATATTCCGGATCCGCCGCGCCCGCCCAAACCGCCTGTAACGTTCCCGCAAGGTCATCCGTATACGCAAACCTTCGATAACGGAGTACCTGAGAAATGGGCGATTTTTAATCAGATGAAGGTGGAAGACGGCAAACTTGCTGCGAGCTGGGGCGCCTGGGGCGGAACGGCGATTTACGAAGGTGATTCATATACAGGCGATTATGAGTTCCTAATCGATATATACGCCATAGGGAACGATTCGTCTCACCACGCGCAAATTTTGTTCAATTACGCAGATATGGACAATTATTATTTTCTGGATGTGAGTAAAGGCGGAACAGACGGAGCTCGTCTGCTTCGCAAAGAAGGGAACGATATTCACCTGCTAGGAGAGTATAGTGGCCCGAATGTATTCGGCGACGGCTTCGTACAGGTATATATCAAGTACGAGAAAGGCGGCTTTATTACGGTCAAAGCAACGAAGAATGAAACGGAGACCACGTTGTTTGATCGGCTGGAGGATACGGCTGACGGAGAACGCCTTGCTGGCGGCTATATCGGCGTCAGAACGGAGTGGAGTGCCGATCAATTCGATAATCTCGTTATCACTCCGCTTACGAATGTGCCTGTTCCGGTGGAATAACGACTGAAAGAAATGTCGATCACGATGCAGCATTTCAGGTCAACCGGTCGTAACTTTTTGCTACCGGTTGATCTGTTTGTTATTCGCAGAAAGGTGGAATAAGTATGGCAATCACGATACTGGAACAGTATTGGGATACAGAGAAAACGATGAACAATCCGCATAAAGGTTGGTACATTCATTATTTCGACAATGGTCTTAAGCGTTATGGAGACCGCTTTAATGATACGGACGATTTCCGCGATTTTCCGGGACTCGACCATATTTATTTACGGTTAGCCTGGAGTTATTTGGAGCCGGAAGAAGGCAAATTTGACTGGGCGATCATCGACGAGGTGATCGATCGATGGGTGGCAAGAGGGTGCCGCATCGCCTTTCGCATCACATGCAAGGAAACAGGGGCCGATCAATGTTATGCGACGCCGAAATGGGTGATGGAGGCTGGAGCAGCAGGAACCTACTTTCCGACGGGAGACGGCGGGCAGGTATGGGAACCGGATTACGGCAACAGCGTCTTTCTTGATAAGCTGGATGCTTTCCATCGCGCGTTCGCGCAACGTTATGACGCCATGACCTGGATGGCGTATGTGGACATCGGCAGCTACGGAGACTGGGGAGAAGGCCATACAGTATTTGGCAGCAACCTTGATTGGCCGGAAGAGATCATATATCGCCATCTGGATCTTCACTGCAAACATTACAAGCAAACCCAGTTAGTGATTAGCGACGATATTGTCGGCAATCGACGTCGCGGGGACGGATCGAGAGAACGGTTGCTGCAAGCCATCCAGGAACGTGGCATTACGCTCCGAGACGACGGTATTTCGGTGAAATTTTTTGCTGAGAGGTTCGGGAAGAGCACGCTTCGAAACCCGGAATTTTTCGAGAAGTTCTGGCGAGAGAAACCGATCGTACTGGAACTGGAACATTATCAAACGACTGTTGATACGAATACATGGCTGGAAGGCGAGCCGTTTCTAGAGGCCGTGAAGGAAGCTCATGCCACCTATGCCGGACATCACGGCTATACGCGTCCTTGGCTGACGGAGAATCTGGAGCTGGCCAACAAGATGGGAAACCTGCTGGGCTACTGGTATTTTATTAAAAGTATCGATGTCGAAGAGACATGGATTCATGGTAAGGCGAACGAATTGAAAATCGTATGGGAAAACCATGGTCTGGCACCGGCATATCAACAATACAATCTTTATCTATCCATGCTGAGGATGGGGGAAACTGAGCAGCGGTGGGAAACGCGTCTATGGGAGTCGGATAATCGAGACTGGATGCCGAGTTGCATTAATGGGGAGACTTACCGGGTTTCTTTGCCACAATCATTACCGCAGGGTGATTACAAGTTGGGGGTAAAGCTGGTACACGACGAAGGCTGTGGAGCGAGCCGTCCTGTAGAGCTCGGCATGAGGGACGGAATCAAGGATGAAGAGGGGTATTATGAATTGACGGAAATAAGTATTGTATAGATACGACTCGAAGCTATCCATGTGGGGCGTTTTTTTCGTTAAGTCGCTTAAGCGATTTGTGTGCGGGATGGTGGAATAATGTTGTTTTGCATAAGACTACAACCGACTAATCACAAAATTCGTATAATCTCGACAAATGTAATCGACTCCAATTTAGAGATGAAGCGATTATTATGAAGATGAGTCTTATGGAACTTATTTTGATCCATAAGCGATATGAAACGGGGAGGTACAGATACTGTTAGGAATCCAATAATGAAGGAGGAGATTCTTTTATGTGGAAACGGCGAATAGGCACTACAATAGCCATGCTGTCATTGAGTTTTATGATGGTAACTTCCATAACCGCTGAACAATGGATTCAAATGCCTTTGGTAACACAACTACAGATTAACGGAGGGAATACAGGAGGCGAAGGCGGACAATGGCCGCAGGCGATTGCAATCTCCAAGTCGGATCCTGACTTCTTAATTATGGGTACGGATGTTGGAGGCCTATATCGGAGCTTGGATGGAGGTAACAACTGGGAGCCTACGAACAAAGGATACACCCCCCGCGGCAATTCCGGGCTTTCCATAGATCCAAAAAATGCTAATGTCGTCATAGCTGTCGGGGCTAATAGTGGGCCTGGTGACCATCACGGATTGTATTACTCCGGTGACAAAGGAAAGTCTTGGACTCATGTGTTGAGTGCGAATATTAGTGGCTACCGAGATTTCCGGGATCAAATAGCCTTCGACACTTCCAGTTATGATCCTGCATCCGGATTTACGAAAACCATCTACTGGTCCAGGATTGGAACCGAGCAACAAGGTTGGGGCACCCCAACCATCCATTCTAGAATTTACAAATCGACGAATGGCGGGTGGTACTGGTATGAGCTGGAAAACACGGACAATTATGCTGATGGCATTATCAAGGTCCATCCAACATCAGGTGTGGTGTATAGCGGGAACAAGAACGGCTTCCATCGTTCAACGAATGGCGGTACTTCCTTCAGTACAGTATTGCCCGGGAGTGTCCTTGCAATGGATGTAGTCGATTCGCAGCCGAACAATGTGTGGATTACCCTTGCCGACGGACTTTATTTGTCGACGAACAGTGGGGGCAGCTTTGCTAAGATAACCTCGTCTAACTTTCCAGCCAAGCCTTACAGCTTGAAGGTTAGTCCTGCCAATACACAGAAAATGGTTATTGTCTCTGATCAGGGAGCTTACAATCAAGTGCGATATTACACTACAAATGGAGGTTCATCGTGGACTGCGAGTACTTACAACAATACAGGCAGCTTCCTGCCGTTCAATAACAGACAGGGTGTCTTTGCCTGGCATCCGACAAATTCAAACACCGTTTTTTCATTTGGGGGAGACTGGATTACGAAGAGCACCGATTCAGGTGCGACTTACATTTGGAATAACAAAGGAAATACCGGCGTATATGTACGTGGTCTGCTTAATTTTAACGTTCAAAATCCCAATTTGCTGTTTGTCGGTTCCCAGGATTACAACAGCGCGTTGACTACGAACGGAGGTCCTTCATGGACCTACGTCAATCTGTATCAACAGGGTTGGGGCGGCTTTGTGTTCGGCGCTTATGCGGCTACGAGCTCAGTATTGTACGGGGGTTCGCCGGAGAACGGCAAGACTTACCTACGCATTACCCGGGACGGTGGCTCCAATGTGACCCGTACCAATTATGAGTTTGGCGGTCTGGAGGTGTCATATGGAGATCCAACTGACAGCAATATCCTGTTTGCATTCGATCATCGAAGTACGGATGGCGGATTGACATGGTCGCGAATGACGACGGCCAAAGGGGTATTTACACATAACCGCTCCAATAACCATTTGTATGGAGGAAATAATAATACCGTAGTCCGATCAACGGACAAAGGAGCATCTTGGTCCACGCTGGTCACCTTGTCGGATACAGTGAGGGACGTTGCAGCAGATCACCTCAATAATATATTGTATATCTCCACCTTAAACAAGCTGTATAAGTACAATATGACTACCAATGTAACCACCGATATCACGAGCAATCTATCCGTTGATCAGAAAGGTAACCGAGTCGTCAAGTCAGTCGCAGTAGATCCGGTTGATCCGAATATTATTTATACAGCGGGATCTGCGGATTGGTACATGACGGATGCATCCGTACAGCGTTCTGAGGATGGCGGGAGTACCTGGGAGGTATTGACGCTGAGTGACCGTTTCTCTAATTACTGGGTAGGCATGGATGGTGGTCGTGAAGCTACTTCTGTCCGTGTTCATCCTACTACCAGGATTGCCTATTTTGCAACGGGCTGTTTTGGACTTTGGAAGATGGGACCACCGGGCAGCTAACATATACCGTATATGACTGCATCTACCCTAGTGGAGATGCAGGTTACTAGTTAGGTCCCCTTTTCAAATTTTGATTACTTGGTTAGTAGATACCGAGGACAAAAAAAGAAAAGGGGATTTCACTTGTATATGACTCCCGAACAAATCATGGAAATGAGTAAAGGAGATCCGGGCGACATCGCAGCCTTAATTACGGCCCTAATCGAAAGAATCGACAGCCTCGAAAATAGAGTCAAAGAGCTCGAACGACAGCTGAACCAAAACAGCCAAAATAGCAGCAAGCGGCCATCAAGTGACGGTTTCCGCAAACCCATAAGCCTTCGGAAAGCAGGCGGGAAAACGGGAGCATCGGCTCTACGTTGCAAATAGTGGAACTGCCTGACACCATCGTTACGCATCCGTTATTGCAACACACACGGTGCTCTTCTCGCTCAAGGATATTGCCTGCCAAGGGTACGAGAGACACCAAGTCTTCGATCTCCCACAGACTCGCCTTGTCGTCACTGAATATCGAACGGAGAAGAAATGCTGCCCTCACTGTCATGCTCTGGAGCAATTTCATACATTTTAATGTTTTCCATCGAGTGTCTTGATATTGATCTTATGTTTATATTGCTCTATGATTTAAATATAAATGATGAATCAAACAAATGGGGCCGAGGAAATTTATGAATGAAAATAAGATTCTAATTGTAGACGGAATGGCACTGCTATTTAGAGCATATTTTGCTCAATCGTATAGTTCCAGGCGTATTGATGATGGAACGCCTACAAACGCAATCTACGGCTTTCTACAGTACCTGTTTGATGCGGTAAATACGTTTAATCCATCTCATGTTATTTGTTGTTGGGATATGGGAAGTAAAACTTTCAGAAGCGACCTTTATTCGGGCTACAAAGCTAATCGACCAGAGGCGCCGGAAGATTTAATTCCTCAGTTTTCTTTAGTTAAGGACATTGTAGCAGCTCTGAGGATTCCAAATGTCGGGCTTGAAGGGTATGAAGCTGACGACTGTATTGGAACGGTTGCCAATAAGATTAGTGATTTTGGACATGTTTATATTCTCACTGGTGATCATGACATGCTTCAATTGGTTACAGAGAGGATTCATGTCGTAATAATGAAAAAGGGCAGAAATAATTATGCTCTTTACGATTTAGATTTCCTCAAAGTCGAAAAAGGCATACACCCATTCCAAGTAGTTGATATGAAGGGTCTTACTGGTGATACAAGTGATAATTATCCAGGTGTTAAGGGAATCGGAGAAAAAACAGCATTAAAGCTGTTAATCGAGTATGAAACAATCGATGGTATTTTGGGCAACCTGGATAACCTGCCTAAAAGCGTTAAAATGAAGATTGAAGCGGATCTTGAAATGCTACATCTTTCGAGAACTCTAGCCAGAATTAATACGGATGTTCCAATTGAGTGTTCATTAGATAACTGTTTGTGGACTGTTAATCAAGAGTCGGCATCGGAACTTTTTGAAAAGTACCGTCTTACGTCATTGTTAAAAATGATCGGTTAGCTTCAACTTTAGTGAATAGGCTATTAAGAATGAAAAATAAGAAAAAACACAAAAAAGGCCGTTGAAGTTTCGCGGTTTTCTTTGTGTTTTCTAAGTTTTATATCAAATATAATCAGTTGTTTATTATATGTCTATCCCTTAAAGCCATTCACACGGAGATTGATGTGAATTTCAATAATTGAGCCTGTAGATTGGGGACGAATTGGGGCATCATCCCCAATCGTCCTACGCCGTCCGAATAGAACGGAAAGCGGTCGGGTAATTGTACGTCAATGAAAAACGTATAAAATGAGGTTGATTCATTCAAAATCATAAACCTCACTATATCCTCTAGTACCGGCTTCCTTCTTTTGAACAAATTGCTGTAATGATGATACATTCGATTGTGCATTAATTCTTTCGTTATCAAACTTAGAGAAAAATGAACTCGGGTCACCAGAAAAGGCTACTTTTAATGCAGTCTCTACATGCTTCATTCGCCCTTTCCCTATGTTAAGTTGATCTTTTAAAGGAGTATCACTTGAAGCACTTAGCTCAAAAAATTGATAAAGTAATTCTTGAAGTGCATCATTTTTCTTTTTGAGATCGAGTTTCTCTCTCTTAAGAGTTAATATATTATTCTGAATGTCACTTATCTTACCCTCTAATTTATTGATTAATTGAAGATTTGACTTCAATTGTTCTTCTAAAGGCTTTAATTGCAATTTTAGTAAGGGTAAGTTCGTTTTGTTAGATTCAACTAAATAATCGGTGTTTGGAATAATCGATTGACGTTTGCTGGGTTTCGAAGCTGTTTTGGAAAGAAGCTTATTCGTTTCATCAATCAACTGTCGCCCTTGATATTGTGGCTTTCTCCAGAAGTCATCGCTGAGTTTGGTATTTTTAAACATTTTCTTATCCGACAGTTCGCCAGTAGAGGAGTCAACCAATTGATAATATAGGTCTTCAGTGAATATAGTATGATTTTGATTAAAAAGCTCTAATGCAAAATCTCTTACACTACTATATTCGATTTCACCGTTAATTTTGGTTTCCTCTAGATATAAAGATATTATTTTTTGAATAACTTCTATACCGTAAACCCTTATTTTATTTGCCAACTAATTCACCTGACTTTGTTCTACATTATATAGAAATGAAGCTCGTTTGAAGATTTCATCATCTAACTTTTTTTGCGTTGAAAGAATGTTTTCAGCTATTTCCGGATTAAGTTCCTCATCTTTAAAAATGAATCGGTTCAAGTCTTTTAGAAAAGCAAAAAGACCTGCAATATTATGGTCGCACTCAGATAAAAAGGCTTTTAATTCATCAGACCGCTCTTCAAGTTCTTCTACAGTTAGTCTCCAATACTTACAATGATAACAGTGAGTTTTGCAGAGTTGCTTTTCGTCCGTACAGTACCCAATCTTCAGTGGTTTCCTGAACTGGGTTGTAGGCGGTTTAAGTATGAATTTTTTCTTGAATGCTGAGTCAATTCGCGCTGTAACTATGAAACTATCCTTATTATTGGTATCTTCTGCGCTAAAGACTTTAGAGCCTAGTTTAAAATATTGCATCAACTTTCTTGTTTCAATTTCAATCCAATATTCCTGGTGGTTTTGATAACTAGCCTGTGTACTTAAGAGTAAGTGCCCGCCGAAGCGAGCAATTTCTGGCTTACTCCATCCTTGAGCAAGCATATTGATAAAAGCAATATGTCTTGAATCAATAGGTCTGACCCTAACAATATCAGCATCATTATTACTGTCATCTTTAATGGATTTTTTACCAATCGGTGGAATATGAGTGTAGCTTAAGCCATATTTAGGTTTTACAACATTTTTATAAAACCTCTCGAGCAAGTTCTGTAAGTCAGTAGAGAGGAAAGAATCATTAGACCTCTTACGTTTATGGCTGCTTTCGCCTGACGGTAATGTTAAATCATATACCTCACGCGAGATAAAGGTTTTTCTGCTCGTATGATTGAATTTATCGATTAAAGAATTATATTCCTGAATTAAATCCTTGATTTCTGTAGGGACTAGGATTCTATCAACAATTTGCTTGCGCCTCACATTTCGTTTATAAAACTTTTCTCCTTTGATTCTAGGGAGTTTCAAGTAGTATTTTTTATTATCTGTAATTAAACAACTAGGTTCAATACTACAAAATTCAAAAGGTCTTAGAGGTATAATCGTTGTGATTTTCCACCAAAGAAGAATAGGGAAATAGTGAAGGTATTCTATTTTCTTTGATTCTGTAACGCTAAAATAATCTTCAAGAATGCTAGAAAACCTAAGAATGTCCAGCCCGCTGGGGATTGTTCTCGACTTGCTCTCTAACTTCAAATTACTTTTGAGCCCGTACAGGGCTTCGGAAAATAATTCAACTGAGGTAATACTATTATAGAAAGATAAGAAGTTGAGGACGCTGGATACAATTTGGTTTTTTACGATATCAGCCAAAAGTAGACTTTTAATATTTTCTACATAGGATTGAACTTTGCTAGCAGAGAACAAGTTGGTAAGAATAATTGAATCTTTAACATGAAGGAAATAAGTCTGAACAGTCGCCGCTGTAAGCTGATCATTTATTAACCGGTCGAGAGTCCAGCATTTTAATACATTCTTGATCTCACCTTTTTTGCTGTGTTTTATGAAATCCAATTCGTTAATAAAAGAAAAGTCGATGTCCTCTGAGTTACCGCGTATAGGATTAAATAACTCCCAATAATCATCAGCTAACTCAATATGTTTATGTTGTTTATTCTCGTGTAATGAACGTTCATTTAATTCTTGAATGAGAATTCTAGCTTCTTCTAACGATTTCTGCTGATCGAAGATGTCTGTTGTTTCAATATCAATATCGAATTCAATAGTTTGTACTGCTGCTAACTTTGTAAGGTTCATCGGTTTACCTCATCAATTTTTTTGTTTACTGTTTGATAATTGCGTAGTAACTCTATTGTTTTTAGTTTATTATTGAGACCAGAAGCGAACATTGCGATTTCAGATTTCCCATACTTAGCTTGAGCGTGTTTTAATAAATCTAAGTCTATTTCAAGCCAGTTTGCCAAACGAGTTAGTTCGGCTTCGGGAAGTTGTTCTGAGAGTGCATCTTCGATAGATTTGATTTTTCTGAAAATACGTTCGATTAATGAAGATATTGCATAGAAATGAGGAATAGAAAGTGGACATTCACTACAATTTCTCGCTGGAAACTTACACTGCGACGCAGACACAATGCACCGTAAGTGTTTTTCTTTACTTGGCATCTGGTGCGTCACAATTTTGTAGTAAAGAGAGTGAATTTCTTCTGAAGACAAGTTTCTAATCAACTCCTCAATAATGTCTTTGTATTCAACGTGGTTCTCAATAAAATCTCTCGATGCCCGGATGTTATAATCATGTATTGCGTTTAAGAATCCTGCAGTTTCTTCTAGCTTGTAAATACTCCCTAGATTATTTTTAATCTCCTTAATCCGTTCAGTCTGTTTTGATTCCAAAACTGAAGCTCCAAATAATAGGGATGAAAAAACATCTGGAATATGGCCGAACATATCTCTGTCAAATAAATGTTGGGCTATCGCATCCATACGTTCTTGGGGAACCTGAATATAAATATCCAACGTTTCAAAATCAGCGTGACTTCTTAATATACGGAGATATTCAGAATCCTGATCATTTCCATAGAAAGTCTGTACAGATTGAATTAAACTGATAACGGTTCGGTTCATTGCCCTATTAGAAAATTTGAAATTATCGTTGTCACTGCATCTCAGGAAAAATTCCCTGAGTACTTTTGACTTAAGCATCTTTTCATTTTCATAACAAATTCCGGATATAATTGTAGTCGCCTCATCATTAAGTGCAGCTGTTCTTAATTCACATATAGCAGCTGCTGTTGCCAAAGAGTGTTCTACATCTGAGGAGCAGAAAAAGTGTCTTTCGACTTGAGTTTTAGATACGATTAAGGGTGCACACTTTAATCTGAAAATAATTTTCTTAACGTCATCTTCACTCAAGTCATTTTCTATTAGCCATTCTAGATCTTTAATTCCCGTTCCAGCTAAACTTATTCTTGGTATAGTAAGACAATCGCTGTGGCGCCAAGTATTATTTAAGTGTAAGAGCATATATAACCATATGGAATCGTAACCGCTATATTGTTTCAGCTGTTTATTTTCTACTACCACGAGTGCTTGTGAAACAGCTTTTTTCTTGTGTATTTCTAGGTCTGTCGTGAACTTGAAGAAAGTTTCATACTCCTCAAAGCTGTATACTTTTTTTTCTCTATTTTCACGCGGGAGTTTACGCGGGTTAATTAAGGCTTCAAACTGAAAAGGGCTTTTGGATTGTCTTAGTAGAAACAACTTATTTACAAATTGTAGAAATTGAAAAATTTCCTCGCGTGCTTTTCTTACAATTTGTAAGTTATTGAGCAATAATAAATTAAGTTCTTTGGCAGTGTATTCATAAATTTCTTTGTCTGTGAATTTGATTAACGCTTCTGCAATACGAATTAAGAACCACAATTCACCATTAATATCATAACGTCTTAGCCTTGAACGCAGATACTCTAAAACGTACTCATCCAATAGTTGATTTGTTATTTTACATTGAACCGGAAATTCCAATTTATTTATTTCAATACGACGAAGATATTCTTTAAATGGATCACTATAACTAGCCTCAAGTTGTATGGAATTCTGGATGCTGATAAATTTATGATACTCAGCAACATCTTCTTTATGATAAAGATATTTACCAAGTTGCTCATCCTGATTACCTTGCTTTTTGAGAATGCCTGAAAGGAGGGAGGAGAATTCTATTTTTCTAATTTTCTTTGTTACAGATAAATTATTATGGTTAATGTCTGGATATTTGGTTACTATCTGCGGAAAAGTTAAATAGTCGCCCTTCAGATGTTCAAATTCTCGCTGTTGCACTAGAACTAAGGAAGTGACCTGTTCTTTTTCAAATAACAAAGCGCGACCTATATTTATCGAAGGGACAAGTAACTTCTCCTTAATTATATTTTTAAAATGGTGATCCGATAATTGTAAAACTTCTTGTGCCTCTGAATAGGAACAATACTTCTCTTTGTCGTAACGAATACCAGTTCTTTTAGGTTTAAATGCATGGTGTACTTCCAGGAGAACTGATTTTTTAACAAATCTTCCACCACGATGAGTTTCGCAAAAGCTAAAAATTTGTATTTGCGGTCTATATTGAAGCCAAGATGAAAATGAGGTATTTTCTTGTTGTCCAACTAGTTCTTGAGCATGCCTGAGATTAACGTAGTCACATTGTAGAATATCTAAATCTTTTCGCTTAAAGAAGTAACGTTGGTTTGCAACCCCATAATAATTTTCTGGCAACTCAAGTATTTTAAAAAAATCGGCTTCTAGAGTAAACTGTGAATTTAATTGATTCTGTGTTTCAAGAAATTTGTAAAATGAATGTACAGACAAGCCTAACATTTTGAATACATCTAGGCATGCAAGGTAATTACTATCGAATTCAGCTTTCTCATTGAAGAAGGCTTCTACTGATTCTTCGCAGATACAGGTTTGGAGTGGTTTTTTAGAAACTAGTTTAAACTTCCCCACTTCTATAAGCCGATTGGCCTTCTTTTTACTCATGCCATATCTCCGATTTAGTTCAGCTAGTGTGATCAAACCCCTCATCCTTTTTCTTCATTTGTTCAACAAATTCTTTGCATGCTTCAGCTTCTACTACAGCTTTTGAGAGTAACTGGATCGAACGCTCCGCTTTCTTTTTACCGGTTAATTCATCTAGATATTCAGCGACAGAGTTATCGTCAGCATCGCCACGAAAATTAGCAGTTTCACGTACATTCATACCGAGGTCATCTAAACAAATATTTGTATAAACACCTCGTAATGTATGAGTGTTGAAGGGCCTGGAAGTTAAGAAGGAATAATCCTCATATCGTTCCTGAGAAATAAGTATATTTAAGTATTTTTTAACAACGCTCTTGAACAATTTTTCGTAGCCCTTACCTGTTAAAGGTCTTCCTGTACGATTAACAAATAATGCATCTTTAACAAGAAGGTTCGTCTTTTTTGCAAAGTCTTTTAGACAAACTAGGTGCTCTTGATAAAGATCAATTAAGTATTCACTTGGTAATAAATTCTGTGGCCGTGGCTTCTTAACTCCTTCTTTTGCAGTATTTTTTTTATGTGCGAATAGGTGAACTTGCCGATCCTCGATTTTAATATTTAGTGATTTCCCAATTTGTTCTATACTACCAGTTGTTAAGTTGACAATCTCTCCTCTTCGCAAACCACCAAATCCTCCACAAGCCAGACCTAATGCTATGGTTTTACCCCATTTCATGCTTTTAGCGGTATCGATAAACTCAACTAGAATTTTTTGCCTATTTTCCCCGAAATCCCGGAGATCTTTTTCTACTGGTCTCTTTTGTTCGTTACCTCTTTTCCTAGTAAATGGTGATACTTCGATTAACCGACCTTTTTCATTTCTATAGGTTTCTATGACGAAATCCTGGGTAATTACCCCTTGATTCTGTAGAAACGAATAAAATTTAGTTAGGATATACTCCTTTCTATCGACGGTATCTTTCCTAACTCTTTGACCTTTTCTATTTGTCTGGTTATCTTGATAATCAAGGAATAGCGAACCATGGATAAGATTAAGTCCCAATAATCCTTTATCCTTAAGGCCTAGGAAATCCTCATCATATGAAATTGATCTGTCTCGAACATAATTTAAGAATTGACAAACTAAACTAGCTGCTTGTCTTTCACGTTCTATAGACATTTCAGAATCTCGATACTGTTGTAAAAATCTGGTTACTGGATGAGGGATTTCAAGTCCATTGCTATTAATTGTTGCTATTGTGTAAACTCTATGGCTGCCTTGGTTAGTTTGATTGTGGATAAATTGTTTTGTTATTTTATTAATGACATTGATCCTCCTTATATTTCGTGAGAAATAGAAAAAACGCATGAGGAAAAAAGACGGTCTCTTTCGAGTGCCGTTCTAATTTTCTTCATGCGTCGTGTGACCTGAAGCCGTACCGCTAAAGTCTCCCAGGGGAAAAACCTTGACCGTAGCTACTGCCATATGTAATTTTTTATAAAATAAGTCCTCGAACTTCGTTCTGCGGTGTGCTATCTCGCACCGAGGCTTAAACCTCTATCTATTATACACCATTCTTCTAGCTTATCAATATATTATCCCAACCAATCTAGAAGTGGGAAGAATAATGTAGCAAAAAGGCTTATAATAAAAGACATTATTTAAGAAAATCACTAAGAAGAATAAAAATCCCGGTAGAGGGGTACATAACGACGGATACAAATCGAATCGGCCTGCCGCACCCGAGGATCTGATCCCGCAATTCGATCTTGTCAAAGAGGTCGTTGCAAGCTTCGGCGTACCCAATGTCGGCATCGAAGGCTACGAAGCCGATGACTGCATCGGCACGCTGGCTTCGCGCTTTAAGCAACACGCGGACGTTGTTGTCGTGACCGGCGACCATGATTTGCTGCAATTGGTGGATGAACGGGTATCCATCGCCATCATGAAGAAGGGCATCGGCAATTACCTGGTATATTCGCCTGCGGTGCTGTTGGAGGAGCGTGGATTGACGCCGCTGCAGGTCATTGATATCAAAGGGCTCATGGGCGATACAAGCGACAATTATCCCGGCGTTCGCGGCATTGGCGAAAAGACGGCGCTTAAGCTTATTCAGGAACATGGGTCCATTGATGGACTGCTAGCTAATTTGGAAGCCGTTTCGAAGACGATCCGCGCGAAGATCGAAGCCGATCTCGAGATGCTGCATCTATCCCGACAGTTGGCGACGATTCGCTGCGATGCTCCGCTGGATACGCAGATCGACAGCTGCGGCTGGCAATATGACCGCCAGCTCGTTCTTAGCAAATTCGAGGAGCTGGAGTTCAAAAGCCTGGTCGCTTTGATTAGCTAGACAACACAGATCCAAAGCAGAGGGCTATAAACAAACAGCTCGTAGAGGTCTCCCTTTACGAGCTGTTTGTTTATAGCCTTTTTGTATGTGACCGAAACATTAAAAATAGAAAATAAGGCGCACCAATTAAGGTAATTAGTAGGCCAGATGGGATTTCGACGGGAGCAAGTATCGTTCGACCGATAGCGTCGGCCAATACAAGAAACAGAGCCCCGAGCAAGCTTGATAATACGATAGATTGCCGTGTGTTATGCCCGATTATGCTTCTTACCATATGAGGGCGGCTAAGCCGCCCCCGAATAAACCCATGATTCTCATTTCGTTATAGCTGCAACAACGCGGTCAACCAATACTTTGGAGGAGAGGAGACCGCCGAAGGTCCATGTGTCTCCGCCTATGCCGTAAGTCCGATTTTCCTTGACGAAATTCAAACCGTTCCATACTTTATTATCCTTAACCGAGTCTCCGAAAACATTATCATCCTCCTGAACGATGTAGATGAAATTGGAGTCGCTGACAGCGGGCAGAGATTCAAAGGTGGTGTCTGTAAATCCATATTTCTCGAATTTCTCCGATTTCCAATCGCTGGTTAACCCGATACGATCGAGTGTTTGAACGACTGTAGACGTATCCGTAAACATCCTCAACGTAGCGGCATTCTGGCTGGTGAAGGCTTGGGTAATGACGTAATTGAATTTGTCTTTGCCGGCTGCCGCAAGTTTTTCCTTAGCCGCCGCATAATGAGCATCAAGGTCTGCGAGTACTTTATCGGCTTCCGCCGATTTGCCTACTGCAGCAGCAATGGTTTTAAAATCGTTGACCATCCCGGTACAGGCGTCCCCTTCGTTTGGATAGGGATCAAATTCAATCGTAGGCGCAATATCATTAAGCTGATTGTAGATTGCATCGTTATTGTCTGTATTCGAGATAATAAGATCCGGCTTTAATTGTTTTTACGAAAGTGGCGATCAGCTTTCATCCCGAGATAACAGTAGAACATTATACTGACAAAGAGCTCATGATAAACAAATATACGCAGCCTAGACAAGGCAAGGAGGTTTCCCAGATGGGGATTCATCAATATTTTTGGTCGCTTAACGAGTTAGAGAGAATCTACAGATGCCCGGGCAAGTTTAAATTCGAGGAACACAGCGTCGCGGCCCATTCGTGGAAGGTCGTTCAATACGCCAAAACGCTTGCGGACATCGAGGAAAGAAACGGCGTTACCGTCGATTGGAAGAAGCTGTACGAAATTACGAGCAGTCACGATTACGGTGAAATATTTATCGGCGATATCAAGACGCCAGTCAAACACGCGTCAAGAGAGCTCAGAGCGTTGATTCAGCAAGTAGAGGAAGGGATGGTTGATCGTTTCATCGAAGAACATATTCCCGAGGAATTTAAGCCGATCTTCCGCAGACAGTTGCAGGAAGGGAAGGACGATTCGACGGAAGGTTTGATTCTGGAGGTGGCAGACAAGCTCGACCAGGTCTACGAGGCGTTTGCGGAGCTTAAGCGCGGCAATACCGAGAAGGAATTTATCGAGATGTACCGTCATGCGTTAATCAAGATCAGTCATATCCGACTGCACTGCGTCGATTATTTTTTGGATCAAATATTGCCGGACATGGTGAACGACGAGATCGTCTCTCGGGTCGACATTCGCAGCATTACGGACGAAGCGCTTGGCGGCAGGCGGAACGGGATGGAGCAATGAAGGCTACTATGTTGGATCCGAACTAAAGCTGGTTACTCAAGCCTCCTTGGCGGACGAGCAGCCAGCTTTTTTGGCGTGAAAAATGCGACGTTGGCGGGGATAAGAGGACCAATGTGTATGAAAAACCGAGCACAATGTGACGTTGGCGGGGATATGAGGACCAATATGTATGAAAAACCGAGTACAATGTGACGTTGGCGGAGATATGAGGACCAATGTGTATGAAAAACCGAGCACAATGCGATGTTGATGCGTCTAGAACACTGGATCACTACGGTATCGAAGCAAACGTTAATGGGCCACGCCACGAATTAAAGGCGGAGGCCCTTTTTATCAGCATCAGGGCTGCAAAGAGCGCCAAAGTTAAGTTGTTCACTATAACGAATGATTATGAATCTTTTTTCATGAAAAGCCTATCATGTCGGGTATTGACCTGTTCTCTTTAAAGAACTACAATAAAGGAAATGTACGTTATAACGACTTCCCGATAACCGTTACGTTTGCTAAGGCCATCGATACGGATCTAATCTGATTGAAGGAGACGACTATGATTGGGGAACGGATCAAATCGCTAAGGGAAAAGAAAGGATATTCGATCACGAAACTCGCGGATCTGGCGGGCGTATCGAAATCGTATTTGAGCTACATCGAACGCAACGTGCAAAACAATCCTTCCCTTCAGGTGCTGGCCAAAATCGCCTATCATCTGGACACCAATATGGAATATCTGCTCGGCGAAGAGCTTGCTCCCAAAGTATCCGTGGAGGATGTGCTCGACGAGGAATGGCATTCGATATTGCGTGACGCGGTCGACGAGGGGATGAGCTCCGGGGATTTCCGCGCGCTGAAGGACCTGGTGAGATCGCATAAGTGGAAGGACGAGGGGCTCGTGCCCGGCAAAAAGAAAACGTCGAACATTATCATTCTCCACATCGATCACTAAAAGTTCACAAAATTTTGAAGTTCAACCGTATTGACACGTTCTATATAAAGAACTACACTTGGGTTAGTGTTCTATATAACTAACGATATGAGTGGGTGTATGAATGGAAACCAGGGAAATCGACTTGAGAATTGTATTTCAGACGATAAAAAAGAGGTTATGGTTAATCGCGCTTATTACCGGCTTGCTCACAGTACTTGGCATTCTGTACAATTCCAGGCCGGAGCCGCAAGTCTTCGTATCGTCCACTCGCGTGATCATCTCCGCCAACAGCGAAATGATGACGACTGTCAGAGCGCTCGTACGCGAGCCGATCGTTCTGAACGGAGTCATCAACGAGCTCCAGCTTAATGCTACGCCGGGACAGCTCAGAAGCCAGATTCGCGTTGACAGCGTAGACTCCTCTCTGATTACGGTTATCAGCGTGCTCGACAGTCATCCCGAACGGGCGGCAGATGTCGCGAATGCGATCGTCGATCATTACCGGGAGGTAGCGATGGATACGCTTGGCGTTCATAACATCAGGCTGCTGACCGCCGCCGAGCCCAATCCCGTTCCGATAAATACGACAAGCAATACGATTGTGTATATCGCCTTCATCGTCGGCCTGATTCTAAGCATAACGTTGGCCTTCTTGCTGGAGTCGCTGGACGATTCCGTCCGTACGGAACAGGATGTGGAGACGAGGCTGGGACTGAATATGCTGGGGCTGGTATCGGGGATCAAATCTCGTTCCGTAACTCAGCAGATCAGGAAGCCGAAGTCCGCGATAATAAGGAGTGAGAGTATTGGTCCGTGAGAAAGCGAAAATCGCCAAAAAAATCGTTAACCGCAGTCTGATGACCTTTTTGCATCCGGGGCACCGAGTCTCCGAGCAATTCCGTTCCATCCGCAACAATATCCAATTCGCCTCGGAGGGCAAGAGCATTCGCACTCTGATCGTTACTTCCCCCTCGGAGGGAGACGGAAAGTCGACTGCCGCCGTTAATTTGGCCATCAGCATGACGCAAAGAGGGGAACGTGTTCTTCTTATCGATGCGAGCTTTCGAAATCCCATTCTGCACAAGCTGTTCGGCATCCAGATGTCTCCCGGCTTGTCCAGCGTGCTTGGCAACCAGCTGACGTTAAAGGAAGCGGCTCAACCGACCGAGATTGAAGGTCTGGATCTGCTTACGAGCGGCGTTCAGCATACCTATTCCACCGATATGCTGGATTCTTATCGCATGAAGGAAGTGTTGGAGGCTGCAGCTTCCCTGTACGACCGGGTCGTTATTGATTGTCCGGCCGTGCTCTCGGCCCCTGATACCAATGCGCTCGTAAACAAGTGTGACGGAGTTGTTCTTCTTCTCCGTTTTGGAAGGACATCCAAAGCCAAGGCGCTGGAAGCGAAGCAGGCGTTGACATTCGCCGGAGCGAACATTATTGGAGCGATCCTGAATAAAAGAAGCGTTAGATGATCCCGATCGGATAACGCTTTTTTTGCGGCGAGGCTTAAGAAAAAAGCGTTGACTCATGTCAATATGTTCTTAATAAAGAACAACTGGTGGTTGAAACAAGAAAGGTGAGGATGAAGATGACGTATCGACGAAGGCTGTCGCTGCTCGTTCTGCTGGATTCGGCCATTGTTGCCGCTGCCGTATGGTTAGGCCGTTTGCTCCTGGAGCCTGCATATGAGAATGGAGGGACGCCCTACTTATTCGTCGCGGCGGCGCTTCTGGCTGCTCATCACGGCTTCTTTACGGTCTACAAGCTCTACAAAAAAGCTTGGGAGTACGCAAGCATTGGCGAGCTTCTCATTATTCTTAGAGCGGTCACGCTGTCGGTTGCCGTCGTCGGGCTAGCGGGACTTGCGGCCTACCAACAGGCGGAGTGGCGGCTGCTGATCGCGATATGGCTTATCCATCTCATGCTCGTCTGCGGATCAAGGCTGCTATGGAGAATTGTCAGGGGCGGATTTAACCGGCATAGCGGCAAACGCAGGCGGACGCTGATCGTCGGAGCGGGTTCGGCAGGCACGATGCTCGTCAGGCAGCTTCTGGGCAACTCCGGAACCGAGCTGTATCCGGTCGCTTTCGTCGATGACGATCCGCACAAGCTGAATCTGGATATTATGGGCATTCCGGTATGCGGCAGCGTGAAAGAAATCGTGTCGAAGGCGAAGGCGTTCGAGATCGACAACATCGTTATCGCGATACCGTCGCTTAGCAAGAAGGGATTGTACGACATCTATACGGAATGCGCGAAGACATCGGCGAAGACGCAGACGATTCCCATGCTGGAGGATCTGGCAACAGGACGCATCTCCGTAACGCAATTCCGCGACGTGCAAGTCGAGGATCTGCTCGGACGCGAGCCCGTAGAACTCGACATCGACAGCATCTCCGGTTATGTAACGGGCAAGGTGGTGCTGGTGACGGGGGCCGGCGGATCGATCGGGTCTGAGGTGTGCAGGCAAATTTCGCGGTTCCTGCCGGAGAAGCTGGTGCTTCTGGGCCATGGCGAAAACAGCATCTACGCGGTAGAGCTGGAGCTCAAGGAGATGTTCAAGGATTCGAAAATCAAGTTTTATACGGAAATAGCAGACCTTCAGGATGCGGATAAAATGATGTCGGTCATGCTGCACCATCGTCCACAGGTTGTCTACCATGCGGCGGCTCACAAACATGTGCCTCTGATGGAGCGGAATCCGGAGGAAGCGTTCAAGAACAACGTGCTGGGCACGCTGAACACGGCAAAGGCGGCAGGCAAAGCCCGCGTCGAGACTTTCGTTATGATCTCCACCGACAAAGCCGTCAATCCTACCAGCGTCATGGGAGCCACCAAGCGGCTTGCCGAGATGATCATCCAGCATATGGACCGCGTCAGCTCGACGAAATTTGTCGCGGTACGGTTCGGCAACGTGCTTGGCAGCAGGGGCAGCGTCATCCCGCTCTTTCGGAAGCAGATCGAGAGGGGCGGTCCGGTCACCGTGACGCATCCGGATATGGTTCGTTATTTTATGACCATTCCGGAGGCATCAAGGCTTGTGATCCAGGCAGGCGCGCTGGCCAAGGGAGGAGAAATCTTCGTGCTCGACATGGGGGAGCCGGTACGGATTACGGAACTCGCTCAAAACGTCATCCGGATGTCGGGTTACGCCGTCGAAGAGATCGGAATCGTGTACACCGGCATCAGGCCAGGCGAGAAGCTGTTCGAAGAAATGCTGGGGGATAAGGAAGTTACGGAACAGCAGGTATATCCAAAGATCTACGTCGGCAAGGCGTCCGTCATTCTGTTCGAGGAGATCGAAGCGATCATTGCGGATTTCCCGGCCATGAACGGCGCGGAGCTGAAAGTCAGGCTGCTGGATCTGGCGAATCATGTCGTTCCGGATTCGCAGTCGAATCTGGCGACCATTACGGGATAGATGAGAAGGGAGCGGTATAAACATGAAGGTTAGAAAAGCGATCATCCCGGCAGCGGGTCTCGGGACCCGATTTTTGCCGGCGACGAAGGCGATGCCGAAGGAAATGCTGCCCATCGTCGACAAGCCGACGATTCAGTACATCGTCGAGGAGGCGATCCAGTCCGGCATCGAGGACATTATTATCGTGACGGGCAAAGGGAAACGCGCGATCGAGGATCACTTCGACAACTCCATGGAGCTGGAGCAAGTGCTGACGGCCAAAAGCAAGTTCGAGCTGCTGCAGGAGGTGCGGAAGTCGTCGGATATGGTCGACATCCATTATATCCGGCAGAAGGAGCCGCGCGGTCTCGGCCATGCCATCTGGTGCGCGCGCAAGTTCATTGGCGACGAACCGTTCGCGGTGCTGCTCGGCGACGACATTATCGACGCTCCCAAGCCGTGTTTGAGACAAATGATCGAGAAGTATGAACAATACGGCTCGTCCATCATCGGCGTGCAGCGCGTCGCGGAGCAAGCCGTCTCCCGTTACGGCATAGTAGACGGGATGGAGATGGAGCCTTCGTTCCATCGCATCAACCATCTGGTCGAGAAGCCCAGCCGCGAGAAGGCGCCCTCCAATATGGCCATTATGGGCCGCTACATCCTGACGCCGGAAATCTTTGATATTCTCGGCGAACAGGCGCCAGGCTCCGGAGGGGAGATCCAGTTGACGGACGCCATCGCCGCCCTTAATCGGACTCGGGCCGTATTCGCCTACGAGTTCGACGGAAAACGATACGATGTCGGCGAAAAGATGGGATTCATTCAGACGACAATCGAATTCGCGCTGAAGCGGGAGGAGCTCCGATTCGAGCTGCTGGAGTATATGACCCGTACGCTGGAGAAGGAGACCGCGCCTCAATAGGGCGCGGAAGAAACCGCGATGTCCATGCGACCGAAAATATTGTTCTGCGCGACGGTGGACTATCACTTCAGAGCCTTCCATCTGCCCGTCATGGAGTGGTTTCAGGAAATGGGCTGGGAAGTGCATGTGGCCGCCAGCGGCGCGCTCGACCTGCCGTATACGGATGCAAAGTTCGACTTGCCGATTCATCGGTCACCGCTTAAGAGGGAGAACGTGTCTGCCTACCGCATGCTGAAGGCCATTATCGACAAAGAAGGCTACGACATGATTCATTGTCATACGCCCATGGGAGGCGCCTTGGCCAGACTTGCCGCCAGGGAGGCTCGGACAAGGGGGACCAAAGTCATCTACACGGCTCATGGCTTTCATTTCTTTAAGGGAGCACCCTTGCTCAATTGGCTGCTCTATTATCCCGTCGAACGATGGTTGTCGGCCCATACGGATTGTCTCGTGACCATTAATGAAGAAGATTACGGAAGGGCCGGACGATCCGCGTTCAAAGCGGGCATGATTGCGCATGTGCACGGCGTCGGAGTCGATACCGGCTGGTACGCTCCCATCGGCGAAGAAGAGAAGACGGCGAGACGCGAGAGGTTCAATTACGGCCCCGACCATTTCCTGCTGATCTATGCCGCTGAATTTAATAGCAACAAAAACCATCGTCTGCTGATCTATTCGATTGCCAAGCTAAAGGTCAAGGTGCCTGGCGCAAGGCTGCTGCTTGCCGGCGAAGGTCCGCTGCTTAATGAGTGCAGAGCGCTGGCGATCCAGCTCGGCGTCGCGCATATGATCGAGTTCCTCGGCTATCGGGACGATCTTGATGAGCTGTATCCCATGTGCGACGCAGCCGTGGCATCCAGTATCAGGGAAGGGCTGCCCGTCAATGTCATGGAGGCGATGGCATGCGGTCTGCCTATCGTCGCGACCCGCAATCGCGGTCATAACGAGCTCATCGATGAAGGTCGAACGGGCTTTATCGTCGAGGCCGGAGACGTAGAGTCGTTCGCCAGCCGGCTGCAGCTGCTCTATTACTTCCGGGACTCCAGACGCCGCATGGGCGAGCGGGGAGCGGAGCGGGCGCGACGTTATTCGCTGGAGCAGGTGATGGGAGAGCTCGGAGAGATGTATTTGACCTTGATGTCGGAGGTGACGCGTGAGGAATCCGAAGATCAGTATCGTCGTGCCTATCTATAACATGGAGCGATACTTGCCTCGCTGCCTTGACAGTCTGCTGAGTCAGACGCATGGAGAACTGGAGGTCATCGCCGTCAACGACGGGTCTACAGACGGAAGCCTGACTCTATTAGCGGAATACGCCGGGCGTGATCCCAGGCTGACCATTATCGATGTCCCTAATGGAGGAGTGGCTTTTGCCCGTACAACCGGCCTGCGGCGCTGCACGGGGGATTACATCGGCTTCGTGGATCCGGACGACTGGATTCATCGCCGCATGTATGCCGAGCTGCTGGATGCGGCGCAGCGGGAGGATGCGGACATCGTCATGTGCGCCTATGTGAGCGAGTTCGGCGGCTTCGCCAGGCCGAAGCGGTTCGACATGCCCGATTATGTCGCGTATCGCGGCGACGAGGTGCGATTGCGCATAGCGGACAGACTGCTGGGGCCAATAGGCGACGAAGTGTCGAAGCCCGAACATCTGGACGCCTGGGGGACGGTTTGGAACAAGCTGTACCGGGCGGAACTGCTGGACGGTATTGCCTTCACCGATCTTGCCCTCATCGGCAGCAACGAAGATACCTTATTTAATCTGTCGGTCTGTACCCGAGCCCGTTCCTTCGTGTTTCTCAATCGGCCTTATTATCATTACTGGCGGGCGAACGAGCAGTCCATTACCACCCGCTATAAACCTGACTTGGCCGGGCGGTTCCTGAACCTGTATGGCTGTCTGGAGTCGGCTTACCTGGACAATGGCGGGAGCGAGGACGAGCAGAGCCGGCAGCGGCTCTCTAATCGGATTGCGATGAACGTGCTGGGACTGGGACTGAACATCGTCAGCGGCAGCAATCCCTCCTCCATGCGGGGCAAGCTGCGAGAGCTGAGACAGTTGCTGCGGCACGAGACCTACAGCAAGGCGCTGCTGCGCTTTCGCTCCGGGCCATGCCCGCCGCACTGGCGATTATTCTATCGCATGGCGGGCATGCGATTGACGCTGCCGGTATTCGTTATGCTGATTGCCATGGAAGCAGTGCGTACCAAGAAGCCGATTGGGAGGAATAACCGTGAAACCACTCCGAATTCTGCAGGTCGTTACGATCATGAATCGCGGCGGGCTGGAGACGATGCTCATGAACTATTACCGTCAAATGCGGGAGAAAGGCATTCAATTTGACTTCCTCGTCCATCGTATGGAGGAGGGCCATTATGATGCGGAGATTCGGGCGCTCGGCGGCCATATCTACCGCATGCCGCAGATCAAGCCGGGCAACTATCGGCGTTACTTCCGCGAGCTGGATGCCTTCTTTGCGGTCAACCGGCAATACAAGATCGTCCACTCCCATATGAACGAAAACAGCGGCTTCGTGCTTCGCGCGGCCCGCCAAGCCGGCGTGCCTTGCCGCATTATTCACAGTCACCTCAGCGATCTGGGGCTGGATTACAAATATCCCTTCCGGCTGTATGCCCGGATGGCTATCAAGGACCATCCCAGCGACTATTTTGCTTGTTCGGAGCGTGCCGGAGAGTGGCTGTTCGGCAAGCGGGGAGGTTCGTCTTCCAAGGTGACGGTTTTGCACAACGCGGTGAATGCGGCGGATTTCCGGTACAACGAAAACGTCAGGCAAGCGGTTCGCGAGGAGCTCGGAGCCGGCGACGCCATCGTGATCGGCCACATAGGCCGATTTAACGAGCAGAAAAATCATCGCTTCCTGCTCCAGGTATTCGAGGCCGTACATCGTCGCAACCCGAACACTTTGCTTGTGCTGGCGGGCGACGGTCATCTGCGGCAACTAATGGAGAAGGAGGCGGAGAAGCGGGGCATTGCGCATGCCGTGAGATTTCTGGGCGTGCGCGGGGATATTGCGGCCCTGCTGCAGGCTATGGATCTGTTCCTTTTCCCTTCGTTGTTCGAGGGCCTGCCCGTCGTTCTAGTCGAGGCGCAGGCCGCGGGACTTCGCTGCATCGTCTCCGACCGCATTACGAAGGAGTCGGACATTACGGGCCGGGTAAGCTTTCTCCCGCTCGAGCTGTCGCCGGAAGCATGGAGCGCCGCGGTGCTCGGCGCGAGCTACGAGCATGCCGACACTAGAAGCCAGCTTCGGGAAAGCGGCTATGACGCGGAATCCATGGCGGACTGGCTTGGCGATTTTTACAGAGCCCGCATTGGGGCGGGGGGGAAGGGTTCATGAACAAGGAGGATTTGCCGCCGCTGACCGTCTTTACGCCGACCTACAACCGAGCCTATACGCTTCACCTTTGTTACGAAAGCTTGCTGCGGCAGACGTGCAAGACGTTCATCTGGCTGATCGTGGACGACGGCTCTACCGACGATACGGCGGAGCTTGTCAAGAGGTGGACCCTGGAAGCCGATTTCGAGATCTGGTACGTATACCAGGAAAATCAGGGCATGCACGGCGCGCACAACACGGCATACGAAAACATCGGGACGGAGCTGAATGTCTGCATCGACTCCGACGATTATATGGCGGACAACGCGGTAGAGACGATATTAACCTGCTGGAGGGAGCAGGGAGGAGACGAATACGCGGGCATCGTGGCGCTTGATGCGGCGACCGACGGCGCCGTCATCGGATCGCGCATGCCGGAGCATTTGACCCGTACAACGTTATCCGACCTGTACGCGAAGCATGGGGTCAAGGGGGATAAAAAGCTGGTTTACCGTTCGGAGTTGACCCGGGATTGTCCGCCGTACCCGTTGTATGAGGGCGAGAAGTACTGCCCGCTGTCGTACAAGTACATCCTGATCGACCAGAGAGCTCCGCTGCTCGTTTTAAACGAAGTTGTCTGCATCGTCGAATACCGGGCCGACGGCTCCAGCATGAACATGGTCAAGCAGTATCTTCGCAATCCGCGAGGGTTCGCTTTTTTTCGCAAGACGGCCATGCGTCATGCCCCGACCTATAAGGACCGATTCCGCGAGGCGGTGCATTATGTGTCCAGCAGCCTCATGCTGCGCAACGCAGCATTCGTCGCGGAGTCGCCGCGCAAGCTGACGACACTATTGGCCTTGCCGCTGGGCATCGCCTTGTATATGTACATTCATCGAACGAAACGGCGCACGATCGTCTAGACGGGTTGACGGCCATTACACAGGGAAGGGAGGGTGCTGTAGAGGGATGGAGATGATATGGTTCGCGCTGCTCGCTGTATTTTTTAACGCCTTCATGGCGCGATACTTTGCCGCATCCACGGCGGACGGTCCGCTCGGCATTCGCCCTAATCGGTTTTATATGGCGCTTGGCGCGGCTTGCCTTATTCTGGTATCGGGTCTTCGGAATAATATCGGGGATACGTATCTGTACATGCATAGCTACAGGGTGGAGGATTTCTCCTGGAGCAGCGTCCTCCAGAAGGACGATATCGGCTTCAACTTGTTCCAGATGCTGCTGAAGCAATACACGGAGGATCCGCAGCTCATGATTATGCTGACGGCGCTCGTTACGAACGCGCTGATCATCATCGTGTTCTGCCAATATTCCCGGATGATCGAGCTCAGCTTGTACGCCTACATTACGACGGGATCGTTTATCGTATCCATGAACGGCATTCGCCAATTTTTGGCTGCCGCCATCGTATTCACCGCGACTAGGGCGCTGCTGGAGGGGAAATGGAAAATTTATTTTGCCATCGTCATTCTGGCTTCCTTTTTCCACCAGAGCGCGCTTATTATGCTGCCCATCTATTTCCTGGTCAGACGCCGGGCTTGGACGCTGACGACCATGCTGCTGCTTTCCTTGGGCATTCTGATCGTGGTCGGCTACAACTACTTCTCCAGCGCCTTGTTCTCTATCATCGAGAACACGCAATACTCGGGGTACCGGAGCTTCCAGGAGGGCGGCGCCAACGTGCTGCGAGTCATCGTCTTCGTCATTCCTCTGGCTATTGCGTTTCTGGGCAAGGATAAGCTGCGGCGTCTGTTCCCAGGAGGCGACGTGATCGTCAATTTATCGCTGGTAGGCGCGGTTATTATGATTATTTCGACGCAAAACTGGATTTTCGCCCGGCTTGGCATCTACTTTTCGCTTTACCAGCTCATCCTGCTCGGTTGGGTCATCAAGCTGTTCCGCGAGAAGGATCAGCGGCTCATGTACATCGCTTTTATCGGCTTCTACTTTCTATACTTCTTCTACGAGAACGTCATCGTACTGGATATTCGGTACGCCAGCGACTATATCCGGTGGCCATTCTGATAGAGGTTGTTGAACCCGTACTAAAATCCGAATTCGAAGGAGGGACATGATGGAGACACGGGAACAAATTCCCCGGATCATCCACTATTGCTGGTTCGGCCGCGGCGAAAAGCCGAGGAAGATTCGGACCTGCATGAACAGCTGGAAGAAACGGCTCGGGAGCGGCTACACGTTTATGGAGTGGAACGAAGACAACTTCGATCTGAATCGGTCCAAGTATGCAAAAGAAGCGTACGAAGCCCGCAAATATGCGTTCGTGAGCGATTACGTCCGGCTGCATGCGTTATATCATGTCGGCGGCATCTATCTGGATACCGATGTCGAAGTAGTGAAGCCGCTGGATCCGCTGCTGACGCATGAAGCGTTTTCCGGCTTCGAGGACGAAAGCTTCCTGCAATCCGGAACGATGGGAGCGAGACCGGGACATCCGTGGATCGGCAAGCTGCTGGCGGACTATGAGCGAAGGGTGTTCCTGCTGCCGGACGGCACGTACGACATGCTTACCAACACCGCCGTCATCTCGAGACTATGCACGGAGGAGGGCCTGGCGCTGAACGGCAAGTATCAGACGCTCCCCGGAGGCGTGGTTTTCTATCCGCGCCAATATTTCAGCCCTTACGACTATATTAACGGCGGCAGTTATCTGACGGAAGAGAGCTATACGATCCATCACTTCGCGCAATCCTGGCTGCCCGCCCATGTGCGGATAAAAAGCGGCGCCAAACGCATGATCAGCCGGATCGTTGGTCCTGAGGCTATTGCCAGGGTGCGCAAGCTTCTGACCTGAAGACGCGGCTGCCCGGCAACACAAAGAGATAAAGGATAGAGAAGAGGGGCTATACGATGATCAAAAGAATGTTCGACTTAATCGCCGGAAGTCTTCTGTTGGCAGCCGCGCTGCCGCCCATGGCAGTTATCGCCTTGCTTGTCCGTTTGAAGCTAGGTTCCCCGGTTTTGTTCAAGCAGGAGCGTCCGGGCCTCCATGGTCGCCCCTTCCTGCTGTATAAATTTCGTACGATGACGGACGAACGGGACGGGGAAGGACAGCTGCTTTCGGATCATCTCCGGCTAACGCCGTTCGGCCTGCTGCTCCGCAAGTTGAGTCTCGACGAGCTGCCACAGTTGCTTAACGTCGTGAGAGGCGAGCTGAGCCTTGTAGGGCCGAGACCTCTGCTTATGGATTACCTGCCGCTGTATACGGAGGAGCAGGCGAAGCGCCATCTGGTACGGCCGGGGATTACGGGGTGGGCGCAGGTAAACGGACGCAACGCCGTATCGTGGGAGGAGCGTTTCGACAAGGATGTATGGTACGTCGAGAATCGTAGCTTCTGGCTGGATATGCGGATTCTGTTGTTGACGGTGAAGCGGGTGCTCCGATCCGACGGAATCAGCAACGGCAGCCATGCGACGATGCCGGTATTCGAAGGACAAGGCCATAACCAGAAAGGATGATATCGGATGAGTCAGCAGCAACAAAGCGGAGGAAGCCGCATCTATCTGTCCTCTCCCCATATGAGCGGCAAGGAACAGGCTTATATCGACGAGGCGTTCCGGAGCAATTGGATCGCCCCGCTTGGTCCCCACATTAACGCATTCGAGCAGGAGCTTGCATCGTATGTAGGCTCCCGCGGCGCAACGGCGGTCAGCTCCGGCACGGCCGCCATCCATCTGGCCTTGCAATTGCTGGGCGTCGGCGAAGGCGATCAGGTCATATGTCCCAGCTTCACATTCATCGCGACGGCAAATCCTATTGTTTATCTTGGCGCGAAGCCGTTGTTCGTCGATTCGGAGCCCGACACCTGGAATATGTCGCCGGTCGCGCTGGAGCGCGCGCTTCGGCATGCATCCGCGGCAGGCCGGCTCCCCAAAGCGGTCATCGTCGTTCATCTCTACGGGGGAATGGCGAATATGGAGCGGATCATGGAGATTTGCGACAGGTACGGCGTCCCTGTCGTCGAGGATGCGGCGGAATCGCTTGGCTCTACCTACCGGGGACGCCAGAGCGGTACATTAGGCCATTTCGGCATCTATTCCTTCAACGGCAATAAAATTATTACCACTTCCGGCGGAGGGATGTTGGTATCCGATCATACGGACGCGCTGGAGCGAGCCAAATTTCTCGCGACGCAGGCCAGAGACGCGGCCGTGCATTACCAGCACAGCGTAATGGGCTATAACTATCGGATGAGCAACGTGTTGGCCGGGATCGGCAGGGCGCAGCTGGAAGTGCTGGATCAACGCGTTCAGGCGAGGAGAGAGGTATACCGCAGATACGAGGAAGCGCTGGGAAAATACGAGGCTATCGCGTTTATGCCGGAGCCGGAGGGCACTTGCGGCAATCGCTGGCTGACGGCGCTGACTATTAAGCATCCCGGCGCGGAGGCGATTATCGCGGGTTTGCTGGACGCTCTCGGGGAAGCCAATATCGAGGCCAGGCCATTGTGGAAGCCGCTGCACCTGCAGCCGCTCTTCCGGGGAACAACCTTTTATGGACATTACGAGCAGGGAAGCTCCGTATGCGAAGAGCTCTTTCGCACGGGGATCTGTCTCCCTTCGGGCTCCAATATGAGCCCGGAGGAACAGGACCGGGTCATTGCCGTTATCGAGGACGCGGCGAGAGGGCTGCGTTCCGCGTCGACCGAAGCGGCGAGCTAGCCGGTTAAGGCGCCTGCTATCCATTCACAAATATCGTTCGCCGCTCGTGCGGGAGCGAACGGCACGGGCGGGCGTGCCATAGGCGACGGTATGGGACGCGATATTGCGAACGACGGTTGAGCCTGCGCCGATCACGCAATGCTCGCCTATCGCGACGCTATGAATAATAGACGCGCCGATAGCGACTGCCGTATAGTCGCCGATGGCCGCATTCCCTCCAGTGGCGGCCTTCGGCGCGAGGCTGACGAATGAGCCGATGCGGGAATCGTGTTCGATGCAGCTGCCGGCATACAAGACGGCATGCTCCCCAATCTCGGCGTCGCTTCCGACGACGGAGCCTGCCATCACGACGGAGCCCGCCCCGATGCGGGCTCCTCTTGCGACGGAAGCCGCGGGATGAACGGCGGTCACGAAAGGCAGCTCCGGCCGAATGCGGGATATGCCTCGAACGACAAGGCCGCGAGTCCAGTTGTCGCCGATCGCCGCGATGGCTCCCCCAGCTTGGTTATTCCGGTCTGCAAGCCACGTCTCATCCCCTATTACGCTATATCCGTACACCTGCTCTCCGACTGGCTTGCCTCCGTCCAACAATCCGATGATTTCGTACGCGCCTTGCCGCTCTATCGTATCGATCACGGCTTTGGCATGTCCGCCTGCCCCGAACACAATGATTCCATTCGACATTCCGTCATCCCCTTCGCTTATACGTTTTCTATGATTATGCACTAATTCTAGCATACCCTTGCTCCGGATGATCCGGAATTTTGTAGAATTATGGGCGGCGCAATTGACAGAACAACGGTCGGGTGATAATCTGTAAATGTGTTCGTTTTATAGAACAAAAATTATTTTTTGTTCGTTATTTGCGAATGAAGGAGACCGTCATGAAAATGGAAGCCGCGCTCAATACCGAAGATTTGTCACAAGAACTACGACTGCTGCTTGCCTTCCTTGAGATGGAGGAAGGCACGGAGATGAGCTTCGAGCTCTGGGAATTAATGAAAGACGCGAATTGGCATACCTTCATCGAGCTGGCGCGGCATCACCGCGTGTTCCCGACGATGAACAGGAAGCTGCAGGAACATCGGCCGATCAACGTGCCCGCCTTCGTTATCAGCATGTTCCAGCGGGACTACTACCGGAATACGATTACGATGCTCGCGTTGAGCGGCGAGATGGAGCGGCTTTCCTCGTTGTTCGAGAATCGCGGCATTCGCGCTTTGTTTCTAAAGGGGCCTGTAATCGCGGCCGACTTGTATGGCGATGTATCGCTGCGAACGTCCTGTGATCTTGACGTGTTGGTGCCGCTGGAAAGCCTCCAGGCCGCAGAGGAGCTTCTCGTGTCGCTGGGCTACGAGAAGGATGACTACATTACAAGCGTGCTGAACGATTGGAAGTGGAGACATCACCATATCACCTTTCTGCATCCCGGAAAGGGGATCAAGGTAGAGGTGCACTGGCGGCTTAACCCATCTCCGTCCAAGGAGCCCGGCTTCGAAGAGCTGTGGAGCAGGAAACGTCAGAGCTCGCTTATAAGCAGACCGATCTACTATCTCGGCAGGGAGGATCTGTTCTTGTTTCTCGTCTCCCACGGAGCCCGTCATGGCTGGTCAAGGCTTCGCTGGCTGCTGGATATTAAGCAGCTGATGAATCAGCGGATCGACTGGCCCAGGCTGACATCCCATCTGCGCAAGCATCAGATGCTCCATATCGGAGGGCAGGCGCTGTTTCTTGCTGCGAAGCTGCTTGCTGCGCCGCTTCGCGAGGAGATGAAGCCGCTTCTGACGTCCCGCAAGGCGGGATGGTTAGCCGAGGACACGATGTTTTATATGCGTCGAACCGTTAATCTGCATACGCCGCCCGTACCCAAGGAGGTCGAGCGTTATCATAAACAATATTTGTTCGGACTGCTGACCATGCGTCAGAAATGCCTGTATGTGCTGAGCGTCATGCATCCCTTCTACGAGGACACGGAAACTTTGCCGTTGCCGCAGAAGCTTCACTTCCTATATTTCGGCCTGCGTCCGTTTTTGTGGTTGTGGAGGAAGGCGAAGGGCGCCAGGGAACATAAAACATGAAGACTGATTGGAGGAGAAGCGGCGTGGGCAAGGTGTTGATTGCTTCGTACGACATGGAGGTTGGAGGCGTAGAACGCAGTCTTGCGGGATTGCTTAATGAGTTCGATTACGATCGCTATCAGGTCGATGTGATGCTGTATCGTCATCGCGGCGATTTCATGGGTTTGCTTAATCGAAGGGCCAATCTATTGGCCGAGAGTCCGGCATACGCAACGTTCCGATCATCCATAATGGCGACGGTGAGGTCGGGGAAGCTGGGGCTGGGCATGGCCCGTGTGTTGGCCAAGGCGGTTGCGTCCGTTACGGGGTCGAGACAGGGGCTGACGGAGCCCGGGTACTTGCAAATGCAGCTGACTTGGAAGTATGCGTTGCCATTCCTGCCGAATCAGCTAGGCGAATACGATGCCGCGATCAGTTATCTGTGGCCTCATTATTACGTAGCGGATAAAGTATCGGCTAAGCGCAAGCTGGCTTGGATTCATACAGACTATTCGACTGTCGAGACCAATGTGGAGCAGGATCTGGTCATGTGGCGCAAGTTTGATGCTATCGTCGCAGTATCGGAGGCATGCAAGGAGTCGTTTCTAAGCAAGTACGGAGAGCTGAGGAGCCGGGTACGCGTCATCGAAAATATTGTATCGCTGGAATCAGTGCGTACGCTCGCCGGGGAGATCGAAGGGACGGATGCCGAAGCCATGCTCGCGGACTCCAGGTTCAAGCTGCTGACTGTAGCGCGATTATCCCATGCCAAAGGAATTGATCAGGCTGTGCAAGCACTGAAGCTGCTTGCGGATCGCGGCATGCGGGATATCGTCTGGTACGTCGTCGGTTATGGGGGCGACGAAGACTCTATTCGCGAGCTGATCCGGCAGAATGGACTGCAAAATTCATTCGTTCTTCTCGGTAAGCAGCTTAATCCTTATCCGTTCATGGCAGCTTGCGATCTATATGTGCAGCCTTCCCGCTACGAGGGCAAGGCCGTTACGGTTACGGAAGCCCAGATGCTCGGCAAACCCGTGATGATTACTCGTTATTCCACGGCGGCAAGCCAGGTGAATGACGGGTATGACGGATATATCGCGGAGCTGTCTGCGGAAGGGATCGCGGACGGCATCGAGCATCTGTATCGGAATGATGGGCTGCGCGCCGAACTGAGCGAGTATTGCCGTACACAAAATTACAGTTGCGGCGAGCAATTAGAGCAGCTCTACGAACTGATCGGCGACAGAACGGAGTGGAGGGGGTCGGCTTGACTTCGATTGCAAAAGTATCGTCTAACGAGGCAAGACCTTTTCCTTTTAAAATAACTGTCGTTATACCAGTTTATAATGCGGAACAATATTTGACGGAGTGCGTGCAGTCGCTTATCAAACAGACATTGCAGGAATGCGAGTTCATTTTCGTCGACGATGGGTCGCGTGATGGAAGCCGGACGATCCTGGAGCGTTACCGGAGGGAAGACGGACGCATTCGAGTCATTTATCAAGAGAACAGAGGCGTCAGTGCCGCAAGAAATGTCGGTATCTCCGTGGCAAAAGGCGAATATATCGGGTTTGTGGACGCAGACGATTGGGTGAAACCTGAGATGTTCGAGGTGATGTTTGAAGCCGCTGTTTCCTCGCGTAGCGACATCGTTGTTATCGATTATGAAAGCCAGATTGGAGAGCGCAAGGGATGTTCACGTCACGAATTCCCGGCAGATAGAAGGCTGGATCGGACATACATAAAGAAGGAAGTAATGCCGTTGTTTATGATGGGCTGGTCCATGAACACGGTATGGAACAAATTGTTCCGAAAGCAATTAATCTATCGGCACGACATCTCCTTTCGCAAGGGAATGACGCTTGGAGAAGATAAAGTGTTTGCGATGGAGTTGTTCGCGGTCGCCGACTCCATGATTTATTTAAATTATGTCGGCTATCACTATCGTGAAGTATACGGCAGCGCCACCAGAAATTTGGCAAAGATGGACTACTTTGCACATGCAATTGAGGTGTACGAGGAGAAGTATCCGCAAGCTTACGAGAAGCTTGTGGAGCCAGGCGAACTGACTCGATTGAAGTCAATCGAATTTATTAAGGCGATTATTTCCTATGTCCATCTCTATTATGAGCCGGCCAACGGGTTGAGCCTAAGGCAAAAGATAGGTTCGGTCAAAGAAATGCTCGCGCATCCTGCCGTCCGCGCCGCGCTCCCGGCATATGCCCATCATAGGCAAAATGCCGGCAGGTACGAGCAATGGATTTTACGAATGATGGGTATGCAATCGGCATTGGGATTATATGGTCTGACCGCGTACAGCAGATTTCGAAACGATACGAACACGGGAGGTTAAGAAATGAAAATTATGATGTTTGCGCATGGCGGGAGCCAGAATCGCGGCTGCGAGGCGATTGTGCGGTCAACCACAAATCTGATCAAAGACCAAATTGGAGGATCGAAGGTCTATCTGGCTTCCGGCAAGCCTGATACGGATGAAATCATTGGCCGATTGGATGGCATATTTGACGGTTCGGCTTCCACCATTGACAAGTATTCAATGGAATGGTTCTTATCTCTCCTTCAGAACAAATTATTCCAGAGGGAATCTTATGCACTTGGGAAAATTGAGGCTAAAACGATCAGCCGCATAGCGGAAATGGATGTTGTGATGTCCATAGGTGGCGATAATTATTGTTATGGTGAGCAGCCGGGCTGGTACGAAATCGACAGAAGGGTGAAGCTTAAGGGGAAAAAGTTAGTCCTGTGGGGTTGCTCGATCGGCGAGGAGGACATGTCTGCGGAGAAGCTGGAGGACTTGCAACGATTTGATTTAATCGTAGCCAGGGAATCGTTGACCTACCAGATGCTCAAAGAAAAGGGACTCACGCAAGTTAAGCTTGCGGCCGATCCGGCGTTTACTATGGAGCAGATACAATTGCCGCTTCCTCCAGGCTGGCAAGAGGGCAATACGATCGGCCTGAATTTCAGTCCCTTGGTCTGGAAGCTGAATGAACAGTCCAGGCTCTCTGTCATGCAGCTGATCGAGCATATTCTGGATACGACCGATATGACAATTGCTTTTACCCCCCATGTCATCTATGAGGGAAATAACGATTATGAGGTGCTTCATTCCTATTATGAACAATTCCGTTCTAGTGGAAGAGTGCTGTTGTTGCCCGATAATCTGACCGCCATACAGTACAAAGGCTATATTGCACGCATGCGATTTTTTATCGGAGCAAGGACTCATGCGACGATTGCGGCTTATTCCAATCATGTGCCGACCATGGTGCTAGGTTACAGTGTGAAGTCAAAGGGGATCGCCAAAGATATATTCGGCGAAGAGAAGCTAGTGCTCCACCTCAAGGAACTGTCCGATTTCAACAAGCTGAAGGCGGGATTTGCGGAGTTGCTAAGAGATGAACATGTGATCAGGCAACAACTGGTCAACGCGATGCCGGGCGTTAGGCAGCGCTCTTTGCAGGCCGTCGATTATTTACGAGAGTTAGGATAAGGCGATGAAGAAGAAACTATTGTTTGTTATACCCAGTCTGGCTGCAGGCGGTGGAGAACGCAGTCTCGTGAATCTGTTGTCACAGATCGATTATTCGAAGTTCGATGTTGACGTGTTTTTGTTCCATCAGGTAGGAATGTTTCTCGAACATCTTCCTGAGCAAGTGAGTCTATTGCCGCATCCGATCAATTACCGAAGGTTTATCCTTCCTCTCTCTCAATCGCTTGCGGCTTTTTTGAGCAGGGGCCAGTTTCGACTCGCTTATCGGCGGTTAAGGTATGCCATGGTACATCGTACTCCCTTAAGCGTTGGGGAAAGAGAGCAGAAAGCATGGAAACACATGGCGGAAACGTTGCAAGGCTTCACCGGCGTTTATGATACGGCGATCGGATTCCTGGAGAAAACATCCATCTATATGTGCGTGGATCATATTCGAGCCAACTCGAAAATCGGCTGGATTCACAATGATTATTTAAAATTGGAGACGAACGCCGCATTCGACCAACGATACTTCAGGCGATTAAATCATATCGTAACGGTGTCAGACGAATGTGCGGCAACCTTAAAAAGCGTCTTTTCCGAACAAAGCAACAAAGTTAGTATTATTCATAACATCGTGTCGCCAAACATAATATGCCGACTGGCGCAACATGTGCAGCAGGATTTGTTCGAGCGACGGGATCAGGAGACGGTCATCTTAACGATTGGAAGACTCCATTCCCAAAAGGGACTGGAGCTTGCCGTAGAAGCCTGCCGGATCTTGCTGGACAGGGGACTATCCATTCAATGGAACGTGATTGGGGAGGGAGAGGAGAGAGAGAGCCTGGACCGACTAATAGATCGTTACCGATTAGGTCAATCGTTCCGTCTGCTCGGTTTACGCTCTAATCCGTACCCCTATCTTCATCAAGCTGATATTTACGTGCAGACTTCCAGATTCGAGGGTAAATCGATTGCGATCGACGAAGCGAAAATATTAAATAAGCCGATTGTGGTCACGAATTTCAGCACGGCCAAGGATCAGATCCGGCATGATGTCGACGGCTTGATCGTTGGGATGAATGCGGAAAGTATAGCTGACGGAATTATGCGATTGATCGAGAACAAGGAGCTGCGAAATCGCTTGTCTCAAGCGTTGTCCGGCATGGATCTGGGAACGGAGGACGAGATTAAAAAGCTTTATCAGCTTCTTGCTTGATTGAGGAGGATAGGCGTGAGAACAAAAGTATTATTTGTCATGAATAATTTGCAATGCGGAGGAGCAGAAAAGTCGCTTGTATCGTTGCTTAACACCATCGATCACTCCAGATTTCAAGTGGATTTGCTGCTGTTTAAGCGGGAAGGCATGTTTATGAAGCAACTACCTCCCGAAGTCAAGCTAATTGATGTTATGCCGGGCTATCAGTTATTTGATATGCCGATCAGCCAGGCACTCCGGGCATGTCTGCGGGATCGGCAGTACCGGATAGCTTTGGCGCGCATTCGGGCGGGATTTTTATTCCGTGGAAATGATAATGCGGCAAGGAAAGAGCAACGCTTGTGGAAACATCTTTCCCTGGCTCTTCCCAATGTCAGGGAGCCGTATGATGCGGCGATCGGTTTTTTGGAAAAAACGCCCGTATACTTTTGCCTGGACAAGGTGGAAGCAAAGGTGAAACTTGGATTCATACATAACGATTACGAAAAGCTAGGTATGGATCCCACCCTAGACGTTCGCTATTTCCACAAGCTCGACTATCTAGTAACAGTCTCAGACACATGTTCTGAAGTTCTTATGCGTTTATTTCCCGAGCAGACTGGAAAGGTAAAGGTCATTCAGAACGTCGTATCCCCAGCGCTGATCCGCGCGTTAGCAGGACAGAACGATTCGATAGGGGCGCTAGATGAAAGCATTACGATCGTGTCAGTTGGTAGATTGACAGCACAAAAAGGATTTGATTTGGCTGTGCATGCATGTCGCTTGCTCCGGGATCGCGGTTATCGTGTTCAGTGGAATGTTATAGGGGAGGGAGAAGAACGTCAGGAGCTGGAAAGAATGATCGAGAGGATGTCACTACAAGATCACTTTCACTTGCTGGGTCCCAAGGAAAATCCGTATACGTTCATCAGCCAGGCGGATCTCTACGTGCAGCCCTCTCGTTTCGAAGGGAAAGCGATAGCGATTGATGAAGCGAAGATTCTAGGCAAGCCGATTGTCGTGACGAACTTCTCCACTGCTTCTGATCAAATCCGGCATGGACACAACGGTTGGATCACAGGCATGAGCGCAATTGAGCTTGCAGAAGGCATCGCGGAAGTGCTGGGCAATGAGGACTTAAAGCAATCATTTTCACAAAGACTTTCAGAAGAAAACTTGGGCACGGAGGCGGAAATAGAGAAGTTGTACGAACTGCTGACCTAATCGTTAGCATATGTACGTTCTTCAATTAAGGCGGTGTGCAGATGAGCAAGAAGCTATTGCATTTTGTTCGTGCGAGATGGCGGAAATGGCTGCTTGAGGAACTGTGGATGGAGGATTACATCCGGGCTGGGATGAAGGTGGGCGAAGGTTGCTCGATACAGCCGGGCGTCGTTTTCGATTATTCGCATTGCTGGCTCATACGGATCGGCAATCATGTGACAATCGCTCCCGAAGCTTACTTGCTGGCGCATGATGCAAGCAGCAAACCGGCGGTCGGTTCTACACGGATCGGTACGGTCATAATTGAGGACTACGCTTTCATCGGCGCACGCGCAATCATTATGCCCGGCGTATCCGTCGGAAGAGAAGCGATCGTGGCGGCGGGAAGCGTGGTGACGAAGTCCGTACAGGCGCGAACCATCGTGGCGGGCAATCCGGCAAAGCCGATCGGCAGCGTCGAGGAATACGCAGGGAAGCTCGGCCTGTTGACGGAGACGGCCATCTACTACGACGTCTCATATACCTTGGGAGGACGGATTACCGCCGGAAAAAAAGAAGAGATGTTCCGCGTTTTGGCTGAGGGCACGAACGCCGGATTTGTCAAATGAAGCAAGCGGAAGGAAGGAGATCCCACTTTGATTCAGTTTTTAGCTCTCGCCGTTGTGGCGCTCTGTTTGGCCGTTGCGCTGATCGACGGCATACCCATTGCACGAGATTGGCTGGGCCGCATTCATATCGGCCGTTACGGCAGCCGCCGGGACTGGAAAGGCGCGATCACGTCAACGGGCATGCGATGGCTGGGGCGGACGCCGACGATTAAGGTGACGGACAATACGCGGCTGATCGTCATCGACATGCTCAAGGGAAACTATAGCCGCAGCGCGATCCAGCATTGGCAAGAAGCCGCTTTATTGTTGGGACTAGCGGAATATAGAAGCTGCGGCGGAGGAGACGAAACCCTCGATCGGAGGGCGAAGCGCTTTTACAAGGAGAAGTTTCGTTCAGATGGTCATTGGCGGGAAACTCCCCAACATGTGGATGCCGGTATTTTGGCTTACGGGGTCATGAAGCTGGCAGGAAACGAGGTCGATCGCTTCAAGCCCGCCCTGGATGAGGTATGGCAGTTGATTCGCACCCATGTCGGGAGCGACGGTACCGTGAAGTACAGGTTGTCGATGCCGCATTATCGTTATGTGGATACGATCGGCTTTATCTGTCCGTTTTTGATCGCCTATGGCACGCGGTATGGGATTCAGGAGTGCGTGGAGCTGGCGGTTCGCCAATTGCGGCAATACGAAAACAACGGCATGCTGGAAGGACATTATATTCCAAGCCATGCCTATCATGTGGAGCAGAGTATGCCTGCAGGTCTGTACGGCTGGGGCAGAGGGCTCGGCTGGTTTGCGATCGGCCTCATTGATGCGTGGTCGGAGCTGCCCGACAACTCGCGCTATAGAGATGAGCTGACTGGCATGGTGAACCGTTACGCGGCTGCCGTGCTTGCCTTCCAGCGCAAGAACGGCAGCTGGAGCTGGTCGGTCAATCGAGAAGAAGCGAGAGCGGACTCCTCCGCAACTGCAACGCTCGGCTGGTTTCTGCATCAAGCGGCTTCTATACCGGAATTGCAGGATCGCTGCAGTAAAGGGGCGGAGCGTGCAGCCGGTTATTTGATGGGGGTGACGCGGCGTGGAGGCGAGGTTGATTTCTCCCAGGGAGATACGAAGGACATCGGCGTATATTCTTCTCTGTTCGGCATACTGCCCTTCACGCAGGGGTTCGCTATCAGGCTTGCTTGCGCGATGAAGTTATGAGAACAAAGCATACGCTGCTTAATATCTCCGCGGGACTTGCCAATCAACTCATCATTACGCTGCTTGGCTTCGTGTCCAGAACGGTGTTCATCCATAGTCTGGGCATCGACTACCTGGGCGTTAATGCCTTGTTTACGAGCGTATTGGCGATGTTGTCGCTTGCAGAGGCGGGAATCGGCTCCAGCATCGTATTCAACTTGTATAAGCCTGTCGCGGAGAAGAATCGCCTGCAGATATTGGCCTTGATGAAGCTATACCGCAATACGTACCGTATCATCGCACTCGTTGTGACGGCGCTGGGACTTGCGGTGCTGCCGTTCCTCGACCTGATCGTCAAGGGAGCCGACGTGCCGCATATCGAGCTTGTTTATCTCATTTTCCTGGTCAATACGGCGGTTCCGTATTTGTTCGTCTATAAGCATTCCTATCTGAACGTCAATCAGAAGAACTATATCGTTACGGCCGTCTTCTCGATTTCGTCCATTATTTCGACGGTTATCCGCATCGCCATTTTGTATTATACAGAAAATTATTTATTGTATCTGGCGGTCGACACGGTCATTACGATCGCGACTTCCATCATTTTGACGGTTATCGTGAACCGAAAGTATCCTTATCTGAAGTTCGGCAAGGCCGATACGCTGGATCCTGAGACCAAACGGAATTTCCTTCGCAATATGAAGGCGATCTTTATCCAAAATGTCGGGTCTTATTTCATATTCGGGGTCGAGAGTATTCTCATCTCAACCTTCATTAGCATTGCCGCGGTGGGGCTGTATGCCAACTATAAGATGCTTATCGATATAAGCCGGACATTCGTCAATCAAATATTCAGCAATATGTATCATAGTGTCGGCAATTTGGTAGCGAAGGAGAGCGCCGACAAAATCTACGAGGTATACAAAGCGACCATGCTGTTGAACTTTTGGTTATATTCGATGCTCGGCATCGGTATGTTTTTGTTGCTGGGGCCTTTCATTCGACTATGGCTGGGAGACTCCTTCTTGTTGTCGGGAGCAGTCGTGCCCGTGCTTGTCGCCGCATTTTATGAACGGGGCATGCGCAATTCCATTACGACGGTAAAGACGACGGCTGGCATCTTTCACGAGGATCGTTACGCGCCTTTGCTGCAGGCAGCCATTAATCTTGGCGCTTGTCTACTGCTGGTGCGCGAGTTGGGACTTGGGGGCATATTTTTAGGAGGGTTGCTTAGCGCCATCGCGGTGCCGTTCTGGACAACGCCCTATCTGGTATACAAAAAGGTGTTTGGGAAACCTCTGCTTCATTATTTCTTAACGTATTTTGCCTATACGGGAGCGGGGTTGTTGGCATTGATCGTCGCTTATACCGTCTGCCAATTATGGGCGGCAGACACGATAGCTGCTTTACTGTTGCAGATAGCGGCTTGTTTGATCATTGTAAACTCGTTGTATGTCGCTTTGTTTCATCGGACAGAGCCGTTCCGGTACTTGCGCGGGGTTGCAGTCATGCTGCTAATTAAGCTGCATCGATCTGGAAGAGGTTTAATCGGAAGGAAACGTGAACTGCAGACAAATGCAGATCATCGCAATTAGCGCTTTGTGCCAGATATCGGAATAAAGGCCCTTGATCGTTCCATCGGGACGATCAAGGGCTGTACTATTAAATAATAGTGGCGCAGATTTGGTTCCAGTATAAGTTGTCTTTGTCCAGGTTTTCAACGACGACACTACCGTTGGATACTTCATTTACATATTTTCCTTCTATTTTAATTTGGCTTGGTGCTCCGCGCTTCATCCATTCATACTCCAAATCAACGTGTCCGATATCGATTGCCGAATATCCTGCAAGTCCCAGATCATAGGCGAGAACAGTAGCCGTTGGACCTAAAGCGATTAATACAAGGACATTTCTATCGAATTTTTTTATAGTATCAAGAATCTGTTCGTATTTCGAAAAAGCATTTTCAGATGGGCATAATATTCTGGTTATTTTTTCTGTATTGTCAAATAAATCATTCCCGACCCCCAGCCGGCTTTTTTCTCCTTCTACAATTAAGATGGATTTGTCCTGCCAAATGCGTTTCAATAACAAACTATTTTGTTTACTCTTGTCTTTGTCGCGATAAGGTATATAGAACCGACTTATTGCTGTATTCAAGTAGGTACGATTTCGCCTAATAGATCGATACCATTGGAATCTGTAATTGGATAAGTGATCTTGCCAAAATGATTGATTTTCTGCAGTCCGCAAGCTCAACCGTTTCGTTGAAAATACATCAGGTAAACCAATTTCAATTCCCCTCTCGTCGGAGGACAGTATTTGTTTGAGTCTGCTTGCCAGAAGCGGATTAGCTTCCTGGTACCTGATCCCTCCCCCCAATAAACACATTAGCTCGCCATCGCCAAATCGACATACGGCTTTTTTGTCGCGGATGATGGCCAACAGCGATTTTTCTACGGATAATATTTTTGGAGCGGGCCAAATAAACTTCAAAATGAATTGGTTAAATAACTTAAATGAGAAATCAATGATGGCTATAACGGCTTTCTTCATTTTCTTTTCTCCCTTATGTTTTAGATGGTGATTTTTATGTTGCAAATATAGTGTAGTTCATTATAAAGAACAGATCAATGCTTTATAAGATACAAAATCGCAAGTCTATGTTATGATGTTTTTGAGCGAGGACTGTAATCATAGGTGATGTCTGGAGAGGTGACAGCCCATTGAGTCTGATTAGCGTCATTATTCCGATTTATAACGCCGAAAGTCAGTTGAGCCAATGTTTGGAATCCGTACTTGGGCAATCGGAGACATCCTTAGAGGTCATTTTGGTCAATGACGGATCGACGGACGGCAGTCTTGCAATATGCCGGCGTTATGCGTCAAAGGATGAGCGCATCCGCCTTATCGACCAGACGAGGGGGGGCAGCATAGCTGCCAGGCGGAGGGGATTGGAGAGCGCGTCCGCTCCATACATAACGTTTGTTGACGCTGACGATTGGCTGGCGCCTATGATGCTGGAGAAACTGATGAGGACTGCCCGCAGACACGACGCGGACATCACCGTTTGCAATACGTATAAGGTGCTCGGGAGTTCTGCTCTCTTTAAGCGAATGAATAAGAGTTCTTATTTCCGGCAGGCTGAGACCCTATATCGGGGGGAGACGATTCGTTCAGAACTCGTCATTTCGTTTCTGCATGGACATTCTTTCCCGGCCTTTCTGCATGGGAAGTTATACAGGAGGCAACTTGCCGCAAGCGGAGGGATACATTTAGACAAACTTCGATTTTTCGGGGACGATCTATACTATAACCTGGAAATGTTTTTGCGCGCGCGTTCAGTAGCTGTAATATCCCAACCCTTGTATTATTACAGAGCAGGCGGATTAACGAGCCGGTACATGCCGGAGCTGCTGCAAGATGCGGTTGCCGGCTATCAGATTCAACAGTCGATCATCGAACAATATTTTTCCATTAATGAGAGAGACCAACATTGTGTCGGTAGTAATCTGATGTTATTGAACACTCTTAGAACCTACTTGCGAAAGATGTTCGAGGGCGGATTGAGCCGTGAAGAACGTTTGGCTTCGATCAAGGAGATGTGTCGGCATCCCGAAGTGATCGATTGTGCCAATCATGAGCCGACCGCCAGATTATGCAGCATTGATTTTGTTGAGGCAGTACGAAGGCTCGATTATGATTTTTTAGAGAAGGAAGGACGCAGGCAATACATCAGAAGCTGGTTGCGAAGCCGAACGATTTTTGTTGCTTCTGTGGTTGGTTCCATCAAGCCATTTTCTAACTTTAGCAAGAAAAAAGAAAAGGTGACTTCGTAATAGCCGGTTTCACCTCATCAATCGATTAAGGCAGGCGTGCATAGGGAGCACGCCTTTTCTATTTAGGTTTGGCGGTTTTTAGTCATCATATACGCCTCCGTGTATGTTAATATAACGTTAATACTGTAAAACGATAAGGTGGTTCGGATTCCCTTGAATGTGAAATCCCGAAAAAACAACGTGTTCAAACGCTTCATGGTTTCTTTTCTATTCATGTTAATCATCCCGATCGTGCTGTCCAGCTTTACCTACTACGAAGCGGTTCAAATCGTAGAGACTCAGTCCCGAGAAGCTAAGCTAAGCATATTGGAACAAGTCCGGGATGTGCTCGATAATCAATGGGCTGATATGGACGAAGCAGCTATTAAACTATCCTTCGATTCACGTCTGATGGGGCTATATCATCTACGAGCGCCGCTTGGCAATTCTCCGGAGCTCTTCGATATTTGGAATTATTATAAAGACTTTCATTCTTCAGCGCTTACAGGCAGCGCATACTCCAATACTTTTTTCGTTGTACTAAAAAATAGCGATCTCGTGTTCTCCAAAGCTCAAATGAGCGACTCATCAAAGGCATTCTATCAAGACGAGTTTCAATACGAAGGCATGTCGTACGAGGAGTGGCGCGAGCTCCTGTACGGTAAGCAGCACTTTCGAGAGATACTTCCTTCAAGGATGATACGGACGAACGGCGAAGAGAAATCCGGCATCACTTACATGACGTCTCTTCCAATCGGCAAAAACCAAGAGGTGCAAGCCGTGGTTGTATTCGCTGTTGAGGACAAAGATATTTTGAAACTAGTCGGAATCGACGATGCTGATCATACGAACGGCCAGACTTTCGCGATCCTGGATGACAATGGAGAGGTTGTCACGACAAGCGCGGACGCGCCTATTCCAGCAGAAATTCGTAATGCGCCTGATCAGAACGGATTTTTGCATGCAAAAATAGGCGGAGAAGATCATCTCTTTATCTATACGCGTTCGGCTTACAACAACTGGATGTACGTTGTGTCTTTGCCGATCGAGCAAGTGATGGGCAATGTCAAATACATCCGCACCATCGCACTGTCCGTCGCAGCAGGGACGCTCATCGTCGGGACGATCATTTCCATGTGGATGGCTTATCGGCACTCTAAACCATGGAAAGAAATTGTCGCAGTCCTCAGAGCGTTCTGGGCTAACGACCAGCCGGGCGGCAAGCCCGAGCAGTCTGAGAAGCCTGATGAGGTCGATTATTTGCAGACAAGCATTACCCGGTTAATCGATAATAATCAATCGCTGCAACAAATGCTGCAGCGACAAGCGGATACGCTTAAGAACGTTTTCATCGAGCGCCTGTTCAAGGGCGAATTTGAGGACCGCGTACAGATGCATGCTATGCTGGTTCATGCTGGTCTGAAAACGCAAGGGAACGGTTTTGTCATCGTTGTACTCCATATTTATAAAAATAACGAAATGCTCAATGCAGAGAGTCTGGAAGAGCTAAGCATCCTCCGAGCGTTGATTGAGGGGATCATTGATGATCATCTTCAAGACAGAGGCTACATTCACACCATGCATGAGAATGAGCTCGCCATCTTGGTTCGATCTGACGCTGCGGAAAAAGAAGCCTTTAGAAGCGATCTGCAAGACTTATTCCGTCAAATTAACCGGAATATCAAAGAGCAGTATTTGATCGTACCGATGATTGGCATTGGCAGCATCTACGAAGATCTGCTGGATGTACACTATTCTTACCAAGAAGCGAAGTTGGCTGTCACTAACAGCCATGCAACGGACAGTGATGAGACTGCCATCGCTTGGTATGCCCAAATGGCCAAAGAGCAGACCGGATATTATTATCCGACGGAAATGGAGATTCGTCTAATGAATGTCATTAAGGCGGGAAACTCCACAGAGCTCGGTCACATTTTGCAGCATCTGTACAATGAGAACTTTTTGAACCGAACGTTGTCCATAAGCATGAAGCAGCATCTATACAGCGAGTTGCGGGCTACGGAGCTTAAGCTGGAGGAAGAGCTCGGACAGCATGTTCTCGCCGAGGAGAATGATCCTGGTTTCGGACAATACATCACAGGCAACGAGCAAGTGTTGCGAGATATTTTTCTGCAATTCCATTACCTTTGCCGCACGAACGAGCGGAACAAGAAAAGCAGAAATACGCATCTTCTGGATCAAATCATGGCTTATATAAACGATCACTTTCAGAATCCAAACATTAACTTATACGCGATTGCTTCTCATTTTAATTTATCGGAGTCCTACTTGTCTCAGTTTTTCAAAGAGCAATCCGGGGAAACATTCAGTTCATATCTGGAAAATCTCCGCATTTCACTTGCGTGCCGATTAATAGAACAGGGTTCATTATCCATTGACAATATTGCGGTGCAAGCAGGTTATAATAGCACGCATTCGTTCCGAAGGGCGTTCAAAAGGACGATGGGAGTATCTCCATCGTCCTTTAAGGAAATGAAAGGTTAGCTGTTATTCGCCTTGTTGTAGGCATCCGTACGCAGCTTCACGACTTCCGCCAGTCCGGCTTTGTTCGCAGCGTCCATGAATTTCTTCCAGTCCGCGTCATTGGACGGGTCGAGCGCATCCGTAATGAATTTCAGCCAGTATTCGTCCCGCACACCGTTCAGTGTCGTTTCAAGCCCAAGCAGTTTCTTGCGATCGGCGTCGCTTAATTGGAGGATTGGTTCGATTGGTCCGTAATAGTTAGGCTTGGTTGGGATGACCTCGCTCATCTCCAACTTCGTTTTGTTGAAGGTTTGGTCAAAGTCTTTATAAGGTCTAATAAACCCGCCTAATCCGATTCCCCCGATATTGATGCCGTAGTTCGCCAGTTTGTTGCCCTCCGCCTGAGTAGGCGTGCTCATCGTTGGTAAGAAAGTGGGGGTACCTTCCTTCATTTCGTACGTAACCCCTTCCTTGCCGTACGTATACCAGAGCTGCCCTTCATCCGAAATGGCCCAGTTCAAGTAATCAAGCAGACGGTCAACTTTCTCCTGGCTTATACCTTGCTTAATAGCCGGTCCCCAGAAGGAATAATACGATTCTTTTTTGTAGATTGTCTTGTTCGGGTCATTGGTCGGATGGTCGAAATTTTCGACCCACGCCCATTTGACGTCGGGAGCGGCAGTCTTTTGCTGTCCTTCCATAAAGGATGGGTCGTTGATCGTTTGTGCAATGACGTGATTGCCTTGCGCAATCAGTTTGTTCGTCTGGTCGGATGTAGCTGTCGCGAAATCCTTCATTAGTAAGCCATTCGTATACATTTTGTTTAAAAATATAAGAAGGTCGCGACTTTGATCGCTAGCAAGCGGATAGGCATAGAATTGTTTGGTCATAGGGTCCACGTAGGAGTTCCAGGTTAGCAGAAGGTCAGGGAATCCGAACATTTGGAAGAACGTGCTGACAGCCCACAGCGGTGACGAAGAATTTCCTGGCGATACGAATGGAATTAGACCCGTTTTGTCTTTAATCGTTGTGAGGGTTTCGATCATTTCATCCGGCGTTTTCGGAAACTCCAATTCATATTTGTCAAATAGATCCTTGCGATATTGCCATGCGTTCTGTACTGGAATCGTCCGCTTGTTAGGTAAGAAATACAGCTTGCCATCGGAGAAGCGCGTCGACTTGAATACAGTATCCCATTCCTCGTCGCTCCAAATTTTCAGGTAGTTAGGCAGTTTTTCCTTGATTTCGTCCATTTCGAACGGGCGTAGATACCCCGCTGACATCCATTCGATCGATTTCCATTGATCTCGGGAGTAGGGGATGAACTCAGGACCGTCTCCAGTGGAGAACAGAAGTGTCGTCTTAGTCGGCCAGTCGTTGCGGCTATAGTCCTCTGCCTTGAAAACAAGGTTGAATTTCTCTTTCAGCATCTTCGCTTCCAAATCATCGATGACATTCGAGGTATCCAATATCGCTCTGGACACGGTAATCGTCAGTTCCTTGTCGTATTTGCCATTGGATGCGGTAGCTTCAGCAGTCGATGATGTTGACGGCGATGTTGACGGTGCGTCGTTGTTCTTGGCACAGCCGACGACAAGTGAAAGAGACAGGATCAAGGTTAGCGCGAACGTAAATGACTTTCTTTTCATGTTTACTCCCCCTAGGCTTCGTGAGTTATGAATGTTCAACCTTTTAACGAACCAATCATGACGCCTTTGACAAAATATTTCTGAATGAATGGATAAAGGATCATCATCGGCCCGATGGACACGAACAGCGTGGCGTATTTTATCGACGTTATATCGGTAGAAGCCATCTCGTTGGCCGATACCTCGCCCGCCTTAATCGATTGCATGAGCAGCTCGGAGCGGATGATGATCGATCTCAAAACCATTTGCAACGGATACTTATCCGTATCTTTCAAGTAAAGCAACGAGGAGAACCAAGCATTCCAATAGTTTACCGCATAGAAGAGGCCGATCGTAACCAACGCCGCCATCGATAAAGGCAGTGTGATGCGGAAGAAAATAACCAAATCGTTGGCTCCGTCCAAGTAAGCGGATTCATTTAATTCTTCAGGAACCGCTTGGAAGTATGACCTCATAATAATAAGATAATACGTCGATACTGCCGTTGGCAAAACAATTGCCCAGATTGTGTCGTACATTCCCAAGTTTTTCACCAGTAAGAAGTTGCTAATCATTCCGCCGTTGAAAAACATCGTGATTAGAATGAACACCATGTAGAATCGTCGCAGCGTCAGCTTTTTTCGCGAAAGGGCGTAAGCGAGCGAAGTCGTTAGCAGCATACTGATGGCGGTCCCCAGCGTCGTATAGATGACGGAATTTAGAAAAGAGTGAGGAACGGTTTGGGCTTCCCAGATGAGAAGGTATGCTTTTAATGTAAAATCAACCGGGAACAACGATACTTTGCCCATGTTGAAAGCCGTCGGGCTGCTCAGAGACGCGGACAGCACATAAAGAACGGGGTATATCGTTGCGATTAGAACCACAATCATGACAGCATGAACGACGATGTCCAACAATTTAGACGATAGCGATTGATCTCGGATCATTGAATCACCCCCTTTACGTTTAGAATAAGCTGTTGTCTGTCGTTTTCTTAACGAACCAGTTGGCGGTCAGCAGCAGCGCGATATTAATAAGCGAGTTAAAAAATCCAACCGCCGTAGCGAAGCTGTATTCGCCGAACTCAAGGCCGCGCCGGTACACGAATGTGCTGATCACATCCGATACTTCGTATGTGACGGGAGACTGCATGAGCAACACCTTGTCGGCCCCTAGCGACATCATTTTACCAATCTGGAGCAGCAGCATGATCATGACAGTAGGCTGGATAGCAGGCAAAGTAATGTGCCAGATCATCTTTACTCGGCTTGCCCCGTCAAGCGAGGCGGACTCATACATATCCGGATTCACGTTCGTCAAGGCGGCCAGGTAGATGATTGCGCCCCATCCGAGCGTCGTCCAGATCTCGGAAAGGATGTATAACGGCCTGAACCATTCCGATATCCCCATGAAGTTGATCGGTTCTATATGGAACACTTTTGTGAGCAGCATATTAAACGGGCCGTCCTGAGGGGAAAGGAACATGAACAGCATCCCGATAATCGCTGGCAATGAGATAAAATGCGGTAAGTAGCTCACCGTCTGTACGAATCGCTTATAGAAGTTTTTTCGTATCTCGTTAAGCAGGATTGCAAACAAGATTTGCAGAGGAAAAACGATCAATAATTCGAGAAGACTGAGTAGCAAGGTATTGCGGATGACCCTCCAAAAATAGATATGCTGAAAAAATGTCTTGAATTGATCGAAACCAACCCAAGTGCTGCCCCACACCCCTTTCATAGGCTGAAAATCTTGAAACGCGATTAGAATGGCATACATCGGCGCATAATTGAAAATCAAATAAAACAGAACCCCGGGCAGTGCTAATAAATGAAGATACTTTGAACGCTCCCACCCTTTTTTGAATGACGATGCCCAGCGGCTCCGCCTCTTGATAGGAGAATTGGTAAGAGGCGCTACTTGATTCAATGCATTCAACTCCTTCTGTTTTATTTTTTGCCTTTGCACTAGATGCACTAGAGGCCGCAAGTCCTTTATGGCGCTTTATAGCGGTTTCGGGATTCGCGTTGATATCTCAATTTTTACATGGCATCAGAAGGACGAACAAGGTACATCTCATAAACGGAGTACTTTTCATTAGATTTAGTGGAATGAAAGCGCTTTTCTAAGATATTGTACGGTATCCGATGCAAATGGAACTTGTGAACACGCGGATGCCGAAGTAAGATCGGATGCAATGGAGTGGACTGTAATCGTTCATCGTTTATATGCGATGCATTTGCACTCTATGTATACTCCTTTAGTTGAAAGGGGGGCGGTAAGATGGAATGAAACGGGGTTTCTCCAGTAATGAAAGGGGTTTCTTCAGTAAGGTATAAACCGTTTGGAGGAGGATCTTAATGAGGAAAAAATCAATAGCTTTGCTAACCGCACTATTGCTTGCTTTGCAGCTCCTTCCATCTTTTCCGGCAATGGCTTCGTCGATCGGCATCAGCAATCTTACCCAGAACAACCTGTGGTACGATCCTATTACCTACGTCGTAGACGACGATCTGCAGACCGGAAAGGAAATGTACGTCAACGATCCTTCCACGACATTTTCCGACATAGGTTCTTATGCCAGTTTATCATTTATTCAAACGAGCGGAGGAACAAATCATAAGAACGAACCGACCAATCCATTCCTCACGTTCGAGATTGACCAGGATGCCACGATTTATGTGGCCATGCATGCTGATAACGCTTATACGGATCCGTTCAACTCCGATTACTGGCTGACCCCGCAATATGGTTGGACGTTTACTGGAGATACGATCGAAACCGAAGTCAGAGACGCAGACGGCATCGTCACGACGACAGACATCTACCGCGTCTATTCACGTACCTACAAGGCGGGAACTGTCGCTTTGGGCGGGAACCAGGCTACGGGGCACATTGGTTTTGGTCGGATGTATTCTGTACTCGTCGGACCTGCAGTAGGCACGCCGCTGGATCCGCCTTCGCTGCCGCCAAGCGTAATTCCAGGAACGATTCCCGCTTTCCCCGGGGCAGAAGGCGGCGGCAAATTCGCAACGGGCGGACGCGGCCAGGACGTGTACTATGTCACGAATCTGAACGATTCCGGCCCGGGCTCGTTCCGCGACGCGGTCAGCCAGAGCAACAGAACGATCTTGTTCAAGGTATCCGGGACGATCGCTCTGGAATCGATGCTCTACGTAACGTCCTCCAATCTGACAATTGCTGGACAAAGCGCGCCAGGGGACGGCATTACTTTCAAGAAGCATTCGGTTGTGTTCCAAGGCGATAACCTGATTGTTCGATATTTGCGCTTCCGAACGGGCGACGAAGCAGGCGTCGACATGGATGGCGTTACAGGTCGGCATCGCAAGCAGATCATTTTCGACCATATTTCGGCGAGCTGGGGAACGGATGAATCATTTTCCTTCTATCAGAACGTCGACTTCACGCTGCAGTATAGTACAATTGGCCCGACAATCGTGAAATCCAACGTGGAGGGCAAAGGATTCCACGGTTATGGCGGAATATGGGGCGGCGATAACGCCACCTTCTACTACAACCTGCTCGCCCATAACGACAGCCGCAATCCACGTTTTTCCGGTAAATCGCAGGACGTGCGCAACAATGTGATTTACGACTGGGGCTATAAGAGTATGTACGGCCAGAGCGGGCAAGGCAACATGGTCAACAATTACTACAAGGCCGGGATCAGTACTCAAAACGAAGATCGAATGGCAGAAACGGATGTGGTTGATCTTAATCCGCCGTATAGTTCAAGCATCGCGCTCACCGGCAACAAGATGGTTCATCGGGACGGCAGCTTGTCCCCCAACAGCGATCCGAACAACTTCGGCGGTATCTATAAGAACCCGCAGATGTTCGTCAGCACCCCGTTCGAAATGCCGAATCCTTCACCGCAAGATAGTGCGGACGTGGCTTACGAGAAGGTGCTGAATTACGCCGGCGCAAGCCTCAAGCGCGATGAAGTCGACCTCGAACTCGTAAACGACGTTATTAACGGAACGGGAAGCGTTATCTATACGGCGAACAATTTATCGGCAGAAGATCAGGCAACCCTTGACGCTAAACATGCGAAGAAAGTAACGCTGCAATGGCCGGTGTTGCAAACGACTGAAGTGCCGGCGGATACGGATGGCGACGGGATGCCGGATGTATGGGAGCTGGAGCATGGATTGGATCCGAACAGTGCGATGGACGGGAATGGCGATTTCACCGGCGACGGATATACGAATTTGGAAAAATATCTGAACGAATTAACGATTGGGACATTTCCGGAAGGTGTCGTTCCCACGGTACCGAAGACTATCGTGAACGGGGCGCCTAGCGATGTGCAAGCACAAACGTTGGACAGAGATTCGATCCGACTCAAGTGGACGCCTCTGGCAGGAGCAAGCGGGTATCATGTCTATCGGGCAGCCAGCCCCTACGGCTCGTACACAAAGCTGACGACCACGGCGCTAACTGCTTCTACATTCATCAATAACGGATTAACCTCCGGGACCCATTATGCTTATAAAGTGACAGCCGTTACGTCTGGCGGAGAATCCGCCTTGTCGCTGCATGCTGCGGCCACGACGAAAGAATCGTTACAACCGCTTAGCTTTGATTTCAACGATGGAACGAATGGCGATTCTTATTTTGCGCCAGCTGAATGGCCGACGGCCTGGACGATATCGCCTACGCCGAGCAACGCTGACAAAAGCTTAAGTGTCGAGCCTAATGCGATAGGGACGTTCACGTACGACTTCACATCGACAGGAACGACTTCGCATCTCCAGTTCGATTACATGCGCGAGGCGAACTTCGATCTGGATAAACTTCTGATCTATACGGGGACGAACTTCCTTGAGACGGTGTCGGATTCGGTCTACGGATTGCGTTACCGTTTAGGGACGACGTCCGAATACCGCAATCTGATCCCAGGCTTTCAATTGAATCAATGGTATACGATAGCGATCGATCTTGATTTTGCCGCGAATACGGTGACGTTCCGCACCGGGCCAAAAGGTGGGCCGCTGACTATACAGGCGCAGGAATCGTATGCGGGAGCAAGCTCCAACATCAGTGCTATCCGCATCTACAATCAGCGCTCGAGCGGTAACGTATACTTCGATAATGTGATGTCCTGGAATGGGCCGGCCGAACCATCCGGTGTCGCGGTCCAAGCTAGAAGGAATGAAGCCGCACTCAGCTGGAATGCAATAAGCGATGCCGAGGCTTACGCGATCTACCGGTCGGAGAACCCGGAAGGACCGTACCGTAAGCTGGAAGTCGGAGCGATCACGGATCCCTATTACCGGAATAAAGGGCTGTTATCGGATACGACTTATTACTACAAGATCAGCGCAATTAACGCAGAGGGCGAATCGCCGTTGTCGGCTCCCGTGCAAGTGACCGTTGGCGGCCAATCCTCGGATTTGGTTGTCGATTTCAATGACGGTACAGTAGGTCAGCCGTATTCCGCCTATCCTACCGCCTGGCCGGCGCCTTGGCTGGTTGCCGCAGTGCCAAGCAGCGAGAATCGCAGTTTGAGCGTTGCGAACGGAGCGACGGGCAACTTCGTCTATAACTTCATGGCCGAGGGGCCGACTGCGCGCTTCAGCTTCGACTACATGCGAGAAGCGAATTTTAATGGCGACAAGATTTTATTGTATACCGGGTCGGGCTTCGTGGAGCTGCAGACGGATACGGCAAACGGCCTGAAATATCGAGTAGGCACAAGCAGTACTTATCGTAATCTTCTGCCCGGTTATAGCTTGAACACCTGGTATACGGTAACCATCGAATTCGATTTTACGACGAATACCGTAACGTTCCTAACGGGACCGCAGGGCGGCACGCTGACACAGATGGCTCAGGAATCTTATACGGCAGCCAGTCCCCGAATCAGTGCCTTCCGCGTCTACAGCCAGCGATCGGCAGGCAATGTGTACTTTGATAATTTCGTAGTGAATCGAATTTAATCCAATGGCTGCTACACCATTCCATAATCTTTAGGATAATAAGGGAGGCTTCTTGAAATGGAAGTGAAAGTACTTAACAATGCGGATGAGCTTGGAAAAGCTGCGGCTGCTCATGCAACTGAAATACTGCGAGCTGCGATTAAGGCGCGCGGCAGGGCACGGCTTACGCTTTCCACAGGGGCGTCGCAGTTCGAATTTTTGAAGCATTTCGTCCAAGCGGACTTGGATTGGAGCAAGGTCGAGATGTTTCATTTGGATGAGTACGTAGATTTGCCGGAGACTCATCCGGCCAGCTTCCGAAAGTATTTGAAGGAACGGTTTTTAGCTCATGTCGGTGTCGAGCGTTATGAATTGGTGAACGGCGAAGGAGACGTTCGCCGCAATATCGAGGAGTTAAACGCAAGATTAAACGAAGCGCCGATCGATCTCGCTTTGATCGGCATTGGAGAAAACGCGCATGTCGCATTTAATGATCCGCCGGCTGATTTTAATACAGAGGAGCCGTATTTTGTTGTTGATCTTGCCGAGTCCTGCAAACAGCAGCAAGTTGGCGAAGGCTGGTTCGCTTCGAACGACGATGTGCCGAAGCAAGCCATTACAATGAGTATCCGGCAAATTATGAAAAGTTCCGTCATCATATCGTGCGTGCCGCATCTGGTGAAAGCGAATGCGATCAAGCTTACGCTAGAGAACGAGCTGATGAATGAAATTCCTTCCACGATTTTGAAAGACCATCCGCAGTGGACTCTTTATCTGGATCAGGAATCGGCATCGGCGTCGCTGGATGCTGGACTCTTATACAAGCCGCTTCAAACAAGTGAACGATAAGAAAGGTGGACCTATGGGATATAGAATAGCGGTTATTGGCGCCGGACAGATAACCGAAGGTCATTTGATGGCAATGAATGAGCTGCAAGATCGATTGAAGCCTGTTGCCATTGCGGATATCAGGATTGATCGGGCTGAACAGCTATCCGAGACGTACGGTATGATTGCGTATGAGGATTATCGTGAAATGGTGCTGAGGGAGAAGCCGGATATCGTCGTCATTACGCTGCCGCATCATTTGCACATGGAAGCAGCTATCTTTTGCGCCGAGGCAGGCTGTCATATACTGCTCGAGAAACCAATGGCATTAAATGCGAAGCAATGCGATGACATCATGGATGCTGTACGGCATAACAACGTCCGACTGATGGTCGGCCATACGCAGCATTTTCTTGCGGAAAACATGGCGGCAAAGAAGTTCATTAAAAATGAAGCAAAGCGATTAGGACAGCTTGTCATGATGAATGATACGCGCCACAAAGCATACTACAACACGGATCGCCCGGCCTGGTTTCTCGACAAGCAGCGTGCGGGCGGCGGTATCTTGTTTAATTTGGGATCGCACTCTATTGATCGATTGATGTGGTTCGGAAATGCGAGAATCGTGAAGGTTCGAGCATCAATCAGCCATTACGGACCGGCGGGCGATGTAGAAGGCAGCGGGGTTGTTTTCCTTGAGAATGAGTCGGGAGTGCCATCCACTATTGTACAATCGGGTTACGAAGGCGTGCCGGGGAACGAGCTTGAGCTTATTTTTACGGAGGCTATGATGAAAGTCATTCCGGGCAAAGGCGTGTGGCTCAGCCGTAACGGTGTTTACGAACAAATCCCAGTGCCTCGAGAGGATTCCCCTTTTGTCTTGCAATTCCGCGAGTTGCTTGCAAGCATCGAAGGGGAACGCGAACCGGAATGTTCAATGGATTATTCCAGAGATGTCATTGCAGTTCTGGATGGCATCTATCGATCACATGAGTTGAAAGCTGAAGTGAAAATTTCTACGCCAATGCTTTCCGAAGAGCTTGGGCACATTTAGATACTGTTTAATGCAGAATAGGCGCTAGCATTGTTTCGATGGTTCATGAGACCGTCTCACCTTCCGTAGAGTTTGTAGGGGTACAAACTCTACACCGAAATGAGCGGTCTTTTTTCTGCCATTTTGTAGATAATCAACAGCTTTGATCTTAATCGTACGCCCCTCGGGGCAGGATGATATAAACCATATTGAGTTGAAAGAGAGGATCTTACTGTGAAAAAACATGTATTCTCTATCATTGGATGCCAGCATGCCCATATTGATAGATTCATTCAGGAAATGCTGGAGCTTGGCCATGAATGCGCCGGTATTTATGATCCGAATCCTGCTGGAATCGCAGAAACGGTTGCCGATAAAGATGGTGTTTCACTTGTTAGCAGCATGGAAGACATGCTCGCTCCTGAAATCGATATTGTAGGGTGTGCTGCGATCAACAATCAAAAGATAGACATCGTGGAGATCTGTGAACGTAAAGGCAAGCACATTATGGTTGACAAACCTATTGTCACATGTCGAAGCGATTATCATCGTCTGGAAATGTTGAGTAGAAGGAGAATTATCCAAATTGGCATGCTGTTGACGGAACGCTTCAGCCCGCCGGTCTATACGTTGAAAAAACAAATCGAACGCGGTACGTTCGGAAGGATCGTTAGCATTGGGATGCGCAAGCCGCATCTCCTTTCTTCAAATGAAAGGCCGCATTGGTTTTTTTCGAAAGAACAGTCGGGAGGTATCCTGATAGATCTTCTCATTCATGACTTTGATCTCTTGCGTTGGCTTACAGGAAGTGAGGTTGTAGGCTCTGAAGGCTATCTAGCCAAAAACATTTTGCCAGAACACACCACTTTCTATGATATGGTTGGTTTGCAGGTGCTATTAGAAAATGGGATAACGGCGCAGCTTTATGCAGATTGGCATACTCCTCTTTCAAGCTGGACATGGGGCGATTGCAGGATTTTCGTTTCAGGTACTGAGGGCAGCGCCGAGCTTCGTTTGACGGGAGATCCTTTTGTTTCCAGGAAGCCTCTTTATATGCACGTCACCAATCAGGAGGCGCCTTCCATTATGGAGGTGGCGGCACCGCCCTGCACGATTACCGAGGATTTTTTGAATCGCATCCATGGTAAAAAATCTATTCTAGATGCAGAAGATATTCTTGCTGCCACACTGGCAACAATTGAAGCGGACGAACGGGTTAATGTTATCAATCTTTCTGAACGAGGGCAAGTGCGTTGAAATTGCAGTAGAAGATGGCGTTATTCGGTCTGTAACCGAAGGTGTCATGCTGGAGGATGCTCTATGGATATCGCCTGGCTGGACCGCGTTTTAGCACGCTCAGCTGATAGGCATGCGAAGCAGGCATCTCGACAAAGCTCGGTGGTTCTGGATCGCTTGCTAATGCTAGAATCAAAGAGTACTGGTTTAGCTCTAAATAAGCAGGTTCTAGGGATTAAAATAAAGAACTATACAAGAGAGCCTTGGTTCAGGAGAGGGGAGTAGCCACAGGGAGAACAATTCTGGGGAGTCTCATTTCTAATTAATAAAAAATGAAGCTAAATTAGTGTCTTCCGAATTAAAAACTAACTTAGCTTCAAGTACAAAACGGGGGTTACATGAAACGACTGAGTAGCAAGGCATGGATACGACTATTAGTTTTATGCACTGTTCTGATAATGATTGGTATAATTTTTTTGATATATAATAAATATGAGCGAAATATAATGAGCTTTAATATTGCAACTCATTGGAAGTAAAATCAAACTTAAAATACCTCGTCCATGTATTTGAAAAAAGTAAAATAGTTATACCTATAGAAGGACCATTGAAATAGTTCGAGAAACAGGATTTTGAACAAAAAACTACGACTGACCAAATAAGATACAATAATGGCCTACAACGCCTCACTCCACCGCCTGGCGAATGCCGGTTGCTGATGACGCGCGGATGGCGTCCATCAGCCGATGCAACCGCACAGCTTGGGCAAAGTCAGGGAGTCCCACCTCGCCTCCGGCGAGCCGCTCAGCAAATAAGGCATAGAGATGGGCGACATTGTAGCCCGGTCCTGGCGGCGTATTCTGCGCAATCGAGGCGTAGCCATCCGGCGTTTCGAGCGTCTCTGTATCCCCGGACGGTCGGACAATTTTAAGATTCAGTCGGTCCATTTGGAACATCAGCCCGTCCCGCGGCGTCACGACCAGTTCACCCTCGGTTCCGATAATCCGCAGCGTAAAGCCGGGCTCTCCGGCATTGATGAACTGCATCGAAACTAGCGTGCCTTGGGCGAGCTTGCCGGAGATAAGGACATGATCCGGTGCATTAGCCCGTACGGTCTTGCCAGTCTCATCTACATACACCTCCGGATATTGCGTGGCCAGAGTCGCCGATACTTCGGCAAACGGGGCTACGATATATTCTATTGGATCAAGTAAGTGCGCCGCTCCGATGGTCAATTGATTGGCCCCGTTGGATTCATCCAGCAAATAGACGTGAGCCATGTCCACTGTCCCGTTCCTCGTCGGGAATACGGGCAGCGTCGCGATGCAGTTCACCGCCAGGACGCGGCCAACGGCGCCCGTTACGACCAGATCCCGGATGTAGCGGACGGTTGGATTGCCTCTTGCCTGAAGGCCGACGATATGATTTACTCTCCGTTCCTCCGCTAGCGTAAGAAGTGCCTCCGCCTCCGCTGTATTCCGGGCTAGCGGCCATTCGCTGTATACGTGTTTGCCAGCCTCAATCGCCGCTCGGATTAACCTATCATGCTCCGGGACCTTTACTGTAACCGCCACGACGTCAATGTCGCGCTGCTTCGCCATCTCCAAAGCGTCCGTATAAAACCGCTCAATGCCATGGCTCTCCGCCGCTGCCCGTGCGCTCTCCGACCGAGTCCCGGTCACCGCCTTCGTTTCGTAAGTATCCAGCGCAGCGAGTGCCGGGACGTGAGCAAGACCGCCCCATCCTCCCGCTCCGACGATGCCGACGCCCCATTTCGATTTCTTTTCCATGTTGTATTCCTCCTCTAATCTGATCTCCCGCAATACTGACAAGACTGAGCATACAGGATATAATCAGATCAGAAAAGTACGCACTTTTCGGTAATATAGTTACCGAATGGGTACGTTGAAGGAGGTGCTGAGCATAACAAACGAAGCTGATAAGGCGAATTACAGCGTTAATAACCCGAAAAAAACCTATCACGATCCAACAGAAGAGACTTTGTCCCGGATCGGAGGCAAGTGGAAAACGGCGATCCTATGCCTTCTTGCGGAACAGGGCGCGCTGCGAAACGGTGAGATGATGCGAGTGCTCTCGCCAATCACACAAAAAATGCTCACCCAGCAGTTGAAGGAGCTTGAAGCGGATGGGCTCATTCTTCGCACAGTTTTCCCGGAGGTACCAGCCAAAGTCGTCTACAAGTTGACCGAGAGCGGATGGTCGCTAAAGATGGTGCTGGACCCGCTCTGCGAATGGGGGAAGAGGTTCGTTAAAGCCTCCAAGCCGGAGTGACCATTTCACCCCAACACGCAGGACGACGGATGCAGGTAGACATGCTTTGCAATACGCTGCAGCGATACGTCGGCCGCCTTTTTTTGGATAAAAGCTCGCACCTTGCGGATGATTGATAAATAGCGTGATAGGCTTCCAAAAGCTGCTCTTGAGAACCTCCCCATTTGATCTCCAGTTCCCGAAACACTTCTTACCAGCTCCAACTCGTCCCACTTGAGCCTCCATCAATTCACTAATAATATTGCAGAGCGCGTATTCCATCAGGATGAGATCATGCGATTCATAGCTCGAAAATTGCTCCCTTAAGCGGACCATCAGTTATTCTTTTATCCAATAGTCATAACCACCGACTTAGCCGGTGGTTATGACATATTTGCTTCTGCCTGCAAGCGCGTCATTAGGCAATCTCTAGAAAATCGTACCGTAAGCCCGGAAGTAGGCAAGCGGGCCGACTTCTTGCCAGGTCACCGTCCCGTCGGAGACCGTCGAGCCGGAGCCGATCGGCCATGCCGGCGAAGTTGTCCCCGACGTGCCGGAGTTCATGGCCTCGTAGACGCGCCCGGAAGCGAAGACGCGATCTCCCCGAATCCGAGCAGCCGAAGCTCTCCATGGGATGTCGCTTGCCGGACCCGGAGATACGCATACCCATCCCACGTTGCCCCCTGCCGATGGAGCGGCGTTGCCGTAAATGTCGCCCTTGAACCAGACGCCGTCAGTCGGCGGAGCGAGACCTTCGATATCGGGATCATATTCGATGACAATCCCTGCTTCGGGAGCCGGAGGGTTAATATTCCGCAAAATATTCCGGCTGGTCGCGAACAACCGCACGGCTCGTTTGTTGGTTGGATTGTAATATTGCAGGTTTAATCGTCCCGTTCCCGTATAAGTCAAAGTGGAGCGTTTGATGGAAAAAATGATCGTGCTGGCGACGTTAAATACATTCGTCAACAGATAAGCGAAAGTCGAGTTCGCAATGATGATTCGACAACGGTTGACCTCGATTCTACCTACCCCTGTGTTAAACTCTCCTTGGAACATATAGGTGATCGTATTGGCGTACAAGTCGCATTCATTCAACGTGGTGAGAGGCGACTCCTCGGGCGTATTGATGTTGCCGAGCTTTACCACGGTATCCGTCAGCTTGCTGCCGTTAATCTGCACTTGCCGCTGTCTCGTGGATAACTGATGGTTGTTAAGAATGCAACGCGTAAACGAGGATGAACGGAAAAGCACATTCTCCGCCGTTTTAGCTCCGTTTCTCGTCTCGATGCGTACATTGAGATTGGTGAAAACGGAATCCGACGCCTCGTATGCCTTTAAGGTGAACTCCCTCTGAGCATTCCAGCCCTCGAACGAACATTGCTCCACGCGGTTCGCCGTAACCATAGGGATGCCGCTGAATTGATCGGTCCAGACAAAATGGTTGCCTCTGCAAATAATCGTATCGTCATCCGCCATGGCGAAGGAATTCGTGTCGATCAACGTGTTTCCGTAGAAGTACACATCGTAACCCGTGCCCCCGAGTCCGGCATTACTTGCGTACGCGATCGTATTGTCTTCGATGTTGACATGCGCGTGAGGCAGATGGGCGTCCATTAAGCCGATGCCGGTCTGACAACGGTACAGGTAGTTCTCCCGCACGTTGGCCATATGAAGCGAATACAAGTTGATGCCGATGCTGCTTAAGTTATAGAAATGATTATTATGAATTTCGATCGTCCAGCAGCCGATCAGAGCGCCATGGAACAGATTGTAGAACAGGTTATTCCGAACAACGCAGTTATCGCCATAGGAATCCTCTTGATTAATGCCGTAGCGGGTCGGATCGGGGAAAATCGGCTTGCGGTCCAGCACGCCGGTCCCGTCATGGATACTGTTGTGCTGTACAATATTGTAATTGCCTCCGAGCGTAATGCCGCCGCGATGCAAATTGTATACTTCGTTGTATTCAATTGTATTGTGATGCGGCGTCAAGCCGAATTTCAAAGTCATTTGCATGTTTTTGGCCGTGTTGGTTTCGTTGTTGAAGAGGAAACGGAATTTACGCGCTTCCGGCGGAATAGAGATCGGCGTATATATTTTTTTGTTGCTATAGTAGCCAAGATAGGTGTTGTCCGCAGCGTAATAGGCAACGTCGACCTCCTTGTTGGTTATGGCCGTCTGGCGCGAATAGCCCGCTCCGGCAACCAAAAAGCTGCTGTAACCAGTCGTTGGGATGGTCAGCAGCTGAGACACAAGCGTCTTGCCCGTAGCTGGGATGACGGCTCCCGTAGCGCGATTGATATCGTTTACCGTCAGACCGAGAGCGAATTCCGCATAATCGAAAAATCCTGTACTGTCAAGCGATATGCCGTCGCCCATGTAGCTGCTTATGGTGCAATTACGGACGGAGCAATAGGAAGAACCGCGAACGATTTGAATCCCGTAAGTCCATTCAATGGCGGCTTCGGCCGAGTTCGTGAAGCTCCGATCCGCCTTGTCTCCGATCAGGATCAGATTGCGGATATGGGAGTCGGTAACGCTTTGAAGCTTGATGCTGACTCCGTCGTTGCCACTGGAATCGCGTCCAGGAAAGTTGTAGAAGTCGGTTACGCCGGTTCTCGTATCGAAGGGAGACTTGCGCGTCGAATCGTAGATGACTTTTAGCGTGGAGCCTCCGAAGTCGAACGTCATATTGCTCTGCGTGACCATTATGGTGCGCGGGTAACAGATCGCATAGCTGCCCGTCGGTACGATTACCATTCTGTAACCGTTCTCGTAAGCCCATTGCAGGGCATTGTTGAAGCCTTGAACGTTTTTGTCGGCTTGAAGGTAGTTGGCATCTGTATAAGGTTTGGCAGGAAGGCCTGCCATGATGCCCCAGCGGGCCAACTCCAATGTGTAGCTTATTGGGCTTCCCGATCCGGAGCTTGTTCCCGGCGGTCCTTGCGGGCCGACGGGTCCTTGCGGACCGACATCACCCTTCGGTCCTTGCAGACCTTGCGGCCCGGTAGCGCCAGTGGCGCCAACAAGACCCTGAGGGCCTGTGGCCCCGGTAGCGCCAACAAGACCTTGAGGGCCTGTGGCCCCAGTAGCGCCAACAAGGCCTTGAGGGCCTGTGGCCCCGGTAACGCCAGTGTTGCCTGTAGCCCCTGTCGCCCCGGTAGCTCCTTTAGCGCCAGCAGCACCAACAGGACCTTGAGGTCCGGTAGCCCCGGTAACGCCAGTGTTGCCGGTCGCCCCCGTCGCCCCGGTGGCTCCTTTGGGGCCAGCAGCACCAACAGGACCCTGAGGGCCTGCGGCCCCGGTAACGCCAGTGTTGCCTGTGGCCCCCGTCGCCCCGGTGGCGCCTTTAGCACCTGCAGGACCAACAGGACCCTGAGGGCCAGCGGCACCAACAGCCCCGGCAACGCCGGTCGGCCCAGTGGCTCCCGTAGCCCCTGTCGCCCCGGTAGCGCCTGTGACGCCGGCAGTGCCTGCGGGCCCGACCGCACCTGTCGGGCCTACCGGGCCCGTTGCGCCCGTCGCCCCGGTAGGACCCGTAGCTCCAGTGGCTCCGTAGCCGCTCGGCAACGCCGATGTTCTGATTTTTCCCGTATCGGAATCGTAGATCGTGTTCATTTTCTCTTGCAGCTCTCTATCATCATATACGAGGAAATTTTGACCGTTCACGTTCAGATATCCGTTATCTGGCATACGCTCACCTCTCGTCTCTATGAATTAGGGGATATGGTTACTATATGAAAGGACGGCGATCGTCGGAAGTGTAAACGTCTAGTGTCGGACAGAGATAGGGACTCGTCTAACGTTGCCAGGGTGGCAGAGATGCCGGAACGACGGTCTAATCTTCTTTTAAGCTTTATCCTTTATACTAGGACCACCAGTTGATAGACGGGAAGGTTGGGGCGAATGTGCAAGTGTTGGTCATAGAGGACGACGAATCTCTTAATCACGCAGTATCAAGCGTTCTGCGCGAGGAAGGTTTCCAGGTGCATGTTTCGCTGCGCGGGGATGACGGGGCTTTCATGGCGGAGCAAAATATTTACGATCTCATCATTTTGGATTTAATGCTGCCCGGCATGACGGGCATCGCGATCATCCATTATTTGCGCGCAAGGGGGATCGATACCCCGATCCTGTTGCTTACGGCGCTCGATGCGGTGGAACGTAGGGTCGAGGGGCTCGACGCCGGAGCAGACGACTACGTTGTGAAGCCGGTCGCCTTTCAGGAGCTGCTGGCGCGGGCGAGAGCGATATTGCGCAGGCACGGCACGTTGTCCGAGAACGGCGATATCGGCATAGGTCCATTAACGGTACGGCCGCGACTTCAGGAAGGTTACTATAACCAGGTACCGCTTAAGCTTTCGGCGAAGGAATTCGAGCTGCTCGAATTTTTAGTCATTAACCGTAATCAAATTCTGACCCGCGAACAAATTCTCGATCGCGTATGGGGGTTCGAATCAGACACGGGCATAGGCATCGTCGAGCTGTATGTCCATTATTTGCGCAAGAAGCTGACTGCAGCAGGTTGTCCGGAGCTGATTCATACCGTGCGGGGCATTGGCTATATGATGAAGGAGAAAGCGCATGTTCCAAAAGACGAAAATTAGGCTGACGCTGCTCAATGCCACCGTTTTGTTCCTCATATTGACCGTACTGGGGACGAGCTTGTATTTGTATATGAGGACGACGATTATCGGCGGCATCGACAAGGCGCTGGAGGAACGTTCTGTCATGTGGAGACCCGTGACGACGATTTCGACTATGCCGACGCAGGGCTTGTCGTTCGTCATGGGGCAGGAAACGAAGCTTTCCCTCGCTACTATCAGCTCGGCCAGCAGCGTTTTCGCGCGCAATGTTGACATTTTATTATGGAACGATGAGGGACGACTGCTCAATATGAATATTGCCTATTCTTATCCGCCCAATCTGATGGACGTGCTGCAGCGCTCGCTGCAAAAGGAAGGTCTCTATTCCATTAGTCATAAGGGAGCCGAATATAGACTGCTTAATATACGGGCTGACGACGGCGATCCCGAAGTGGATTATTTTCAATACGTGAGCGACATCAGCTCGGAGATCAGCATGCTTAACACGATTATGACCCTTATCATCGTAGGCATCATATTCGGAGGAGGCATATCGATATTCGCCGGCTTGTATTTGGCCAAGCGAGCGCTAGTGCCTATCCGTTCCTCCTGGGAGAAGCAGCAGCAGTTCATGGCGGACGCTTCGCATGAGCTTCGGACTCCGCTTGCGGTTCTTCAGACGCATACGGAGCTGTTGCTTCGCCATCCGGGTCACACGATTGAAGAGGAGAGCATGGAGATATCGACGATGCTGAAGGAGATCAAACGGATGAACAAACTTGTAAATGGGCTCCTGACGTTGGCGCAAAGCGATTCCGAAGGACTTGAGCTTCAGATGCGGCCGGTCAGGCTCGACGATTTGACAAGGGGAGCCGCCAAGCAATTTCTGCCGCTGGCCGCCATGAAGAACATCCTGTTATCGGTGTATCTTCCCGAAGAATTGACGATATCCGGCGATGAAGAGCGGCTGCAGCAACTGCTCATGATCCTGCTCGATAACGCGATCAAATATACGCTTCACGGAGGCAAGGTTCGGGCGTCTTGCAAAAAGACGGCGTCAGGCGTCGTGCTTAAGATCCAGGATACAGGGCCGGGCATTCCGAGAGAAGAGCTACCGTTTATATTCGAGCGCTTTTACCGTGGAGACAAGACGAGAAACCGGACGGAAGGCGGCACGGGGCTCGGACTTTCGATCGCGCAATGGATCGTAACCCGTCATGGCGGCAAGATCGAAGCGGACAGCGTGCTTCATAAGGGTACGACGATCGTGATGACGTTTCCGGACGCCGGCTGATGCATCCATGCGACTTCTCATTACTTGCAGGGCGGTGTTGTTCTTTCGGAGAACAACATCGCCCTTTCTGCATTTTGATCAGTTACTACGAGCAGCTGTAGTCGTTAAAATCGCCGATGGACCGAAAAGCAACTCAGATTAGCGTCCATAGGCGTTAATAACGCTTATGGCTCCAAAAAGCAGGCGAACGAGCAGCTGTAGGCGTTAAAAACGCCGATGGGCCGTAAAGTAACTCAGATTTAGCGTCCATAGGCGTTAGTAACGCTTATGGTTCCAAAAAGTAGGCGAACGAGCATCTGTAGTCGTTAAAAACGCCGATGGATCGTAAAGTAACTCAGATTAGCGTCCATAGGCGTTAATAACGCTTATGGCTCCAAAAAGTAGGCGAACGAGCAACTGTAGGCGTTAAAAACGCCGATGGGCCGTAAAGTAACTCAGATTAGCGTCCATAGGCGTTAGTAACGCTTATGGTTCCAAAAAGCAGGCGAACGAGCAGCTGTAGTCGTTAAAAACGCAAATGTAGCACAATACACCGCTAAAGGCCTCCGTCAGGCGTTACTTCGTCGTTTCGCGCTCCAGCCGTCCCTCCTTAAGCTTCCTTTAAGCAACTCTAAGCCATTTCTAAGAGACGAACCCCATAATCGTCATGAATGAACAACTATAATAGGATGCGTTGAAAGGGGAAGTAAGGTATGAGGACGGTATGGAATAGGGAACGGAAGCACGGACGGTTAATCGCGATTCCCGTTATTGCTGCGATGCTGGCTGGCTGCTCATCGGGAGGGGAAGGCAAGGACAAGGTGCCGGATCCGGGAGAACCCGTTACGCTCAAAGTCGCTTATTTCAACGAGCAATCTTTTTATCAAAGTTACGGCAACGTGTTTAACGCCAAATATCCGAACGTAGAGTTCGAGATCATACCGACGATGGACGTCTCCATGCAAAAGGATCCCGTACAGGCCATGTCCGATCTCATAGACGCCGAGCAGCCGGATGTGGTGCTGCTGACGATGGAGCAATACGAGACGCTGGCGGCGGACGGGAAGCTGTACGATCTCGACGCGATGGTTCAGCAATCCGGCTTCGATATCGAGAATATCGTGGAAGGTGTCGTTCAATTGCTGCGGGATTCCGGAGGAGGCAAGCTGTACGGTCTGTCTCCATCCTTTAATACGAAGGCGCTCTACTACAACAAGGACCTGTTCGCGAAATACGGGGTGCCGGAACCAAACGACGGCATGACGTGGGAAGAGGTGCTTCAGCTCGCGGCCCGTTTCCCTGCGGACGGAGACGACGAGAGCCGCATCTACGGATTAGCGCCCTCCATGTTCGATCAGAATGCCTTTAAGCTTATTCAGGATATGGCCGCTGCCAAGGGGTTGAATTACTTGAACGCGGACGCGACGGAGCTGACGTTGTCGGATCCGGAATGGAAAGAAATCTTCGAAGCGGTAGTAGGCGGTTATGCGGGGAAAACGGTGTTCATGCCGCAAAACTCCGAGCAGGGTTTCTCGCTGGACGGCATGTTGTTCCAGCAAGGCCGGGCGGCCATGACAGTCGACAATCCCATGCTGATGAATATGAGCAACGGTGGCATGGCGGGCGGTGCCGTTTCGTTCCGAGCTGCGTCGGGGTCGGACGAAGCCGTACAAGAAGTCAAGTCTCCCGAGCCGATCAACATGGGCGTCGTGACGGCGCCGGTGGACGCCAGCGCGCCGGATCAGACCAGCGAATACGAAATCTCCCAAATTTTCGCGATTAACTCGGCTTCCGCGCAAAGCGACCAAGCATGGACGTTTGTCCAATACGTGCACAGCGAAGAAGCGGCAAAGATTCGGGCAAAGACGTCGATGGGACTGGAGTCGAGAAAGGGATACGAGACCAGCGCGAGCGGAGCCGATTTGTCGCCTTTCTATCAACTGAAGCCGTTGCCCAAGGAGTCGACGAATTGGTACCCCAAAGGGTTCCGCAACAGCTTTGCGAAGATAGCGGGAGAGGAGATCGGAGCGGCGGCGAGCGGCAGCAAAAGCCCGGACGAGGCGTTTAAAGATTTGATGGACAAAGCCGTGGACGCGCTGGCAGAAGCGAATTTGAGCGGCGAGAAGGAACGCGGCGACGGCGGATTCGGAGGTATGGCCACTTCCATCTTCATTGGCGGGTAAGTCATGGAGACGGGGAGCATAGTGGAATCGCCGATCGTTCAGCTTAGCGGAGTAGAAAAGTCATTCGGAGCAGGAGCCGCGCGCGTTGAAGTGCTGAAGGGAATCGACTTGACCCTGACGGCCGGCAGCCTGGTTATGCTTAGAGGACGGTCGGGCTCGGGGAAGACGACATTGCTGAACATTATGGGGGGACTGGATCTGCCCTCGGAGGGATCGACAGTCGTGGATGGACAACCGCTTCAGGCTCTTGGCGATAAAGGCCGGACGAAGCTGCGGCAAAGACAGATTGGATTCGTGTTCCAATCCTACGCGTTGCATCCGCTGCTGTCCGTAAAGGAGAACGTGGAGCTGGGCCTGCGCATGGCAGGCACGCCGTCCGGCTTATGGGAGGAGAGAATTAATCTTTGCCTGGAGCTTGTCGGCATGGCCAAGCGGCCGCTGCACCGCCCATACGAGTTGTCCGGCGGAGAGCAACAGAGGGTGGCGATCGCGAAAGCGGTCGCTCCTTCTCCGAAGCTCCTGCTGGCGGACGAACCTACTGCCGAGCTGGATACGGCAATGTCGAAGCGGATATTGGCTCTTTTCCGGCAGCTGCAGGGCGATGGCATGACGATCTGCATGACGACACATGATCAAACGATGCTGGAGGTAGCGGATAATGTTTATGAAATGGCCGATGGCAGGCTGGGGAAGTAAGAAATGGAGGTTCATGCTGGCGTTAGCGCTCACGTCGGTATGGATGACAGCATCGGGCTGCAGTCTGTCCCCCGAAGCGTCGGATGCGGAGCTGATCCAATTGATCGAGCCTCCCAAGCTTTCGAAAAAACCGGAATTTACCGTGGCCAGGGCGGACATAGAGACGAAGGTAAGCGCTACGGGCAAGCTGATGTCCGCCCGGCAAGAAGAACTGAAATTCGGGGGCGAAAGCGGACAGATTTCGGAGCTCATGGTCAAAGCGGGCGACACGGTGAAAAAGGGTCAGACCATCGCGAAGCTTGCGACCGGTACGCTGGAGACGCAGTTAAAGCGCAAAAATATCGAGGTTCGGCAAGCGGAGCTTGCCATGATCGAGAAGCTCAGGGACGACAGCCGCACGCCCATGCAGAAAGAACTTGACGAGCTGAATTTCGAGCTGCTAGTAAGCGAGAGAGATGAGCTGCAGGCAAAGCTGGACGCGTCGGAGCTAACGGCCCCTTTCGACGGAACGATCGTATCCTTCGCGAAGGAAGTCGGCGATATGGCAAACGCGTACGAGACAATCGGCGAAATTGCGGATTGGACGAAGCTTGTCGTGGCGGCGGGGTTCTCCGCTTCCGACCAAGAGAAGATAGCGATCGGCATGGAGGCGCAGGTGCAGATCAATACGCTGGGCAGCTTCAAGGGGAAGGTGTCGCGGATGCCCATTGCTTCCGCTTCGGGCGGGAAGGGAGGAGCGCTCGATGCGTTCGTGCTTATCGAACTCGATAATTTCCCCAAGGACGCGAAGTCCGGCACCCCGCTAAGCGCAGCCGTCGTTACGGAGAGGAAGAAGGATGCCGTGCTCATTCCTCCCGCCGCGCTGCGCACGGGCTCGGGCAGAAATTACGTGCAGGTGGTCGATGCGGAGGGCAACAAACGCGAGGTGGATGTGGAGGTAGGCCTGTCGACCTCGACCGAGGTGGAGATCTTGAAAGGGCTTGAGCCCGGACAGAAGGTGGTTGGGCGATGAAGGGGATGCTCCGGTTCGTCCGGCGAAAAATGTGGAATAACCGGATATTGACGGCCAGCACGATGCTGGGGTTGTTGATTGCCGTAGCGTTTACCGCCTGCATACCGGTCTATACGGAGCATGCGCTAAAGAAATTGATGGTTTCGTCGCTGACGGAGGACGCAGGCTCGGCGCCGCCGGGGTCGCTGCTGCTTCGTTATCAGGCCGCGCGGGGTACGCATACGAAGGTAGAGGAGCTGCAGACGGTTAACGATTATGTCGCGAACCGGCTGCCATCGCAAATCGGATATCCCAGAAAACAATCCGTCGAGGCGTATTCTCTGGCGCAATCGCAGCTTCGACCCGGCGGCGAGGGGAAGGCCGACAACCGCAGACGGCAGATGACGTTAATGTCGCAGACCGGCTTGAAGGAGCAGGTGGAGCTGACGGACGGCCGGATGTACGGGGACGCCTCCAAGGAAGGCCCGATCGAAGCCATCGTATCGGAAGAGGCGCTTGCTCGCCAATTCCTGAAGGTCGGGGATATCTATTCCTACACGGTACAGACGCGTACCGGCAACCAGAAGGCGGAATTCGTCATTGTCGGGGTGTTTCGTCCGAAGGATGAAGCTTCGCCGTACTGGTACCAGGGATTAGCCTCGCTCTCCGGCATGCTGATGATATCTCCGCAAGCCATGGAGGAGAGAGTGCTGGGGGAGCTGGGAGGCAATGTAGCCTCAGCCAATTGGTACGGCTTATACGAACTGGCGAATTTGGATCGCAGCGACTTGGCGCGTCTCGAGAACAGCATGAAGCGGCTGGAGAGCGATCTGTTCCGAATGCTGCGCGAGCTGCGCGTCGATATAAGCTTCCTTGGACTTATCGAGAAGTTTCGGAGCGAAGACGTCAAGCTGCAGGCGCAGCTTGTTGCGTTGGCCGTGCCGATGCTCGCCATGTGTTTCTATTTCATCTATATGAACGCCGGTCAGGCGCTGGAGCGGCAGCGCAACGACATTGCCGTTCTCCGGAGCCGGGGCGCCCGGATGCGACTGATCTATGGAATCTTCCTCCTGGAGAGTGCCATGCTGGGAGCGATCGCCTGGCTGGTCGGCATGCTGCTGGCGATCGGGATGGCGCGCGTCATGGTGTGGACGGACGGCTTTATGCAATTCCAGCCGGGCAAGGAAGCGGCGGTCGACTGGAGCGTCTTGTCCGGCTGGTATGGCTTGGCGGCCGTCGTCGTTGCCATAGTCGCGGGCACGCTTCCGTTAGGCTCGTTCGGGAAGCAGTCGATCGTGGCCTACAAGAAGCGGCAGGCGAGGAGCGACCGGCCGCCGCTGTGGCAGCGATGGTATCTCGATGCGGCTCTGCTGGCGCTGGCTGGGTTAGGTTGGTACGGCTTCGAAAGCGGACGAGTATTGACCGGGGGCGCAGGAGAAGGAGGCGCAATGCAGGTGCAGCCGCTATTTTTTCTCATTCCCGCGGCAGCCATGTTCGCAGCAGGACTTGTCGCCTTAAGGTTGTTCCCGCTAGCGCTGCAACTGTTGCATTCGTTGTTCCGACGCATGCTGCCGGTTTCGCTCCATCTGGTATTCGTTCAGCTGTCGCGCTCGCACCGCTCGTATTATCCGCTGATGCTTCTCCTGATCATGACGCTGGGTCTCGGCATCTTCCACGCTTCCGCCGCTAGAACGATGGATCGCAATGAAAGCGAAAGGCTCCTGTACGGCAACGGCGCCGATGTCGTGCTGCAGCCCGTATGGGAAGGGGAGGTCCAACTGTTTGACGAGGAGGGCAACTATATTCCGGAGGATCAGCCTCGGGATACCGTCTACACGGAGCCTCCCCAGACACCGTTCGAGAATATGCCGGGGGTGAGATCGTCGGCTCGCGTCCTGCAATTGGAAGGCGAACTGTCGATCGCGGGCAAGGGACTCGGCAAGGGCAAGCTGATGGGCATCGATAATGCCGATTTTGCCCGGAGCTCTTGGTGGCGTATCGACCTCTACGAGAGCGCCCATCCTTTCACCTTGCTTCGCTGGATGGGCGAATACGAGCAAGGCGCGATTATTTCCGGCATGTTTGCGGAGAAACACGGCTTAAAGCAAGGCGACCTTCTCCAAATGACGGTGCAAGGCACCCCTATCGAATTAGTGATCGCGGGCATTTCCGATTATTGGCCGTCTCTGGATCCCGACACGCCTTTCGTCGTTGCGCATTTGGATTACTTGTACGAGCATATCCAGCTGACCCCTTACGCGTTGTGGCTTGACATGGAGGATGACGCCAAGGCAATGCCGATCGTCGAACATTTGCGGGCCCAAGGCATAGAGACGTCCACGCTTAGCGACGCGCGCAACGAATGGAAGCTGAGAAAGCTCCTGCCCGAGCGGGAAGGTACCTATGGCATCCTGTCGCTGGGATTTATCGTCTCGGTGGCGATTTCCTTTATCGGTTATTTGCTTTTCTGGGTATTCAGCCTGGCAAGGCGTACGGTGCAGCTCGGCATCCTGCGGGCGACGGGGTTGATGCGCGGCCAGTTGACGCTCATGCTGTTGCTGGAGCAGCTGCTCACGACAGGTCTCGCGATCGTTCTGGGACTTGGCATCGGCCGAGCGGCGAGCCGGCTCTTTATCCCGTTCCTTCAATCGGGAGCGAGCGGTCAAGTACCGCCGTTCGTTATCGTTTTCGATTTAAAGGATACCATGCAGCTTCTTATCATCGTAGTAGCCATGATTACGGTTGGGGGGAGTCTGCTGATCGCGCAAATCTTGAAGCTTCGTGTTCATCAAGCGGTTAAGCTGGGAGAGGAGAGATAAGGATGATCCAGTGCGAAGGATTAGTGAAAATATTCAAGTCGGACGATGTGGAGGTCGTTGCTCTGCAGGGGCTTAATCTTCAAGTGAATGCGGGCGAAATGATTGCGATCATCGGCAATAGCGGAAGCGGCAAGTCGACGCTCCTTAACGTGCTTGGCGGCCTTGACGTCCCTACTGCCGGCAAGGCCTTGATCGGCGATTGGGATCTTCTGCAGATGACCGAGAAGGAGCGAGTATTCTATAAGCAGCGTACGGTCGGCTTCATCTGGCAAAATAATTCGCGCAACCTGCTTCCCTATCTGACCGTGCTGGAGAATGTGGAGACGGCGATGATGGTTGCGGGGCGCATTGACGAGACGTATGCCAAACAGCTTATCGAATGGGTAGGGCTGACGCATCGCAGCGGCAATAAGCTGGTTCAGCTGTCGGGAGGCGAGCAGCAGCGCACGGCCATTGCCATCTCCCTCGCGAACCGCCCGTCGCTGTTGCTGGCGGACGAACCTACCGGATCTGTCGACGCGGGGACCGCGGATACCATTATGGGCATCTTCCGCAAGCTTAACGAAGAGACCGGCGTCACGATCGTCATCGTCACGCACGACATGGGTCTTGCGGGCAAGGTAGATCGCGTCGTAGCGATTCGCGACGGGATGACCAGCTCCGAGCTGATTAAGCGGGAAGCCGAAAGAGGGCAAGAAGGGAAAGCTGCGGAAGACTCAGCCAACGAAGCAGCTGAAGTATCCGCCGGAGCGTTCCGCGATTACGAGGAATACGCTGTCGTGGACAGGTTCGGGAGGCTGCAAATCCCGGCTGAGTATAGGGAGCGGCTTGCCATCAGAGATAAAGTCAAGTTGATCGTAGACGATACCGGAATTCGGCTGGAGCCTCAAGCGGCGGGGGACGCAACGGAAAGGAGAGACTCGTCATGACGAGCGGAAACGCATTCGAAGAAGCCGTTAAGCCCTTGCTGCGGGAGCTTCGGCAATATTGCGTCTATTTGACGGGCTCGACCTGGGACGGAGAGGATCTGTTGCAGGAGACGGTGGCGCTGGCATTCCGTTATTATAAGCGGCGGGGAGAGATCAAGGAGATACGGCCTTTCCTGATGAAGGTCGCAAGGAACAAGCGGATCGACGGGTACAGGAAACGAAGGATACGCGAGACGTCTGACGATTTGGCACTGGAAGAGGGGCGCCGGGACAGCTGCTATTTTGAGATCAATGGTTGGATAGAATGGCTGGCCGCCAAGCTGCCCGCCAATCAATTGAAAGTCTGGCTGCTCGCCGATTATTTCGGCTATACGATGAACGAGATTGCCCAAGGTCTGGGGTACACGATGTCCGCCGTCCGATCCCTGTTATTCCGCGCGCGGGAGAAATTGCGGTCATGTCGGTCCGGGAGCGAAATCGAGCCAGGCGAGATCAACGCGGACACTCAACGGGGGACTTCTGCTAAGCATGTCTCTTTAAATGGAATGAAGATATTGATCGAACGTTGGGCAAACGGGATTATGAAGGACGATCCGCAAGACTTGTTATTAAAGGCAGCCCGAACAGGATCTTAAGGATTGCGAGCCGTATGCCTATTGCCCTCTTGCCGCTTCTAAAGGCGGCGGGAGGGCTTTTGTTTATTATACAAACTGTATCATGTTATAGCAGACAAAAGAACAAACGTATGTTACAATGTTCTTAATTAAGAACAACATAACTATAAAATGTTCTTTGTAAGGAATTCAAGCTGATCGGAGGAGTTCTGCAATGGCCATATTAGTAACAGGCGGAGCGGGATATATCGGAAGCCACACCTGCGTCGAGTTATTGAGTCAAGGGAAGGACATCGTCGTCATTGATAATCTGTCCAATAGCCACGGAGAAGCACTTCGTCGGGTAGCCGAAATCGCAAACAGGTCTTTCCCGGTCTATATCCAGGACTTGGTGGACAGGGAGGCGCTGCGGACGGTATTCCGCAATCACGACATCGAGGCGGTCATCCACTTTGCCGGACTAAAGGCCGTTGGAGAATCGGTGCAGCTGCCGCTTAAGTATTACCATCAAAATCTGATGAGTACGATGACGTTATGCAGTGTGATGGAGGAGTTCGGCGTCCGCCGGCTGCTCTTTAGCTCGTCTGCTACCGTATACGGCATGCCCAAGCAGGTGCCGATTTCCGAGGAAGCCCCCGTGGGGGCCATTAATCCATATGGCCGAACGAAACAAATGATCGAGCAAATGCTGGATGATCTCGTATGCTCCGATCCGCGTTGGAGCATTGGCATTCTTCGTTACTTTAATCCCGTCGGCGCACATGAGAGCGGCCGGATCGGCGAGGACCCGAGCGGAGTGCCGGGCAATCTGATGCCTTATATCGCGCAGGTCGCGGTGGGCAAGCTCAAGGAAGTTGCCGTATTCGGCGACGATTACGATACGCCCGACGGTACGGGCGTCAGGGATTATATCCACGTCGTCGATCTGGCGCAGGGGCATCTTAGGGCCATCGATAAGCTGGCTTCCGCCGCAGGCATCCATGTTTATAATCTAGGCACGGGATGCGGCTATAGCGTATTGGAGATGATTCGGGCTTTCGAACGGGCGTCGGGTAAAACGATTCCATACCGAGTAGCGGCAAGACGGCCAGGCGATATTGGTGCCTGCTACGCCAATCCGAACAAAGCGAATGCGGAGCTGGGTTGGCAGGCGACGCGAGGCATCGCGGAGATGTGTGCGGACGCCTGGAGGTGGCAGCTAGCTAATCCGAGAGGTTACGCGGGCAGCGTCGTATACGCAGAGCCCATCTGACGATTATAAAAAAATTCGACAAATTGAGAAGCAATCTCTCAAAATCCGGAGACAGAAAGCGACAGCATCTTCGTTCCAGATAAGCTATTATTTGGTTTGTGGACAATTTGGATACATATTATATGGGAGACGAAGAAGTGCGTTTAGTATCTGGGCACCTTACAACGCATGGAGTCAGTGGTGCAACCGCCCCAACGAAGTGGGGGATTTTAGGATGACACGATTTATATCGGACAACCAGCAGGATTTGGATGCGGAGTGGGTAGAGCTTATGTTAAGCGCGCGTTCGAAGGGACTCACGACGGAAGAAGTGAGCAAGGTACTGCGTATCCTTCAGGAGCAGGGGCAATCCATTATTAAAGAAAACGCTGTATAAAAATACAGCGTTATTCGCGGTTAAATTTCCACTTATTAAATTCCAGAAATTCCTTGAATTGTTCCTTGCTTACGCCGGAAGCCATCGCTTCCCGAACTAAATTCTCCCAATCCCGGTCTAAGTGGACGGCGCTGCCTTCCGCTTGTTCCTGTCCTACAAACTCCTCGACAGGCACGCCAAGCACTTCCCCGATCTTCTCAAGAAACTGAATGGAAGGGTTCTGCTGAAGCCCTCTTTCGATGGAGCTCAAATACGATTTCGCAACCCCTGCTCTTTGGGAGAGCTCAGTTAACGAAAAACCTTTCCGTTTGCGAAACATTTGAATTCTTTCTCCAATCATAGCAGATGCCTCCTTGGCCAGCGCAATAGCAACAATATGAATTCTATTATAACGAATATGTTGCAATTACGAAAGCAAATGAATGGAGTTTGGTTCATTTGATGCAAAGGAACAGGACTAATTGGAATTATAAGTAAATTTAAAACGATGAAACATGGGCGGAAGACATCTTGTCAAACGATTTGCCTAAGTAACTGTCACGATCGGCGGCCAGATTCGCAAAATCTCCTTCCTCTACGATCCGGCCTCCCTGGAGCACATAGACCCGGTCGGCGCCTCTCAGCGTGGTCAAGCGATGCGCGATAACGATAATCGTCATGGACCCTTTAAGACGGTCGATGGCTTCTTGAATATTGCTCTCATTTTCCGTATCGAGGGCGCTGGTCGCCTCGTCCAGCACTAGCACGGAGGGCTTGCGGATAATGGCTCTCGCCAGGACAAGCCGCTGCCGTTCGCCGCCGGATAAGCGGACGCCCCGATCGCCGATGACGGTATTTAGTCCTTCCGGCAGCCTGGCTACGAAGTCCGCGCAGGATGCGAATCGAAGCGCTTCCCAAATCTGTTCATCACTTGCGTCCGGCAGGACCAGCGTCATGTTTTCCCTGATCGTTGCGTTGAACAGGAACGGGTCCTGGGGGACATAACCGATCGACCTGCGATAAGCGGCCAGCGTGTCGCCGACTAGCGGCGTGCCGTCTACGACGATTTCGCCCGCGCTCGGGTCCATTAGTCCCATAATGACGTCGATCAGCGTGCTTTTGCCTGCTCCGGACGGTCCGGCGATTGCGGTCATGGAGCCGGCAGGTAAGGTTATATCGACGCCTTGGAGCGAATAAGGGGAATCGGGACTGTATTGAAAATGGATATTGCGGCACTGGATGCCGAGTTTGACCGTCAGGGGGGGATGTTCCCCGGCAGCCGGAGCAATCCGTTCCGTGGCTTCTTCGCATTCCTTGCGCAGCGATGTGACGGCCCTGCAAGCCGGAGCCATGGACGCAATCGATTCCAGATTGGCTTGGATGGCCGTGAATCTCGGCCAAAGCCGGGCGAAGATAACGGTAATCGTAAGCAGTTGAATGCCTTGCGTCTTGAAGAGAAGGAACGCAGCTAAAATGAAGCCTGCAACCAGGAGCGTGGAAGCCAGCTTATAGACCAGTTGGGAGTTCATTCGCAATGTAATATAGGACACTTGCTCGCGCAGCATGGCGCCTGTAAGCTCATGCATCCACGCCAGCCGGGACCGTTCCAAAGAATTGCTCTTAATATCTTTGATGCCAGTAATTCCGTCGGTAATGCCAGACATATATCGCTGAGCCAGTTGGGAGGTCTGGCTGCCAAGCTGCTTTGCTCTGCGGATGAAGCTGCGGGAAAGCAGGCCCAGCAGCGCGCCGCAGATCAGGACGAACGCCGTCAGCATGGGAGAGATCCAAAATGCTACGCCGATCTGGATCCCCGTAAAGATCACGGAAGCGGCCAGTTGAAAAGACGTATTAAGCGCGCCAAGAACACGAGCTAATTCGATTGTAAGGACGTTGATGAGATCCGAACCGCGCTTGCGCAAGAAGTAAGGCCATCCCGCTCCGAGCAGATCGCGGTAGGTGTCTTGGCGAAGCTCGCGGACATAACGATGCTGCAGCTCGACATTCTGAATCATGACGCTGCGGTAAATAAAGCTTTGGGCTATGGTCGTCGCGGCATAAATAAAGAGGACGATACATAAGGCTGTAACCGTGGAGAAGCCGCTTAATAGCTGGCCTATCCATGCAAAATATCCTCCGCCGACGTCCAGGCTGACCAGGCCGATGAGACCTAATAGAGGGACGAGGAGAAGGATGCCGACACTCTCCAGCATGCTGGATGCGACCATGCCGAACAGATTCACATATATCGCGGCTCCAGAATAAGACAACATTTGTTTCATATATTTCCATACCTCGTGCATGGGGCACCTCTCTAACCGGCCCTGCGGGCGTGTTTGGCGAATTTCTCGACGACGACGAACTGATTCATAACCTCGTGCCCGCTTACATACATAGATCCGCTGCGCAGCCAAGCGTGCGCGATCAGCTTGCCGTGCTCATCACGTGCGGTTCCGAGATACAAGGTGCTTGAGATGCCGCGGCGCTCAAGCATTTGCATGCCGGCCATCGCTTGCACCATACATTTGCTCTCCCATGGCGTATTTCGGCTAATGACGGCAATGGCGGATCGGATATGTTTAAGCGTCTTGACATGTCGCTCATCGGAGTCGAGAGAGGTTTCTTCGCTTTTAGCCCCAAGTCCCGGCGCAATCTTGGCGAATTTGCGGCGAAACTTCAGCTTGGCCCATCCCAAAAAAAGAAAAGCCTCTATTAATAAGAGGACGGTAAGCCGATCAAACGTTAGCAGCGTTCTTATTCTCTTCGTTAACAAGGAGCAATCCTTCCCCTCGAAGCTGCTCCAGGAACGAGAAAACTTGCTCCGCGCATGCCGAGTCGTCCACGTCGAATTCTTCTGTCAATCTGTCTACCAACGCTCCTACAGACACGGGGTCATGGATGCAGTCCCATATTCGGCCGCCGATTTGGCCCAGATTATAATAATTGCCGTTCTTTACGTTGAGCATAACTTTTTCTCCGCCCATATCGCTCACTATATTTTGTTTGCAGGAGGATACAACATCGGTTAAAGTCAGAGGCATGATTGACATCATAACAACATCTCCTTTTTTGTCGATTGAATCATGAGTCGGTACAGGAAGGCGAGACTGTCGCCGTCAAACGGACGGGATAGCCGGAACATGTCGATTCGCCCTGCGAATCTGGACAATGTCCGGAAGTGCCACTCCATAAGTCCGAGCGGTTCCAAAAGAAAACCTCGAAAGGTATGCCGGAGCAGCGCGTGAAAACGTTCCAGCCCTGCGATAGGAACGATCTCAGCATTTTTATCGTGTTTGGTGAGTTCGAATACGCCCGCTAACGGCAGCGGCGTATCCAGAAATGCGCCTTCGACCGGGACGGCGAACTTCGTTTCCCGCTTGTAGATGGGTTTTAAGCCTGCGGTGGATTTGCCTAGCAATTGCATGGACTCCTGCCATATTTTTTGCTGCGGATAGGCAGGCATGACGATGGGGTTGCCTCCTTCGCCAATATGAACGGCGATAAGATCGTCGCTAAGCAGCTCGTGGCCTCGCTCCATGAGGTAGGAGGAGAGCGTCGACTTGCCCGCCCCGGATGCGCCGACAATGGCGTAAGCCTGGCCTTCAATGGCGACCGCGCTGCCATGCAGCGGGAGAATCCGCTTCTGCATCAGCAGAATGCCCATACAGCTGCCAAGCAAATAAAGTTTGATTTTGTCCTCATCGGCCGTGGGGGAAGACGAGACCTCTATCGTACGGCCGTCCTTGATACCGAAGATGGCCGTATCCGGCACGCGAATAAGAACACTGTTTTCTCCTACGGCAAGAAATTCGTTTACTTTCGTAAGCTCCTGCCACAGCTTCTCGAGAGGCTGGCGAGTTATAACCACATCAGGCATGTTTCCATTCATACCGCTGTCGGTACTGTCGATTAAGCGAAGCTCAGGCAAGCGGAACTCGCTCTCGATGATCAGGCCGAACGAGCGATAACGTGTCGTCTTCTCCGGTATATTCATCGTAATCACTCCCTGTTGTCGTTAATGGGTCGCAGCCCGTCAGGCGGGCCGCCCTTGTACGATGATGTACAAGGGCGGCCCGTACAGTTGCGGCAGAACGAATGCAAATGACGACGGACTAACTGTAGTGGATGACTTCCGTCGGATCCGGTTGAATATCATCCGGCAATCTGACACCGGGTCCGGCCATTGTCATATTGACATTCAGCACCTCCAACTGCGGTTGCTGCCACGACTTTTTCGTTTGTTTTTCCATATAATCACCTCCTCTCAAGCGCTGAATATGACTTGCGGGCTTTAACCGCAACGCTGCAGGAATCGACGCAATATAACGGACCGCATCAGAATGCGGAATTCGTTATCGAATACGATCTCCGGTCGCGGCGAGGCTTTAACGGCATGCCAAGCGTGGTTTAGCCCCTTCACGTCCAAATAACCTGCGATACGGGGATCATCGATCGTATCCCTGAATTCCTGCACGAGTTCATTCCATGCCGGAAGCATGCGGTATAAACCGTCTGCTCCCTGGATGCCCCTCACTTGCTGATTCAGGCGAACGGAGTCGGGCAAATAACCGGAAGTTGCCCTCCGTATCAACGAGCGGCCGTAACCGTTTTGCACATACTGGTTCTCCGGCAATGACAAGCAGAACCGTATAACTCTAAGGTCATTAGTAGGATCGCGGTCCCACAACGAGTGGCGCAAGGATTGCATGCAGCCTACCTTGCCGGTTACCGTCCAGTAATAGGGCTTCTCGAATTGCTTGCGTCTGACATCGTACACGTTCTGTGAAGGATCGCCCCAGAAGTCGTAGCCATGCTCCCTTAAGCGTTCATATACATGGGTTCGTTCGGCGAACTCCGGATGAATCCATTCGGGCAAACCATCTCTTTGCTGAGAGTCGCTCCGACCAGAAAGGCGAGGGAACGCCTTGCGAGTAATGACGCGCGACATCTTTTTCCTGCTGACTCCGATGTTCTCGCAGAAGGAATTAAATTCTTGATACAGCGTAATCAGCTTGAATTTGCGCAGCAGCTCCACATGATAATCTTGGACGGGTCCCCAGGAGATCGTCCAATTGCCGCGGCTGCCACTGAGCAATACGCCCATGCCCGCTTCGCTTGCTTTTTCGTAAATGCCCTTCGTCCAAAATGAATTTTCGTAAAATTTATACGGCGACTCCAGAATATCCAGCCAGTCGTCGATTGCCGAGAGCGGATCATAGTTCGGAAAGTCATAATAACTGTCCTGAATATTGCCTACATAATCTACGGTTGCTTTAATGTTGTCCCGCTCGTTCGCAATCCGGCTTTTTGGCGTCCAGTCCGTGAAACCTTCGAGCGGCACGTAGCTGAACGTGTACAGCGTTTTATTGTGATTCTGCAATTCACGGGCAGCAAAGCTCGCGACAGATCCGGAATCCAATCCGCCGCTTAACTTGGAGCCGGCCTTTTTGAAGGTGCGAAGCTTGGAGGAAACGGCATTCCGGAATACGTCGCGGAACGCCTCTACATATTCCTCGTTGGAACGCAGAATGAGCTTCTTTTTCGTCGTAATCGTGCAATATCTGGCGAAGGAGAGGCGGCCGTCCCGGAGAAGGAAGCTATGGGCGGGAGGCAGCTGTCGGATCGATTTATATACAGTAGAGAAAACGTCGACCGATTCCGTCGAGATCGGAATTGCCAGAAACTCGGATAACCATAGTTCGTTCAGTCCGCGCTCTACGCCAGGCAGCGACAGCAGCGGCGCAATCGTCGTGCTAAATGCCGCGAATTCACCCGTAGTCGTGTAATAAAGCGTACGATTGCCGGAGAAGTCTCGCGCGCCGAACAAAGTTCGTTTTCTGGCATCCCAGATCAAGAACGCGAAATCGCCGACAAGGTACGCAGGACTTTCGTATCCCCACTTCTCGTAAGCAAGCAGCAATAGACGGCTGTCTGTCACGGCAGCCCGCTCCGATGCATGAATATGCAGGAGATCGAACAATTCCGTGCGGTTATCAATAATAGCGTCGGCCGTAATGGCGAGGCCGGATGCTTCATCCCAAGATGGAAGCCGCTCCGACAGCGATTCCGGAGTAATCCATTGGCCGTGGCAGCCAAGGAAGACATCATTTTGCTGCCACATGCCGACATAATCGGCCGGAAATTTCGCGAAACCATCCATCACGCGAGGACCGTATTCAACAGCCAAGGGCTGCCCGTTCAAACTGCAAATGCTACTGATTGCGCTCATAAGCCCTCCAAGTTGTTCTTGTTATAGAACAGTCAGACGAATAAGTGAACATCCCGTAAATATAAGGATATATCAATTGTTTATTTCAAATTAATTCGTTCTGAAAATCGTATAAAGTACGTTTTGTTCTTTATTAAGAACTCGAGATAAGGTTATCATCAACGTTATTCGTTGTCAACAGTTCCAAGCAGATTTTGAGGGGAAAACTTGGAACCGAGAAGGACATTGACAGTCTGGAAGATCGAATGATAAAATTTTTACGATCGTTCTTTATAAAGAACGAGTGGGAATAGAGGTGTTTGCATTGCATACAGCTTCGGAATTGTTTATGCCGGGAGAACCCGCGTTCTCGCTTTCCTTATTCCTGCCTATTGTAAGGCTGGAAAGCGGGAGGTGCGTCGAGGGAGGGAACGCCGAAGGAGCGTTGTCCGTGTTGTGGCCGGATCGGAGCCTGGCTTTTTACTTTAACGAAACGGGGAGCCGCATCTGGGGACTCTTAAGGGAATCGGTCACGGTCGGCGAAGTTGTCAACGCGCTTCTGATTGAGTATGATATTGATCGAACGACATGCGAGTCCGAAGTATTCGGCTTTCTCGCTAAGCTGTCCGGGGAGCGCTTGATTCAATTCGGCTTATCCTTCTAGGACGCAGGGAGGTGCTCAAGCGGCTGAGTGATCTTATAATCGTGCTGATTGCCTTAATAGGCATGTCGGCGCTCTTCTACTTATTATTGATAATGCCGACGCAATGGCTCAAAATCGAACGCGTCGCTCATCCTATTGGCCTGGGAAAACGTTTTTTGCAGATCAGCGATCTTCACGTCGATATGCTTCGAATTGGACCTGATAAGATGGAAGCCGTCGTCCGGGCGGAGAAGCCGGATTATATCGTGCTTACAGGTGATTATACGTACAGACGGGAGTATTTGCCCAGGCTGGCTCTATATTTGAAAGCCATTACTGCGGTCGGGGTCCCTGTCTATGCCGTGCTCGGCAATCATGATTACCAGCAGCCGCGCCCTCGGGAGATGTTGACGCTGTTCCGGGAGCAAGGCATTGCGATATTAAGGAACGGCAGCGTGTCGCTTCCCGAGTTTACATTGATTGGCATTGACAATTACAGTACAGGGCATAGCCGAATATCGGAGGCGTTCCTGAACATCGAGCGGAGCAAACCCGCGATCGTCATTACCCATGACCCTAATGTCGTATTAAAAATGAATCAAAATTATGATTATTTGATGGCAGGACATTTCCATGGCAAGCAGTTCAATATTCCTTTTTTCTTTAAGTTGAAGCCGAAGGGTCCGTTGTCTCAGCGGGGAATCTATCGTGGCCTTCATAGAAGCGAACAAGGAGCTTATTATATTTCGAAGGGAATCGGTCAGGCCGGCGTAAACGCAAGGTTTATGGTACGGAGCGAGGTGACGGTTCACGAACTTTGAAAATCGGCGCCCGGGGGCAGCCGGCACATGCCGGCTGCCACTACGGGCGCTCTTTAATGCGAATAGGGCTTACGGCTCGTCATGCACCTCGGGAACGCCAGCTCGATAATCGTCCTCGCCGGGATACTCCCGCGGCAGATCCTTGTGCAGCGACTTGTTCTCATAGCCGTAAGCGCTCTGTTTATGCTGCCCCATCCGCCAAGGCGAGCTTTTGCCAAGGGATTCTCTAAGCAAGTCCGAGCCGTAGGGTCCTTCGGGAAACTCCTCCGCGATCAGATCATTCTCATGAGATTGTTCGGTCAATAGCTTATCGTGATAATCGCGGTCGTCATAATCACCGTGAAACACTGGCTGTTTCCTCCCTGAATAAATAGTCATGGTTGTACATTAATAACGTACCCCGATTAATCGGTAAAATTCACCGTGCCAACGACAAAATATAAAAATTGCCTCAGCTCATCGCCTTCTTCCTCCGTCAGATTGAAGACATGTTCCAAATAACCTTCCTCTTCGAGATCGTCAGGACCGATGATGGCCGTTTTGCCGAACTGCAGATCCGTTACAAGCTTCTTGCCATAAAAGCGATTGGTCGTCAAGATGGCGAGGTCGAACCGCTTTAGGCCGGGCGTAATAAAAGTGACGAATCTGGTGGACGTATCCTCCAAGGAATCCGACAAAAAATCATAATTGGGCAGCTGCATAGAAATCCCTCCGTTAATGGATGCTGGTAGTCATTATACCCTACTCCTCGGGAAGCCGGCAGTGCGAATTTAAAGAGGGTACTGATAACCGAACTTTTTGAACACGCATTTAAAGTGTGCATGGATGTCCGTTCAGTTTCTGCTTGTAAATCTCTTGATGATATGGTAGCATGTAACCAATCGAATAGACGAACGGACTGTGTGATAACGAGGAAGCACCTCTTTTGCCATATTGGCGGAAGAGGTGCTTTTTTTTGTTCAAATATAGGAAAGTATATGATTTCGCCATACTTTCTCAATATTTCTCGGAATGAAACGCGCCGCGCCGCCAAAGGACGGCGTAGCCGTTTCACCTTGTTCTCCACGGTACGTTGTCGTTATTCGCTACCAATGATGAGGTGAAAGGTGAGTGACGTATGCAAATCGTATTCATGAACACATTTGAGAAATCGGCGGGGGATGCGGGGATCGAAAGCGCAAAGCTGTACATTGGGGAGGATCAAGGCAGGTGGTCCGTCGAATGGCGGGAGGATGCGGAAGAAGGGGAACGGATGGCGGTCTGGTTCGAGGGCACGTCATGGGAAGAGATGATGATTGCTTTCCGGCTTGGCATCGCCCGGATGATGGGAGCTGGTTTTATGCCCATTATTGACGGCATGCTGGAGAGCCCTCGCGCGGGTAACGGCGGGTACTTGACGATGCTGCAATGTTATGGAGAGCTGCATGCCGACCAGGAGCTGTTCCAAAGCCTTCGCGAATGGCGCAGAAAGGCGGCGGGGGCGGAGAAAAAGTCTGCCTACCTTGTGGCGACGAACCGGATGCTGTGGATGATCAGCGCATTCGTGCCTCAATCGGACGAGGAGCTGCGTCAAATTCCGGGCTGGGGCCAGGTCAAGCATGCCGCATACGGCGCAGATGTGTTAGCCGTTACAGCGGGCGCTTCGCGCACGACGACCTTCCCTCTGGATTGGGTGGCGGAACGGCTGGATCCTGACGTGTTCGCCACATGGCAATGCAAGCAGAAGGAAAACAAATATAAGCTGCTGATGGACCGCCAGCAAGAGAAGAAACAAATATTGAGCGTTCTTCAGCAAGGCGGACAACTAAGCCAGTTGGAAGAACAATTATCGCTGTCCAGACGGGAGCTGCTCATTCGAATCGAAGGATTGGAGGCGGAAGGATACGATGTCGAGCCGTTTGTGGAACGCGAGCTTAGCGAAGTGCCTGAATCCGAGAGACAGATGATTTGGGAAGCGATGTCTGCAATGGGCGACCGTTATCTTAAGCCCGTGCTTGAGCAAGTATACGGACAGCAGGAGGAAGGGAAGTCCGGTCGTCAGGTCGAGCAGCTCTACGAACGTCTTCGTCTGATGCGAATTCGTTATCGCCGACAAGCCGGCAGCAAGGCTGTTTGAAATAATCAACCTCACAGTGCAGGACCAACGGGCTTAGGTCTTAAGGAGCGTATCGCCATTTAGTAGTATACTTGTCCTAGTGATTCGAGTATAATAAGTCTCAAAAAGACAAACTGCGAATTTTGTCGAGAAAAAAGGAGCGCTTCCCTGTTATGAAGGCAGAGTATATAAACCCGTTTCTTGAATCTGCAAAAATCGTAATCGAGCAAGTCGTGCAAATTCGGCCTGCGACAGGACAGCTAGGTCTCAAGGACATTAAGTTTGTTGAGAATTATATCTGGATTCAGATCGGTCTCAATGGGCAGATGAAGGGCGATATTGTATTCGGACTAAGCGAACAGGTAGCACTCAAGATGGTGTCGGCTATGATGGGAGGCTTTGTGATTGCTGAGCTTGACGAGATATCCCGCAGCGCAATCTCCGAGCTGGGCAACATGATCAGCGGCAACGCCAGTACGATGTTGTACAATCAGGGTGTTAAGGTTGACATTACGCCGCCCAAGGTCATCCATTCCGCACAGACAGCCGGCTTTAACGCCAAGCAGGCACTGACGATTCCGCTAATAATGGAAGGAATCGGCGAGCTGGACATTCAAGTCCTCATCGCTTCATAATCGCAAGAAAGCTCCTTAGGGAGCTTTTTTTTGCTTCCGGGGTGAGAGTGAAGTAAACTTATGGATAATAGAGGTTATTCAAGAAGTGAATCGCAACCAATTCGGAGTGGTGATGTGAGATGCTGAAGGGGAAAATCGTTCTTATATCGGGAGCATCCAGCGGTATCGGGGCCCTTACTGCCGGCTTAATCGCACGCAGAGGTGGCATTCCTGTACTGACAGGGCGTAATGAAGCCAGGTTGGCCAGGACGGCTGGGACAATCGGAGGCCAGAGCTCCTACTTTGTCATGGATGTGACCGATATGAAGCAAGTGGAGGATGTAGTAGAGAAAGTCATCCGCCAATACGGTAGAATTGATATTCTGCTGAACAACGCCGGCTATGGTCAATTCGAGAGATTCGAGGATATGTCCGTGGAGAGCTTCGAATCGATGATGGATACGAATTATATGGGCGTTGTTCGCTGCACAAAAGCCGTGCTTCCTCACATGCGCAAGCAGGGCGGAGGACATATCGTTAATATCGCTTCCATGGCGGGCAAGATCGGATCGGCGAAGTCGACGAGCTACACCGCGACGAAACATGCCTTGCTTGGTTTTACAAATTCGCTGCGGATGGAGCTGCGTAGCGAAGGGATTGTCGTGTCGGCCGTGAATCCGGGACCTATCGACACGGAATTTTTTGCTATTGCTGATCCATCCGGCTCCTATACTAAAAATATTGGCTGGTTCATGATGAAGCCGGCTTATGTGGCCAAGGCAATCGTCCGTGTCATGGAGAGACGGAAGGCGGAGCTGGACCTGCCGCATGCCGCTTCGGTTGGAATCAAACTGTATGGATTAATGCCGCGGGTCGCGGATCGGCTGTTCGGCGGACTGCTTAATCGAAAATAAAGGAAGCTACAAGAGGGGCTAACAAGAAATGGAAAACGGCAAAACATGGGTAGAACTTGGCTTAAACGAAAAGCTGACAAAGCTGTTGGCGGAACGCGGAATGGCGGCGCCTACTGACGTGCAGGCGGATACGATTCCGGCCCTGCTTCAGGGGAGGGATGTATCTGCCCGCTCGCAGACGGGAACGGGCAAGACGCTGGCGTTCCTGCTTCCGATGCTGCAGCGAATCGATGCGGAACTGGGCCATATTCAAGGCATCGTCATCTCGCCGACTCAGGAACTGGCGATGCAGATCGTCCGCGTAGCGGAAGTATATGCTGAGCCGCTTGGCATTCGCGTTCAACAGCTTATTGGAGGAGCCGCGATGAAGCGCCAGGTGGAGAAGCTTAAGTTGCGTCCCCAGCTTGTCATCGGAACGCCGGGACGTATTCACGAGCTGCTGAAGAACAAGAAGCTGAAGCTGAACGAGATCCGTCTCGCCGTCGTTGACGAAGCGGATCAATCCTTTCAGCTGGGCTCCGAGAAGGATCTGGAAACGGTGCTGTTTGCCATGGGCAAGAATCGTCAGATTGCATTTTTCTCTGCTACGTATCCCGAAGAGATGGCCAGATACGAGGGGCGCTGGATGAAGGAGCCTGTCCGCTTCCAGCTCGCCATGGAGCATCGCGTATCGTCGACAATCGAGAACTTGTACGTCGTGAGCGACCGTCGAGATAAAACAGACACAACGCGGCGTCTTATCCGGCTGCTAAATCCAGCTTCCGCGCTGCTGTTCCTAAATGATACGAATGAGATCGGGAACTGGGAATCCAAGCTGAAATACGAGGGTTTCGCCGTAGAAACATTGTATGGCGACTCCGACAAGCAGCGCCGCGCGGCAACGCTGGCCAGGTTCCGGGAAGGGACATGCCAGTTGCTGCTTGCAACGGATGTCGCCGCGAGGGGTCTCGACATCGAGGGACTTCCGCTTGTGCTGCAACTGGATCCCGCCGTGGATGCGGATCATTATGTGCATCGCGCAGGACGTACGGGAAGAATGGGCAGGCGGGGGACGGTCATTACGATCGTGACGCCGCAGGAGTTGTTCATCATGGAGAAGTTCCGCAAGTCGCTGGGGATCGATCTCTCGGAGCGATCGATGTACAGGGGCAAGCTGCTGTCTGATGAGCAGCTCCGTGAAGCGACTCGACCAAGATCGCTCCGGAACGGGAGCAAGCAAGACAGCGCGGGAAGCGAGCCGGCCGAGCAGGCGGGAGAGCGGGGCAACGTCAACGTCAGTCGTGCGGCAATCTCGGCTGCCGCAGGTAAACAATCGGGACGGTCCGAAACGGGCGGGCGGTCCGATCGGCCTGGAGGTTCAAGCCGCGAGGCCGCAAGTTCGCGGACGAGTTCCAAGCCGGCACCAAGCAGGACTCAATCCCCCGGAAAAAAAGCAGAAAAATCTGCGACGAATCCGGCTGAGATGCCCGCTGCCAAGCCTGTCACGAAGGCTCAAGCCAAGGAGCAGAAGAAACGCGAGGGCAAAAATAAAGGTGCTCCGAAATGGTTAAAAGAGAAACGGGATTCGGCGAAAAAGCAATAAAAAGAGTGCGTGATTTTACCAGTTTGGGAACAATCACATAAATGTTCTGAAATATTAGAGGCGGGGCTCCCGCCTCTATTTTGCTTTCGACAGGGCAAGCAAAATGAAGCATAAAAGTATGCTTCAATGAGCCGAACTGGTGCTGAATCGTCGAATGAAGCATAAAAGTTTGTTTCATTGAGCCGAGCTGGTGCTGTATCCATACCTATAAAGTAGGCGAACGAGCAGCTATAGGCGTTAAAAACGCCGATGGACCGGAGTCGTCTAATCAAACGGATGCGAATCTCAGGTGCGAATAGGCAGTGAACAGCGGGTTGAAATTGCATAAGGAGATTGTCCCAAAAGACCGCTTTTGATCACAAAGCAGGTTGCCAAGCGTACCCGACATAAAATTATTTTAATAGCCACCCCCCTTAAACGGACTTCCCCATGCGAAAGGTATGGGCGAAGGTATAAAGCGGCATGTCCCGCTAACGTTTAAAGGAGAGTGGCTATTATGACGAAAAAGACTTTATGGAAAAAGACGGCGGTTACCGCGACTGCGGTACTGATGCTGGCAAGCGGCGCGACGTCCGCATTCGCGCACTCGAACGATTACGATAATGGCAAGAATGGTAAAGGTAAAAACTGGGATCAGCACGATAAGAAGAACAAAAACGACAAGGACGATGACAGAGACGACGATGACAAGTGGGACAAAAACAAAGGTTGGGGCGACAACGACAACAAATATAAGGTCAAGTGGAACTTCGAGGATGAAGACCAACTGGAGTGGGCGCTTGAATACATTATGCGTCTCGCGGCGAAAGGCGTGTTCACGGGTTACGAGGATGGCACGTTCAAGCCGAAGCAGCATATCTCCCGCATTGAGACGCTGACGGCTGCCGTCAGGCTGATGGGGCTGCGCGCACAAGCGGAATCCGCAGAGGAAATGGGTACGGAGCTGAACTTCAAGGATGCAGACAAGCTGAAGAAAAAATATCCTTGGGCAGTCGGTTACGTATCCGTAGCACTGGAAAATGATTTGTTCGCCGAAACGGAGACAGAGATTAAACCGGAGCAAAACGCTACACGGTTATGGTCGACGATCTTGTTGATCAAATCGCTTAAGCTGGAGGAAGAAGCAAAAGCTCTGAACAACACGAAGCTGGACTTCAAAGACGCGAAGGAAATTCCGGCAGGCTCTGTCGGCTATGTAGCGCTTGCCTTGCAGAAGGGCATCATTACGGGTTATGAGGACAAACATGGCAATAAGACGTTCCGTCCGAACCAGCCAGTAACGCGCGCCGAGCTGGCGGCGCTGCTCGATCGTACAGACAACGAGATGCCGGATCACGACGCACGCGCCATTCAAGGTACGCTGAAGACTGCAGCCAATGGTGCTCTGACGATCGTTCAATCCGATAATACCGAATTGGCGCTTGCCGTTGATCCTACGGTCTTTATCTTCCGCGATGACAAAAAAGCGACGATCGCCGATCTGAAAGCCGGTGACAAGCTGTTCATCCGTACTTACCAGAACAAGGTCGTGTTTATCGAAGTTACAGAGAAGGCGCCGGTAACTACGGCGTTTACGGAGCTTGGCGTCATCAACACGCTGAATTTCAACGCTCAGGCGAAGCTGGCTACGATTACGGTTACTCGCACGGAGTCCAACAATTCGACGACTACGCTCATCTATAACGTGGATGCCAACGTATCCGTCGTAGGCGACGCCACCAAGCTGAAGATCGGCCAACTGGTCGAAGTCAAGGGCGAAAACGGCACCGTCAAAACGATAACGATCAAATAATAATGCAATCATTGTCCGGCAATACGCCGGTCATAAGCTGAGGCTGTCCAATCGGGCAGCCTCTTTTCTATTTTTGAAATTTGCCTCCAACTTCGGTATGCTGATAGATAGTAAACATGCAGGGTAATTAAGGAAAACCGTGGAGAGGATGCTGGATGTTATGAACAAAATGGACAAAGTGCTGCAAGTAAGCGGCTTGACCGGCGGATATAGTCCAAAGAGGCCAGTGCTGCATGAAATTGAATTCAGCATCAGACCGGGCGAGATGGTGGGGCTGATCGGTCTCAACGGTGCGGGCAAAAGCACGACGATCAAACATATTCTGGGGCTGCTCACCCCGCAGCAGGGCGAGGTGGAGGTGGCGGGTGTGAGGCTGGCGCAGCATCCCGAGAAATATCGATCGGCGTTCGCATACGTGCCGGAATCCCCGGTGCTGTTCGACGAACTGACGGTGGAGGAACATCTCCGACTCGCCGGGATGGCTTACGGCGTACCCGGACAAGACTATGAGACACGCGCCGAGGAGCTGCTTATCGAGTTCCAGATGGTGCCGAAGCGCCGTGCATTCGCCGCTCATCTCTCCAAGGGAATGCGGCAGAAGGTGATGATCATGAGCGCGCTGCTGGCTTCGCCGCCTTTGTATATTATCGACGAACCCTTTTTGGGATTGGACCCGCTTGGCATTCGTTCGCTGCTAGACAGACTGGTTGAGGTAAAGCGCAGCGGGGCTGCCATTTTGATGAGCTCGCATATTCTGTCCACGGTGGAAGCCTATTGCGATTCCTTTATCGTCATGCATCAGGGACGTATCGCCGCACAAGGCAAGCTGGAGAATATTCGGTCCGCTGCGGGCTTTCAAGAAGGGACGGGGTCGCTGGAGGATGCGTTCTACCGGCTCGTTGCAGGAGGGGAGAGCTGATGGCGGAGGCTGGAGCCCGGCTTGCGGTGACTTGGAGCGAACGTGCCCGCGCATTCCGCAAGGAGATTTTTCCTTATTTGCGTTATATGGCGCAGAGCGGTTTTCCCGCTTTCCTATCATTATTGTTCATTGCTTCCGCCATCGGATATTTTGGTCTGATTCGGGACGTCCCGCCAGACTTCCCCTTAATAGAAGTTGGCGTCGTCTTCCTGACGCCCGTACTCTGCTGGAGTCCTCTTCGTACTTGGCTTGCCCCGGCGGATGTTGTTTATTTGATGCCGAGAGAGCATGAGATGAATGTATATCTAAATCGATCATTGCGCTATTCGGTCATCTGGAGCAGTATTCTGGCCGCGGCCGTGTTTTTGCTTTATGTGCCGGTCTACCAGCGCGGAGGCGGCGAGAACGATGTCTGGCTGTTGGCCGTGGCTCTGCTGCTCTTGAAAGGAGCCGGACATTACGGGGCTTGGCGCGAGCGGCGAATGTCATGGGGGGCTGCCCGGATTTTCTTTCGGATTGGCCGTTGGCTGCTGACGGCAGGCGTCACCTGCGCCTGGCTCCTCTATCCGGAATGGCAGGCTGCCTTGTTTATGTTTATTTGCATGGCGCTGCTCGCTGCCGCATATCGTCTGCCGCGCAATCAGCGGTTCCCTTGGGAGCGGCTCATCCGGGAGGAAGAAAGGACGCGGAAGCGGTATTATTCGGCCTTCGGCATGTTTATCGATGTGCCTGTCGTCTCGGCTAGCATCGCCCGCAGGCCTTATCTGTCCTGGCTTTTGCCGCGAATCCGCTACGGGCAGAACCATGCATATGTGTATCTGTACGCGGCATCGCTTATACGCACGGAGATCGGAGGCATCCTGATCCGTCTATTGCTGCTTGGCGGACTGGTATCCTATTGGGCTGCAGACGCCGCGACCCTCGAAGGATGGGGAGCTGCGATCTCCTATGCCATCTTCGCATTCGTTATGACGCTCCAGCTTGGAGGTCTGCGTTATGTGAACCGTTACACGGTTTGGAAAAACATTTATCCGCTCCCTTTGGATGGCCAGCGAGAGCAATTCGCCAGATTGGATAGGGCAGCATTGCTGACGGGACTCTCCATCCTGTGGTTGCCCGCGTCGTTGCCGCTGCTTCTCGGCGGTTATTACGTTGCGCCGATCTCCATTGCCGCAGCGATGCTGATCTATGTTCTTGCGATCCGTCCGGCGCGCTTGCGGAGAAAGCTCCTGCTTGAGGCGGAGGAGGATTAACGAACAAAAAAAGCTCGAACAACCATTCACAGACTTGGCCCGCAACCCCGCCAGTTCCATACGGAACCGCGGCTCGCCGGCCAGGTCTGTTTTTTTGCGGGCAACGGACTTAAAGTGGTCGGACTCGCGCTACGGCGATAATCCGACCGGAGAGTGGGCTCGCTGGCAGGTTCGGAATCCGATTCGAGTTCTATTTGCGCTTCTAACAGGCGATTAGCACATTTCGGACTGTTCAGAGACGGCTTTGCTGGCCTATCGTAGGAATCAGCCCGTGAAACGTCACTGGACATGAGGAAGGAGCAGAATACGGATGGGATTCATCAGGGAACTAACGAAAAATCGCCAGCTTTACGCGTTGGCTATTCCGGGTATCGTTTTTTTGGCATTGTTCTCCTACATCCCCATGGTCGGGCATCTGATAGCGTTTCAGCGTTTTCAGCCTGTCAAGGGAATTTGGGGTAGCGATTGGAGCGGACTTGCCAATTTCGAGTTTTTTTTCGGAGGACAGGATTGGCTGCGAGTTACCTTCAACACTGTTTATTTGAACGCGTTGTTTCTGGTGTTCGGCATCGGGGCGGCGCTGCTGCTGGCAATCTTTATAAACGAGGCAGGTTCGGTCCTGCTGCGAAAGCTTAGCCAGTCGCTCATCTTTCTTCCTTACTTTATTTCGTGGCTGGTCGTCAGCTTGATGATGCTTGCGTTTATGAGCTCGGACGGGCTGCTTAACGATTGGCTCGGCCGATTGGGTTTGGAAGGGGTGAACTGGTATCAGAACGCGAAGTTATGGCCGTTCATTCTGACTGTCGTCTACGTCTGGAAGTTTTCCGGTTATTATTCGATTATTTTTATGGCCGCCATTGTCGGCATTCCGAATGACTATTACGAATCGGCGCGAATCGACGGAGCGACACGGCTGCAGCAGATCGTTTACATTACGATTCCGTCGATCCGCTCCGTCATCGTCGTGTTGACGCTGCTCGGCGTCGGCCGAATTTTCTTTGGTGACTTCGGCATGATCTACGGCATTATCGGCGACAACTCGATCTTGTATCCGACGACCGACGTTATCGATACGTATTCGTTCCGGGCTTTGCGTCAATTAGGCAACTTCGGCATGTCTTCGGCCGTCGTGGTGTATCAATCCATTATGGGTTTGGCGACGATTTTGCTGTTTAACCGGCTTGCGCGGCGCATCGATCCCGATTCGAAACTGTTCTAGGAGGATGATGTTTATGGGCAATCAGCCGCAGCAATCTACCGTTCTGTCGCCTTCCGGGCAAACTCGTCAATCCGCTGGAAGGAGCGCGGGCGAATCCGTTTTTTTAACCGTCGTGTACGCGGTCATTGTTTTGTTCGGCGTCGTGTGCGTCGTGCCTTTCTGGCTCGTGCTTGCGAATTCTTTTGCGACGGAGGGCAGCTTTCTGGCGAACGGCTATCAAATGCTGCCGGAGGCCTGGAGCCTTGACGCCTATTCGTTCCTGCTGAAAGGCAAGCAACTGCTGCTCAGCTACCGCAACTCGCTGACGGTTGCCGTCGCGGGCACGGTCATCGCGGTGACGATTACGTCGATGTTCGCTTATGTAATTGCGCATCCGAAGGTGAAATACCGCAACATTATGGCATTTCTGACTTACCTCGCCATGGTGCTTGGCGGCGGGCTGGTCGGCTTCTATATTATGGTCGCCAATTGGCTTCATCTGAAGGACAGCCTGTGGGCGCTCATCCTGCCTTATGTATTGAATCCGTTTTACGCTTTTATACTGGTCGCCTTTTACAAGTCGCTGCCTTACGAGATCAACGAAGCGGCAACGATCGACGGAGCGGGCGATATGCGGCTGTTCTGGAGCATCATCATCCCCGTCTCCACGCCGGTTATCGCCACGGTATCGTTGTTCTACGCCATTCAATTCTGGAACGACTGGTATTTGTCGCTGCTGTTCATCGACGATTACAAGCTGCATCCGCTGCAGCTCATGATCCGGCAATTGATCTCGAATCTGAACATGTCCGCTTATGTCGGCGGCGGCGCGAGCTACCGGGTGGCGGCTCCGGCCAGCTCGATCCAGCTCGCGACAGTCTGTCTGACCATCGGTCCAATCGTGCTGCTCTACCCGTTTTTGCAGAAGTATTTTGTCAAAGGCATTACGATCGGCGCCGTCAAGGGCTGACGCCAAACTTGATTTAGCCGGAAATCTCGGTTAAATATACAATATACACTCAGGAGGTCGTAACAATGAATATTCGAAAAGGAATGGCGGGGACGCTGGCCCTGCTGCTGACGACGGGCATGCTTGCCGCGTGTTCTTCGAACGGCGGCACGGACGCTCCCGCCGCGAGTCCCGGCTCCACGGCGGCTACGCAAGAAGGCAAGCTGGATCCCGTCACGCTGAAAATTATGATTCCGGGCGACAGGCCGCGAGACTTCGACGCCGTCATCGCGGAAGCGGAGAAACGGATGGCGGACTCCCTGAACGTGAAGCTGGACGTCGTGTTCGTCCCGTTTGCGGATCTCGCCCAGAAGACGCAGGTGACGTTGTCTTCCGGCGAACCGATCGATCTTATTTTCGATGCGCCGTGGCTCCATATTACCCAACAGATCGCCGCCGGCAGCTATGCGCAGCTGGATGATCTGCTGCAGCAATACGGCCCGAACATTTTGAAGAACCGGCCGCAGGAAATGTGGGACGCGAACAAGTTCGACGACAAAATTATGGCCATCCCTAATGGCGTTACGTTCGTCCAGGGCCGCGTCTACTATGTGAGGAAGGATCTGCGCGAGCAGCTTGGCATTGCGCCGATCGAGACGTATGATGATCTTATCAAGTTCGCTTATGCGGTCAAGGAGAACATGCCGGACATCGTGCCGCTGCTTCCGTCGGGTCAGGATGTCAGCAAAGGGTTGTCGGAAGGCGCCTACCGCCGCTATTGGAAGGAAAACGTCGACAATGTGATGCCAAGTCCGGTGCTGCCGGAATCGCTGGTGCTGTATACGAAAAACAACGACGGAAAAATTTACAACCTTTTCGAAGAGATGGAGCCGTCTGTATGGTCCTGGATCGAAAACTCGCGCAAGCTCTATCAGGATCAAATTATTAGCCAGGACGTTCTGGCCATCAAAGAACTGCTTGAGCCTGCCAAACAAGGAAGAGTGGCGATCATTCCAAGCAACGAATTTGGCGTAGGCACCGATACGCAGCAAGCGCTCAAGAGCGTCAATCCCGAAGCCGAATTCGAGGCGGTTACGTTTATGAACGAGGAGAAAGGCGCCATCTTGACGAATGCGCTACAGTACAATTTTATAAGCGTGCCGGCCGTCAGCAAAAACAAGGAGCGCGCGATCCAGTTCCTGGATTGGGCGAATCAAAAAGAAAATTACGATCTGCTCGCCTACGGCATCGAAGGCACCAACTGGGAAGCGGTCGGCGATAACCAATACAAAGTGCTGGGCGACGGCTACGCCTGGTTCCCGTACGCGTGGATCTGGAATCCGACGCTGGACCGCCAGGATGCCGCCCAGGACGAAGAGACGTCGCGGCTCGACGCGTGGAGCGCGGACGTCGGCAACTTTACGATGGACGTGCTTGCCGGGTTTACGTTCGACAGCGCGCCGGTCGTCAACGAAATTTCGCAATACGTCAGCATCGAAGCCAAATATTATACGGCCATCTTTAACGGCGTTGTCGATCCGGACGATTATTGGAACCGTTTTAAGGCGGAAGCGGCGCCGCTGGCCAAAAAAATCCAGACGGAATTGCAGAGCCAGATCGACGCGTTTCTCGCTTCCCGCTAACGGCGACAGATAGAACGAGGCATGCAGGCAGTTAGCGGTTATTTCTCCATAAGCAGCCGGTAGTCGACTTTCGGGAGCGGGAATAAGAACAGATGAAGGGGAGTTACGATTGCGACTGTTGCCTGAACAGACATACCTTCGGAATTTTTTGAAAATCGGAATCGGGTTCGCGATTATTATTCTGATCTTCTCCTTTTTCCTGAGACGGGAATATGCCGAGCAAGCTTATGGCGACGTGAATCGGCTGATGAGCGCCAAAACCTCAAGCGTCAGCCAGGGACTGGAATACCAGTTGGATCAGCTGCGAGCGTACGCGCTCAACATGTACCAGGACCCGGATATTTTCCATTGGCTGATGGCGGATCGCGGCGAGCCGTTGGTTGCGTCTTCCGCGCTGAAGTCGATATCGAAATTTTTGAGCTTGCAGTCCTTTATCGATACGACCTATTTGATCAATATGAAGACGCGGCAGGTGATCGACTCCGGCGACGGCATTCATACATTCGACAAATTTGCCGATCGGGGGGTACTGGATCGCATTCTCGAGCAGCCTCCGTCTACGCTGCGGTTTTACAATCACGAAAGCCCGGACGGGAACGCCCGCCTCGCCCTGATCGCGCCGGCGTACAAAAGCGGGATCAGCAGCCAAGGTTATGTCGTGATTTTGCTGGACAAAGAGCTGCTTGAGACGTATTTGCTGCAAAATTTGAACGAGGCATCCACCAATATCATGGTTGTGGACGAATCCGGAGCCGTCATTCTCGGCGGTTCTCCGGATATCGACGCCGAACAGATTATCCGACGCGATCCGGCTACCCATGAAACGAAGTCGGGCGATCAAATTTATTTGGTTCACTCTTACGCGTTCAAAGCCGAGGAATGGACGCTCCATTCTACCGTGCGGGTAAAGGACATCAGCAAAAATATCGATCGGATCCAGTTCCGCATATTCGGCATGTGCCTGTTTCTGCTGATCGTATTGTCCGTCCTGTCCTACTGGAACTCGCGTCGCCAATTCAAGCCGTTCAGCCAGCTCGCAAGACAGATCAGGAAGACGGTTGCGCCGGATGCGCAGATGGCCGAACAACGCAATTATTCGGAGTTCGCCGTTATTAAGACGGGACTCGACCATATGGTAAAAACGATGGATGAAATGAACAACATCATTCGCAATCATCGCGACGTGGTCAAAAACGAGCTTCTGCGGCAATGGCTGCTGCAGGGCGGCTACAGCAAGGAAATGGAGGAAAATGAAGCGCTGAGGCCGTTTCTGGTTTCGGACATTCGGCTTGCGGTCATTCGGATCAACCGGTTCCAATCGTTTTCGGAACGGTATTCGTACGCCTCCAGGAAACTCCTGCTGTACGCCATGGGCAATATCGCGGGCGAAATATTGAGCCGGCACGGCTTCGCGGCAGAGAGCGTGGATCTCGGCAGCGATCAGCTCGTTTTGCTGGTCGGGGGAGGCGCGGAAGACGCCGATCCGGTGCTTGCGCTCAAAGAATCGGACGCGGCGATCGGGCAGTGGCTCAATCTGAATGTCACTTCGGCGATCAGCGATCGAACCCCGATAAAGGCGAATATGCGCGCCCTGTATGAAAAAATAAGCGATTTGACGCTGCTGCGGTTTTTTGACGCGGACGACAAGGTTTACGTGGAAGCCGATCTCGCACCTTATTTGCCTGAGCGGCAGTCGGATCTGGACGAAGGCGCCATCCATCAATTGATCGAGTCGACGAGGAAGGCGCAGAAGGAAGCGGTTCGCGAGCAGCTCGACTTCATGTTCGAAGAGCTCCAGAAGCTGACGTACGCGGAATGCCAATTCCGGCTTAAGCTGCTGTTGTTCCACGTCTTCAAGGCGTTCAGCAAGGCGATAGGCGAGCGGGAACAAGGCGCGGATCAGCTGCTTCGGCAATTCGACACCTTGATGGACGTCAAAGATTGGCTCTACAGGCAGCTCGAAGCTCTAATTGACAGCGCGGCGCTTCAACATTCGTCTTCCACGCGCAGAGAAGAGCTCGCCGCCGAAATATTCGATTACGTGAAGCAGCATTTGCACGATCCCATGCTGACGCTCGAAAGCATCGCGGACTATATGATGCTGTCAGGGAGTTATGTCCGTCTGGTATTCAAAGAGACTTATCACATCACGCTTTCCGGCTTCATCCATCAAGAACGTCTGGAGCAGGCGAAGCAGCTGCTGGTGTCCACGGACTGGCCGGTGCTCGACATTGCGGAGCGATCGGGTTTTCAATCCAAAACGACGTTTTTTACCTCGTTCAAAAAATATACCGGGCTTACGCCTAATCAATACCGCGAGCAGAATCGGGAATAGCCGGCTCTCGCCTGGCCGTATCGGAATCCATCCGAAATCGGCCGGCTTTAACCAAGAGTGAAAACGCTTTCAAAATAGGAGGTTACGAATGATATGAGAACAGCTGCTGGAAAAAAAGGGATTCATCTGCTTCTTGCCTTTTTGCTTGCCATCGGGTTATGGCCGCCCGCGCCCGCCGTGGCTGCGGAACCGCAAGAGACGAAAACCAATCTGCTCGCTGCGGATATGGACACGGGGTTCGACGGAGGGACAAGTCCGTTTACGCTTGAGATTCCCACGTCCGGCGGCTCGCAGCAGATTGTGCAGATCGGCGGCAATAACGCGCTGGAATTTCGCGACGCGTCGCTGGGCGCGAATGCAAACAGCAATTTCTATTACGAGCTGACAAGCGGAGCTTTGCTGTCCCGGATCAATGACATTTTCCGAATGCCGGTCGGGACGACGCCAACGGAATTTGTATTCGAATACAAGCTGCTCCGCAGCGCGGCGAGCACCAAGCCGGTGCCGGGCAATACATACGCCCAGCTGCAGATGGCGCCGTACGACAACGTGAGCGTTCCGAGATTTCCAGCGGGTTATCCGAGCATAACGGGAACGGCGGCTTACACCAATACGACGCCAAACGAGCTGAAGACGATTAACGACGAGGATCTCCCAAGCTACCGGTTCAGCATCGTGCCGAACGGGGGACAGAAGCTCATTACCAGCTTCAAGATCGCATTCAGCATTCGCGTAGATACGGGAGCAACGGACGAAGCTTACGTCATCGACGATCTGGCCATCTACGAAGCGGGGGGCGGCGTCCCTGGCGACGACGAAGCGCCAAGCGCGCCATCCGGTCTGACCGCTACGGACGTCACCGATACGAGCGTCAAGCTGTCCTGGACGGCGGCGACGGACAATACGGGCGTAACCAAATACGACATTTATCGCAACGGCGCGTTGTTGGCATCCGTAAGCGGTTCTACACTGACGCATACGGTTGCCGGACTGTCGCCCAACACGACTTACCGGTTCACCGTGAAAGCCGGCGACGGCGGAGGCAACGTCTCTCCTGCGAGCAACGAAGCGACGGCGACGACGGAGCCGTCTCCGGGCGCACTGCCGGAGCCGTTTGGCAACGGCGACATCGGCGACGCGAGACTGGCGGGCGACGCCGTATACGACGAAGAGACGGATACCTTCACGGTTCGAGGCTCCGGAGCGGATATTTGGGGCAATGCGGATGCATTCCATTATGTCTACAGGCCGTGGAAGGGGGATGGCCAGATCGTGGCGCGCATCTCCGGCATGTCGAATACGGTGGCGTGGACCAAGGCGGGCGTCATGATCCGCGGCGGCATCGCAGCCGGTTCGCCGAACGCGTTGATGATGCTGACCGGATCATACGGCACGAGTTATCAGAGCCGACTCCAAACGGGCGGCGCGACGACGCAGCAAGCCGGAGCGGCCGGCGTGACGGCGCCTTATTGGCTTAAGCTGACGCGGGAAGGCTCCATGATCAGCTCCTATCATTCCATCGACGGAGAGAACTGGACGTTGGTCAAGCGGGAGGGGATCGCCCTTGGCGAAACGGCCTACTTCGGGCTGGCGGTTACGAGCCACGACAACAACAAGCTGAGCAGCGTTGTGTTCGACAACGTCAGCGTAGGGCCGGTGCCGGCGGAAGAAAGCTCTTACGCGCCGCAGCCGGGGACGCTCGAGACCCGCCGCGAATGGTTGTGGAACAAAACAAAATCGATGTCGGAAGTCGGCGGGCAGCTCAATATTTCGCAGATTGTAGCCCAACTGCTGGACGGACAGAACGAAACCGTCAATCTGCAGAAGCTGAACACGATGTTCCAGTCGTACGACTGGGAGCAATACAAGACGGTTGCGAAGATGTATGCGTATCTGCTCGTGGGCGACAAATTCGACAGCGCCTTGACGGAGCATGTGCGGGATTATTTCGCAAGCTACGCCTATGCGAAGCTGCCTCAGACGGAGAACCTGCGGATGAGCAATTATGCAGCCGGTTATCTGGTCGGCCAATATTTCCCCGATCTTGAGGATTTAAACGGCGTATCGGGCGCGGCGCTCAAGAGCTCGAACCGCGCCAACGTCGAGGAGATGCTGGATGCGGGCGTCCGCTTCGGCTGGGCGGAATACGAAAGCCCTGAGTATACGTTTATGACGTACCTCTGCCTCAACGCCCTGTACCAGTTCACGGATGAGCCGGATTTCAAGCAGAAGGTGAAGATGGCGATGGACGTCATGTGGTTCGAATGGGCGAACGACTGGATCGACGGTATTTTTATCTCGACCTCGAACCGCGCGAAAGGCGACGCCGTCTCGGCCAACGATCCGTCCTGGAGAGGGGCCGACCATACGGCGCTGTCGTGGATGTATTTCGGCTCGCACCGCGCCCAGCAGAAGATCGGCGAATCGGATGCAGGCGTTCCCGCTTCCTACCGTCCGTTCCTGGAATATTTGGGCATGGCCGTTTACGAGGGAATGGAATACGAGCCGCCGGCGATGGCCGTCGAGCTTGGACAACTGAAGAATAAGGACTACATGTCGCGCAAAACGAATATGCAAAATTCCAGCGGCCGACTGCTCAATACCTATCGTCAGGCTTATGTGAAGCCGACCTGGGGCTTATCGACGGAGGTCACTTACAATCGCCAAGACAACTGGATTGAAGAAATCCCGGTCGCGCTGCGCTGGCAATCCGACGCGCCTAATCCGCTCTTCCGCGTCAACGCGGACCAGCCGGACGCGGCGATTGGCAACTATAATCAGCCGGAGAACCATCGCATCATGCAGGACGCCAAAGCGGCGCTCGGCGTGTACAAGTCGCTTAAGGAGCCCGGAGCCGCCGATAGCTATTTGACCGCCATGTTCCCGGACACGGGCTCCATTCTCGAATGGGAAGAGCAGGACGGCTGGGTATTTAACCGGACGGAGCAGATGTATTTCGCCTTCAAGATGATCAAGCCGTATACCTGGCATTACCAGACGCCGACGGATCCTGCCGACAAGGTGAAGCCGATGACGCCTCACCCGACGAAGCAATTGCATTATAACTACAACATTCTGCGCAGCAAGGCGGATACGAACGGCTGGGTGCTGGATACGGCGGAGATTGGCGAATACGGCGATCTTGACGCCTTCAAAAACGCGATTCTGACCGAGACGGAGCTAAACGCCGACGGGATTAATGCGGCCAGTCCGCGCCTTGTGTACACCAATCTGAGCGGCAACGAGATGGACATTACGTTCGACAGAGCTTCCGGCTCTTACGCAGGCACTCATCGGATCAACGGCGAGCCGATCGACTACGACAGCTTCAAGCTGTTCGACACGCCTTGGCTGCAGCAGGAGAGGGGGTCGGAGCTGTTCGCGGCGACCTACGGAGAAGAGTCGCTGACCTACAACTTCGGCAGCTGGACGGTGACGAGCCGCAATTCGAACGAGACGGTAGCCGTGACCGGCGTCGCGGTCAGCGAGACCGAGCTGACGCTGGGTGCGGGCAAGTCGTTCCGGCTGCATGCCGAGTTCAAGCCGGCCGACGCGACAAACCGGAACGTCGTCTGGAGCTCGAGCCGTCCGTCCGTCGCCGCAGTGAGCGGCAACGGCACGGTGACGGGCGTTGCGCCGGGAACCGCCGTTATTATGGTAACGACAGAGGACGGCTCCTTTACGGCGGAGACGGATGTGACGGTTGTGATCGAGCCGTTGTTTGAGGACGGCTTCGAGAACGGCATCGCGGCGTGGGAGCTGTTTGGAAGCGCGGACTGGCGCATCGAGGGCAGCGGAGCCGACGCGAAGCTGACCGGCTCGACGGTGCTGACGGGACCTCAGCGAGCCGTCGTAAAATCGTCGCTGCTCCCTTACGCCTCGACGGATTACAGCATGAGCTTTACGGGAGCGGGCAACCGATTCCGGGCGATGTTCCGCTATTCGTCCGGAACGAGCTATTATTTCCTGGAATTCAAGGACGGGAGCGCGGCCGAGCTGTGGAAATATCCCGGTACGTCTACGCCGGAGCAAGTCGGCGCGATCGTCCAGATCGGGGACGTTCTGCCGGGTTTTGCGCTCACGGATTCCCATGATTACGTCATTGAAGCCGAAGGCGGCGAGTTCCGCGTGTTCATCGACGGCACGCGGGTGGCGACCTTCGAGGACGACTCGCTGGCGGAAGGAGGCGTCGGCTTCTCGGTGAAGAGCGTCGGATCCGAAGCGAAGCTGGCCGTCGATCGGATCAGGGTGATGCCGCTGATCGAAGAGCCGGCTGCCGGAGGCGGCGACGACGACGATGACAATCCGCCTGCGGGCGGCGGCAACGAAAGTCCTCCTGCCGGAAGCGGCACCGGTAACGGAAGCAGCAGTACTGGCAACGGAAGCGCAACGGAAACCGACCACACGCTCATCGTGCCAGCCGACAAACTGCAAGGAAAGGCGGACGGCACCATCGTCATCGTGGCTCCTGCAGGCATAACGGAAGTCCGACTTCCGGCCGGAACGAGCGAACTGGTGGGCGACAACGCCATCGAAATACGTTTGGAGGAGCTGTCGCTCGTGATTCCATCCTCCGTGATCCGCGAGTTGACGGCCCTGCTGCCGGAAGCGGAACGGGCGAACGGAACCATTAAGCTGACGCTTGCGCCGTTGCCTGCCGCCGAAGCGCAGAAGGTCCGCGCAGCTGGAGAACGTGCGACCGGAGCGGTTATCCGGCTCGGCAGCGCCATCTATGAGCTTGGTCTGTCCATCGAAGGAAAGGCTTCCGCTTCGTTGACTCAATTCCCGGAGCCGGTCACGATCCGTTTAAAGGCTGATTCGGCGATTCGCAGCGAACTTGCCGGCATCTATTATTTGCCTGGAAGAGGGCGGCCGGAATATGTCGGAGGCGACTATGCAAATGGCTGGTGGACGGCGGAAGTGCGTCGCTTCAGCAGATATGCCGTGCTTGAAGTAGCAAAGTCGTTCGACGATCTGCCGGCCGCGCATTGGGCGTACAACGTAGTCCGCGGGCTATTTGCCAAGGGAATCGTCCAAGGCACCGGAACTTCGACATTTGCGCCGGAGCGGACCGTGACGCGCGCCGAATTCGCGGCGATGCTGGTAAATGCGCTGGGACTGACGAAACGGGGCGAGCTGCCGTTCGAAGACGTGCCTGCGGACGCCTGGTTTGCTGAGCCCGTGGCAATCGCATACCAAGCGGGCATCGTTGCCGGGAAAGGCGCAGCGATCTTTGATCCGAACGGTCTTGTGACCCGCGAGGAGATGGCGGTTATGGCGATGAGGGCGATCGGACTGCGCGGAGAAACCGCATCTGTCGACGCGGCTGCCGCCTATAGCGACGAATCGGAACTGTCTCCATGGGCTGTCGCTTCTGTAAAGGAGGCGTCCGAGCTGGGACTGTTGCTAGGTAGAGGCGAGGGCCGGTTTGCGCCTAAAAACGGAACGACCCGAGCCGAAGCGGCGCAGGTGCTGCACAGGCTGCTTGCGTTGACTTAGAAGCCGATCAGACAAGCCTCCTTAGCCGTTTGCCGCGGTACTGGAGGCTTGTGTCTGCCGGGAAAAAGAAATCGGACTTTTCCCCCGTGTTTTCGTCCTTCGCTCCGGTTTTCCAAGGCGCCGATTGCCGCTAAGCTTAAGCATGTAAGCATTTTCTTCGGGGGATGCGGTCAGTGAGAGGATGGGAGGAAAGCCGGATGGGAGAGGCGGCTGTCAAGGTTGCCGGTCGGAGAGAAACGCCGCCTGAGCGGCGGACAACAGGGTTAAGGAGGTTATGGAAATACAAGCTGCTGTACGTGCTGCTGATTCCCGCATTCGTCTGGGTATTTTTATTCGATTATTTGCCGCTGTACGGGATCAGCATCGCGTTCGTCGATTACAACGCGATTCAGGGATTGTCTGCAAGCCCATGGGCAGGGCTGAACTATTTCCGGATGCTGTTCGAATCGGAGATGTTCATGAACGCCTTCGTGAACACGCTGATCATCAGCTTATACAAAATGATAAGCGGTTTTATATGCCCCATCCTGTTAGCGCTTGCACTTAACGAAATCCGTTCGGCGTGGTTCAAAAAAACGTTGCAGACGGCGGTCTATTTGCCGAGATTCGTATCGTGGGTCGTGTACGGGGGCATCATCACGCTGCTCTTGTCGCCGGAGACCGGCATCATCAACAAGGTAGTCGAATTTTTCGGCGGCGATCCGGTCTACTTGCTCGTCGACCCCGCCTACTTTCGGACGATTCTGGTCGTTACGGATGCGATGAAGGAGATGGGCTGGGCGGCGATCATCTATATCGCGGCAATTGCCGGCTTGAACCCGGAAGTGTACGAAGCCGCCATTATGGACGGCGCGACGCGGTTCAAACGAATCGTACACATTACGCTGCCGGGCATTGCGAGCACGATCGTCGTTATTTTTATCCTGCGGGTCGGCTACGTCATGAGCGCGGGACTGGATCAGGTCATCAATCTGTACAACCCGATGGTTTTCGAGGTCGGGGATATTCTGGATACGTACATTTACCGGGTCGGCATCGAGCAGTTCAGCCTCAGCCTTGCGGCCGCGGCCGATGTCATCAAAGGCGCGATCGGACTTGTGCTGGTGCTGGTCGCCAATCATATCGCCAAACGAATCAACGACTCCGGTATTTTTTGAGGAAAGGGAAGAGAACGCATGAAGCTTACGCGAGGCGAGACGACCTTCGTCGTCTCCAACTATGTCGTCCTGACGCTTGTTACGATCATCATCGTCCTTCCGTTCTGGTACGTGATCTCCGTATCCCTGACGCCATACTCCATTTTCAGCGAACGGAACGGCATGATTCTGATGCCGACGTCGATCAGCTTCGATTATTACGAATATTTGCTGAAAAAAGGATCGATGATCTACGCCTCCTACGGAAACACGATCCGCAATACGGCGGGAGGCGTCGCGCTGGCGTTGTTCCTGACCGTAACGGCGGCTTACGCGCTGGCGGATAAACGGCTGCCGGGACGCAAAATCATCATTCTGTATTTCGTATTCACGATGTTGTTCCGGGGCGGCATGATCCCGACCTACATTACAATCAAAGGGCTCGGGCTGCTCAATACCGATTACGTCCTGATTCTCGTCATGGCGTTCAGCGCCTTTAACATGATTATTATGAAATCGTTTTTCGAAGGCATTCCGGAAAGTCTGAAGGAATCGGCGGCCATTGACGGGGCATCGGAATTTAGAATATTATGGCAAATTGTGTTGCCTCTGTCGCTGCCTGTCATCGCCACGGTTGGACTTCTTTACCTGGTCGTTTATTGGAACGATTTCTTTAACGCCATGCTGTACGTCACCGATTGGGACAAAGCGCCGGTCCAGCTCGTGCTTCGCTCGATTATTGCAAGCTCCAGCCTGCCTCCGGAACTGCTTGAGCAGGCGGGAACCGCGCCGCCGCCCACAATCGGGATACAGATGGCCGCCATCGTCATTGTCGCTTTGCCCATGTTGATCATTTATCCGTTCGTGCAGCGTTATTTTGAGCAAGGCATGCTGATCGGCTCGGTCAAAGGGTGAAGCGCCGTCAACCCGGTTTATCCCCTGCGGGGTAAATATAGTTTTATAAGATAGGACATTTGAGGAGGTCTATGAACCATGTCGAAGAAAAAGAAAGTTTGGCCAGGCGGATTACTGACCGCCGTAGTGGCAGGCACCATGCTGGTGGCGGGCTGCAGCACGCCCGACAACGCTCCGGAGGCGTCCCCCTCGTCGGCCCCGACCGAAGGAACGGTCGCCACGGCATCGCCGGCTCCCGCCGAGCCGTATGAGCTGAAATGGCTGAAGGCGCAAGACATCTCGAAGCCTTACGACCCGGCCAAGGACGTTGTCAAACAAGCCGTTGAAGAGAAACTCAATATCCGCATCGTGCCGGAGATGGTCGATGTCCAGCAGTACAAAACAAAGCTGAATCTAAAGATGTCGAGCGGAGATTTTCCGGATGTGGTCCGGATCGATTTCGTCGACGACTTCCAGAAGTATGCGCAGCAAGGCGCGTTCGTCGACCTGACGGATCTGATCAACGAGCAGAACACGCCTAACATTATGCGAGAGGTTCCGGCCGAAGTGTTGGAGCAAGCGAAGGTAGGCGGCAAAATATACGGCATCCCGTACCAAGGAGGGCCGGGCGCGGGTTATCGCTGGAATCTGGTCATGCGCAAAGATTATCTGGAATCAATCGGAGCGCAAACGCCGACGACGCTGGATGAATATTACAACGCGCTGAAACAAATCAAGGCGGAGAATCCGAAGGTTATTCCGCTAGGCGGTTACACGGCCCAGATCGGCGAGCCGAAATTCGCCAACAACTCGTTTGACCATATTTTCGGCGCGTTTGGCGTTACTCCTGGTTTCTTTACACAAGAGAACGGCAAGTTCGGCAACTACGACATCGATCCGCGAATGAAGGATGCGCTGTTGTTCCTGCAGCAAATGTACAAGGAAGGGCTTATCGACAAAGAGTTCGCGACGATCAAGGAAGAGCAGCTGCGCACAAAGCTGTATAACGGCCAAATGTTCTCGTGGATGGGCTGGTGGTCGACGGCCAACGGCTACGACACGATGGTGGAGACGGGCGAACTGATCAAAAAAGGCGAGCTTGCGGCCGACGGCAGCCTGCCCGACCAGAACGACCAGCCGTACAAATATTTGACGCTGACCTCTTCGCTCACCGGAGCGGACGGCAAGGCGGTAGCGCCTGCGGGAGCGCCTTTCTCCCAAATGAACGCGATTAGCGTCAAAACAAAAGATCCGAAACAGGTATTAGCCATTATCGAGGAGTCGCTGTCTCCGGAAAATCAAATGTTGACCGTCTGGGGCATCGAAGGCAAAGACTACAAATTCGAGAACGACAAGATGAAAGCCATTACGGATCTTGTCGATCCGCAAACCCAGCAGGATCCGGACGGCAACTACCGCGGCATCCAGAGCTACCTGTTCGCGCCGGGTCTTAACGGCTGGCCGCGTTACCTGGAGTCGCTGCCGCTCCGCGCGTCGGAAGCGCTGGACGTGGCGATCAACAACCCTTATCAAATTACGGACGCCTCCAACTACCTGGACTCGCCGACGAAGATCGCCAAGCTTGTCGAGCTGAACACGATGCGCGATTCTGTCTTTACCCAGATTATTATGGGCGCGGACATCGCCAAGTTCGACGAATTCGTAGAGAAGTGGAAATCGCAGGGCGGAACCAAAATTTTGGAAGAGCTTGAAGCTTCGTTCAAAACAAAAACGGGCCAATAAGCCGTCATCCCTCCCGCTTCGCCGCGCCAGCGGCGGAGCGGGAGCGGGCGTCTTTGGCTCCGCAAAAAGAAGGAGGAAAGCAAGTGAGAACAACTAGTCGCGGCATCGCGATGCTGCTGATCGTTGCATTATTGCTGCCGTTTCTGCCTGCTCCTGCAGAAGCGGCGGAGCAGGAACCCATCATCGAAGAAAGCTTCGCGGGCGGACTCGCCAATTGGGATTTGTTCGGGAGTACGGCCTGGCAGGTGCAGGGCAGCGGAGCGGACGCTTTGCTGACCGGGACGACGACGGCGACTTCGCCGCAGCGCGCCGTATTAAAACAATCGGCTTTTCCTTACAGCACCAAAGATTACAACGTCGAATTCAAGGCGCAAGCGGACCGGTACCGGTTGATGTTCCGCTATACGTCGGGAACCAGCTATTATTTTTTGGAATTCAAAAACACGAGCATGGTTGAACTGTGGAAATACCCCAATTCTTCGGCCAGCGTCATCGTCGGCGCGCCGGTAGACATCGCTTCCGTCGCTCCCGGCTTCAACATGGCCGACTGGCATGACTACAAGCTGGAAGTTGCCGGATCGGAATTCAAGCTGTTCATCGACGGCAGCCTGATCTCGGTATTCGCCGATTCCGACTTGACCGCAGGCGGCGCGGGTTTCTCGCTGCGCGCATTGAACGCGAGCACGCCCGCCAATCTGAGCGTGGAGCATGTCGCGATCAAACCTCCTGCAGCGGCGCCATCTACCTTTACGATTTCGCATAACCCGCTCTCCGAGCTGCCTTATAATGCGGATCTGCCGCTGATGTTTACGGTGGCGGACGGCAGCGCCGCAACGGCTGCATCGGTTCATTACCGTTATGGCGAAGAGGGGGCCGTTGTCGAAGCTCCGGCGCAGTCCATCGGAGGCGGCGCGTATTCGATTGCGATACCGGGATCGGGCAAGGCGGCGGACATTCGTTACTTCATCACGGCCGAGGATGGCGGCCGGTCGGCCCGTTATCCGGAGAACGGGGAGATTGTGGTGCCGATAGGGGAGATCGTGCCGTATCTGAACGACTTCGAGACCGATCTCGCGGGCAGCATCCCGAACGGCTGGACAACGGGCGGCAATACGAGAGTCATCGAGCTGCCGGACGGCAATCAGGTGCTGAACCTGAACGGATCGGGCAGCGCGAAGCTGAATCTGCCGATGTACCAGAACGCGGACAACTTCGTGATCAAGTTCCGCGCCAAATACGAGCGAACCAGTACGGCGGTGCAAAATACATGGCGCATCCGATACCGCGCGCTGGACGACGCCAACAACAACGCGATGGAGTGGGCGACGCACAACTCCAAATATTTTATTATGCGCAAAACGACGGTCGGCGGCAACTACTATACCGCGAACTACGTGCAATCGCTGCTGGACGAATGGCATTCGTATGAGTTACATGTAAGCGGTATCACGCATCGGCTTGTCATCGACGGCCAAGAAGTGGCGCGCGGCGAGGATTCCGACGTTCTCGCGCCGACGAAAGGTTATTTCCAATGGAACGTCGTCGGCGGCATCAACCTGATGGTGGACGACTTCTCCATCGAGCCGATCTCGGCCCCATACGTCGTCGATCTGCAGCCGGCGGGCAACTTCGCGGGCATCTACGCGATCGGCGAAACGGCGGGGCTGTCCGCGGCGTTCGACGCCGGGGCGGAAGCGCGCGAGATCGGGTTGAGCTACAAGGTGCGCCGGGCGGACGGCGATCAGGCGTTAGTCGCCGAAGGAACGAAGACGTACAGTCTGGGCCGCTACGAGCAACTAAACGATACGTTGTGGTTCGACGCCGGACTCGGCGGCATCGGGACGTACGAAACGTCAGTCGAGCTGACGATTGACGGTCGGCCTGCGCCGGAACTGACCAAGCGCATGCGACTGGCGGTTGTCGGCGAAGCGGCTCCCGTGCGCGAGCTTGATCTGGACAACGAAAGCAAATTCGGACTCAATACGCATTACAAGTTGAACTGGCGCGACGATATCATCGACGGAGCACGCAAGCTGGGCGCCCGCCATCACCGCTCCGGCATTACGTGGGAGGAAGCGGACCGCAACGCCAAGGACGGCGAAGGTGATCCCGTCTACGACTACAGCGACGTCGACGTCAGAATGAACAAGCTTGCCGGGCTGGGGTTCAACCAGATTACGGTGCTCGGCATCGACAAAAACCCGTATTACCAGGAAGGGACCGTCAATACGACCTCCGGACTCAAGTCGATGGGCGATTTTGTCTATGAAACGGTCGACCGCTACAAGGATATCGTTCGTCAATGGGAGATGCCGAACGAGCCGGAGCTGTTCGCCAAACCCTATATTCCGGCGGAATATGTACAAATCCAAAAAATCGCTTATTTAAATATGAAAAAAGCGGATCCGAACGCGATGCTGCTGGCGGGAGACCATACCTCCAGCGTGCTGAGCGTCCTGCCGGGCGAGCTGGAGCTGGGCTCTTACGATTACGCGGACGCCTACTCCTACCATCCGTACGTCTATAATTCGATGCCGGACGGCAATCTCCAGCGGCTGATGAACGGCGTGAAGGATCTGGTCAACGCTTACGGCGGCTGGAAGGACTATTATTTGACGGAAGGCGGCTGGCCGACGGCCAATGCCGGTTATCCGTCCGTCTCCGAAGCGGTGCAGCGCGATTACATCGTACGGGCGTTCCTGAATTACATGATTACGGATCAGATCAAAGCTTACGAATATTACAATTACAAAAACGACGGCACGGACGATCGTTACTACGATATTTTCTGGGGCATCACGGACAACGACGGCAGGCCGAAGCTGGCTTACGCGGCTGTCAACCAGCTCATGACGACGCTCGACCAGGCGCGTTACTTCGGCGCTTGGGACAGCGGCAATCCGGATGTTGCCGTACACGTGTTTCTCAACGACGGGGAACCGATCGTAGTGGCCTGGAAAAAAACGGATCACAAAGACAATCCGGCCGTGAAGCCGCCGGTCAGCACCATCTCGCTGCCTTTCGGAGCGGCGGGCTTGAAGTTGCAAGACATTAACGGCAAGACGCTGACTGCGACAGAAGCAGGCGGACAAACCCGGCTCGAAGTGTCGGGATCGCCGCTCTACATCGAGGGCGCGCCGGATTCGTTCGTAAGGCTTGCCGCCGGTCAACTGCTCGCCGCCAAGATTAACGAGGTCGCGGCCCGTCTGGAAGCGCTGCGGACACTGGACAATTCGGCGGCGCTGGATGCCGATCTGGCCGAACTCGCAGCCATTGCGGCTTCCATCGAAGACGCAGCGGGCGCTTCCGGCATTGCATCCGATTGGGAGGCGGTCATCGGGGACGTATATGACTTGATGACGGTTGTCGCAGGCCGGATCAAGCAGGAAGAAGTTGTATCCGCTCCTGGGTACGTCGCGCTTGAGGCGCTGTACAATCTGGCGGAGAGCGCGTCTGTGCCGCTCGCTTATATGAGCGCGGGCAGCGGTGGAAACGCGCCGGATTACGCTGAGGCCGCCGAATCGGCGAATGAGCTGTATGCGGAGAAAAAAGGCGAGTTCAGCGTCATGCCCGTCTCGACGTCGGCCGTGTACCGGTTGAACCGCTACGGCCGCATCGCGGATGCCGCCTACGAGCGGGGCAGCTATGCCGACAGCTATGCGTACAACGTGCTGGCGCGCGAATTCGCGGGGGCGGCTGCAGCCATCGCCGACTCCGAGCCGCCTAAATTCATCGGCGTTATCGGCAATGTCGTGCCGACGCAAACAAACGGCGAAGCGGGATATCCGAATACGATCCGGGTGTCGCTCGTTAACGACACCTCCTCTCCGCAGGATGTAAAGCTCGGCTTAAAGGTGCCGGCCGGCTGGGAAGCGGTACAATCCGATACGCTGACGGAAACGGTGTCTATCTCCGCCCTGGGATCGGAAGAACGTTCCTTTAAGATCCAGGTGCCGGAGCGCGCGCTCAAGGGAAGATACGAAATCGAGGTCGAGATGGAGCACGACGGCGTTGCGTTCGATACGAAGAAGATCCAGCTGACCGTCGAGGACGGCATCGACGCCCGCATCGTTCCCGCGCGGAAGTTGATCGAGGAGTTGGACATTTTGACGGTCGAGCTGACCGGCACATCCTCTTTCGAGAAGACGGGCGCCGTGACGGTGAAGGGACCGGACGGCAAGCCGCTTGTTCCGATCGAATCCGGCGAGTTCTCCGGGCTTCGCAAGGGAGACGCGCTGCGGCTCGACTTCCGCTGGACGTATCACGAACCTAAACCTTACAACGTCTACGAGGTCGATCTGTCGGTCGAGGATACCGTTAACGGCAAAACGATTTTCCGCGATGCGGCCATGCCGCTGGATTTCAACCTGGTCAACGCCGTGGTGGATATCGTCATCGACGGAAAGCTCGACGAATGGGCGGACGCCTTCCCGGTTCATCTGCGGCGAAAGTCGCAAAACGCGAATGAATTCCACGATCCGGCCAATCTCGAAGCGACTGCGTACGCCAAATGGAGCAATCAAGGGTTGTATGTTGCCGTAGCCGTGATGGATAATATTCACAAACAATCGGAGAATGCGGCGAACCTGTGGAAAAACGATTCCGTGCAAATTACGCTCGATCCGCTCGGCAACCGGCAGTCGCCCTATGGCTCCGACGATGTGGAATGGGGTTTCGCGCTGACCGATACCGGCGGGCTTCTCGTCAATGTGTTCAGCTCGAGCCTGCCTAACCCGAACGGAGATATCAGCGGCCAGACGCCGTTCGCGGCGGTTCGCGACGAAGCGGCGAAGACAACTTATTACGAGCTGCTCATTCCGACCGAATACGTCAAGGATCTGCGTCCCGCGTCCGGCGGCTCGCTGGGCTTCAACGTCGCGGTTAACGACGCGGACTTCCAGAACGGACGCGACAACTTTATTCAATGGACGAAGGGAACGGCGGATTCCAAAAACACGTCGTATTACGATTCGTTTGTATACGTGAATTACGAGCAGCCGCTTCCGGAAGAGGAGGAGGAAGAACCGCAAGGACCTTCGAATCCCGGTCCGCAGCCGAACGTCCCTCCAACCGCTCCTCCGTCCGGCGAGCTTGTTGTCACAGCCGGACAGCTGGGGGGCAGCGACGGCGGCAGAAGCGTGGTCGAATGGCCGGGCGAAGCCGACACGATCATTATTCCGGCCAACGCCGGCGAGCTGCTCGCGGGGAATACGCTTGTGCTGGCAGGGAAGAGCTTGTCGGTTGAGCTGCCTGCGGACTTGCTGGCGGCTTTGACCAAGGAGCTGACGCCGGAGCAGTTAAAAGACGCCCGGATCACGCTTCGGATCGATGAGTTGGCGCCTTCCGCGGCAGCCGGTCTGGTTGGCAAAAGCAAAAGATTGACGAAAGCCGACATCAAACAATGGGGCGGCGCGTTCGAGCTGTCGCTGTCGCTGACGGCCAAGGATGGCGACGCCCGGGAACTGACGGCATACGAGCCGCCGATTGCCGTAAGGATGAAGCCGGACCTGCTGCCGGATGCGAAACGTTCGGGCATCTATCGCATCGACGCCGACGGCAAGCTAAATTATGCCGGCGGAGAGCAAGGATCGTTTGGCGTCGCCGCCGAACTGCATCGCTCCGGCACCTACGCGCTGCTGACCGTCGACAAGACGTTTGCCGATCTCGGCATCGGCCACTGGGCTTACGAGACGGTCGGGGAGCTGTATGCGAAACAAATCATTCAGGGAACCGGCGTGTCGACGTTCGCTCCCAGCCGATCCGTCACGCGAGCCGAGTTCGCGGAGCTGCTGGTGAAGGCGCTGCGTCTGACGAAAGCGGGCGAAACGCCGTTTGCGGACGTATCTTCGGACCGTTGGTACGCGCAATCGATCGCCATCGCTTACCAGGCGGGGCTCGTCAGCGGCAAAAGCGCGTCCGAATTTGATCCGGACGGCGTCATTACAAGGCAAGAGATGGCGGCCATGCTGCTTAAGGGAGCAAGACTGCTTAACGCAGAGGCGCCGACGGGGCAGGCAGTATCCTTCCTAGACGAAGCGGATATCGCCGAATGGGCGCGTCCTCTCGTGGGCGAAGCGGCGCAGCTCGGGTTAATGCGCGGCCGCGGAGACGGCATGTTCGCGCCGAAGGGCGTTGCCAGCCGCGCGGAAGCGGCGCAAGCGATCTATAATATATTGTTCTGATAAACGAAGGGCGGGAATGGGCATGCGACTATGGAAGCGAAGGAAAGGTTCGGGACTGCTGTCCCGGCTGAACTTGCCGATATTTGTGCTGATCGTGGCTATTATCGCTTTTTTCGCAACGGCGGCAAGTTACATCCTGATCCGCGTCCAGAATGCCCATACCCGCGAAATCGCGGAGCAATCGATGAAATTTGTGTATCGCAATCTCTGGTATCAATTCGATACGATGAACAACGTATCGGCTTTCCTGATCAGCAACCAGTCGATCGACAATTTGCTTGAAGGAGCGTACCAACAGCCGTTCGAGGCGGTGGACGACTACTTCGCGCTGCAGAGCAATCTGGAAAATTTATCGCTGCTGTCGCTGCTCAACGATTTTGGCTCGCCCGCGGTAACCCGGCAGTCTTATGTGGTATCGCTGGCGCTGGAGCCGGAGAGCGGCCTGTACGGCATGGCGACGGAACATTTTGAGCCGATAACGGGCATTTTCAAGTCCGAGGATTTGCATGACGAAGAATGGTTCCGGGCTCTTGGCGAAGGCCGGCAAATGACGGTATGGTGGGGACAGCGGACGGGCAGGCCCGATACCGCGATGATCTACTCCGCCAGGCGGAAGTCGAGCATCAAGGACGGGCGAAGCATCGGCACGATCATGATCGGCGCCAATATCGGCAGCGTCCGGAGCGTGTTCGAGAACGCGCCGCTTGCGAACGGTTTCCATCTGCTGCTGGACGAACGGGGGCGGGTCATTTTTAGCGAACGATATTCGTTTCTCGAGGAGGCGGGGGAGCTGCCTTATGTGAAAGCTGCTGCCTCCGCTCCGCAAGGGACGATCGTCGCCCGTCTCGACGGCGAGCAGCATCGGATTATGTTCGACACGCTTGCGAACGGGTGGAAGCTGCTGACGGTGGTGCCGGAGAGCCACTTTGGCCAATATACGTTCGCGATATCGGCCATTGGGGCAGCTACCGCGGTCGCGGCTTTGCTCGTCGCGGCGTTCTGGCTGCGCCGGATCGTCGTACGCGTTACCGTGCCGATTACAAGGCTCGTCGCCGCCATCCAGCGGCCGGAGGTCGCGGAGTTCAAGGAACCGCTGCCGCATCCGAACAGCGGCATCTACGAGGTTGATGAGCTAAATCAGAAGTTTGCCTCCATGCTCGTCACCTTGCACGGCCTCATCGAAAATTCGTTTAAGGAAGAGATGGAACGGCAGGCGCTGCAGCTTGAGCTGCTGCATGCCCAGATCAATCCGCATTTTCTGTACAATACGCTGGACCTCATCAATTGCAGGGCGATTATGGCAGGCGACAGAGAGACCAGCAACATCGTCCGGTCGCTTGCGAACGTCTTCCGGTACGGCCTGAACCGCGGGCAGACCTGGATTTCGCTTGAGAAGGAACTTGCGCAGGTAGAAGCGTATCTTCATATTCAGCAAATGATGCGCGAGAGGCTGCACGTCGATATCGAAGCGCCGGAAGCGCTTCTGTCCGCGCGCATCGTCCATTTGGTGCTGCAGCCGCTGGCGGAGAACGCCATCGTGCACGGCTTCGCCGATTACGATCAGCATACGGATTGCCGTATTGCCGTTGCCGCCTATCTCGAAGGAAGCAGGCTCGTGCTGCGCGTGACGGACAACGGATGCGGCAGCGATTCCGATGCGATGAACGCGAGACTCGGAGAGCAGCCGGGCGGCGATTCGGCCGAGCGGGCGGGCGACGGGGGAGACGGCTACGGTACAATGAACGTGCATCGCAGAATCCAATTGCATTGCGGCAAGGCGTACGGTCTGCGTTACGTAAAGGTTGCCGAAGGCACCTGCGTCGAAGCGGTGCTGCCTTATTCGCCGGAGTGACGGGATAAAGAGAGGAGAGCGGTAGGATGTTCAAGCTGTTGATCGCGGAGGATGTCAAAATGGTGCGCGATACGCTGTGCCGCTCGATCGAATGGGAGAAGCTTGGCATCGAGCTGCTTGGAGCGGCGGAGAACGGCGAGGAGGCGCTGGCGTGGCTTGCGCGGGAGCCGGCCGATCTGCTGCTGACCGACATTGGCATGCCGAAAATGAACGGGCTGGAACTGATCGAGGCCGCTCAATCCCGATACCCGGACATTCGATGCCTGATTCTGTCCGGTCTGAGCGAATTCGAGCATGCGAGGCAAGCGCTCAAGCTGCAGGTAATGGATTACGTGCTAAAGCCGATCGATCCGTCCGAAATTGAGAGAGTATGCCTGCGGGCGATCGAGCAGCTGCGTCTGGAGAGGGCCCGTAAGGAAGAAGCGGAGTTCGCCATTCAAGCCGCCAAGGAGAAGCTGCCTACGCTGCTCGAAGAATTGCCGCCCGATGGATGGGCCGGCAATTTAAAGAAAAAGAAGCTGGTGGAGCGGGCGCTTCAATATGTGGGAGAACATTTTGGACACAGAGAGCTGTCTCTGGCGGACACGGCGGCGGCGGTTGGCTTAAGCGACAAATATTTAAACGCGATCGTTAAGGAAGTAACCGGCTTTACGATTAATCATTGGATGATTCGTCTGCGCATGGAGGAAGCGGCCCGGCTGCTTGAAGATCCGATGATCAAAATTTACGAGATATGCGACCGGATCGGTTATGCCGACCAGGATCACTTCCGCGAAAGCTTCAAAAAACAGTACGGCGTGACGCCGACGGAATTCCGCAACCGCCATCTGTAAAGGATCCGCTTGTGATCGCAAGCGCCGGGACAGGTTCGTCGAAAAAAAAGCGCAAGCTTGAGGGCCAATTCGGCCCCTGAGCCTGCGCTTTCTTTGTTCTATCAAATGCGAGAATGATGAATATGCGATTTAGTGCGCGGCGACTTCCGTAACCGCCTTGTAAATGATGTCGAACAGCTCTTCCAGATGTTCTTCCTCGATGCAGGAGAAGGCGACGCGAAGGTCGGTCTCCCCAAGCGCGATGGCGCCGATGCCGTATTCGTTAAGCAGATGCGAGCGAACGGCTTCGGCCGTGACGCCGGCAAGCTTAAGGCACATAAAGTAGCCGGAGTTGAACGGATAGTACTGGAGCGTATCGCCATAGCGGCCGCTGTCGAGCAACGACTTGACGCGGTTGGCGCGGCGTTTCATAATTTCGAACTTCTCGGCTTTTTGCGTCTCGTATTCAGGCGATTGCAGCGCGCGGAGCACGAACGTCTGGGAAGGATGCGGGCCGCTGGAAATCGTCGCGCGAATGATTCCGAGTGTCTTCTGCTCCAGGGCGGCAAGCGCGGCCGCGGATTCCGAAGCGAACGTAATGAAACCGACGCGGAATCCCCACACAAATTCTTCTTTCGTTGCGCCGTCGACCTTGACGGCCAGCACGCGTTCATGCAGTCCGGCGAGCTTAGGGAACAGCGACTCTTGAAGCGAATCCTCGAAGAACAGGCCGAAATACGCATCGTCTGTAACGGCAACTACGTTGATGCCTGCTTCCGCGGCATCAAGGATTGCGGCCACGATCGCATCGCCTTCTTTTGGCCCGGGCGTATAACCGGTTGGGTTATTAGGGAAGTTAAGCAGCACGATGGCTTTGCCTTTATCCTTCTGCGCGAGAAGCGCCTCCCGGAGTCCTTCGCTGTTAAATTGCATATCCTCATTGTACAAAGGGTATTCCACGATTGCCGCTCCGCGGCGGACGCCGAACGTCAGCTCGTAATTTTCCCAATTTTTATTCGGGATGATGACGGCGTCGTCGGGATCTGCAAATAAATCGGCTATGATGCTGAGGCCGTGCGTGAGCGCGTTCGTCACGACGGGATTGCCGAAGCTCTTCGATTCCAGCGACGGATTGTCCTTTATCATTTTGCCGCGCCAGGCGGTTCGCAGCTCCGGCTTGCCGGCAGGAGGCGCATATTCATATATATCTTTCGGATTGTAGGCGCTAAGCGTGTCTTGAATGAGCTTGAGATGCATGGGCTGTCCGCCTTCGGTTGCAATGCCGATCGTGGCGTTGAACTTGGTTGCCTTCGACTTGGCTTCGGCGGATTGGCTCAAAATGCCTTCTTTGGGAAAGTAGATGTTTTTGCCTAGATTGGACAACATCGCATAAACGTTCGGAATTTCTCTCTGCAAGGTCTCATTTAACTGCTGGGCCAGTGGGTTCATGGCTTGAATTCCATCCTTCCGAAAAAATATTTAAGATATGTTACTTTCTAATGTTCGTGATATTATACCATCTTTACGATTGCTAAACCATGAGATGCTGCTTTTTTTTCGTTGCTTGCAGGCGAACTTGTTTTATAATGAAAATAATTGCTGTCCGCTTTAGGGAAGGAGAATCATTATGCTTGAAATTTCGCCGGATTCGATCAAGCTGCTGCCGGCCTTTGCAAAGATCGTATGCGAACCTGGCTGGCGCTGGGCGAGGCGCGAGAAGCCGATGGCCAACTTCGATCTGTTTTATGTGTGGAGCGGCGAAGGCGAAGTGGAGGTGAACGGAGTCCATTATCAGGTTGGCAAGGGAAGCTGCTTCCTGTTCCGTCCCGGCGACTATACGAGCGCCACGCATCATCCGCAGCGGCCGTTGGTGCTCACCTATATCCACTTTGCGGTGGAGGACGAAATCCGTCAAACTCCCAAACGGTATCGCATGCTGTATGATACGGTCGACTTCGAATATATGTTATCTCGTTATGTCCGCCTCTTTCTCGTAAGCACGTACGCCGCCGAGACGGAAGCGCGGCTGGTGCTGAAGTCGCTGCTGATCCAGCTGCTTCGCGCAGATACCCAGGTGCCAGTGGAGAAAAAGGCGAGCAATCAGCTGACGGAAGCCATTCACGAGATTGCCAACTACATCCGGCAAAATCCCGGCATCGCGCACCGCGTGGAGGATCTGTCGACAAGAGCCCAGCTGTCGCCGAGATACTTCTCCATGAAGTTCAAGGAGATGATCGGCATGTCGGTGCAGTCCTACATGATTCGTATGCGCATCGAACGGGCAAAGCATCTGCTTATGCACGCCGGGATGAACGTAACCGAGGTGGCGGACGCGTTGGGTTATCGCGATATTTTTTTCTTCAGCCGGCAATTCAAACAATATACGGGCAAAAGTCCTTCGGAGATTCGATAAGTGTTCTGGATGCCTTCTGTTTAAGGCGGGGCTTCTCTTGTTTACTTCTAAATAAGAGGAGTGAGGCCAATGAAACAGGATTCAAAGCTGCTTAAATTTTTCGAAGATTTGTACTGCCGATTCCGTGATGATGATGTGCCTGCGATAGGCGCGCAGCTTACGTATTATTTTATTTTGTCATTTTTTCCGTTTCTTATTTTTGTGGTGAGCCTGATGAGTTTTGTCCAGTTGTCCGGAGACAGTGTCGTCGCTGAGCTGATTCGCCTGCTGCCGGAGCAGACGGGCGAAGCGGTTGAAAGCATTCTGCAGGAGGTAACGGACAATAGCAGGGGGACTCTTCTATCGATCGGTATGATCGCGACGCTCTGGTCGGCCTCCAATGGCGTGAATGCGCTCATAAAGGGTGTTAATAAAGCCTATGATGTCGAAGAAAGCCGGCCGTTCTGGAAGTTGAGAGCGATCTCGCTTGCGGCGACGCTTGTGCTAGCCCTTGTCATCATGCTGGCGATTGTATTGCTTATTTTCGGAGAGGTAATCGGTGAATTTCTGTTTGATTGGTTCGCTTCCCCGATCGGCTTCGGACTCATTTGGGGCATATTGAAATACGTCGTTCCCATCTCGTTCATGGTTGTTATATTCTCGCTGATCTACTGGATTGTGCCCAACCGCGAAATTCGGTTCAAAGCTGCCGTTCCGGGGGCTCTATTCGCGACCTTTGGCTGGATTGCAACCTCGTTGCTGTTCCAATTCTACATTAACAATTTCGGCAACTATTCCAAAACGTATGGAAGCATCGGCGGCATTATCGTCCTGCTGGTCTGGCTGTACATCAGCTCCAACATTATCATTCTGGGCGGGGAGGTCAATGCTACGCTTGCTGGCGGGCGAGCGCGGCCCGCTGCCGATATCGCGCAGCCCAATGGCGGCCGCAAGCAAGAAGCGCGCTCTTCTGAACTGAAGTCGGAATGCTAGCAAGCTGTATGACCCTGGAGCAGCAAAAAAGCGATAGCATGGCAAGGGGATCGTCCTTGACTGCTCTCGCTTTTATTTTTTTTATCCACAAGTGTTTACTTTTTGGCCAGATCCCCTAATCGCTGCCCCATCCTGACTTTGGCGCCCACGCCAATCGCGCCGTCAGGGGAATAGGTGCCGTCCTCCATCAGGAGTACAACGGTGGAGCCGAATTCGAAGTAAGCAAGCTCGTCGCCCTTGGCCAGACGATTACGCTGAGGTTCGACGTATCGAATGCTGCTTACGTTCATGGCGCCTACCTTTACGACGGCAACTTCTCCGCCGCCGTGCTTGATATATGTAACCAGCCTTTCGTTGCGGCTAAGCACTCGCGTCATGACCGTTAGTCCGAAATCGTTGACGGGATAAACCTTGCCTTTCAGGTGCTCGCGCTCCATGACGTCCCCTTCGATCGGGGAATGAATGCGATGGTAATCGGTAGGGCTCAAATATAGGACGTAATAATATCCGTTCATATAACTAGCCGCGCGAGGGGTGCGGCCCAGCAATTCTTCGATGGTGTAATCTTGTCCCTTGACGCTTAGCATGGTTCCTTGATTAATGGAGCCTGCTCCGGTAATTAAAGCATCAACCGGACTGACGAGGCTGCGATCGCCATGATGAATGGCGCGGGAGCCTGGCTTCAGCCGGCGGGTGAAAAACTCGTTGAGCGTCCGGTATTGCCCGAGTTCCTTCTCGGCTTCGTGCACGGCTATGCCGTACAGCTTGGCGAAGCGGGGGATAAAGACTCGGCTGGCGGACGATTGCGCGAACGTGCCCGTCATGCGGGAAATCCACTTGCGCGAATAGAGCTCGGTCATGGCCTTAAAGAGCCACTTGGTCATAACAGTCACGTCACGTCCTTTCCTTCTATGGCGGCAAGGCCCCGGGCCTTCCGTCCACCAAACAGTGTGACATAAACAGGCTATTTTATCAATAGCGGGAGACCTTCAGGGCAACTTCGGAAGCGACAGGTTTAACCTCGGAACACCTTAAGTGTTCTTGCGGTTTGATCGGAGTATCCGGTATGATAGGCTGATAAATAGACAAAGGAGTGTGGAAAGCTTGACGGAAAATAATTCCGGCAACCCCGTTGCCGTCATCTTCGATATGGATGGAACGCTGTTCGAGACGGATACGCTGCTCGTCTCCGTACATCGCCGCGTGTTCCAAACGCTTCGGGAGGAAGGACTGTACGAGGGAGAAGCGCCGCCGGTGGAAGAGTTGCTCGCCTGCCTCGGCATGCTGCTTGAGGATATATGGCGAAGGCTGATGCCGGATTCAAGCGAGGAGGCGCGCGCCAGGGCCGACGTACTTCTGCTTCAGTACGAGCTTGAGGGGCTTGCGGCGGGTGAAGGCCGGCTGTACGCCGGTGTCAAAGAGACGCTGGAGGCGCTCAAAGCAGGCGGCAGCAAGCTGTTCGTCGCCAGCAACGGGTTGGAAGCGTACGTGAAGGAAATTGCCAAGCACAAAGGAATCGCGCATTTGTTCGACGGCTTGTACAGCGCGGGCGAATACGGCACGGCAAGCAAAGTGGATTTGGTAGCGAAACTGCTCCGGGATCATGGGCTTGCTTCCTCGAGGGATATCTGGATGGTAGGGGATCGTTCTTCTGACGTAGAAGCGGGAAGCAAGAACGGCTTAACCACCGTTGGATGCGCCTATGCCATCTACGGCAAAGCCGCCGAGCTATCGGACGCCGACAAACGCATCGGCAGCTTCCCGGAACTGCTTGCCATCAAACCGCAACAATAGCTGGACATGGAACAGCCCGCCACACCCGATTATCGGGAGTGGCGGGCTGTTTAGCTTAACGATTCGTCCGCGGCTTGCAACGGGAGGTCGTTCGAAATCGGACTTTCGAACTCGTACCCTAAAGGCGGCGGCGTTTTTTTTTCGCGGATTTGCCCGGCTTTTCCGGAAGCAACGGCAATTCGTCTACATGCGGCGGATCCGGGGTGACGGGAGAGGAATCCGCCTCATCGCCGGCTTCGCGAGCCGCAGCGGCTGAGGCCGTTTTGCGTTTCTTTTGCTTGAACCGCCAGAGGGCGTATTCCAGCGGCTTGACGATGGCTTGCCGATAGACTTCGGTCTCGCCTGCGCGGAAGAATACCTCCCGCGCTGGCTTCGGGTTCACCTCGATCAGCCAGATACGCCCGCTCTTGTCGATGGCCAGATCGATCGCCAGCTCGCACAAGGCACCGCAGACCAGTTCCAGATAGGAGGCGATTCCGACACCGAATTCCGCGACCTCCCGTTTTACGGCCTCTCGCTTGGCAGCGTCCGTGATCCATTGCTCCAGCAGCCCATCCATCTTCGCCGCGCGACCTCCGCCATGCAGATTGGCCGTAATGCTGCCTGGCGCGCCTATGCGACCTGCGCAGCCGGTCACGGTCCACTTGCCTTCGCCGTCCTTCTGGACGAGCAGCCGGTAATCATGGACGCAGCCGCTCGGCAGCTTAAGCTGGAGGCCTTGCTGCGCGATGTATCGAACCTCCTTCAGATTCCATTTGGAGAGATAGCTCCCGAGCTTGTCGCTGCTCATGCGCTGGGGAGACACGATTCTACGATTTTTATCGCGGCCTTGCACGGTCAGCGAACCGTCCTTTAACCGTTCGACCCTGAGAATGCCTCGTCCGCCGGTTCCGTTAATCGGCTTTAAGTATAGCAGCGGATGCGACCGCAGCATTTCCCGGACATCGTTCACGGAGTTGATATAACGGGTCTTGGGCAAGTAGGCGCCGAAGCGGCTGTCCTTCGACAGCAGGTTATGAATTTGCCACTTGTTGCGGAGCGGCTTGTTCAAGTAGGTCAGGCCGTCGTAGCGCGATCGGAATTTCAACAGTTGGTCGTACCGATGCGAATGCTGAATGCGGCAGCGATCGAAGACGAGAGTCGGGAAGCCGGTCCAGCGCCTCGTCCACCGTCCCGTTCCGGGGTGATAAAATAAACCTCGAATTCTGTCTCCGGAGAGGCTTACGTCCTGAGGCGTGAAGACAAATACATGCAAGCCAAGTTTCCGTCCTTCCGTCGTCATCCGTTCGTAATAGCGCCGTTCTTCGAGCGAGCCCGCATCATTGAGGTAGAGTGTCAATATGCCCAGTACGGGCTGCGTCATGCAGCATTCCCCTTTCGAACCTGAGCGTCGATTTGCCTGTCGGTCCCTTGTGAATGGACACGGCTTTCATGCCGATCCGGAAGCATAACGCCATGCTGGGCACATTATCGGCGGCCACATGGCAGGCCAGCCTCCCCAGTCTGTCGATCATCGCCTTCATCAGCACGGTCCCCGCGCCAAGCCTTCTCGCCCTCGGATGTACAACGAGCAGGCAGCCGGCATCGCCGCCGCCCGCCGCGAAGCCGAGGCCGGTTAACCGGCCTTCATGCTTCGTTATGGCAATGACAGCCTGGCCGTGACCGCTGCCGTCCGTCTCCAGCCAATCGGGCTCCATATCTCTTAGCGCGCGAAGTGAAGCGGCCGTAATCCGTTTCTCTCCATGGCGCAAAACGAAGCCAAGCAGCCTCCTCCTTTCCGCACGCCATATTTCCGGTGTCAGAAGCTGCAGTTCCATGCTAAGCGCCTCCCGCTTTGTTCGATTTTTTGCGAGCCAGATAAGCGCTGTATTGGAAGATACGCTCCAGCGACTTCTGGCGGATATGCGGCTCGTCGAATTTCATCGGCTTGGAATTCGCCTCGAAAAACCAGAGGTGGCCGTCGCCGTCCACTCCCAGATCCATGGACATCTCCCCGAGCCGCAGACCCGAAGCCCGCTCGATCTGACGGGCGATCAGTACCGTCGTGCGCCTTACCTTCTGTAAAAGCATATGAGCCCGCTCTGCATCGAATGAATAGGTCAGCAGCTTCTCCGGATCCTCGATTTGACCGCCGCGGGGGACATGGGTCGTAATACTGGAGACTCCAGCAAGCCGTGCGCCAATTCCTGTCATCTCCCATACGCCAAGCCGGTTCTTCTGCACGAGCGCGCGCAGATCGAAGCGGCGGTCCTTAAAGGAAGCGAGCGCAATGCCTTGCTGGGCGATGTAGGCCTCGCCGCCGCTTTGTTTCTGGATGCGGGTCCACAGCTTTCCTAACGTGGAGCAGTTATAGGTGGTGCTCCGTTTGTTTTCCTGTATTTTGAGCCGGTACGGCAACGGTTTCTCATGATGGACCCGGACGGTCATAATGCCTTTGCCTGCCTTGCCGCTCTCGGGCTTCAGATAGAGATAGCCGTGCTTGCGCAGCAGTCTGCCCAGTCCGCCGACTTGAACGAGGCGTCTGGTCGTCGGTATGAAGGGTCTTGTTCGGCTGGATTTGCGAAGCCATTCGAACAATTGCCATTTGTTAAAGAAGGAAGGGTTAAACAGCGTCACCCGCGAATGTCGGCGGCAGTCCAGAATTTTCTGCCGGACGGCAGGCTGCATCTCGTCCTCGCGCTGCGGAATCCGGTTGTAGATAATGTCGGGAAACGGGAGCAGCGCCTTCTGCCACTGCCCGATCTCCTTGTGAAATACGAATCCTCTCAGTTTATTGCGATGGAGCAGAAGCTCCTTGACCGTTAAAACATACACAACAAATCCCATCGCTTGACCGGTACGAATGAGATCGGCAAAGTTGCTCCGGTTGCCCCGAAAGCCGCCGCCCGGCTCGTCGACGGTCAGGATCGCGAGCACCGGCACGGGCCTGCCCAGTACGGCGGCCTTGTGCTCATTCTCCTCTTGCGGCAGCATATTCATTGGCCTGTTCCCCCCTGGAAGCGGCTCAAGTATAGACAGTGGTCAACGATGTAGGAAACAGAGGCTTTCCCTTCGGAGCGCAGCGCGGGCAGTTTAAAGATGGAGCGTCCCGGCTTTGCGTTTGCCTCGAACATCCATACCTCTCCCGACTTGTCGATGCCGATATCGAGTCCCAGCTCTCCCAGCCGATGCGGATAGTTGCGTTCGATCGCTTCGGACAGCTTGACGGCGACCCGTCTGGCCTTGTCGAGAATAATGTCGGCATTGTCGCCAAACGTCCGTCCCAGCGCCTGGCTCGGCGTCATGAGCGAGCCGCCGTTCTTCACGTGGGTCGTGACGCTGCCCCGGCCCGCCTTCTTGGCGCCTATGCCTGCCGCGATCCAGCGGTTGCTCCCGTTCTTGTGCATATGGAAGCGGAAGTCGATCGGGCAGCGGTCCAGTTCGATGAGCCGAATGCCCTGCTGGGCGACATAGCTGCTCATTCGGCTGCCTAGCCGGGCCTGCAGCATCCGCATCATCGTCTGGAAGCTGCTGTAGCGGACAAGCACATTCTCGCTGCCGCGGCGATAACGGACGAAGTAGCCTCTGCGCGGATGGTACGTCAATCTGTAGATGCCGATGCCGAGACTGCCGCCGGTCGGCTTGTAATACAGAAATTTATGTTTGTCGAGGAGCTCCTTTATCTTGGCGGAAGAGGGATTAGGGACAGACTCCGGCAGATGGGCAAGCGCCTCGGGATCGTTGTCGAGCAGCTTGTAGACATCGGCTTTATTAAGAAAGCTCCAGTTAAAGATCGGAATCTGGCGCTTTACGAACCGCTCCCGGACAGCGCTGATATAAGCGGAAGTCTCCGCCTTGCGATTGGGCAGCCGGTTATAGATGACGTCGGGCAGCGGCACGATGCGGCGGTACCAGCCCCCCTGGGCGTTCAGGAAGTAGCCGTTGACCGTCTCCTGCTGCCAGTTGATGTCGCCGGGCGTAAAGCCGAACATGAATGCCTTGCGGTCGCCGGAGCGAATAACCTGTTTGATGAAGCCGGAGCGGGTGCCGAATGGATAACCCTCCGAAGAGTGGATCATATCCGTCAGAATGCCGACCAGCGGCCCCAGCTGGATTTCGTTGTCGCCGTTTGCTTGCACGAAGACATTGCCGGGCTTCGGAATCCGGATCGATTGACGTACCCCCGCGGATAGATACAAGTGGTTGCCGGCTCGCTTCAGCGGCTTGATCGCGGCGGCGATCGTCTCGCCTCCCAGCCGGAGAAGAATCGACTTCTTGCCGGACAGCCTGAGCTGCCCCATGAGCGGTCTGGAGACGTAAACGATCTTATCGGATGCTTGAGAGAAGTGGACGTTGCAAGTTGTCAAACTCATGGATGAACCTCCTGAACTTTTCAAGACCATTGCCTCATGGCCGAGATTTCGATTGCGGGCGGGAAAGGCGGTCCTTGGCGGATCCGCCGGCTGTCGTCAAGGCAGGGGCGTTGCGGCTTGTCAAGTAACGCGCATACTGCAGCAGTCTGGTCACTGCAAGCCTGGCGGCTTGCTTGTCGCCGGCTTGCCGGAAGGCTTCTCTGCCCGGCTTGGCGTTCGTCTCCAGCAGCCAAAGCTTGCCGCTCGGCTCGAGGCCGAAGTCGAAGGCAAGCTCTCCGAACCGGCCGAAGCTCTCTTCCAGCCGGAGCGCGACTTGCCCGCTCAAGGCATGGATTTTGCGAAGCAGATGCTCCGCCTTGGAAGGCGTGAAGTTGGCTCCAAGCGTATCGGCTGCCGCAACCGCGATGCCGCCTCCGTGCAGGTTGGAGGTCATGGAGTCGCGACGGCCCAGCCTGGCTGCGGAACCGGATACTTGCCATTCTCCGGAGGCATCCTTCTGCAGCAAAACTCGAATATCGTAAGGACGATCGTCGAACGTTCGGAGCGGGAGATAGGGCTGGAGCAGGAAAGGCGAACTTCCCATAAAGGATTGGAGCCAGGCGCCGAGCTTCTGGAAGTCCTTGAAGCTTTCCTTGAACGGCATGTTGTTCCGTGTCCTGCCCCGCACGATCAGCGCATCCGGCTTTAGCGGCGGGGCTTCGATATGCAGGAAACCTCTGCCCTGCATGCCCGCGGCTGGCTTCAGCACGACGCCGCGCGGAAGATCCGGCAGAAGACGTTCGAGCTGGGCGATCGATCGATAAGGTGCCGTTGCCGGCAAATAAGGAGCGATCGCGGAGTTATCGCGAAGACTTTCGTAAACGCGCAGCTTCGAGGGTAGCGATCCGTTCAAGCGTTCATGGTGTTTCCGCTCGCTCATGGCGCTGAGTACGGCCGAGCAGCGTCTCCGGCTCTCCGCCGTTTTGGGGAAGCTTCGGTCATAGACGACATCAGGCAGCGGGACGAGTTCCAGCTTCCAGGCTCCTGTTGCATACCGGCAGCCGAAGAGCGATCCCGAGGCGGGATCGAAGCCTTCGGGAGAGAATACGTATACGTCGATGTCGAGCGTTTGCGAGGCGACGCTTAAGCTGCGGCTAAGCCGGGGCTCCGGAGGGAGCAAGGTGCCAGGCGAATCCGGCCGCGCCCCATTGAGCGAGGCTGCCATAATGCCCAATACGATCTTGCTGTGCGGCATGGCTGCTGCCTCCTTTGTCTAGAATCCCGACAGATGCCGGGCATATTGAATCATCATTCGGACGGAAGGCCGAATCTTGCCTTCGTTTAGCGGGGTGTTGTCGTTTTTGGACGGCTTGGAATTGACCTCAAGCAGCCATACTTTGCCGCTGGTGTCCAGCGCCAGGTCGATCCCCAGCTCTCCGAAGTGGGCGGGAATATGGGTGTCGATTCCTTGCGCGATATGCAGAGCCGCGAGTCGGAGCCGCTTGGCGGATTCCAGCCGGCTGACGCTGGTGCTCAGGTTGCTTTTGGTCACGGCCGCGCTGACGGTGCTGAGCGAGCCGCCGCGCGCAAGATTGGAGACGAATTGCTGGTTTCCTGCCGTACGGGCGACGATGGAGGTAATGATCCACTTGCCGGCGGCGTTTTTTTGGACGAGCGCGCGGAAGTCGACGGGGCGCTTCTGAAACTCGATCAATTGCAGGCCTTGCTGAATCTGGTAGCGGGCTGTCTTCATCTTGGCGGAGATGGAGGCATACAGCTTAGGCAAGGAGGGATAGACCGCCCGCTTGGAGCCGGCGCTCATCGCATGGAGGGCTTGGTAGCTCTCGCCTTCCAGATGGGAGACGCGGATAATGCCCTTTCCCAGGCTGCCGCGGGCGGGCTTCAGGAAGACGTGGCTGTACCGCTCGCACATTTTTTTGAAGGTGGCGTAATTGCGCAGCAGATAGGATTCCGGCAAGTAGCGGTGAAGATCGGCATCCTTCTGGAGCGCGTCGAACACCTCGGGTTTGTCGAGAAACTTTTCATTGAATACCGCGGTTCCGTACAGCCGTTTCGCCTCGCTTAGAAAATGCTGCACGTTGGCGGCGTTCTCCAGCTTCCTTGAGGTAAGCCTGTTGTTCACGATATCCGGCGCCGGCATGCGGGTCTGTCTCCAGCCCCCGGCATACGTCCAGCCCTCGACAGAGCTTGCCGAGCCGCCGGACAGCGCGCCTGGCGTGAAGAAGTAGACGTGGGCGCCTTGCGCCTTGCACGCTTCGACGAGCTCTCGGCAGAACATGGTTATCGTGCCGAACGGCTTATCCGGCGTACTTGGGAAGTCGCGGCTGATAAGCACGCCGATCAGAGGTCCGATGGAGATCGTGCCGGAGCGGTAGTTGAACCTGAGCTGCGTACGTCCGGCAGGGGGGAGTCCCATTCGTTCGGCAAGCGCTGGACTGATACGTATTCCGTCCGTTTTCGCGGACGGGATGATTTTGAGCGATTGGCGGAACGCGCCGAATTTCAGCGGCACATGCTGCCCGACCGGTATTTTCCATAGCTTCACATAGGCATCGCCTAACATGATCGTATCCTCCGGAAGCGTCCCGGAGCTCGTCACCTGTATGGCAACTTTCGTTTTAATCATTTCGATTCTCCTTCCAAACCAGGAGCAATTGCGATTAGAGGCGTGGGCCTATGGGTGAATGCACGAACTAATTCATCATATGAACCGTGCGTCTTGTGTGTGATTGCCCCAGTCATAAGGAACGAGATGCCGGCATATACTGCTTACTGCAAGGAAACGCGGACAAGGTACGCGAAAGACGGAAGCGATGGGGTGTTGTTGGACGAGCCTATGGCTTGAAGAACTTTCATGCGAGGGGGAATGGGCAAGGTGAAGAATAAGGGCAAAGGGAAGCTGAAGCACTTCATGTATATTCTCATTGCGGCTGGAATGCTGTTCTATGCTTTCGCGGCAGTCGATTCTGCGGAATGGGGCGGTGCAGGCGGCGTATTCTGGTTCATGTGGCTGGCGTTCGCGATCGTCATTATCGCGGCTAACGCGAATATGCTGCTGCTGACGGAGGAGAAGCGGGAGGCGCTGTCCCACGTCAAGCGAGCCAAGGTGCTGCGCAGAGAGCAGGCCGCCATAAACTTCGTGAATCGCCAGGTCGAGAAGAAGGCGCGCAAAATACGCGGCCATTGACGCGGCTTACAAGCGGGGAAGAAGGCTGCAAAGTGTGGGGCGATAACGTAGCCAAAGTCGGGAAGTAGGTAAGCTCCGCGACGAATGCCAAGATGCTGTGAATCTTAGATGAAACTGTTGGCTCGGCTGTCGGTTTAGGAAATTATGCGAATATGTACAAATTTAGGGCGTGTCTGAATACTCCGAGGGGAGCAGATTTTGCCGAATTTTCGTTCCATGCAAGGAACTTTTGTGAAGGCGTACCGGGGGTACGTCAAGCAAAAGTGACGAAGCAGGGGGCGGAAAGGCGGTGAAAGATGCCCTTGAGCGGGTTTTCAGACACGACCTAATTGTCCGGCTTTCTAAAATAAATTAAATTGTACAATTATACTCAAATGATATTCATGTGAAGACGGAATGGGCCTGATTCAAACAAAAATTGTGTATATTTGAACAAAATTGTATGATTCAGTAACTTTTGGACCGGGAAATGTGTATAATTGCACAATTGATTAGCGGATTCCTCGACTTGCGAAAGCGCGAGCGCGCTTGTGGGGATGTGTGTTTATTTCGTTACGGACAGCTTGCATTGACTACCGACAAATTGCATTTCCTTCTTGGAATGGAAAGCGCCGCTCCGTTTTTGACGGACCGGCGCTTTTTGAAATTATAAGAAAGTATAAGTTTTCTCCATACTTGACCTATAATTCTCGGAATAAAACGCGCTGCGCCGCCAAATGACAGCGACAGCCGTTTCACCTTGATTGTCGTGGATCGCATGCCTTGGATGCAGCTGTTTTTACGGATTTCACCTAAGTTCGTTCGTTTCCGGCAACGTGGCATAGCCAATGACGCCGGTGCGGCGTTCGCTACTCCATCTCCCGGAACTGGACGAGCTGCTTGACGAAGCGATAGACGACTTCTTGCTCTTTGACACTCAGTCCTGTCATCTGACTGATGATTTTGTCTGAATAGCTTTCGGCTTCGCCGCCGTCGATGCGGTTTGAGTTTCCAACCTGCACGAGCTGCTCCAACGGCGTCTGCAGCGCGGCAGCAATTTTGCCCAGTACATCGATGGTCGGATTTTTTTCGCCCCGTTCGACTTGTCCCATATAAGATGCGTTGATCTCGGCGCGCAAAGCCAGCTGCTCCTGGCTTAATCCCTTGGATTTGCGCACGAGCCGAATGTTTTCGCCAATCTGGCGCCCAATGTCGCTCATCCGTGTCACCTCAGCCTAACGATAGGGTTTTGGCAGGTTTTCGATCAACGTTCTATAGTATTTGATTTAAATACCGTCTATAGTCATTGACTTTTAAGTGGATGATTTATTATAATTATCATAAAAATACCAAAAGTGATAGACTGGTGGCGAAAATGGGTGAAGCCGGGTGAGTCAGCAATGATGGTAGAAGAGTTCGAGTTTTATCGCAAGGTGAGAGCAAATTATTGCAATGTGGCTTTCAAGGTTTTGTTCACTTACAGGTTGTCGCATCGGCATAACAAGACGGCCGTTGCCCATGGTTCATTCAGCTGCGGGGTTAACGCCCATACACAGACGTTGGAATATACTCTAAACTTGAAGACGGAGCCGATTCAGAGACCCTATAGCGAGAGCGGGACCTTCTTGTTCTCCAGCGTATACAAGGAAATTCCTTCTCAAGTGATAGAATACGAGAATTATCCCATTCATAAGCAGCGTTACCGCGTTCCCATTACATACGATTGGCATGATTGCGTGCGGAGCGGAGCCAAGTCTGGCATTAATGCGATCTCGATCCAGGCTTTGTTGCGCAAGTGGACATTGCACGGGACCGACGATGAGCCTATCGACGCCATTCTCAAGGTGACAAAGCTGCAATTCGACTGGTAGTCGATATTTCCATTGCAATCTCCTATAATGGTAGCAGACGAGGAGTGATCGATGGATGGCTTCCACCCCAAGCAATGTGACGAGCACGAAGCACGAGCAGATTATGCAGCATATCCAAGGACTTAAGGTAGGCACCAAAATATCGGTGCGGGCCGTCGCCAAACATCTTGGTGTCAGCGAAGGCACCGTTTATAAGGCGTTCAAGGAGGCGGAGTCTTCCGGACTTGTCAGCACGAAGGAACGAATTGGTACCGTCCGCATCGATCGCAAGCGGCGCGAAGCGCTGGATCAGCTGACTTTCGGAGAAGTGGCGGAGATCGTCGAGGCCCGTTTATTCGGCGGAGGAGACGGTCTGGACAAGTCGCTTCACAAGTTTGTGATCGGCGCAATGGAGCTGGAAGCGATGATGAGCTATATCGATAGCGGCAGCCTGCTGATCGTCGGCAATCGCGTCAGCGCGCATCGCTGCGCCTTGGAGCAGGGAGCCGGCGTACTGATTACCGGCGGATTCGAGCCAAGCACGGAGATCGTTCGGTTAGCGGACGAGCAGGGGCTTCCGGTTTTGTCGTCGAGACATGACACGTTCACCGTCGCGTCCATGATTAACAGGGCGATGTTCGACCGGCTCATCAAGCGCAAAATCATGCTTCTCGAAGACATCGTGACGTTCAGCAAACCGGCCGATGTTATCAAATCCGGCAGCAATCTGTCGGATTTTCACCGTTTGTCGCGCGAGACAGGCAACTTCCGCTTCCCGGTTTTAGACGACAGAGGCAGAGTTATCGGCATGATTACGGCGATGGATGCGATGGGCTCAGCCGATGATGCGGCCGTTGACCGCGTGATGACTCGGCATCCCATTACGGCGGCGCCGAATATTACAGTGACGTCCGCAGCCCATACGATGGCGGCGGAGGGGATCGATCTATTGCCTATCGTCGATCGCAACCGCAAGCTTCTCGGCGTCGTGACGCGGCGCGAGGTGCTGGACGCGATGCGGTTCGCGGGCAAACAGCCGGAATCCGGCGAGACCTTCGAGGATTTGATGTGGTCCGGCTTCATTCAATCGGAGTCGAATGGCACGGAGGAAGCTAGCATCAGCTATCGCGGCGCCATTACTCCGCAGATGTCAGGCGCGCTCGGGATGGCTTCGGAAGGACTCGTCTCGACGCTTATGATGCAAGCCGCGAGGCAAATGATTCGGGAGACGGGCAAGCGGGACTTCCTGCTGGAAAGCATGACCTCCTATTATGTAAGGCCGGTGCAGATCGACAGCGAGGTGACGATCAAGCCCAAGGCGATGGAGCTGTCGAGGAAGTTCTCCAAGCTGGAGATCGAGGTGCTGGACGCGAAGGGGCTTGCGGCGAAGGCGATGCTTACCGCGCAGATGATCGATCCGTATTAATTCAAAAAAAAGAGCGGGGATTATCCCCGCTCCGTCGCCCGGTAGGCGCTTAAATTGCGCAGTCCGGCGAAGAGGTTGAACAGGCCGACCACCAGGAAGATGGCGCCGATGACGACCTTAAGCGTCGATTCATTTGACATGAACAGCTGAATGAAGGAGATGAACATCATCATGATGCCCATGCTGATGTTCATTCGTGCGGCATTGATGCCGCGTTTCCTCCCATCAGAGGAACGTCTCGACTTGTAGCTGAACACGACGGACAGCACTAGCGAGATCAGTATTACAGGGAACAGCACCCATTGCAGCAATTCCAATTGTCCCATATGTTGTGACGACTCCTTTGTAGAGGTTACACGCACTTGTATGCCTAATGAAACTTATCGTCGTCTATTGTACCATGTTCCGGCGAAGTTTGCCTTATCACGCTGGAGGTTTCGCCTTGACGCGGACCGTCATCCACACCTGCAGCACGTTGTCTGCCAGCAGCACTGTTTTGAGCTCGATTGCATAATCTTTGCCGCTTACGTCGTCGTATGTTTTGGATTCCAGCAGCTTCCGAACTAGATTGGCATCGGCGTCGATATCATAGATGCTGCGCCCGAGCAGGATGGATAGATCCTCCTTGACCCGCTTCACCAGCTCCGTCTCCGTCATCCGGTCCAGGCGGGCGGAACGCGTGGACTCTTCCAGTACGCGGATCTGAATGCTCTTGATCACCGTGTGCTGGTTCTTGTATTGCTTGAGCTTCGCGATATCCGCTTCGTATTGCCCCAGCCTGGCCTCCAGTCCGTACACCGTATTGTACATCGCCTCGAACTTCGCCACGAACAGGGAGTGCAGCACAACGCCCCCGACGATGCAACCTACAAGGAATACACCCAGCAATCGCAGCGCATCTGCGTATCGGTAGAAGGAAGGCACCCTCATGCGTTAAGACGCCCCTTTGCAAACCAGCTTTACAAGCTCCGTTGCCATATGCGCCCCCAGGAAAGCGAAAATAATAAACGCAATCTGTTGGGCCACCGGCGACAGTTGGCCGGCCGTAAAGTTGCTTTCGATGACTCTGACGGGATCGACCGAGCCGCCGATCGCGGCAACGATCGCCCATATTTTCAGCCGGAGCGCGGTATCCAGCATGACAGTGGCCGGCGGCAACGCCATAAAGACGGAGCCGACCCCCGCAAGCATGGAGCCTCCTAGCACGATGCCGAACGCAATAAAAAAATCGAGTCCCGCCTTGGACAAAAAATAGGACAAATGTTTCCCCTCCTCTGCATGCAACAACCTCTCCTATCATTCTATGGGCGTGTCCCGCATAATTATGATAAAATAGAAGAATACGAATCCATGTTCGGATTGCGAGAGGAGAGATCGGGATGACGGCAACAAGAGAGGCATCATTCGTTCACTTGCATGCGCATAGCGAATTCAGCTTGTTGGACGGGGCGGCGCGCATTCGCGATCTCACCGCCAGGGCGGCGGAGCTCGGGATGAAGGCGCTCGCTCTGACTGACCATGGCGTCATGTATGGAGCGATTCCGTTTTATCGGGCTTGTCTGGCGCAGGGGATTAAGCCCATTATCGGCTGCGAGCTTTATTTGACGGCGGGCTCGCGCTTCGAGAAGGGGGCGCGCAAGGACAATCCAACCTATCATCTAATCGTTCTGGCGAAAAACGAGACCGGTTACCGGAATTTAATGAGACTTAGCTCGATCGCTCACCTGGAAGGATTTCATTATAAACCTCGGGTCGACATGGAATCCCTCGCGGCCCACTCCGAGGGAGTGGTCTGTCTCAGCTCGTGTTTGAAGGGGGAGGTGTCCCAGCATCTGCTCCATGATCGCCGCGAAGAAGCGAAGGCGGCTGCGCTGCGCTATAGGGACATATTCGGCGATGACTTCTATCTGGAGCTGCAGGATCATGGCATGCTGGAGCAAAAGAAGGTGGCGGGCGAGATGATCGGATTGGCGCAGGAGCTCGGAATCCCGCTCGCCGCTACCAACGATGTGCATTATTTGCAGCCGGAAGATGCCGATGTGCAGGATGTGCTTATCTGCATCGGCACCGGCAAGACGGTGGAGGATAGCGATCGGCTGCGCATTGGAACAAATCAGCTTTATATGAAGAGCGCCTCCGAGATGGAATCGCTGTTCCGCCATGTGCCGGAGGCGATCGCGAATACGGTGGAGATCGCGGATAAGTGCAATCTGGAGCTTACGCTTGGCCGTGCCGCGCTGCCGGTGTTCCGCCCCGTGCCGGAAGGCAGGGATTCCTCGTCGTATCTGACGGAGCTGTGCCGGGACGGCTTGGAGAGCCGGTATGCGGCGCTTCCGGCCTGGACGGAAAATGAGGATTTCCGCAGGGAAGCCGAGCATCGTCTCGCTTACGAACTGTCCGTGATCGAAAAGATGGGGTTCAGCGATTATTTTCTCATCGTGTGGGACTTCATTCGGTTCTCGCACGAACGGGGGATCCGAACCGGACCTGGCAGAGGATCGTCGGCGGGAAGTCTTGTCGCTTACACGCTGCGGATTACGGATGTCGATCCGCTAAAGTACAAGCTGCTCTTCGAGAGATTCCTTAATCCGGAGCGGATTTCGATGCCGGATATCGATATCGACTTCAACGACGAGCGCCGGGACGAAGTGATCGCCTATGTCGCGGCCAAGTATGGCGAGGAGCATGTCGCGCAGATCATCACGTTCGGCACGATGGCGGCAAGAGCCGCCGTTCGCGACGTCGGCCGCGCGCTTAACGTGCCGTTCCAGGAGGTGGACCGCGCGGCGAAGCTCATTCCGGGCCAGCTGGGCATTACGCTTGCCGAAGCGATCCGTACGAGCGCCGAACTGCGAGAAGCCGCTGAGCGGCAACCGAAGACCGGATTGTTGCTGAACATGGCGATGAAGGTGGAAGGGATGCCGCGGCATGTTTCCACGCATGCCGCCGGCGTCGTCATCTCCCGCGAACCGCTGACGGATTACGTGCCGTTGCAGCAAGGCGGAGAGTCGATTCCGCTGACGCAATATTCCATGGAGCATCTGGAAGCGGTGGGATTGCTCAAAATGGACTTCCTGGGTCTGCGTACGCTATCCATTTTGGAGCGGTCGCTGGTCTGGATCAAGGAGCTGGAAGGCAAAGATATCGACTTCAGACTGGTTAACGATGCCGACCCCGAGACATACGCCATGCTTGGGCGAGGCGACACGACGGGCATCTTTCAGCTGGAGTCTTCCGGCATGAGGCGGGTGCTGCGCGAGATGAAGCCGACGGATTTCGAGGACATTATCTCGGTGCTGGCGCTGTATCGTCCGGGTCCGATGGAGTTCATCCCGCAATATATTGCGGGCAAACACGGCAAGGAGGCCGTGCACTACCCCCATCCTTCGCTTCGGCCGATTCTTGCCGATACTTACGGCATTATCGTGTATCAGGAGCAGATTATGCAGATTGCGTCCAGTATGGCAGGTTTCTCGCTGGGGGAAGCCGACTTGCTGCGCCGCGCGGTATCCAAGAAGAAACGCGAGGTGCTGGATGAGGAGCGGAGCCACTTCGTCAAGGGAAGCCTGGGACAAGGTTATTCCGGGGAGGACGCTAACCGCGTCTATGATATGATCGTTCGCTTCGCGGACTATGGATTTCCGCGCGCGCATGCAGCGGCTTACGGAGTGCTGGCGTTTCAGACGGCATGGCTGAAGGCGCATTATCCCGTGCCGTTTATGGCCTCGATGCTGGCGTCCGTCACGGGCAACATGCGCAAGACGGCGGAATACGTGGACGAGTGCAGGCGCATGGGCATTCCCGTGCTGCCGCCGGATGTGAACGAAAGCGAAGCTTCGTTCACGCCGGTTGGCGGCTCCGTCCGCTTCGGCCTGGCTTCTGTCAAAAACGTAGGCACGCAGGCGATTGAAGCGATTGCCAGAGAGCGGGAAAGCGGCCCTTACGACAGCCTGCTCGACCTGTGCAAGCGGGTCGATTTGCGCGTCGTGAACAAGCGCGTGCTCGAGTCGCTTATCCAGGCGGGCGCTTGCGACGCGTTCCCGGGGCATCGCGCCCAGTTGCTCGCGGCTCTCGACGAGACGGTAGAGACCGCGCAAAAGTGGCGCAAGGAAAGGGAAGAGCTGCAGATCGAGCTGTTCGGCTTCGAGGAAGTGCAGAACTGGGATGTGGAGCTGCCGGAAGTACGGCCGTTTACGACGTCGCAGCAGCTTGATTTTGAGCGGGAGCTGCTGGGATTGTATCTGTCGGGGCATCCGCTGGACCATGCCGCCGAGCAGTTGGAGGGAGTGGAACTGGACCGTCTCGTTGAGCTTTCGGACGCGCCTGACGGTTATGTCGCCTGCGTAGGCGTGATGGTGGCGGGGCTGAAGCCGTTCACGAACAAGAAGGGCAACGCGATGGGATTTCTGGAGCTTGAGGACCGCATCATGCGCGTCGAAGCCGTCGTGTTCCCGAACGTGTGGAAGCGAAGCGGGGACAAGCTGGAGCGGGAAGGACTGTACATCGTGCAGGCTACCGTCCAGCAGCAGGACGAGGACTACAAGCTGCTCGTCGAGGAAGTCGTGCCGATCGGTCCAGAGCTGACGACAGAGTCGCTCGCGGCTCAAGTGGGTCGTCTTCGCCAGCAGGCCCGCAACCGAGCTGCGCGGAGCTCCGGCTACGGAAACGGATCTGGCCGACCCGCGGTGCCCCAATCGTCAAGCAAAGATTCGTCACCTCTGCCCGCCAACGCTAAGCCGCCTAAGAAGCAGCGTATGTACATTAAGATCACGGTGGAGAAAGAACGATCGGATGTGCTGAATAAGCTTCAACGGTTGCTTGTCTCGCATCCCGGCCAGCTTGATACGGCGTTGTTTTACGAAGGCGAAGGCAAAGTTATCGCCTTAAACGACAGTCACCGGGTCTCCCCGTCGCAGGAGTTGAAGGCGTCGATCGAGAGGCTGCTGGGACCGGACACTGTCGTTATTAAGTAGAAGCAGCAAATGCCGGTTTCCGATACGTCCTGCGTCCAGTACTTGCAATTCTCATGCACATTATGGCCTGTACGAGCATATGCATAGAGATACAAGCCAAGAGGATGCGAGGAGATGAAGCCAATGAACGGTATCGAGAAGTGGCTGGCAAAACGCGGAGTAAGTGTCGACGACATCGCGGAGATCGTTTACACGCTGCAGCGACCCTATAATCCGGATTTGACGATGGAAGAATGTCAGGTCAGCGTTCGTGTGGTGCTGGAGAAGCGCGAAGTGCAATATGTGCTGTACACAGGCATAGCTCTCGACGAGTTGGCGGAGCGAAGGCTGCTGCCGGAGCCGCTGCAGGCCATCATGGAGCGGGACGAATCTCTGTACGGCGTCGACGAAACGCTGGCGCTGGGCATTACGAACGTTTATGGAATGATCGGCCTCACCAGCTTTGGTTATCTGGACAAGGTGAAGCCGGGCATCATACGCCAATTGAATATCAAGGGCGAAAAAATCCATGTGTTTCTGGACGATTTGGTGGCTGGCCTTGCCGCTGCCGCATCAGCGAGGATCGCGCATGGAGACCCCAATGCGAACCAATATCATTTGCCCGAATCGCAGTGACTATGTTATCATTATGACATCATATGGCCTTTGGTGGGGCTAAAGAAAAGACAATGACTCGAAGCGCGATGCTGGCTAGGAGAGGTTTCCTGCCATGCGAATCGGTGCTATACGGCCTGTCATTCGTTCGCGAAACGTTAGGCTTGAGATGCCAAGTGGCGGCAACTGCCGCTCGACATTGGCGTCAAGCTTCAGGAGGTACCATGATGTGGACGGTTATTTACATTGCACCAACAGCAAAAATGGCAGAAAACATCAGAAAACGGCTTACGGAAGAAAGTTTTTTGGTCAAAATCCGGCCCGTCAATCTGTCCAAACAGCAATATGAGATTCTGGTACCGTCCGGTGAGCTGGAGGAAGTACAGGAAGTATTCAATTCCATCATCCGCCCATAACGTGCAGAATTATTAATATTGCGCCTTGAGAGGTGTCGCATACGTGCAAATTAAGGACTTATTCTCGAAAAAAAAATACGCAACCATTCCTTCGGCGACCACGGAGCGTCCCAAACGCGATATTCCGGAAGGTCTGATGAACAAGTGCGCCAAGTGCGGCACGATTCATTACAGCAAGGAATTGGAGAAAAACTTGAAGGTGTGCTCGTCATGTGGGCATCATTACCGGCTTAGCGCGTGGGAGCGGATCGGAATGACGCTCGATGACGGGCGTTTGTTTGAGTACGACGCCGAGATGGAGTCCGTCGATCCGCTTAATTTCCCGGGTTACAAGGTTAAGCTGGAGCAGCAGAAGGCAAAGTCCAATCTGCGCGACTCCGTTGTTACGGGCGAAGGCAGCATTAGCGGATTCCCCGTTGTCGTAGCGGTTATGAGTTTCGACTTCTTTACGGGCAGCATGGGCTCCGTGGCTGGGGAGAAGATTACTAGAGCGATAGAAGCTGCTCATGAGAAGCGCCTTCCGCTTATTATCTTCTCCACCTCCAGCGGAGCTCGCATGCAGGAGAGTATCTTGAGTCTCATGCAGATGGCGAAGACCAGCGCGGCGCTCTCGAAGTTTCAGGGAGACGGCGGTTTGTACATTTCCGTATTCACGGATCCTACGACAGGCGGCGTATCCGCCAGCTTCGCGAGCCTTGGCGATTACAATTTGGCCGAGCCCGGCGCGTTGATCGGCTTCGCCGGACGGATCGTTATCGAACAGACGATTCGCCAGAAGCTGCCGGAGAACTTCCAGACTGCGGAATTTAATCTGCAGCATGGCCAGCTCGACAAGGTCGTTCATCGCAAGGACATGAAACAAACATTAACGCAATTGCTGGACATGCATACCGTGAAGGAGGTGTCGTTCGATGGCGAATGAGCTGCCTTTCGAGAAGCCGATCGTCGAGTTGCGTCAAAAGATTACGGAACTCAAGAGCCTTAGCGTTGATAAGGGGATCGACTTCACCGAAGAAATTCTCCGACTGGAGGAGCGCTGCAGGCAGCTCGAAGAAGAGCTGTACAACGAGCTGTCTCCCGCGCAGAAGATGCATCTGGCGCGCCATCACGGACGTCCGACGTCGCTGGATTTCATCGGAGCCATTTTTACCGACTTCATGGAGCTTCACGGCGACCGCCTGTTCGCGGACGATCTTGCGATCGTGGGCGGCCTTGCCAAGCTTGGCGGCTTGCCCGTGACCGTGATCGGCCATCAGCGCGGCAAAGACACAAGAGACAATATCGCCCGTTTCTTCGGCAGTCCTCATCCCGAAGGTTTCCGCAAGGCGTTGCGTCTGATGCAGCAAGCGAATAAATTTGGTCGCCCGATTATTACATTCATTGATACCAAGGGCGCTTATCCTGGCAACACTGCCGAAGAACGGGGTCAGTCGGAGGCGATTGCCCGCAATTTGAGGGAGATGGCCGGATTCGGCGTCCCTATTATATGCGTGGTTATCGGCGAGGGGGGCAGCGGCGGCGCGTTGGCGCTTGGCGTTGGCAACCGTGTACTGATGCTCGAAAACGCGATCTATTCCGCCATATCGCCTAACGGAGCGGCTTCCATCCTGTGGAAGGATGCCTCAAGAGCAGACGAGGCAGCCGCAGCGATGAGGATTACCGCCAAGGATCTGCTGGAATTCGGTATTATCGAAGGCATCATCGAGGAGCCGCAAGGCGGCGCGCATCGCGACCTCGAATGCCAGTCCGCTGCGATCAAGCGCGAGCTGATTGCTCATCTAAAGGAACTCCTCGACTTATCGCGGGAGGAACTTATCGAGGATCGGTACCAAAAATTCCGCAAGATCGGGTACTTCCAGATGGCGCAGGTAAAGCAGGCAGAGGAGCCGGTTAATGACGAATCATCTGATGCGCCTACGGCAGCCGCAGCCGAGCTAAACCAGGAAGCGGCTCCCGCGACGAACTAACAATCCGCACAATCGTTACAACCGCCCGCGCGAAGGACAAGCCTGGACCGGGCGTGCATGTATATTGGAACAAAAACAAAGACAAAGACATTCAGGCAATAAACGGAGGAACTTAACAATGCGTAAAACAAAGATCGTTTGTACAATCGGGCCTTCCAGCGAATCGTTGGAAAACACAAAAAAACTGATTCAGTCGGGCATGAACGTCGGCCGTCTCAACTTCTCCCACGGAGACTTCGAGGAGCATGGCAACCGAATCAAGAACATTCGCAAGGCGAACGCCGAGCTTGGCACTTCCGTCGCGATTCTGCTGGATACCAAAGGACCTGAGATTCGTCTCGGCAAGCTGAAGGAAGAGCCGATCGAGCTGATTCAAGGGGATGCCATCACGCTGACTACCGAGGAAATTCTGGGTGATCGCACTCGTATTCCGGTAACGTACACCAATCTTCCCAACGATATTTCAGTTGGTTCCACCGTTCTCATCGACGATGGTCTGATCGGTCTGACGGTCGAGTCTGTCGAAGGCACTGAAATTCATTGCCGCATCGTTAACAGCGGTCCTATCAAAGGCAAAAAGGGCGTTAACGTACCAGGCGTCAAAATTTCGTTACCTGGCATTACCGAGAAAGACGCAGGCGATATCGTCTTCGGTATCGAGCAAGGCGTCGACTTCATCGCGGCTTCCTTCGTGCGCAAAGCGAGCGACGTTCTGGAAATCCGGGAATTGCTGGAGAAACATGATGCAAGCCATATCCAGATCATCTCCAAAATCGAGAACCAGGAAGGCGTCGACAATCTCGACGAAATTCTTGAAGTGTCCGACGGCCTTATGGTTGCGCGCGGCGATCTCGGCGTAGAGATTCCTGCGGAGGAAGTGCCGCTTGTACAGAAGATGATGATCAAAAAATGCAATCGCGCAGGCAAGCCGGTTATTACGGCAACCCAGATGCTGGATTCCATGCAACGCAATCCACGTCCGACTCGCGCCGAGGCAAGCGACGTGGCGAACGCGATCTTCGACGGCACGGATGCGATCATGTTGTCCGGCGAGACGGCTGCGGGCAAATATCCGGTAGAATCCGTACAGACGATGTCCCGTATCGCCGAGCGCGCCGAGAGCGCTCTGGAATACCGCGAAATCTTCCTCAAGCAAGCAAACGCGCAGCAAGTATCGGTAACGGAAGCGGTAAGCCAATCCGTTGCAAACTCTGCGCTTGACCTTAACGCCAAAGCGATTGTGACTTCGACCCAAAGCGGCTTTACAGCGCGTATGGTGGCGAAATACCGTCCGAAATCGCCGATCATCGCGGTAACGACGGACGAGCGCATTATGCGCCGCCTGGCACTTGGCTGGGGCGTTTTTCCGGTAAAAGGCGCAGAGGCGTCTACAACGGACGAAATGTTCGAGACTGCCGTTAAAGGCGCAATGAGCACGGGTCTGCTTAGTCTGGGAGACACGATCGTCATTACGGCAGGCGTACCTGTAGGTCGCGCCGGCACGACGAACTTGATCAAGATCCATCATATTGGCGAGCTGCTGGCTCATGGCCAAGGCATCGGCAGCCAAACGGTAACCGGCAAACTTGTCGTTGCTCGCACGGCTGAAGAAGCTATCTCCAAGATGAACGTTGGCGACATCCTGGTAGCAGTCTCCACAGACAAAGAATATATGCCTGCATTCGAGAAAGCCGGCGCTGTCATCACAGAGCAAGGCGGCATTACGAGTCATGCAGCAGTATGCGGACTTAATCTTAGCATCCCTGTCATCCTTGGCGTTGCGAACGCAACGGACAATCTGCATGATGGCATGGAAGTAACCGTTTATGCGGAGACGGGCGTCGTCTACTCCGGTCAATCCAAAGTACTGTAACCTTGGAAGCAATAACATATTGAAGTATTGAAGAAGCGATGGTGAACTCACCGTCGCTTCTTTCTCCAATTCTAAGGAATTATACCGATGAAAGGAGCAAGGCTTGATGTCGGAACAAGCTTGGCATCTGCACCCTCTTCGCGTTCGTTACCAAGAGACGGATCAGATGAGCGTCGTATTCCATGGCAATTATGTAACCTGGTTCGAGATCGGACGTACTGAATGGATACGAAGTGCAGGCTACGATTATAAAACGATCGAAAGCAGAGGTCTGTTATTGCCTGTTGTGGATCTGCAATGCAAATATGTCGCGCCTGCCCGCTATGACGACCGCGTGTTAGTATGCACCCGGGTTGAGGAGAGTACGGCGCTTCGAGTGACTTTTGCGTCGCAAGTTAGGCGAGTGGAGTCGGATGAGCAGTGGCGTGTCATGACGATACCTCAGGGCGAAGCGTTGCCTGGCGAGCTGCTTGCGGAAGGCGGAACCAAACATGTATGGGTTGGTTCAGACTGGCAGCCCGTGCGCATGAACAGAATCATGCCGGAGCTGTATAAGTTACTTGCACATTCAGGCAAATAATAGGCGGATGGAATCAATTTTTGGCGAAGGGGTGGAATAGGATGTATAAATGGCTGCTCGCGCTCCTCTTGCTTGTGCCCATCATTGAGCTTTGGGGGATTCTTCAGATTGGCGAATGGCTTGGCGGGTGGACGACGTTCCTTGTCCTTGTAGGGATGGGGATTGCCGGAGCGTATTTCGCGAAGCTGGAAGGCCGCAAAGTATGGCTCGATGCTCAGCGTCAGTTAGAGAGCGGCATTATGCCCGGACGTTCGTTGATTGACGGCATTTGCGTGCTGCTTGGCGGCTTGCTGCTGCTTCTGCCCGGATTTATCTCCGATCTGTTCGGCATCGTCCTGCTGCTGCCCGTCACGCGACCCATCTTCCGCCGAATCATTTTGCAGTGGCTGGAGAAACGGTTGAGGAACGGTCAGTTCACGATCCGAAGATTTTAGCGGGATTGGAGAAATCCATAGAGTTAACGGATATTTTACAAAACGTTAATCTGCCAATAATAGTCGTCCGCCACAATGGAAAAGATCGTCATTAGCATGAATCCTGTAGGAGGAAGAAGATGACCAAGCAGGTATCGCATTATGTCAACCGGGATTTGAGCTGGATTGAATTTAACCGCAGGGTGCTGGAGGAAGCGCAGGATTTGAGCAATCCACTCTTGGAGAGAGCGAAGTTCCTATCCATCGTATCCAGCAATTTGGACGAATTCATGAGCGTCCGTGTGGCGGGCATTCAGGATCAGATGAGAGCCGGCTTGACGAAAATGGACTTCACGGGTTATACGCCGGCTGGACTATGGAAGCGGCTAATTAAACGTACAACCGCAATGGTCTTCGAGCAATACAAAACGTACCGCGAGATCTTCCGTTCACTAGGCAAGGAAGGCATCTGCATAAGAAGTATCGATGAGCTGAACATCGCCCAGACAAAAGCGGTATCCGACTATTTCCATGAAATTGTATTCCCTGTCTTGACGCCAATGGCGGTGGATCAGAGCCGGCCATTCCCGCTTGTTCATTCCAAGGAGCTGTATTTGGCCGTGCTGCTGCAGCGCGACGGTGCGGCGCCGGAGGAAGAGCCGTTATTCGCTATCGTACAGGTTCCGTCCATCCTGACGCGATTCGTTCCCGTACCAGGCAGAATTAACAGCAAAAAGCTGGAGTTCGTGCTGCTGGAGGAATTGATCGAGCGGTTCATCAATACGCTGTTCAACGGTTATACGCCCTATTCCGTTAATCCATTCCGTATTACGCGCAATGCCGATCTGACGCTTAACGAGGAAGGGGCAGAGGATCTCCTCGAGGAGATCGAGAAGGAGCTTCGGAGACGCCGCTGGGGCATTCCGGTTCGCCTGGAAGTCGTGAAGGGGATGGATCCCTATGCCTTGGAGATGCTTCGTGACGAATTAGAGATCGAAGATAATTTGTTCGAGATAGACGGACCGCTTGATCTAAGCTTCTTAATGCGATTCGCAGGCAGCTTGCCGGGTTACGACAATCTGCGTTATGAGAAACTGGAGCCCGTATATCCAAGAGAATTCGACGACACGGACGATATGTTTGAGGTTATCCGCCAGCGCGACGTGCTGATGTACCATCCCTACGAGTCGTTCGAGGCCGTCAATGACTTCGTTGAGCAAGCGGCGTATGATCCCAACGTGCTTGCGATCAAGATGACGCTGTACCGGGTGAGCGGTCAATCCGCACTTGTTCAGGCGCTTGCGAAGGCGGCGGAATCCGGCAAACAAGTGACCGTCGTCGTGGAGTTGAAGGCGCGCTTCGACGAAGAACGCAACATCGCTTGGGCGCGGCAACTGGAGAAGGCGGGCTGCCATGTGGTCTACGGACTCGTCGGACTCAAGACGCATGCCAAAATCCTGCTTGTCGTCCGCAGAGAACAAGGCACGCTGCGTCGTTACGTTCATGTAGGCACAGGAAACTATAATGACAGCACGGCTACGCTATATACGGATATCGGACTGTTTTCCTCCCATCCTGTTATCGGCGGCGACGCGTCGGCGCTATTTAACGAAGTGACGGGTTATTCTTCGCCATACGAATGGAAGGCATTTGGTGTTGCGCCATCCGATCTTAAAGAGAAGTTATATCGCCTCATCGACCGGGAAAAGGCGAATGCGCTGGCCGGAAAACGTGCTCACATCATTGCGAAGATGAACTCTCTGTCCAATCAGGAGGTCATCGACAAGCTGTACGAGGCGTCTCAAGCGGGAGTCAAGATCGAGCTGATCATTCGCGGCGTATGCTGCTTGCGGCCAGGCGTCCCGGGAAGAAGCGAGAATATTAAAGTGATCAGTATTGTCGACCGATTCCTGGAACACTCCAGAGTTATGTATTTCCATAACGGGGGTTCGGAAGAAGTTTATTTGTCCAGCGCGGACTGGATGACCCGCAATCTGACGAAGCGAATCGAGCTGATGTGTCCGGTGTACCAGCCTGAGCTGCGCGCCATTATGATCAAGATGCTGAAGATGAATCTGGAGGATAACGTCAAGGCGAGGGAATTAAAGCAGAACGGTCTATACGAATCTCTCGCCGGCAACCCGGACGCAAAACCTTTTCGCAGCCAGTTCGAGGCGAAACGGATTTCGATGTGGAAGGGTCACGGTTGAGCGGAATTCCCATCCCAATCCATCCTTTCATAATCTTTAAGCCTATTCCGTTACATGGAGTAGGCTATTTGGCGTTGGAGGCGACCGTTCAGGGACATTTACAGCAAATCCTGGCTTTGCTCGCCTTCCGTATAGATGGAAATCAGCACGATGGCCGTATCTTCCCCGACGTTCTTGACCCAATGCGGGGTACATGCATTCCAACTGAAAGAATCGCCTTCCGCGAACTCCTCGGCGTCTTCTCCTTGCTGGGCGAATATCTTGCCCCGAATGACCAGATGCACCTCCTCGCCTTCATGCGCATGCGGCGTTTCGCCTGTAGAGGCGCCCGGGGGAAATTCGACCAGCATCATCCTCATGTTTTTGGTGCTGCTTAGATGCTCGACCTTCAAGCGGTCGGTGCCGCTCGTCGTCGTTCTGCGCTCGCGAGCGCGAACCTGACCCATGCGATCTTCTTTTTTGAGCAGCAAGTAAGCCAAAGGCACTTTCAAGGCCGTGGCGATATTTTCGAGCGTAGAGATGGACGGAGACGTTTTATTGGTTTCGACCTGGCTCATAAACCCTTGCGACAGGCCGGTTTCTTCGCATATTTGGGCGATCGTCATGTTTTTGCGTTTGCGAATGGATCTGATCGCGGATCCGATATCCATGAGAAGCTACCTTCTTTCGGAATAATATTAGTAATAGCAACTTTAAATACATACTAACAAAAAAGAGGTTGACTTTCTAGCCTTCTCAAGTTAAATTACTTATACATAATATTTATTTGTATTTATAATATTTTTAGAAAAGGAGAGCTTCCCATGAATTCGTTGTATCATTACGATATACATCTCCCGGCCAATATGGAGCAAGGCAGGAAATATCCGGTGGTGTTCACGCTGCACGGCAAAGGCTCCAACGAAAAAAACATGTTCGGGCTGGTGTCCCCCTTATCCGAGCAAGCCATCATTATCGGCATACGCGGCAATCTGCCGCTGGGGGCCGGGTATCAATATTACGAGCTGGTGAGCTTGGGCAACCCGGTACGGAGCGTGTTCGACGATTCGGTTAAAGGGCTTCGGGCGTTTATCGATGACGCCACCGAACAATATCCCATCGATCCGGAAAAACGTTATGTACTCGGGTTCAGCCAAGGCGCCATACTGGCGATGACGCTGGCGCTGACGATGGGAGACGCGCTCAAGGGGATCGTGGCTTTAAACGGGTACGTACCCGGCTTTGTGAAGGAAGAATATCCGTTGCGGAATCTGGATAAGGTGTCCGTATTCGCCTCGCACGGAGAGTTCGATTCCGTCTTCCCGATCCGGATCGGCCATGAGACGAAAGCTTATCTCGAAGAGCGTGCTCCGCTGCTCACGTTTAAGGTCTATCCCGCCGACCACGGCGTCACGGAGGAGAATGCGAGGGACGTGTTGAATTGGATAAGACGGGATGCCGGTCTGGATCTCGGCGAGGAGGGCGAAGCACGATGATGCCAAGTTACTTTTTTGCGCATGGCGCCCCTTCCATCGTATTGGAAAACAATGCATACACGGAGCTTCTGCGAGATTTCGCGCGCGGTCATGCCCGACCGAAGGGCATCGTCTTGTTCTCGGCCCATTGGGAGGAGTCGGTTCAGAGCGTCGGCGTTGCGGATACCTTCGAGACAATTTACGACTTCGGAGGTTTTCAAGATGAGCTCTACAGCATGACGTATCCAGCTCATGGCGACCGCGCGCTTGGCGACGAAGTCCTGCGGTTGTTCGCGGAGAAGGGCATCAAAAGCGTGTCCAACGACAAGCGGGGCCTCGACCATGGAGCCTGGGCAGTGCTGAAGATGTTATTCCCGGAGGCTGATATTCCCGTCGTCGCGCTGTCCGTCAACCGCCATCTTACGGAAGCGGAGCAGTATGGAATCGGTCAAGCGTTGTCATCGCTCAGGGAACGGGATATTCTTATCATTGGCAGCGGAGGCACGGTTCACAATCTGAGAAGGTTGAATTGGCGGGCGGAAGGCGCGGAGCCTTGGGCCGAGCAGTTCGACAATTGGCTGCAAGAGAAGCTCGAGGCATGGGACACGGAAGCGCTGTTCCGGTACATGGTGCTTGCACCCCATGCCAAGGATGCCGTTCCGACGAGCGAGCATTTTATTCCGCTTTTGCTCGCTATGGGGGCCGGAGACGCGACTCGTCAAGCGAAGCTGCTTCACCGCAGCTATCAATACGGCAATCTGAGCCTGAGCTGCTGGCAATTTAATTAACAATTTTTTTGAACAACCTCTATAAGAGTGGAAGGGAAAGGCGTCCATGTCGCAAGCTACGAAAACCGCAATGGAGAGGACCGTGGTCCTCTCCATTGCCGCTGTTTATATGGTGCAGCAATTAACGGGGCTCAAGGGGCTTCAGGTACTGCTTGGCATACTTGTTTTTGCAGCGATCGGGCTGTTGTTGCCTAAGCTGAAAGGCATGACTTTGTGGCTGTCGTCATCTTTTCTACTCATAGGCGCTATTCTGATGTTCGTTCGAGGCGCGGACGCCGCGGAATGGTTCCAAGCCGCGGGTATCAACGTCACGATCGTGACATTGTTCCTGTTTGCGCCGTTGTTCGGCATACCCGTGCGGCTGCCGGAATACGTGGCGGGGCTGAAACGATTGATCGACGCCAGCGCGAGAAGCCGGACGGCCTTGTTGACGGGCACGCAGCTGTTGACGCAGGTGCTCGGCGTCTTCCTCAACGTCGGCGCCATTCCCGTCGTTTACGGGATGGTGTTCGTTATGCCGCAGCCGCTCCTGTCCCGGCTGCTTGCCGGAGCGCTTAACCGCGGCTTCGCGGGGGCGATCTTTTGGTCGCCGTATTTCGCGGCCATGACGATAATTACGACGATGCTGGAGTTGTCATGGTCGTCGATATTGCCGTACGCGCTGGGACTCGCGGTGCTAAGTCTGTTAGTGAGCATGCTGGCGAATCGGCGGGAATTGAAGGAATTGGCGGGCAGCGCTTCGATGGAGGCGGAGGAGCAAGGAGGCGAGACTGTTCCTTTCGCCGGGCAAGATGGCAGGAAGACGGATGAAGCGAGCGCGGCGGCGTTCCCGAAGGGGCTCGTGCTTTATTTGGCGCTGACCATGGCGGCGATTCTGCTCCTGGAGCGGATGGTTCCGCTTCCCATGGTGATGCTGATTTGTTTCTCCGCCGTTGTACTGCCATTGTTATGGTGCGTGTTCAGACGTTCGGCCGGCGTATACGCGGATGGACTTAAACATCATCTCAGCGTTACCTTTCCCGCGCTGCAGAAGGAGATTACGCTGTTTTTGGCCGCGGGATTTTTTAGCGGCGCGATCGGGGCGACGGGGTTCGGCGCGGAGCTGCCCGCATGGCTCGGACATATTCCGCTCCCTGTTTCGCTGACGTTCTCGGCGTTCACCGTGCTGCTTATCGCGGGCACTTCCCTGATCGGGCTGCATCCCATCGTGCCCGTGACGATTCTGGCGGGCGGAATCGTGCCGGAGAGCGTAGGCATCAGCGGCGTTTATTTCGCGGTGCTCCTGCTTGGCAGCTGGGGTTTGTCCAATCCGATCTCGCCGGCTACGGCGGTCAACAATCTGCTGGCCGGCCTGACGGGGCGGACGCCGTTCCAGATGGCATCCGACAATTACAGGTTCGCAAGCTGGATGGCGCTCCTGATGCTGCTGTATTTGGCGATGGTGGGATGGTTGGTCCCAGGGTGATAGGCAGGGCGCGAACTGGTGGGTTTGGGGCTCGTGCGTATGAAAAATCATACACAATGGTGCCGGAACAGTAGATTCGAGGTACGCGAGTATGAAAAATCATACACAATGCGCGCGAACTGGTGGGTTTTGGGCTCGTATGTATGAAAATTCATACACAATGGCACCGGAACAGTAGATTCGAGGCACATGAGTATGAAAAATCATACACAATGGCGCTGGAATAGTAGATTCGAGGCACATGAGTATGAAAAATCATACACAATGAGCGCGAGCGCCAGGGGTAGCACCGGCAAAGAGGAAAGAAGGAAAGAAGGAAAGAAGGAAAGAAGGAAAGACGGAAACACGGAAGGGGCTGTCCCGAGCGGGACGGCCCCTTCCGCGTTTGCATGACGTTTGGTTGCTGTAGACGGTTGCTACCCCTCCAGAACCGGCTCCAGTAACCAATGTTTCCTGAATTCGGCGGCAAGTTCTCCCACCTCGCGCCGCTCGACGGCAAGCGAGCCGAGGGGAGCCAGCGGAGCCAACAGGAGACGTGTGCCGTCTATCGTAATCAGCAGGTCGCCGATTCTCTGCGTCTCGCTGCGATCCAGGGCCGCGGCCAGCTGCAACAGCAAGCCTAGCTTGCCTACCAGATCCAGGTCGGCTTCGGAGACGAGTACGCGGTATGGAGCCGTCTGCGTCCTGGCCTTGCCTTTGCCTCGGAATGAGGCGATGGCGGCCGTCATTACGATCTCGCGGTGCGTCAATCCGTTCAACTGAGAGTGCACGATGAGATAGAAGGAATGGGGAGCGTAATCATAATAATCGATCGATGCCCCTATTCGATGAAGCAGCGACGCGACGTGCAGAATGGTTCGCGCCTCAGGAGGCAGCTCGATCGTCGTTTCCAGCGTTTCCAGCAGATTCAGCGCCAGCCGGTTCACTTGCATGACATGCTGAGTGGGCGCTTCGGTGTGCAGAGAACTGATGTTTTTTAAGCTGAACGCAAGCGGATCGGCGAGCTTGGGCTGATCAGGGAATCGCGTCGAGTGGAACAAGCCGTCTCGAAGCCCGGCACCGCATATGCGGTAATGTCTCGCACGCGCAGCGCGGAAAACGGCTCTAAGAATCGCGACGCCGGGTATGATGACGTCGGCACGATCCTTGGACAGCCCGGGCAGCTTGCGCCGGCGATCCAGCGGCATGGCGCGCATGGCATGATACAACTCGTCGACGCCGTTCTTCTCGATGACGTAGTTGTGCGTCTGGCGGAACGGATAATCGACAGCCGCCTGATGCACCTTGCCGAGGGCGCGCACCGTGCCCCCGACTCCCACGAGCGGCAGTCCGGGAAGCTCGCCGATCCAGAGATTCTCCTTCACGGCCGACATCACGATGCTCTCGATCGATTTCAGCGCGTCGTCCGTCAAACCATCCTTGGAATCGAATTTTTTGTTCAAGCTGACGCATCCGAACGGAAAGGAGACGGAGTGTACCAGCTCACGATCCATAAAAAGCGATACCTCCGTACTGCCGCCGCCTATGTCGATGAGATATCCGTTGTCAGCTTGCAGGGAGTTGATCATGCCGAGAAAGCCGTATGCGGCTTCGTCCTCACCGGATAGCAGCTCGATGAACAGGCCGGTCTCGCGGTGGATCTCATCCAGTATTTGATCCCGGTTCGCGGCGTTGCGGATGGCCGCCGTAGCGACCGTGCGTATTTGGGAAATTCCGTGGTGGGAACAGATCAGCTTGAAGTGCTGAAGCGTGTCTATAAGTTCGGCGATATCGCCAAGGGGCAAAGCCCCGCTCTCATCCATTCTCCCGCTTAATCGCGTGGAGCGCTTGCTGCCGTCGACGACGCGATGCCCGCCGTTATCCGTTCTCTCGTACACGACAAGGCGCACGGAGCCCGAGCCAATGTCGATAATGCCGATACATTGTCCTATCAAAGGCGAATCCTCCGTTTCATTCCGGCATGTTATTGTGGTATGCTGTAAGTCTTCTGGACATTTTATCACACAATGGGCGGCAATTCGAAGTATAATCCATATGCGGCCGTGGAATAATTACTTGTCGAGGCTGGGGATGCCTTCCTTAGCCAAGATGTTGTCCGGCTTGCCGATTTATTTTATGAATGATGCCGATAAAGCATTTTTATGTCCCATTTTGTTGGCTTCATCCCAAAAATCATTTATGATTGATTACGATGAGCAAAAATGGAATCCCATTAATCATTTGATTAATATTTTTGAGTATAAAGGAGAGAGAACGATGACAGCAACTAAAGGTCTTGAGGGCATCGTCGCTGCGGCTTCGTCCATCAGTTCGATCATTGATGGCGTCCTGACTTACCGCGGCATTAACATCGACGATCTCGCAGAGAACGCCTCTTTCGAAGAAGTCGCTTACCTGCTATGGTACGGCAAGCTCCCGAATCGTTCCGAGATTGAAACGCTTCAGAAGCAATTGGACGAGTACGCGGTTGTACCGAATGAAGTGCTTGAGGGCATGAAGCTGTATCCGAAGAATACGAATTCCATGGCGGCTCTTCGCACGGCTATCTCCAGTCTTGCTTTGTACGATCAAGCTGCTAACGACATGTCGCCTGAAGCCAATCAGCTGAAAGCGATTAAATTGCAAGCTCAGTTGCCTGCGGTCGTAGCGGCATTCTCCCGCATTCGCGAAGGCAAAGAACCAGTCGCTCCCAAAAAAGGCGTATCCATCGCCCATAACTTCCTGTACATGCTGTCGGGCAACGAGCCATCCGACGTGGCTGTAAAAGCGCTGGATCAAGCGCTAGTCCTTCATGCCGACCATGAGCTTAACGCATCAACGTTCGCCGCTCGCGTAACGGTAGCTACCCTTTCGGACATCTATTCCGGCATTACTTCCGCTATCGGCGCTCTCAAAGGCCCGCTGCACGGCGGAGCAAACGAAGCCGTTATGGTCATGCTGGAGGAGATTGGTTCGTTCGCGAACGTTGAGGGCTACATAAACAATGCGCTTGCGAACAAACAGAAAATCATGGGCTTCGGTCACCGCGTCTACAAGAACGGCGACCCGCGCGCGAAGCATCTGCAAAAGATGTCCCGCGAGCTTGGCAAGCTGAGAGGCAATATGGAGCTTTACGAGATGTCGGTTAAGATCGAAGAGCTGGTAACGGGCCAAAAGGGTCTGAAGCCAAACGTCGACTTCTACTCCGCATCCGTCTACACGGCGCTCGAGATTCCGCGCGATCTGTTTACGCCGATCTTCGCCATCAGCCGCCTGTCCGGCTGGAGCGCACACATTCTGGAGCAGTACCAGGACAATCGTTTGATCCGTCCGCGTGCCGACTATGTCGGTCCGGTAAACGCCAAGTACGTCCCGATCGAGCAACGCTAATTGACAACAACCAGAGAAGAGAGAGCAAGCGGAAGCTTGTTCTCCTGTTCAAGATCATAAGATACAACCCATTTTTAGGAGGAATTCATTCATGGCACAGTTCGAGAAATACGCGCTTCCAACAGAAGGCGAGCAAATTACAATTGACAACGGCAAACTTCAAGTTCCTAACCAGCCGATCATCCCGTTTATCGAAGGCGACGGCACGGGCCGCGACATCTGGCGCGCATCCAAGCGCGTTCTTGACGCAGCTGTAGAGAAAGCTTACAACGGCGAGAAAAAGATCGCTTGGTATGAAGTATTCGCCGGCGAAAAAGCGTTCAACGAATATGGCGAGTGGCTTCCTGCCGACACGCTGACGGCTATTCGCGAGTACATCGTTGCCATCAAAGGTCCATTGACGACGCCAATCGGCGGCGGCATTCGTTCCCTTAACGTAGCGCTTCGTCAAGAGCTGGATCTGTACACTTGCCTTCGTCCCGTCCGTTACTTCGACGGCGTGCCTTCCCCGGTGAAACGTCCGGAGCTGGTTAACATGGTTATTTTCCGTGAAAATACAGAGGATATCTATGCGGGCATCGAGTACGCGGAAGGTTCTGCGGAAGTCAAGAAAGTGATCGAGTTCCTGCAGAAGGAAATGGGCGTTAACAAAATCCGTTTCCCTGAAACGTCCGGCATCGGCATCAAGCCGGTATCCGCTGAAGGTTCGAAGCGTCTGGCTCGCGCCGCGATCGAATACGCGATCAAACACGGCCGCAAGTCCGTTACGCTGGTACACAAAGGCAACATCATGAAATTCACGGAAGGCGCGTTCAAGAACTGGGGCTACGAAGTGGCCGAGCAAGAGTTCGCTGAACAAACCTTCACTTGGGGACAATATGACCGCATCAAGGACGCTGAAGGCGTTGACGCGGCTAACAAAGCACAAGCCGATGCTGAAGCAGCCGGCAAAATCATCGTGAAGGACGCTATCGCGGACATCGCGCTGCAGCAAGTACTGACTCGTCCAACAGACTTCGACGTGATCGCTACGTTGAACCTGAACGGCGACTACCTGTCCGACGCCCTGGCTGCTCAAGTCGGCGGCATCGGCATCGCGCCGGGCGCGAACATCAACTACCTGACTGGCCATGCGATCTTCGAAGCTACGCACGGCACGGCTCCGAAATACGCGGACAAAGACGTCGTGAACCCTGGCTCCGTCATTCTGTCCGGCGTTATGATGCTTGAGCATCTGGGCTGGCAGGAAGCTGCCGACCTGATCTACAAAGGCATGGAAACATCCATCAACAACAAAACGGTTACTTACGACTTTGCACGTCTGATGGAAGGCGCAACGGAAGTTAAATGCTCCGCGTTCGCCGATCAAATCATCGAAAACATGTAATCAAAGTCGCAGCATACCCTCGGTCGCATAAATAGCGTGTTCAAAAAGTTCGGTTTTCAGCACCAAGAAGATTGGAGGCAGGTAGAAACTGAGTAGCGGAGCGTAGTGGAAGCTACGTGAGCAACGGAAGTTTCGCCTGCATTCAAGATTCGATGTCGAGTAAGCTTCTTGGCATACATCGTGGTGGGAAGCGGACTTTTTGAACTACCTTTAAAAGGCTGGGGGCTTCGGCGTCTTTAAAATGGAAGGGGATCACTCTCATGGCAATCAAACGCAAAAAGATTACGGTAGTCGGAGCGGGCTTTACAGGCGCAACAACGGCGCTTATGCTGGCGCAAAAGGAACTTGGAGACGTCGTATTGCTTGATATCGCGCCGCTGGAGAACCCGACCAAAGGGAAGGCGCTCGATATGCTGGAGGCAACTCCGGTTCTTGGCGTGGACGCGAATATCGTCGGCACGGCGAGCTACGAAGACGCCAAAGATTCCGATGTCGTTATTATTACGGCAGGCATCGCGCGCAAGCCCGGCATGAGCCGGGACGACCTTGTAAACACGAATGCGGGCATCGTCCGTTCCGTTTGCGAGAGCGTAAAGGAAACAAGCCCGAACGCCTACGTCATTATATTGAGCAATCCGGTTGACGCGATGACGTACGTGGCTTTCCAGAGCCTCGGTTTCCCGAAAAACAGAGTTATCGGACAATCCGGCGTCCTCGACACGGCTCGTTACTGCACGTTTATCGCGCAAGAGCTGAACGTATCCGTAGAAGACGTGCGCGGCTTCGTGCTGGGCGGCCATGGCGACGACATGGTACCGCTCGTGCGCTACTCCAACGTTGCAGGCATCCCGATCGAGAAGCTGATCCCGGCTGACCGCATCGAAGCCATTGTGCAACGGGCTCGCGTGGGCGGCGGAGAAATCGTAGGTTTGCTGGGCAACGGCAGCGCGTATTACGCACCGGCGGCTTCACTCGTGCAGATGACGGAAGCGGTGCTGAAGGACAAGAAACGGATTATCCCGGTTATCGCTTATCTGCAAGGCGAGTACGGCTACAATAACTTGTTTATGGGCGTGCCTGCGGTGCTTGGCGGCGACGGCATCGAAAAGGTGATCGAGCTGGAGCTGACGGACGAAGAGAAGGCGGCGTTGGACCGTTCGGCGCAATCCGTACGGAACGTTATTAATGTCGTCGAGGCAGGTTAGCAGCCGGTCGGCAATTCATATTATGTGTTGACGGCCGTATAACGCGGCCGGTACAGGAGGACCCTGACAGATGCTGCCAGGGTCCTTTTGTTTTTCGGGAGCCATCGAAGGAGGGGGAGAGGAATGGAGCAAGCATTATCGTTATTAAAGCAAGTGTATGGCTATGACAGCTTCCGCAAAGGGCAGGAGGACATTATCGCCGGAATCGTGGACGGGCATGACACGCTGGCCATTCTGCCGACGGGCGGGGGCAAATCGATCTGTTACCAGCTGCCAGCCCTGCTGCTGCCCGGCACGACGCTCGTCATCTCGCCGCTGATCTCGCTGATGAAGGATCAAGTAGACAGCTTGCGGCGACTCGGCGTGTCGGCGGCATTTTTGAACAGCTCGCTAGGCGCAGCCGAATACAGGGAGGTGCTGCGAGGAGCGATGCAAGGCGACTATAAGCTGCTCTACGTCGCGCCGGAGCGTCTGGACTCCGCTATGTTCCAGTCGTTGTCGGAGCAGCTTCAAATCCCGCTAATCGCCATTGACGAGGCGCATTGCGTCTCGCAGTGGGGGCATGACTTCCGGCCGAGCTACCGGCAGCTGGCCGGCTGGATCGGCCGCATGCAGAATCGTCCGCTTGTAGCGGCCTTTACCGCGACAGCGACGCCGGAGGTGGCCGAGGATATCGAAGCTATGCTCCGCCTGAACGAACCTCGCCGTTACGTGACGGGGTTCGCCCGCCCGAACCTGTCGCTCTCCGTTGTGACGGGCGTCGACAAGAAGCGGTTCCTCGCGAAGTTTATAAAGGAGCGGGAGGGCGAATCCGGCATTATCTACGCGGCGACCCGCAAAGAGACGGAAGAAGTATGCGCCATGCTGCAGAAAAACGGGATTGCGGCGGACAAATATCATGGCGGCCTCGGAGATGCCGAGCGTGCGGAGGCGCAAGAGTCGTTCCGCTTCGATCGCAGCCGTGTGATGGTTGCGACTAACGCTTTTGGCATGGGCATCGACAAACCCAACGTTCGTTTCGTACTGCACTGGCAAATGCCCGGCGATCTGGAGTCTTATTACCAGGAAGCGGGCAGGGCTGGCCGGGATGGCGAGGAAAGCGACTGTGTCCTGTTGTTCGAGCCTGCCGACATGCAGGTCCAGCGATTTCTCATCGAGCAAGGCTCCGGCGACACGGATCGCAAGTCGATCCAACTGTCCAAGCTCCATCAGATGATGAACTACAGCCGGACGCAGCGCTGTCTGCAGCAGTTCATCGTCGATTACTTCGGCGAAACGGACGTGCAGCCGTGCGGCAAGTGCAGCAGCTGTCTCGACAAGAGCGAAGCGGTCGACCGTACGGAGGAAGCGAAGATGGCGTTGTCCTGCGTCGGCCGGATGAAAGGCCGCTTCGGCGTGACGATGGCCGCCAAGGTGCTTAAGGGCTCCCGCGACAAACGTCTGCTGGAGTTCGGGCTGGACAGGCTTTCCACCTACGGCCTCATGAGTCGCTTGCCCGAGAAGGAAATCGCGGACTGGCTGTACTGGCTCGTGGCGGAAGGGTATATGCGGCTCAGCGAAGGGCAGTATCCCACGGTATCTTTGACAGCGAACGCCTTGCCGGTGCTGGAAGGCAAGCAAGTGATCACGCAGCGCGTACGAGCTTCTGTGCGGCAATCCAGCGGCGGCATGACGGCAGCAGAATCATCGCCGTTGTTCGAAGCGTTGAAGCAATGGCGGAGAGAAGCGGCAGCCCGGGAGAGCGTGCCTCCGTTCATGATTTTTTTCGACTCTACGTTGAAGGATATTGCAGGCGCACGGCCGAGGCATGCGGAGGAGCTCATGTCCATCAAGGGGATCGGCGCGGCCAAGGTGAGCAAGTACGGCGAGGACATCGCGCGAATCGTAGCGGAGTTCGGGGGCGAAATATCCCAAGGGGACGCCGGATCGGGCGGGACCGGTGCTGCGAATCGGTTGACCGGACATGCCGGAGGAGCCGGATCCGTAGGTAAGCAGGGAACTTCATCCCAAGTGACGCGAACTGCCTCCGGAGATGAAATGCCGAGCCATCTGCTCTCGCTGGAGATGTTCAACGAAGGGATTACGACGGGGGACATCGCCAAGGAGCGGGGACTGGGTCAAGTCACTGTGGAAGGACACATCATTCGCGCGGCGGGAGAAGGCTACGAGGTAGACTGGGATCGTATCGTTCCTCCAGTGCAAGAGCCGCTCATTCTTGCGGCCATCGAGAAGGTTGGCGCGGAAAAGCTGCGTCCCATCAAGGACGAGCTGCCGCCGGATGTTTCCTACTTTGCCATTCATGGCGTGCTGTGCAAGCACGGAATTATCTCATAAACGATTCTAGTTCGCCCGCCGGATCCTACCGGCGGGTTTGTTTGTGAATGCCCACTATAAGTTCGAGCGATCCAATTACCGACATAAACCTAAAATCGTGATTTTTTTCACAGCGCCAATATGCTCCTTTATGGTGAAATAGAGATGATCAAAGCAATAGCGGGAGGAGTGATCTCATTGTTATCCGGCGTTATTCTGGCTGGCGGCGCACACCGCGGAACGAACGGAAAAAATCGCGCATTCCTCACAATCGGGGGAGAGACTCTGCTGGAGAGGCAAATTCGTGAAATGAGAACCTGCTGCGACGAAATAACGATCGTGACAGGCGAGCCGGATTTATTGCGCCGTTCGGTGGACCGGGATGTCCGTATTATCAGCGATTACTTCGGCGGCGAGGGGTTGCTTAGCGGGTTCCATGCAGGCATTGCCTTGTCTGGAAATGAGGAAGTGTGGGTGCTGGGCTGTCATATGCCGTTCCCCTCATCACAAGCAGCTATGCTTCTCTACTCGCGAATGATGCAGGGGGGAGGCCTGGCGGCAATTCCGTTTATTAGAGGGGCGGCGATTCCGTTGCACGGGATTTACGATAGATCCGTGTCCGAGATTAGCGGCAAGCTGCTGGATCGCGGGCGGACGGAGTTTTCCGAGCTGCTTGCGGCCATTGACGTCGTCAAGGTTGAAGCCTATTCATTCGAGAGCGAAGGCGTCAACGGCAAGTTCGCAAGATCCGTTAGGACGGATGAAGAGTATCAGGCGATTGTTGCGGAAAGCGAAGCTCGAATAGCGAAAGCGTGAATCTGAAGTGGAGGCGAATAGAATGGCAACGACGGAGAAGGATAGAGCGATCAGAACTACTGTGAACGAAGCTTGGCGGGGGTTTGCGTTCGGCGAATGGACGAAGGGAATCGACGTTAACTCCTTTATCGAGAAAAATTTGACGTCCTACGAAGGGGACGAGCGCTTCCTGGCCGGACCGACCGACCGTACGACTTCTTTGTGGGATCAAGTCAGCATCCTGCTTAAGGAAGAACGCGAGCGCGGCGGCGTGCACGACATTGATGTTCATACCATATCGACGATTACCTCGCATGGTCCCGGTTATATCGACAAGGAGAAGGAGACCATCGTCGGGCTGCAAACCGACGCGCCGCTCAAACGTTCGATTCAGCCGTTCTGCGGCATTCGGATGGCGATTGACGCATGCGAGGCGTACGGCTATAAGCTGGATCCCGAGATCGAAGCTATATTCCGCGATATTCGCAAGACGCATAATCAAGGCGTATTCGATGCTTACACGACTGAGATGAGGCTTGCCAGGAAGGCGGGTATCGTCACGGGGCTGCCCGACGCTTACGGCCGCGGCCGCATCATTGGCGATTACCGGAGAGCCGCGCTTTATGGCGTGGATGCGCTCATTGAGGCGAAGAAAGCCGATCAGCTGGCGCTTGAGCCGGATGTGATGAGCGAGGATGTCATACGTCTCAGGGAAGAGCTGTCGGAGCAGATTCGGGCGCTGTCGGAGCTTAAAGAGATGGCGGCCGCTTACGGGTACGACATTTCGAAGCCGGCCCGCAATGCAGGCGAGGCCGTGCAATGGCTTTACTTCGCATATCTTGCCGCCATCAAGGAGCAAAACGGCGCGGCGATGAGTCTGGGCCGCGTATCGAGTTTCCTCGATATCTATATCGAGCGGGATCTGCAAGAGGGCACGCTAACGGAAGCGGGCGCACAAGAACTGGTCGATCACTTCGTCATGAAGCTGAGACTTGTAAAATTTCTTCGCACGCCGGATTACAACGAACTGTTTAGCGGCGATCCCACTTGGGTGACGGAGTCGATCGGCGGCATGGGGCTGGATGGCCGTACGCGAGTAACAAAGAACTCGTTCCGCTTTCTGCACACCTTGTACAACCTGGGACCGGCTCCCGAGCCGAACCTGACCGTCTTATGGTCCAAGAGCCTGCCCGAAGCCTTTAAGACGTACTGTGCGCGCGTCTCGGCCGAGACCAGCTCGATCCAATACGAAAACGACGATCTGATGCGTCCGCAATTCGGCGACGATTATGGCATCGCTTGCTGCGTATCGGCCATGCGGATCGGCAAGCAAATGCAATTTTTTGGCGCCCGCGCGAATCTGGCGAAGGCGCTGCTATACGCGATCAACGGAGGCAAGGACGAGAAGCTTGGCATTCAAGTGGGGCCGGTCATGGCGCCGATCACATCGGAGGTGCTGGATTACAGCGAAGTGATGGCCAACTTTGATCTCGTAATGGATTGGCTGTCCAAGCTGTACATGAATACGCTGAACGTCATCCACTACATGCATGACAAATACGGCTACGAGCGCATCGAGATGGCGTTGCACGACAGGGATATCGTCCGGACGATGGCTTGCGGCATTGCGGGCTTGTCCGTTGTGGCGGATTCGCTCAGCGCAATCAAACACGCAAAAGTGCGGCCAATTAGAGACGAGCGCGGCATTGCCGTCGACTTCGAGATTATCGGCGACTATCCGCAATACGGCAATAACGATGATCGCGTAGACGACATAGCGGTTTCGCTTGTAGAAGGTTTCATGAATCGGCTGCGCGGTCACAGGGCGTATCGCGACGCGATTCCGACGTTGAGCGTGCTGACAATTACGTCGAACGTCGTCTACGGCAAAAAGACGGGAACGACGCCGGACGGCCGCAAAGCCGGAGAGCCGTTCGCGCCAGGGGCGAATCCGATGCATGGCCGGGACCGCAAGGGCGCCCTCGCTTCGCTGGCTTCCGTGGCCAAGCTGCCTTACGAGCACAGCCTGGACGGCATATCGAATACGTTCTCGATTATTCCCAAGGCGCTCGGGAAGGAAGAGGAGGTTCGCCATCGCAACCTGTCCGCGCTGCTAGACGGTTATGCCGCAAGCGGCGGCCATCATCTGAACATCAACGTCTTCAATCGCGAGCAGCTTCTGGACGCGATGGAGCATCCGGAGTCGTATCCTCAACTCACGATCCGGGTCTCGGGCTACGCGGTCAACTTCATAAAGCTGACGAGGGAGCAACAGCTTGACGTCATCGGCCGTACATTCCACGGAGAAATCTAGATTAAACATGCGATAGGAGCGTGGCACTCATGTCAGGACGAATTCATTCGATAGACACTTTTGGAACGGTGGACGGACCTGGCATTCGCTTCGTCCTGTTCATGCAGGGCTGCGCTTTGCGCTGCGACTTCTGCCACAATCCCGATACTTGGGACACGGCGGGAGGAAGGCAGGTGGAGGTTGAGGATATTCTTAGCGAGATTGAGCCGTACTTGCCATACTACCAGGGTTCGGGAGGAGGCATAACGGTAACGGGAGGCGAGCCTACCCTGCAGGCGCCGTTTGTCGCCAAGCTGTTCAAAGCATGCAAGGAGAGGTTCGGGCTTCATACGGCTTTGGACAGCTCAGGCTTCTGCGACCCTTCTCATGCAGGGGAGCTGATGAGTTATACGGATCTTGTGCTGTTGGATCTGAAGCAGCTTCATCCGGATAAGCATATCCGGTTAACCTCGCAGCCTCATGATCGCATTTTGAAATTCGCAAGCTGGCTGTCGGAAATCCGCAAGCCGGTCTGGATCCGCCACGTCCTTATACCCGGACATACAGACGACAAAGAGGACTTGAGCCTGCTGGGACAATTCATGGGCGAACTAAGCAACGTCGAACGGCTCGAGCTGTTGCCGTACCACGAGATGGGCGTGTACAAATGGGAGCGGCTCGGCAAGGACTATCCGCTGGCAGGCGTGCGGCCGCCCGATGAGGAAGAGGTCAAGCGGGCGCGTCGCATCATCGAGGAGTCCGCCCGCTCAGTCGGGACGGCTCATGCTTGACAGGGATCCTCGCCATCCGTCGAATATTCAGGGAGATTCCTCCCGTTTAATCAGTGCATTCCCCGATGCGGCTGCTGCGGTCCATAGCGTATGATAAATATAGAAGAAACGTACGGGAGGGATTGGCGTCATGACAGTGACTGCGGGAAGACAGAGCGGATTCGGAGCGATATTGACGGACGAGAGCTTCGAGAGGCTGCGGGGCATCATGTACATCAAGAGCGTAGAAAAGGGCAGCTGCCTATTCTGGGAGGGAGACGCAGCCGACAAGCTGTTCTACATTTTCGAAGGCCGAATCAAATCGACGAAGATGTCTGACGCAGGCCGATCTTTGACCCTCTATCTGCATCAAAACGGCGATCTCATCGGCCAGATGGAGCCTTTTAAAGATTCCACGCACAGCACCTCTGCAGAGGTGACGGAGGATGCCAAGGTGGGCGTTATCCAGCGCAAGGATCTGGAGACTCTGCTCTGGCAGCATGGCGACCTGGCTTTGGAATTTATGAAGTGGATGGGGCTGATGCATCGGCTGACCCAGACGAAATTCCGTGATCTCATGTTGTTCGGCAAGACCGGCGCCCTCTGTTCGTTGCTGATCCGTCTATGCAATTCTTACGGAGAAGAGAACGAAGAAGGTATCCGGATCGATCTGAAGCTCAGCAACACAGAGATGGCGGACATGATCGGCGCAACCCGCGAGAGCGTCAATCGGATGCTTGCCGATCTTAAAAAGGAAAATGTGATTACGTACAAGGACGGCCACTATACCGTAAATCGGATTGAATACTTGAAGGAAGTATGCTGCTGCGAGAATTGTCCGAAGGAAGTATGTCGAATGTAACGTAATTAGGAGTGCGTGTTCAAAAGTCCGGTTTAAGACTTTTTGACCAATCTCTAGAAGTCCCCGCCCGCAGACAGCCGGCGGGGACTTCTCGTTAACGATGCGGCCGGGCGCATACCCAGGTGGGGATAAGCGAGGCTTGAGAGGAGGAGCAATTGTGGAGTCATGGGAAGCTCTAAATGGTTACGATAGGCTGGCAACGGCGCTGGAAGATGCTGCACGGGAGCTAGGAGGCGATTTTGCGGCATTGGCGAAGCTTGTCTTACCCGATCGAAGAGGCAGATGGATCAGCACTTATGGTGCAAGCAGTTCGCGCCTTGCGCGAATGGAGCTGAGATCGGGCTTGGGTGTAGGCGGCATGGCTATTCGGCTCGGAGTACCCTATCAGGCAAGCGCCGAGAAAAATGCCCATATGCTTGGCGAATGTCCCGTCATGCTGGCGGAGCGGCTGGCAGCCGCGATCGCCATTCCTTTGCCTGCGCCCGCGAACGAATACGGAAGCAGCGTTCTTGTGGTTGGCAGAAGGGAGGAGGCGCATTCGTTTGAGGAGATTAAAATTCGGCAAATTTCCTCCAAAATGCCATTATGGATTGAACTATCGGCACTCTGGCGGTATGATGGGGGGAAATGGAATGTCATGATGAATGGAGGAGTGGGATGATTAGGATTGTCATCGTGGATGACCATGCCATGGTTCGTTCCGGCCTGAAGATGCTGCTTAGCAGCAAGGGAGAAATCGAGGTCGTGGCAGAAGGCGCCGACGGAGACGAAGGCATTCGGGCGGCGATGGAGCATCATCCGGACGTCGTCCTTATGGATCTGAGCATGCCTCAAGGGAAAGACGGAATTACAGCTGCGTCGGAGCTCAAAAAGCTGCTGCCCGATGTGGCTGTTCTTATGTTGTCGATGCACGACGATTCGGAATATCTATTCCGCGCGATTGAGGCGGGGGCATCGGGGTACGTCCTAAAGAGCGCTCCCCACGAAGAGCTGCTGAACGCGATTCGCACCGTATCTTCGGGGGCAGCCTACTTGTATCCGTCGGCAACCAGGCAGCTGATGAATCGTTATGTGGCTGGCGCGAAAAAGGATGAAAGCGACGCCTTCGACTCCTTGTCGGAGAGAGAGAGGGAAGTGCTGTCCCTTGCGGCCAAGGGATATGGCAATAAAGAGATCGCCGAGCTTCTCTTTATTAGCGTGAAGACGGTAGAGTCTCATAAGAGCAACGTCATGGAGAAGTTGGGACTGAAGACGCGGCCGGAGCTGATTCAATACGCTATGAAGAAGGGACTGCTGCAATTTGACTAAAGGCGAGAATGCCGGGGAGAGCCTTCAAGGCAACAGAATGATTGCGGGACGGGTCGACGCTTTGTTGTCCCAGCTGGCAGACCATGTAAGTGACGTGAGGTTCCGCGAGGAGCTGCGCCAGTCGCTCAAGCAACTTGCGGACGTGAAGTTTGCGCTCGATGAATCGTCGATTGTAGCCGTTACGGATGCGAGAGGCAAAATCGTATACGTGAATGATAAATTTTGCGAAATTTCCAAGTATCCGCGCGAAGAGCTGATGGGAAAAGATCATCGGATCATTAATTCAGGTTATCATCCCAAGTCGTTTATGCGGGAGCTTTGGGCGACGATCGGTTCGGGCAAAGTATGGTCGGGCGATATTAAGAACCGCGCCAAAGACGGATCGAATTATTGGGTGAATACGACGATTGTGCCTTTTGTCGGCGAGAACGGAAAACCGTATCAGTATTTGGCCATCAGAAGCGAGGTTACCCGTCTCAAGAAGGTGGAGGAAGAGCTGAAGGAGACTCTGGAGAAGGTGTTGACGATCCAGGAGGACGAACGCAAGAAGTTTTCCAGGGAGCTCCACGACGGCATCGGACAAAGCTTGTTCTCGTTGCTCATCCAGTTGGATCGCGTCATTGCGAATCCGGATCGGGAAGTCGGCGATTTGCGGTTCTTGCGGGAAAATGTAGCCGGCATCATCGAGGAGGTCCGCGGTCTTGCATGGGAGCTGCGCCCATCGGTATTGGATGATATGGGCATTGAACCGGCGATTCGCTCGTATATCGGCAATTATGAGTCGCATTACGGCATCGAAATCGATTTTAAATGCAAGCTTGCGACCCGTCTCGGTATCCGAGTCGAGACGGTGATGTATAGAGTTATCCAGGAGGCGCTGACGAATATCGCCAAGTATGCAGACGTGTCCGATGCCGCGGTATCGATTCTTGAAGACGGCGAAGAGGTTGTAGTCCGGATCGTCGATGATGGCGCCGGCTTCGATACCACTGCAGTCTCTGTAGGCGTAGGACGCTTTAGCATGGCAGAGCGGGCCCGGATAGCCGGAGGCAGTCTTAACGTGGAGTCGGAGCTTGGCAGGGGAACGATCGTTACGCTCAGAATTCCGCATTCGCGGAAAAATTAATACATTGTGATTTAAATCACATACCCATTCAAAATCGTAGCTTATAATAAGAATCAAGAAGGAGGTTGAAGGCCATGAACAAGACGGCTTTCGTCATCGGATGCCAAGGAATCCGCTTCGCCAGAGTCAAGCGGCGATCCTGCCGCAGAAAATCGCAAGAAGTCGTATTCGTCTAAATGACGGATTCCTCTACTCAATAATGTGAAATAAATCACATACTATACTATGGGAGTGAACAATCATGATGAAATGGCTGAGAGAAAATGTGTACGCTGCTGGTATCGTAACGATTGTAAGGTTGATTGTCGGCTGGGCTTGGCTGGATGCGGGCTTCCATAAACTAAAAGGAGGCTTTGATGCAACAGGATACTTGAAAAACGCCGTTGCCAACCCTGTCATGGATAAAGCAACGAACGAACTGGTGTATCCGACATTCACCAAATTCATCGAGCACTTCGCATTGCCTAACGTAAAGCTCATTAACATCTTGATCCCCGTCGGTGAGTTCCTGGTCGGCGTAGGGTTGATCGTCGGCGGACTGACGGCGGCGGCCGCTTTCTTCGGACTCGCGATGAACTTCATGTTCCTCTTCGCGGGAACGGTAAGCACAAACCCTTGGCTGGTACTGCTGGGCGTAATCGTACTCCTTGCAGGAACCAACGCCGGCAGATTCGGACTTGACCACTACCTGCTGCCGATCATTCGCAAAGGCTGGCTTCGTGTAAAAGGCAGAGGCGGAGCGGCGGGAACGGGAACAGGAGCGGGAGCGGGCGGCAAACTGAACGGAAATACGCTTTAATACGATCACAATTCAAGGAAGCGGAGGCGTTGAACATGACTGCACAGGCAAAGAACGAGGACGTCGACAACGAGCTGACCCAATTCATGCTGCATCATTGCTATACCTGTCCCGACGCGAACGAGTGCGACACGGAGGCCAGATGCCGGGCTTGCATGGAGGAGAAGCGAGAGAAGAGGGAGGAGGAAGAGGGAAGGCAGCTGACTCGAAATCAATTAAAGGAATACGCGCTGTAAAGCGCGAAGCGCCTCAAGAGGCCGAGGGAAACCACGGCGCCTGAGGCGCTCTTTTTTTATCGTACATTTGAAAATATCGCGGATTCTGATAAACTATTAGCTATAGGTAAATTGAAACAGGAGGAATAGGACATGTATGAAGCAATGGTATTGTTACACGTGTTAGGAGCAGTCGGAATGGGGTTTTATGTCGTGCTGCCGATTATGCTGGGGGGAGCCTCCAAAAGCGACGGGAACGGACAAGCCGGTTTGGCGAAGGGACTATTATCCGCCAATCGCATTGCGCAATACTTTCTCATTGTGCAGCTGCTGACGGGCGGATATCTGATGTCCCAAGGCGATTACGCCGTCGCCTGGATGATTATCATAACGCTCTTGTTTCTTGGCATTGCCGCTCTCGGCGGAATCGCATCCAAGCCGCTTAAGGGAATCGTATCGGCTATCCAGTCGGGTCAAAGTACGACAGCTTACGTCAATAATGCAAAGATCATGAGCTTGATTATTCTCGTGCTATATGTAGCAATCGTTTATTTTATGGTATTCCGATTCTAAAATAATAATTTGAGTTGTTAGTACATTGAGGGGGAAGTTGCCGTGCGTGAGGGTTCACCACAGATTGTAACGTTCGGAGAGACAATGGCTCTCTTTATGCCGGAAGAGCACAAGGCGATTGAGAGGGCTTCCAAGCTTGAGCAAGGGTTCGGAGGCGCGGAAAGCAACGTGGCCATCGGACTTGCAAGGCTGGGTGCTTCCGTAGGCTGGTTCGGCGCGCTTGGCAACGATCCGTTTGGCAAGCTGATCTTGAAAACGCTTCGCGGCGAAGGCGTCGATGTATCCCGCGCCAACCTAAGCGGCGAAGCGCCGACAGGGATGATGTTCCGCGAGCATGTGGCGGGCCGTCTCGCCGTCCATTATTTCCGCAAACATTCGGCTGCCAGCCGCATGCGTCCCGAGGATCTCGACGAGGACTACATCCGCGGAGCGAAGCTGCTTCATATCACCGGCATTACGACCGCGCTCAGCGATAGCTGCCGCAGTACGGTCCGCCGCGCCATAGACGTCGCCAAGGAAGCGGGCGTGCAGATCAGCTTCGATCCTAACCTTAGGCTGAAGTTATGGTCCATCGAGGAAGCTCGCGAGACCTTGCTGCCGCTTATACAGGAAGCGGATTATTTCCTGCCGGGCTGGGACGAGCTGAAGCTGTTGTATCAGACCGACGATTACAAGGAGGTCAAAGCCAAGCTTGCAGAGCTTAAGGCAATCAGCGTAGTTAAAGGAATGGGAGACTCGACGATAGTGCTTAATAAAGGCGAAGAGACTTCCATTCCTTTCTACCCTGCGGAGCAGGTTGTGGATACCGTCGGCGCAGGCGACGGCTTCTGCGCGGGTTTCCTTGCGGGTCTGATGAAGGGCATGTCGCCCGTAGAGGCCGTTCGTCTCGCCAGCATTAACGGCTCGCTCGTCGTTCAGATGCGCGGCGATTGGGAAGCGTTGCCGGAATGGGAAGTCGTGGAGCAGCGGATGTCGGCGAAGGCGTGGGTGGAACGCTAATGACGACGGAGCTTACCGGAGGTTCCAAGGGCCAGCGACGGAGGGAAGCGATTTTGCAGCTGTTAAAGCAGCAGGGACGCATTACGATTACGGAGATGGTGGAGCGGTTCGGCTGCTCGGAGGCGACCGCGCGCAGAGATTTGGAGCAGATGGAAGGCGTATATCCCGTTATTCGCACGATCGGCGGAGCCATGTACGATGGCATGGGGACGATGCGAGAGCTGCCTTTCGCGGAGAAGGAAGGACTCTCTATTCTCGAGAAAGAGAAGATCGCGGCGCTTGCCGCGACGCTGATTCACGAAGGGGACGTCATCGGCCTTTCCGGCGGGACGACCAACTTCCTGCTCGCGAAGCTGCTCAAGCTGCGCAAGGGCATTACCGTCGTGACAAACGCGGTCAATATCGCGATGGAACTGGCAGGCAGTCAGATCCAGGTTGTCGTCACGGGCGGCATTATGCGCCATAACAGCTTCGAGTTATGCGGGCCTTTGGGCGAAGGGATGATCACGAATCTCCATATCGGCAAGATGTTCATCGGCATAGACGGCATCTCGGCAGCGGGCGGCATCTCTTCTTACTCCGAGCAGGAGGCGCAGATCGCGAAGGCGCTTATCAAGCGCTCGCAGGAAACGTATGCCGTATTCGACCACACGAAGAGCAACCGCAACTCGTTGTTCTCGGTAGCGGGCGTCGCAGAGCTGAAGGCCGTCATTACCGATCAGACTCTGTCGGGAGCCCTCGCCGCAGAGCTTGAGAGGCACGGCGTTGCGGTTTATGTAACGGACTAGTATAAAACAGCGGCATCCCAGGACTTTTCTATCGTCCAGGGCATGCCGCTGTTTTATTTTAAAGGCAAATCCAATGCGTTCCGCAGTTGAGGCCCGCTATTCCATTATGACATTGTCGAAGTAGAAGGTGCCGGTCTGTTGCTTGTAAGCATGCAGCACGACGCGTACCTGGGAGCCCGCGGCGGTAAAGGTGAGCAGCTTGTTCTGCACCAAGCTGCGGTAGTCGCCGACCTCATGAACGGCTGAGCCGTTGTAAACCCGCAAATAACCGTATGTCGCGTTATCCGAGCTCCACATGTCGGCGCTGATCGTATAGGATTGGTTCGGCGTCACGGCTACGTATTGCTCAGATTCGGCGGAAAAAGCGGTTGACGGGCTTAGGTTCAGCTTACCTCCCGAGATCAACGCCGATGCGGGAGATGCCGAAATATCCGTCCAGCCGGTCGTGTCCGAGAAGCCGCCATTGACGATCAAGTTCGGGCCGGAGGTCGGAGTGGGCGTGAGCGTAGGCGTCGGACTTGGCGTTGTTGTCGGACTCAGAGTTGGCGTAGGGGATGGACTTGGCGTAATCGTAGGCGTTGGACTCGGCGTCGCTGTCGGCGAAGGCGTGCCGCCGGTAGATTGCGCCTTCGGGTATTGATCGAAAGAAGCCCAATCGTTCGTGCCAGGGAAATACGATTCCGGAACGGCGACGTCGCCTGCTTGGTTAAACGGCGTAATGCGAACCCAGTCGACGACCATCTCCGTCGTGTCGAAGTTGGCTTTGCCCGCCCAGTTGCGAGGGAACCACGCCGCGATCCAGAATCTTGCCGTGTTGGTTGGGACATGCGTATAGGTCGTGTTCACCAGTTGGTCGTCGACGTAAAATTCGACGCGCGGCGTCTGGCCGGAGTCGCCCGTATGCCAATCGAAGCGATACGTATGGAACTGGCCGTCGTCCTGAGGCGAACCCAGATCGGTGTAGTTGGTCGTATATTCGTCTTCGTTCTCGCCGACCCATGTATTAAGAAGCGCCTTGCTGAACGAGAAGTTTTCGTGCGCGGCGTTCGGCCGTCCCGGGAATTCGATGTCGATCTCGTGATTGATCGCGTAATAGCCGTCATCGTCGATGCATCCCACCGGCTTGCATTGGAAGCCGGGATCGGCCGGATACAGCTCCTGGTAGTGGAAGGTCCAGAGGGCCGACGAGACGCCAAACTTCGGCGCAACCTTCATTCGCACCTCGTACGAGCCCGAGCCGTAGTAGGCGTTGGTCGCCACGGCGGCTCCGACGCGCTTGCCGTCGGTTCGCTGGCTGCCGTCCTTGTTGATGCCCATGACGGGTCCGGTGTATTTGTTGCCATGGGCTTCTAAGATCAGATTGCCGTCACGCAACTTTACGTTCTGCGGCACGACTCCGCCGTTAAAGCTCATTTGCCCGCCGAGCTGACCGCCCCAGTTTTTATTGGCGATCTTCCATTTGCCGGGATCCAGCGCATCGCCCGTGAAGTCGTCGAACAAAACGTCGGTCTGGGCGGCAGGATCACGGTCGGACCAGCCGTCGTTCGGGAACGACTCCGGGAACCAATCGTCGCCGGGCTGCTCGAACGGCGTAATGCGAACCCAATCGACATCCAGCGTCTCGGTGTCGAAGTTCGGCGTGCCCGCCCAGTTGTTCGGGAACCAGGCGCCGATCCAGAGGCGGCTTGCGTTGGTCGGCACATGGTCGTAGTTGGTCTGAAGCAATACGTCGTCGATGTAGAACTCGACGCGTTTCTGCTCGCCGTCGCCGCCCGTATGCCAGTCGAACCGGTACGTGTGGAACTGGCCGTCGTTGACCGCTTGCCCAAGCTCTACGTATTCGGTCGTATATTCGTCTTCGTTTTCTCCGATCCACGTATTGAACAGTCCCCGATCGTAGGAGATATTCGTATGCGCGGGACCGGGTCTGCCAGGGAACTCCATGTCGATCTCATGGTTGACGGCGTAATAGTCTTGCCCGCCAACGGGCTTTTCCTTGTAGGCGGGATCTCCCGGATAGAACTCTTGATAGCTGAACGTCCAGATCGCGGAGGCAACGCCAAGCGAAGGCGCAACCTTCATGCGAACCTCGTAGCTGCCCGAGGCAAAATAATCTTTGGTAGCGATCGCTCCGCCAACGCGCTTGCCGTCGGCGCGCTGCGAGTAGTCCTTGTTTATGCCTTTGACAGAACCGGAATATTGATCTCCATAAGCCTCGATGATCAGCTTTCCGTCGTCAACCGACACGTTCTGAGGCAGAACGCCTCCGTTGGCGCCGCTGCCTCCCCATTGTCTGTAAGCCTTCAGCCATTTGTTGGTGTCGAGCTCGTCGCCTTCAAAATCGTCGAAGAACACTTCTGTCCGATACGCGTTCGTAGAGTTCGGTTTCTCCAGCGCTATCATCCCCATTAATAGCGCGATGACCAGGAAGGCGATTGCAGGTACAGAATAAAATCTGAATTTTACACTCACCATTCATTCCTCCTAATTGTGAAGTTCCTCTGACTGAACGCGCTAGCATTCTTCTACTCGCCTACAATCCGGAAGTCGATATTGTTAGGCGGCGGAAAGGACAGCTTCACCTCCTTGATATGCTGCTCGCCGAACGGTTCTCCGAGCTCTTTCGCAAGCTTCCTCGCGTGATAGCCGTACCAGAGATCGATGATCAGCAGCTCCCCTTCGCGGATGACCGCGAATTCCTGCAGGAACAGGCGGTTGATAAATGCTTCTTCTCCCAGCTCCAGCGCAGCCGCCCCGACGATGATCTGAATGCGGTCCGCGGATTGTTGCTTGCCCGGCAGAGATTTATAAAAGCTCCAAGCATCTTGGTAGCGTTCGGCCTCGATCAGCAGCCGGATATATTCTTCGGAGAGCGCCTGATCCGGGAAGATTGGAGTCAAAGACAGCGCCTCGTCCCAATAGGCTAGTGCTTCCGCCAGCTTCCCGTCGCGTCGCATCGCTTCCGCAAGATTGCGGTACGCCCATATGGACGGCTGCAGGGAGAGCGACGTACGCCACGCCTCGATGGCTTCTTCCTCGCGGCCATGCTCGTATAACATGACGCCGAGATGGAGATGCTCGTTCCAGCTGCCATGGCGGACTGTCGACACAATGTCGGACAGCAGCGTCAACCATTCGTCCTGTACCATCCAGGAGCGGGGCTGCTCTTCCGGTGTTCGCTCCGGCATGCGACCATCCGCGAGCAAGCGGAGCCAATCCGCATATTCGGCATCCGCGTCTTCCGGATCGAGCGGAGGGAATACAAAGCCTTGCGGCAGCGATCCTAGGCCTTGCCGCTCGCGGCGAGCCTGTTCGAGCGATCCCCAGCCGGAGCCCGCGAACAGCGTTTCGCCAGGCGGCTTCAAACTTTCCTCCGCCAGCGTTTCGTGCAGCCTCAGCAGCTCCTCTTGCGGAATCCGCAGCTCCACTTGATCCCGGACATATCCGTTCGCCGGGTGCCAGTCTGGTCCGATCGCCCGATCGACGGCCACGTCCGACATGCCGAATACTTGGGTAAAAGACCACTCCGTGTCCGGCGGCATGTCCAGCCCATGCATTTGCGTCGGAGCGAAGCCGCCTTGAATCTCGATATAGTTGCCTTCGCCGGGACGCGACAGGAAGTCGCACCAGCGCCTGCCGCCGGCATGATGGCCCCAGCAGAACATCTTGCGGTAACGCAGCAAAGAGGAGGAACGCTCGTAGAACATCCTGCCGTCTTCATAGACGACCGCTTCCCACGGCGCCTTGGCCGCCTCCGGCGTCTGGAAAAAATATTCGTTCGAGAACGGGAAGTTCATCGGATACGACACGTCGGCGCCGGGAACGGTCGGCAGCAGGGGAAGGGTGCCGAGCCCGAATCCCTTGACGCCGTGGTCGATATAGATCACCTCGTCCGTTTCCGAAAATACGCGCGCCTGCGGTGTCTCCGGAACCGCGATATTCGTCCACCAATACATGGGCACCGAAACGTCGTTATCGTTGACGATCCGGACATGGAGCTGCAATTGCTCCGAGCCGGGAGGCAGATGGAAATCCATTTGCCAGAACACGTTTTTGCAGCGCTCGTAATCAAACAGGCGAAGGAACTCATGGCCGTTTGAGTCGGCCAACTTGGCGGCGTGCATGGGGGAGCAGGTGCCGAACGTATGACCGACCTGCCCGATGTTCCATTCGATGCCCCCCGAGAACCAAGCGTTTAGAATCGCGAGATTGCCGGGGCGGAAGACGGGATTGGCATACAAGATATCGCGATTGGTCTCTTTGTCGACGAGGGAATACAGCCTGCCGCCATAGCGGGGGAGAAAGGTGGCGCGCAGCTTCTCGTTCTCGAGCACGATCGTTTCGATATTCATCGGTTGGAGTTTACGGGAGTAACGGTCTTGCATGCGGTAAGGCAAGTAACGCTCCCCCGTCTCGTATCCGAGCTTTTCGCGCTGCCGTTCGGTCAATGTCCCGTTGTCGTTCGTTTCCCGGTTCCGATTGCGGCTCATGAACATGGGCAGCGGATTGTTGCCTTCTATAGGGGCTCCGTCCAACTGAAGCATGGATGGATACACAGCCATGAATCTCAGCCTCCTGGCGTTAGGTATGATGGCCCTCCAACACGTTTTTGCGGTATTCGGAGGGGCTTACGCCGACCATTTTCTTAAACAGCCGGTTAAAATAAAAAGGGTCCTCGATCCCGACCGACAATGCGACTTCCTTGATGCGCGCGTCTCGTTGCTTCAGGAGCTCCACGGCGCGGTCTATTTTGAGCTCGTTAATATATTGAAAAATGCTCTTGCCGGTATCCTGCTTAAAAATCCGGCAGAGATAACTTTCGTTGAGGCTGACGCTTGTGGCCAGCATATCCAGCGTCATCTTGTCGTCCAGGCGCTCGTGCAGGATGGCGATGACCTGCAGCACTTCCTTGCGGCAACTATGCCGCTTGGCGTCCCGCAGCATGGACGAGAGATGGCGCAGCGCCTCCCGTGCCGCCTCCGTGAGCTGTCCCAGCGATTCGGCCTGTATAATACGCTGCCGGAACGCTGTCATGGAGCCGCCGCCAGACGACTCGACGCTGCGGTCGTTCAGCTTTCGCCACTTGGCGACGATGTGCTCCAGATCGGTAAACAGAATCAGGAAGACATTGCATACGAGCTCCGGCGCGCAGCACGCATCCGACATTTCGCCCAGTATGCCGGACATTAGCGCATCTAGCCGTTCTCCGTTTTCTTCTTCGAAGGCGGACTTGAAGCCGGCGGACCAATCGGGAAACCGCGTGCCCGTCAGCCTCTCGTCAAATGTGACGGAAGAAGCCGTCAGCACGAACCCCGCCTCCCGATAGAAGCTGATGACGGACGCGCCGCGGCATAACCGGAATTGCTGTCGCAGCTGGCCCAGTCCGTCAAACCGACCGCTGATCGCGACGTTGACGTCCAGGTTCAAATACGTGCGTATTAGCCTAACGATATGGGAAGCAAGCTGCAAGCTGTCCGCGCCTTCCTCGGTCCAAGCCGTATCATACAGCAGGGCGGCATAGTGCCCGTCGCCAAAGTCGACCAGTTCCATGTCGGTCACGTTCGACGCGATCTCTTTGATAATATTGATGACGGAAAAGTGCAGCAGCTTTCTGTTCTTCAGCTTGCCGGTCGCCAGCGTTTCCTTGTATCTGCAGATGGAGACGTAAAACAGATGCCCCTCCAGCCGGTCGAGCGGAATGGAGCATCGCTCCGCTTCGCGGATTGCGTCCTTTAATCCGCCGTCGTCCTCCAGAAGAAGCTCCTTCCAGGCGGCATTGCGCTTCTCGAGTTGCGTTTCGGTCAACTCGCGCTGAAGGCGCAGGCGATGCTCCCGGTCCTTGCGGTCCCGGGACAGCAGCTCGCCCGCCTTGCCGATTGCCTGGAGTAGATCGTCGGGCCGCAAAGTCAGCTTAAGCAGGTAGTCTACGGCGCCGATCTTCATCGCCTCCCGGACAAGCTCGTAATCGCCATGGTTGCTGAGCACGACGCTTCGTCCGGAGAAGCCGCGTTCCGCCAAGGCGTGCAGCAGCTCGATGCCGTTCATGTTCGGCATCTTGAGATCGGTAATGACGATATCGATCGGGGAGGCGTCGATTAATTGAAGCGCTTGCTTGCCGTCGGCGGCGGTGTCGACCAACTCCAGGCCGTTTTCTTCCCAGGAGATCATGGTGCGCATGGCAACCCGGATTGTCCGTTCATCGTCGACGATAATAACGCGCAGCATCGCCATCCCTCCTTCGTTCTATGTTGCGGATATAGAACCAATTCGAGCGAAGAGTGCCTTTATCCTTTAACCGCGCCTACCGTTATGCCGGATACGATTTTACCCGAGATAAAGATGTACAGGACGAATGTCGGAACGAATACGACCATCGAAGCGGCGAAGATGCCGGCATAGTTGCCGGAGTTGGTAAAGCCCTGCACGATGGATTGCAGCGCCAGTGCCAACGTGTGCGTCTTCGGGTTGTTGGCGAAAATCAGCGCGAAAATATAGTCGTTCCAGATGGCGATGAAGTTGAAGATCGATACCGTGATGAGGCCCGGTTGGGCGACGGGGAGCATCACCTTGACGAACGACTTGACCGGACCGCAGCCGTCGATGGCGGCGGACTCCTCCAGCTCCTTCGGAATGGAGGAGAAGAAGCCCGACAACAGGAAAACGCTGAACGGCACGTTGGTGCAAATATAGATCAGCACAAGCGTCAGGAGGGAGCCCGTCAGCTTTAGCTGAACGAACATGGTGAACAACGGAATCGTGATAAGCAGCGCCGGGATGGACAGCGCGGACAGGAACATCGTCTCCACCAGTCTTCGGCCCCGGAAGCGGACTCTGCCCAAGATGTAGGCGGCAGGCGCCGCGACGACGAGGACGCCGATGCAGGCGCTCACCGTGTAGATAACGCTGTTGAGGAAATAACGGCCCATGTTCATGTCTTTGAACAAAACGAGATAATTGGAGACATGCAGGCCGCTCTCGAAAAGTTCATTCGTGAAGATGCCTCTTGTCGTGCTAAACGACGCCAGGATGGCGAAGCCGAACAGGACGATCGTGAACATCAGCCAGAGATAAAGCGGGACGTAACGGATTTTATTGGCCATGGCGAAGTCCTCCGGTTAATATTCGAGACGCTCTTGGCGCCGGAACAAGAAGTTGATGATGGCCGAGATGACAAGAATGGACACCGTAATGATAACGCCGACGGTTGCGCCCGCTCCTACGTTAAAAGCAGACTCCTGATAGACGCTCGACTTGGCGCCGAACACCTTGATGTACATGTAGTAACCCGGCGTCATCGTCTCGGGACTTTCCTGCCCGAACGTGGCGGACCAGACGAAGAAGTTGATCGCTGTGATCGTCCAAAGCACCAGGGTCATGCGGAAAACATCCTGCAGGAGCGGCAGCGTAATGCGGAAAAACTTGGTCAATGGTCCGGCTCCCTCCAGCAGAGCCGCCTCGTAGAAGTCGTGCGGAATACGCTCCATGCCCGCGTTTAACAGCAGCATAAAGTAGCCGATGGAGCCGAAGCAATAAGCGATCAGCATGGACATGAACAGGTGGTCGTCGCTCGTCCATTGCAAATCGGCGAGGCCGTCCAGTCCGAGGAAGCGGAAGACGGTCGTCAGGAACCCGTAGCTGGAATTGAAAATGTAATGGAGCCAAACGACGCTAAGCACGACCGGTGTGACGGTGTTGGGCAAATAGACGAGCGACCGCCAAAAGCTTTTGCCCTTGACGCCGGACGACAGAATGGCAGCGAAGAGAAAAGCGAAAACCATGACGATGATGCCGCCGATCAGCCATATTTTGAACACGTTCCAGGCCGAATCGATGAAATAGGAGTTGTGGAGCAATTGCCAGTAGTTGTCGAAGCCGATAAACGACCAGTCCGACATACGGCTCGCGATGTTCGGGATTTCGAAGAAGCTCATGAGCAGCGCGCGAACGGTCGGATATAGGAAGATGCAGAGGTACAGCACGACCGCCGGCAGCAGAAATAAGGCAATGGTCGATCTGGTGATGCGCATGTCGTTTCCCTCCTGGGTGTAAAATGGGACCGAAGACGACCTGTATGCAGCAACTCTCGCGAATTGCTGCACATGGTCGGCACTGCCCCCGGATTAGCCCGCGCTATGGAATTTCTTCGCCTCGGCGCTCATCTTGGCGACGTATTCTTCGGCGGTCATCTTGCCCGAGACAAGCTCCATAAAGACGGGGATGATCGTGCTCATGGCAAGATCGGCGTTATTATTGATGCCGGCTCCCCATGGCTGATTCAACTCCGCGCGATCCATGGCCGCGCTGGCTTCTGCGAGCGCGGCCGGCCACTCGGTGTCGACCGTGGCGGGAATCGCCTGCGCTTGCTGGACCATGCCTTCTTGAGCGGATTTGCCGATCAAATATTTGACCAGCTCCATCGCCGCCTCTTTGTTGCCGCTTTTTTTGTTCAACATTAACGCCTGAGCGCCGAAGGTCAGTTCCTTATGACCGCCTTTGCCGTTGCCGTTAGGGATTGTAGGGAATTGGAACGCCCCCCACTTGAAGTCCGGGCCGGCAGTCGCGGATACTTCGTTCGGCAGCCAGGTGCCGTTGAGATAGGCGGCGGATTGTCCAAGCACCAGATCTTGCTGCCCGGCCGGGTACTTGCTGCCGGCGATCTTCTTGGAGAAGTAACCTTTCTCGCGCATCGTTACAATGTCGTTCGCAAACTGGAGAACGATGGGATCCTTCCACATGTCGCCGGTTTTGTCGTTTACGAGTTGATCGACCCATTCGTGTCCCATCGCGCTGCTGAGGTAACCGCCGATAAACAGGTCGCGGTATGCATCGTCGAAGGTGATGGGATCGACGCCGGATTGTTTGATTTTTTCATTCGCGCTCATAAATTCATCCCAAGTCGTCGGAGGCGTAGTTACTCCGGCTTTCTCGAACACTTCTTTGTTGTAGAAGAACAGCACCGCGAAAGGCTGCTGCGGCAGGGCGTAGTAGCCTTCTTCGAGACCCGCCGCAACCGACAACGACTTGGTCCAGCTCATGAGGCTCGGCAGCAAGGATTGCTCCACCGTTTTGCCGTCCATGCCGATCGATGGCTGGCCTACATATTCGTCCAGCTTAAGCAAGTGGTCCTTGAGGCTGCTTATGGCGTTGGCGGGATCCCCTTCGAAAATATCGATTGCTTCGCCGCCGTCCAGCGCCGGCTTAATCAGCTTATTGATTTCGCGCCCCGTAAATTTGACGTTGACCTTTACGTCTGGATTGGCCGTCTCAAATGCCTTGACTGCCGTTTGGATGACTTTGGCCTGCGGCTCCGTGTCGCTCCACATGGACCAGAACACGACATCTCCGGACAGCTTGGACCCTCCATTGCCCGTATTCTCAGTTGGGGCCGGGCTAGGGTCCGCACCCGCGGGGGAAGGGCTGACGTTGTTGTTCGTTCCTGCATTGTTGCCGGAGCATGCGGCGAGCGTAAGGGCCGCGGCCAGCGTTAGCGATGCGATTGCCGTTTTTTTCATGGGTGACTCCTCCTTTTGTCGTAAGTATATCGCCCGCCGCCGCAGTCGGTACATGCACGATCTTGAACAGTACCTTGACGATCTTGAACAGATTGCACAAAAAAGACGCCAACAAGTTGGCGCCGGATCGGCGATGCGAAGTTACTTCACTTTGTCCAACAAATCCCTGAGCCTGGCGAACGTCTTCTCGACGTGGTCGATCCACTGGTCGACCGACATGTCTCCTTTCATCACCGTATTGATCGGGTTAAACACCTCGTCGTTGATGCTAAAAGGCGTCGGCGGCGTCACCCTCCATTCGAATAGAAACGGCTGGACGCCGCGCTCGAACACCGTCGCGGAGTCGTACACGGAGGCGGGCAGCGAGTCCTTGGCGAGCTCGGCTCCGCTCCGTACGGCGATGACGCCAGTCGATTTCTCGGCGTTTAGCCGAATGATGTCGTCCCGATACTGATATTTGATAAACTCCATCGCGAGCTCCTTGTTTTTGGCTTTCTCCGGGATAAACATCGCTTCGAAGCTGATCCGGGCAAATTGCGGGTCGTCCGGCTCGAAGGTCGGCGTGAGCAGGAAACCGAATTCGAATCCCTCCGCGCGGGAAATATCCTTCATTTCGCCCTCCAACCAGCTGCCGTTCGGGATAAACAGCGCTTTGTTTTTCAGAAATTCGGACTGCGCCTGAGTATGGTTAAGGGCGACCGTGCCGGGCATCAGCGCGCCACTGTCGGCCATCTTCTCGAAGAGCTCGAGGACGCGCTTGACCTCCGGCGTGCCGAAGGAGCCTTTCTCGTAGTTCATGATGGCTTCTACCCCCGCAACCCCGCTCTCCGACGCGATGGAGGACCAAAGCATGGAGCCGATGTATCCCGGGTAGACGCCCGGATAAGTGAACAAGGCGATGCCTTCGGTGCTCGCCGCCTCGCCCAGCGCCCAGAATTCATCCCAGGTGCGGGGAGGCGACCACCCCTTCTCCTTAAAGAGAGCTTTGTTGTACCATAATCCCTCTGTCGTTACATAGTTGGGGGCCATATAAACTTTACCATCCCCATAGGGTCTGGCGTAATCCAGAATGCCGTCCATCATGATCCCTTTAAGCGGCACGTCTTGTCCAAGCGCGGGGCTGTCGAACAGTCCCGTCAAATCCATAAACGATCGGCTGCCGATCATGCTCCGCACCATGTTGGTGCTCTCCGTAAACGGCGCGTACAGGAAGTCGGGGGGATTGCCGGCGATGTTCATCGGCTTGATGACGTCCATGATTTTGGGGTTGGCGATAATATTGACCCGCACGCCGGGATAGTCGGCTTCGAACCGCTTTACGACCTCCTCCCAATAGGATTTGCCGTAAGCGCCTTCAAATACCGCTATGGTCAACGCCTTGTTCGAGAAGCCGGTCGAGGCATTTTTGACGGTTTCGGGAGCAGGTTCATGAGAGACTCCCAGCTTGCAGGCTGTCAATGTTACGAAGAAAAAAACACAGAACAGGCCGATCGATATTTTCCGTATCACGACGCATGACCTCCAGTATGGGATGATTGACGGTTCTGCCATTTACTTGTACTATAAGGCCATTCCCGCGAATCGCGCAACGGGAGAGTTAGGAATCGAGAGTCTGGATGAGAGTCTGGCCGGGAGGATGAGCGGCATGCGATGGGTAAGTGGATGGTACCGACTGCTTCGGAATACGAAAATCAAATCGCGGCTTATCTTTGCGCTCCTTTTGCTGACGACGGTGCCGATCTTGTTGTCCGGCATCTACTCCTATCTCAAAACCAGCGAAGCGATCGAATCGAAGATCAGCACCTATTCGGCGGAAATCATGAAGCAACTGCTCAAAAACGTACAGCTCGAAAACCGGAAGTATATCGGGCTCAGCGATTCCATTATGCTTAATGCGCGCGTCCAGCAATACGCGACGTCGTACGAGTCGCTCGACGAATTCGCCAAACGCGATATGAACGTCTACATCAATACATTGCTCAGCGATCAATTGGAGCTGCTCCAAAATATTAAGAACGTGAGGATCGTCTCCACACAAGAGACCGTCATTTACGATATGGGCTACAGCTCCATCGGCGAAGCCGAATTCGCAAGGCTTGCCACGTTAATCGACCAAGCGGACGGAAGCGATCAGTGGTCCTACGTTTCGACGGAGCAGGGCGAGCCCTGCCTTGTCATCGCCCGCAAAATCAATTCGCTCGAAGATTGGAACAAGCCGCTTGGCTATATTTACGTCAGCATCAGCGAACCTTTGTACTCGCAGCAGCTGTACGCGGACGTCGATATGGGAACCGGCACGGATCTGTTTATACTGGACGGCAACGGCAACGTCGTCTCCAGCCGCAACACCGAAATTCTTTTGCACGCTCCCTATCCCGACGCCGAATTGATTCCGCTTATCCGCGAGCATGAGGCGAGAAGCGAAGGCGTGTTCCAAGCCGAGGTTAGCGGCGGAACTCATCTCGTCGCCTATGGATTCGACATCTATTCCGGCTGGTATCTGGTGAGCACGATCCCTGACGCTTATTTGAATTTGGAGACGCGCAGCATCCAGCGGAACATTCTCTTGCTCAGCGGCGTGCTTGTCGTCGTGTCGTTAACCTTTGCGCTTTTGATATCCAATTCCATCTATCGGCCGCTGACTGCGCTCGTAGAGCAGACTTCGCGGATCATCAGAGGCAATTTAAATACGTCTATCTCCGACCCCGGCAAGGACGAAATCGGTTATTTGTCGGATAAATTCAACGTTATGGTGGATACCATCAATGGGCTTCTGGAGCAGACGAAGCTGGAACAGCAGCAGAAGCGAGAGGTCGAGTTGCAGATGCTGCAGGCGCAGATTAACCCGCACTTTCTGTTCAACACGCTGAATTCGTTGAAATGGACGGCTCAGCTCAGCCAGGCGGAGAGCGTCAGCGTCGGGTTAAGCGCGCTTGCCGAGCTGCTTAGAAACACGATCGTCGATAAAAAGGAATACGTCACGATCCAGGAAGAACTCCGCAATATTGACAATTACGTCGAAATTCAAAAAATCCGCTACGGCTCGACCTTTGACGTCGCAGTGGAGGTCGAAGCGGGCGTGGAGACCTGCCTGGCGCCGAAGTTTATTCTTCAGCCCATTGTAGAGAATGCGATCATTCACGCCCAAGACGGCATCGATTACGACTTGCTCATTACGATCAGGTGCCAGTCGGAAGACGAGCTGCTTCGCATCACGGTCGCGGATAACGGCAAAGGAATGGCGCAGCATACCGTCGAGCATTTGCTTCAGGGGAGGGAGTCGTCGCCCGAAGGCAGGTTGTCCAACATCGGCATCTCCAACGTAAACGAGCGCATCCGTTACAGCTTCGGCAACGAATACGGCTTGCGGATCGAAAGCGCGGCGGGGGAAGGAACAACGGTAACTTTAACGATGCCCAAGATGGAGGCCGCGACCAAACTTTAATTTACTGACAGCATGACCCATCTTCGTTTGCCGTCCCACTCCAGATTGAAACCAAACGATTCGACTACAAATCGAATAGGAACCATCGTGTACCCATCCTCGATGTAAGGTTTAGCATCCATTTTCTGTTTCTTGCCATTTACGAGCATTTCATTGGAATCGATGGTTAAAATGATTTCCGAACCCTTATAGCTCATAGCGACCTGTCTGGTCTTTCCATCCCATATAAATTCAGCGCCGATCCACTCCAATAACGCACGCAGCGGGACCATAACTCTTCCCTTATTCTGAATCGGGCGAACCGGGAACATTTGAACCTCCTGATTGATGAACACCTTTGGCGACGTATAGGGGTTATCCGGATAAACCGAATTTCCTACTGCTTTAAATTTTTCAATAAATTGTTTCGATCGTTCGTTTAAGAGCAACGTATTCGCGCCGTAAATGACTTTTAATGTGCTCATCGTTTCCAGAGGTGAAAGATCTGTTATATCCGTATTGGATATCTCGACACTTAAAAACTTTAGTTGCTGTACAGGTGTCAGGTCCTTCACTTTATTGTTGGTAACGTTAAGCGTAAGCAATGCATCGAGATGTCCGAACGGGGATAAATCCGTGAACAGGTTCCCGTCCGCATTTAAATATTCGAGTTCAGTCATGTCCTGCAATCCGCTAAAATCCGCAATGAAATTATCGCTCAAGTCCAGACTCACCAGCTTCGTCAAAGCGTTTAACGGCTTCGGATCGGCTACAAAATTTACCGACAGGTCCAACGTTTTAAGAGTCGTCATGGATTGCAACGATGTTACATCGGTTATTTTATTCATGGATAAGTCCAGGTGAGCAACCTGGTTTAGCTCCCGTAACGGGCTAAGATCCGATATTTTATTGTCATATAAGGAAATGTTCTGTAGTTGGCGAAGTCCCGAGAGCGGACTCAGATCGCTGACATCCCCGTTCATAATACGAAGCTCTCTTAAATTGACGGCGTACTCCAGTCCTTTCAAGCTCGTAACCCTGTACCCTGCCACCGAGCGCAGGCTTGCCATATCTTCCCGGGTGAGTTCGCCTTCGGGCTTTTGCAAAGCCATTCTTACGATCCTTTCGAGGCTTGCGCTTTCGAGTTGCACCCCTGACTTCTCAGCATGAATTTCTGTCTCGGCGGCAAACAGAAAGCATAAACAAACGATCATAAGTACCTTCGCTAGCCGTACAAACCGACTTTTACCTGAGCAAACCATCCGATAACCACCTTCGAATCCATTTATATAATCAGACTAGAGGTATTGGGAAAATGTTGCAAGCTTACATTGGAGTGGCGCAGATAGGGTAACACTTCCGCTTCACCCATAATATGATGAGTCTAGAAATACAAAGAGGTGAGCCAATGGCAGTCGTAAAAGCCAGGAAACAGGATATTGATATGTTGGCAAGGTTGCTCCGCGCCGAAGCTGAGACCGAAGGCGAGATGGGCATGCTCCTTGTTGGAAATGTCGGTATTAACCGAATAAGAGCGAATTGCTCCGATTTTAAAGAAATCCGGACAATTCCGCAAATGATCAACCAGCCTCATGCATTCGAAGCCTTGCAACATGGTATGTACTATCAAGGCGCAAGAGATAGGGAACGACGTCTGGCGCAACGGTCTGTAAACGGGGAACGGAATTGGCCGGGTAAATTCTCCCTATGGTATTTCCGTCCAGGAACGTTCGAAAATCCCGGCCCATGTCCGCCAACCTGGTATAATCAGCCGTTAGCAGGACGATGGAAGAAGCACTGCTTTTATGAGCCGACCGCGGAAGAATGCGAAAATGTATATAATACGTTTTAATCAAAAGAGCCGAAGCGAATCTAATGATTCCCTTCGGCTCTTTTGTATGAATAAAATCTAAGCTTCTTATTGCTGCTCTGCCGAATAAATCGTGCGGCCAGCCGCCCAAGTATGCGTAACGTTGAGCGAAGAGTCGAGCAGCACGAGATCGGCTTGCTTGCCTGCGGCAATGGAACCGGTGCGGTCGTAGATGCCGAGCTCGCGCGCAGCGTTGCCGCTGGACATGGCGCTGACATCGCTCAGGCTGAGTCCGAAGCCGCCGTTTAGCATAAAGCGGAACGCTGATATCATCGTCAGCGAGCTTCCCGCGAGCGCGCCGCCTTCGATAAGGCGGGCCGTTCCACCCTGCACGGCAACGGCCAGGCCGCCAAGCTCGTATTCGCCGTCCGGCATGCCAGCCGCTTCGATCGCGTCCGTGATCAGGATAACGCGATTTTTCGGCTTGGCCGCCAGCATGAGCTTGATGGCCGCGGGATGAACATGCTCGCCGTCGGCAATAAGCTCAGCGTGGATACGGTCATCCGTCAACACGGCTCCAAGCGTTCCCGGCTGGCGATGATGCAGACCCCGCATTGCATTGTAGGTATGCACCGCGTGCGAGAGACCGGCGTTTGCCGCGCCGATTACATCGTCATACAGCGCATCCGTATGTCCCGCAGATGCAATAATCCCTTGACTTGCCAGCCAGGCGATGGCCTCGCGCGATCCGTCTTTTTCCGGGGCAAGCGTCACCAGCTTGACGAGACCCGGATAACGTTCCGACCATTCCTGCAGCCAAGGCAACTGCGGATCCCGAATGAAGGCGGGGTTCTGGGCGCCAGGCCACTTCTCGCTTATAAACGGTCCTTCGAGATGGACGCCGATCAGAGGGGTATGGGCCATGCCGTGCAATCTGTATTCCGCTACGGCCTCCAGAACGGCGTCGATAGCTTCCTTGCTGGCGGTCATCGTCGTCGCCAGCATGCCGGTCGTGCCATGTCTTGCGTGGAAGGCGGTAATTTTGTCGAAGCTCTCGCGGCTGGCATACATAAAGTCGCCGCCAAATCCGCCGTGAACGTGAAGATCGATGAATCCCGGAAGAAGTATGCCTCCGCCGCCGTCGATTACGTTCCAGCCCTCGCGTCCCGCAAGGCCATCCGCCTCTTTGCCGATGGCAGCGATCTCTCCGTTCTCTACGGCAAGATAACCTTCCGTCACTTCGTCCTCCAGCACGATTGTCACATGATTAATGATGAAACGTTCGTCTGCGGTCGTCATCTATACCAGCATCCTTCCTGCTTCCCGATCCAGCAGCACGATTACGCGCGGATGAGTCTGCAGCAAGGAGGCTGGCACTTGTGTCGAAACGGGGCCTGTTAATGCCTCCTTGACGATGCTTGCCTTCTCCGCGCCGCGAACAACCAGCAGAATCGTATTCGCCTTCAATATGGAACCAACGCCCATTGTAAACGCAGCGGCAGGCACTTCGTCCATGGAAGCGAAGAAGCGCGCATTGGCTTCGCGCGTCTCGTTCTTTAGCTTCACGACATGCGTGCCGGCGGACAAAGCCGAGTCAGGCTCGTTAAATCCAATATGCCCGTTATGGCCGAGACCGAGCAGTTGAATATCGGCATGGCGTTCTTCGAGCATAGCTTCGTAACGCGCGCACTCCGCTTGCGGATCGCTCGCCATGCCGTTCGGCAGATGGGTGCGCTCCGGCGAAATATCAATGTGGGAGAAGAGATGTTGATTCATATAATAAGCGTAGCTTTGATCGTTGTCCGGAGTGAGGCCGACGTACTCGTCCAGATTATACGTCGTTACTCCGCCGAAGCTTACGTTTTGTTGTTTGGCTTGTTCTACTATTTTGGCATAAATGCCGACAGGTGTCGATCCCGTCGCCAATCCCAGTACGGCATCAGGCTTGGACTTAATCAAATCGATAAACAGGTCGGCGGCGAACCGGTCCAATTGCTCCGAGGTGTCGAAAACATGAATCTTCATATGAAATATCCCTCCAGGTCAAGATCTTGTTCTGTTTAATCTACTAATTTAAGTGTATATGATTCTAAAGAATAACACAACGAAAATGATTGCATGGGACAAATAAATGATTGAAAAAATCAAAAAATCAGAACTGAAGGACTTCATTGTCGAAGAACAGAGATCACCATCAGGAGCATGCGAGGACAAATTATGTTATGCTAAAACGAAAGCGCGGACTGTGCTGTCCAGGCGCGAAAATCGTGAAATCGTTGATTAACAGGGGGAAAGCATCGTGACGGATCAACAACGGGGCGGTCAAGACGCGACTTCGGCACGCAAGGGAGAACACATCCGAATTTGCCTGCAGGAAGACGTGAGCGGAATGGGCGTGCGGACGGGCTTCGAGAATTACCGCTTCCGTCATAACGCGCTGCCGGAACTGAGCTTGGATGACATCCGATTGGAAACGGAGCTGTTCGGCGCGCCGCTTCGCGCGCCGCTGCTTGTCAGCTCCATGACCGGAGGAAGTGATGCGACGGGCGCCATCAATCGGCGATTGGCCGTGGCAGCCGAGGCGCGCGGCTGGGCGATAGGACTCGGCTCCATGCGCGCCGCCATTGAGAAGGAGGAGCTCGCGGCGACATTCCGCATTCGCTCCGAAGCGCCTACGGTGCCGATCATCGCGAACTTGGGAGCGGTTCAGCTCAATTACGGCTTCGGTGCGGAAGCATGCCGCAGAGCGGTGGATATGGCGGAAGCCAATGCGCTAGTGCTGCATCTTAACAGCATGCAGGAGGTGTTCCAGCCGGAGGGAAACACGGATTTCCGAGGATTGCTGGTTAAGATCGAAGAGGTTTGCCGGACGCTGCCGGTGCCTGTAGGCGTAAAGGAAGTTGGCTGGGGCATCGACGGGACGACGGCCCTTAGACTTAAGGACGCCGGCATAACGTTTATCGACGCGGCAGGCGCAGGAGGCACTTCCTGGAGCCAGGTCGAAAAATATCGGAGCAAGGATGACATGAAACGTCAAGCCGCGGAAGCTTTTGCCGACTGGGGCATCCCAACGGCAGATTCCGTCGCAGAGGTTAGAACCGTGCTTCCGGATGTCACGCTAATCGCGAGCGGCGGACTGTTTAACGGCGTTGACGCGGCAAAGGCGATCGCGCTGGGAGCCGACCTCGCGGGCTTCGGCCGGGCCTTGCTGCCTCAAGCGGCTAGCAAAGCGGGAGAGCAATCCGTGGAGGGGCTGATCTCTCAATTTGGACGGATCGAATTCGAGCTAAGAGCCGCCATGTTCGGTATTGGGGCAGCCAGCCTGGAGGAACTGAGGCAGACGGACCGTCTCGTCCGCTCCAGCAATAATTAACAATGCCGCGGGGCTTATTGACGGAAGTGGGAACAATGCTTATATACGCCGATTTAATCGGCTAGAACGACAATGGCAGGGAGAGCAAATATGACAGACATCGATACCATAACCGAATTGCCGGATGGCTGGAAACGTGTGAAGGTTCCGCTCCCCTTCTCCTTGAAGTGGGTCAACAGCTACATTGTGCCGGAAGGAACAAGCTATACGATCATCGATCCGGGATTGCGAACGGAACAATCGGAGCGTGTTTGGGAAGAGGCGCTGCAGGCATGTGGAATAGGATGGGAGCAGATCGCCCGGATCGTCCTGACGCATCAGCATCCGGATCATTACGGATTAGCGGGAACGATCCAGGAGAAGAGCGGCGCGCCAGTCCTTATGACGGAACGTTCTCATCGATATGCAAGGCGTTTGTGGGGAGGAAGCAGCGAGTATGCGGAAGCGCTATCCGCCCTGTTCCTCTCGCACGGCATGCCGGGAGAACTCATGCAGAGCATCGCGCTCAATTTGGAAAGCTTCGTCGAGAAAGTATCTCCACAGCCCGGAGTCACCTATATCGAAGCAGGCGGCCAACTGACATTGGGGAAAAGGGATTGGCTGCTGATTGACGCTCCCGGACATGCGTATGGAGCCCTGTGCTTGTACGATCAAACGAAAGGTTGGATGATATGCGGCGATCAAGTGCTGCCGCAAATAACGCCAAACGTAAGTGTCGTCCCGGGAGAGGAAGCCGATCCGCTCGCGGATTTCCTGGAAAGTTTGGCGCATCTCGAGCAGTACGACGTTGAGCTGGCTTTGCCGGGCCACCGAGATCCATTCGCCGGTTTTCGAAAACGAATTGCGGAATTGCAGAGCTTCCACCAGCGCAGGCTTTCCGAGATGAGAAATCGTCTGGCACGGCAGCCATTGACGGCTTTTGAGCTGTGCGAAAACTTGTTCGGGGCGCGATTGCGGGATAACCCGCACAATCTGCGCTTTGCCATGGCCGAGACGCTAGCGCATTTATTCCACCTGGAGAACAGAGGTCTCGTCAGTTCCCGCTCAAAGAGCGGTGTTTTCTTATATGATAGCGAATCCCCGGGGGCGGGCTAACGTGTTCGCAAATTTCTACCGCAAGCGCATACGGAACAGTTTATTCGGCAAATGGATTCTGTTATTCGCTTTGATCGCGGTCGTCTCCATCGTGACGCTGGCATACGGGGCTTATTCTTACATGTCTCAATCCGTCGTGGAGGAAGTGCTGGATAACCAGAAGAAAACGATGGATGCCGTTGGCGAAGAGATGACCAGAACGTATGAGGCCGCTCAATCTGCCGTGGAGAATTTGTACCGGGACCAGGTGCTTGCCGATCATGCGTCGTTCCTGCTGCAGCATTCCTTTGACGAATATATCCGGCATAAGCTCGACAGCTTCTACGAACAGAGCGGAAAAGGCGTCAACGTGCTGACGTATTTCGATAATTGGATCGACGATCATCCCAGCGCCGAGCATTTGCTGCTGTACAGCACGGATCGGCAATTTCTCTATGCGTTCAAGCAGCAAGGGCAATCCAGGCTGATCGGAGCCCATGCCGCCCGCTCCTACATCCCCGACGCGATGTCGCTGGACGCGCAGCCCGTCGGTCCCCCCAATGCCTGGCTTCTCAAGGAGCTGGGATTAAGCGCCCGCGCAAGCGGTCTGATCTCCTTCAGAGTTCCAATCAGTGATAAAAATACTTACAAAAACATCGGGCAACTGCTTGTTTTCTATCGGAACGACGCCATCGAACGCACCGTGCGACGAATAGGGGGAGAACAGAAGGGCTCCATCCTCGTGTTGTCCGCAGAAGGGGTCGTCTTGTATGACTCCTCCGGCAAATACGTCGGAGCAAGGCATCCTGACGCGGATATTCTGCAATCGCTGGATGCGGAAGAGAAGCTGAAGGAGCGGGCTTACGTCAATAAACTGACGAACAGCCAAGCCGGTTACACCGTCGTCGGCATAGCTCCAAAAGCGGAGGTGTCGGAAGCGTACAGCGGATTTCGGCTCGTGATCCTGCTGGCGGCCGCCTTGAGCATCGTCTTCGTCGTATTGCTTCCCGGAGCGCTGGTTGTCAATTATGCGAAACGGACGGGCAACATCATCCGCTTTATGCGCAAGGTGGAGCAAGGGGAGCTGACGCCGCGTATTCCGGATGAGAAGGATGATGAGCTTGGACAAATTGCCCGGAGCTTCAACGAGATGCTGGACGAGCTGTCCCGCTACATTGATCGGGTTTACAAGGCCGAAATCCGCCAGAAACGGACGGAATTTGCGGCGCTTCAAGCCAGGGTGAATCCGCATTTTCTATACAATACGCTGGAGGTCATCCGGATGAGAGCATTGTCCCAAGGGGCCGATGACGTGGCGGAGATGATTTACAGCTTATCCGCGCTGTTTCGCGGCGTTGTCCGGGACAAGACCGTGTACACCGTCAAGGACGAGATCGAAATGTGCCGTTTGTATTTGGAACTGTTCCGGATACGATATAAGGACAAATTCGCCTATGAAATCAAGGTGAAGCCGGGGACGGGAAGCGCGGAGACAGTGAAGCTTCTGCTGCAACCCGTCATCGAGAACTACATCGTGCATGGCATGCGGCACGACAGCTTCGATAATTTGATCGAGATCGAAGCCTATACGGACCAAGAGAACGTTGTCATTGAAGTGCGCGATAACGGCACAGGGATACCGGAAGATAAACTGAAAGCCATCGAATCGTATCAGAATCAGAGAGAAGAAGAGGGCGAAGGAGGTTCGTTCGGTCTTCGGAGCGTGCGGGAGCGCATTCTGTTGATGTACGGAGAGGAAGGCGGGCTGACGGTTGCTAACCGGTCCGAGGGAGGCGCGCGCGTAACGCTCGCATTCCCTTTCAGGAAAGGAGAGCAAGGGCTGCATGTATAAAGTATTCCTGACAGATGACGAACCTTTTATTTTGGAGGGTCTTCGCGACGCTCTGGATTGGTCCAGCTTCGAGCTGGAGATCGTAGGTACGGCGGAGAACGGACGGAGCGCGCTGGAAAAGCTTCGCGAGATGCGCGCGGATATTCTCATCACCGATATTTCCATGCCGGTGATGAACGGTCTGGAGCTTATTCGCGAAGCCAGATCCATCTATCGCGATTTGCACGTCATTATTTTGAGCGGGTTCAATGATTTCGATTATTTAAAGCAAGGGATGAGACTCGGGATCGAAAATTATTTGCTGAAGCCCATTAATCTTCACGAGCTAAAGGCAACGCTGGAAGGGATCATCGAGAAGCTGGACAGTCGAATCAAAGGTTCGCAGGACTGGCTGCAGGAAGATATCGGAGTGCTGCGCGACAATATCGTGAACCGTTGGCTGCGCGGCGAGATCGGTCCGGGCGAGCTGCATGAACGCGCCGAGATGCTGGGCCTAGACCTCGACAAGGAATGGATTCAGGTTGCCCTGGGAGAGGGAAGCTTCCATAAGGAGGACTTGCGTCTGGAACTCCATCGTCTCGCGGAGCGGGATGGCTTAGGCATTCCCTTTACCGACAGAGATGGAACGGCGGGCGTCGTCATGTTTCCTGAGCATCCGGAACAAGGCGAGAAGATCGTTCGGGAGCTGCTGGATCTGCTTCACTCGGCGCTGCCCGGCGAGGATATACGAATCTCCATCGGCGATGTCGTATCGGGAGAAGAGCAAGCTGGGCATAGCTACGAGCAAGCGAAGAAGGCGATGGAATTCGCGTTTATCCATCCTAAGCTGGAGCTGCTGGAGTATGTTTCGCTGGCAAACCATCTGCTGTCGGCGGATAAGTCGTTGTCGCTGGATTGGAGCGATTACGCCAAGCTGCTTGCCGCAAAGGAGACGGACCGGATGCATGCGAAGATCGACGAAGATTTCGCCAGGCTGGCCGAAGCCCCCGGCATGACGCCGTCGCGGCTCCAGAATGCGGCTTTGGAGCTGATCCTGCATTTGAAGCTGGAGCTTGGCGCCATCAAAAAAACGACGGAAACGGAGCTTATACGCGAAGATACGGCGAGGAGAGTGATGGGAGCGGAGACGCTGGGAGCCATGACGGCGATCGTCAAAGAGATCGGGGAGATTGCGGTAGATTCGCTTGTCAGCGACACCAAAAGTCCCGTCATCGGTCAGATTCTGGCCAAAATTCATGAGAATTGCGCGGAAGAGCTGTCGCTGAAGTCGCTAAGCGCCAAATACAACATCCATCCCGTCTACCTCGGACGGCTGTTCCAGAAGGAGACGGGCGACAGCTTCTCGGAATACTTGAACCGCTTCCGGATCGAACGGGCCAAGGAGCTGCTGGGCAATCCCGCCCTCAAAGTAAACGAAATCGCCCGAATGGTGGGGTATTGGGAGATGGGCTACTTCTACAAGCAATTTAAAAAGCATGTCGGCGTTTCGCCGACGGAATACAAATCATTGCTCCAGGCTTAACGGCTTGGAGTTTTTTTTGTAGTCGGCAAAGCATTCCTCGCTTTTTAAAGACATGTTTTTGCAATAGCCAAGTTTATTTTGGAGATGATAGGTTTAATAAGTCGCCTATTTGTAACTGTTTTCATGCGGTACTGTTGTAGTAGGCCATCCGGCCGGACAAGATAGACATATTCAAGGGAGGAAATGACGAAAATGGGGAACTTGAAAAAGAGAATGCTTCCGATGACCGCGGTTGTGCTTGCGACTTCGCTCGTGCTTGGAGCATGCGGCAAATCCGAGGGAAATGAAAGCGCTAGCGGATCCGAAAAGCCGGTGGAGCTGATCTGGTACACGATCGGAACGCCGCAGAAGGACGTTAACCGCGTCATGGAGGAAGTTAGCAAATATACGGCGGAGAAAATCGGCGTAACCGTAAAGATGAACATGATCGACTGGGGCGACTACACCCAGAAGCTGCAAGTCATGACGGCATCGGGCGAGCCGATGGACATTATGTTCACGTCCTCGTGGGCGTTCGATTACGTGCAGAATGCGCGTAAAGGCGCGTTCCTGGAAATCGGCAGCCTGCTCGACGAATACGGCAAAGGCATCAAAGACACGCTGGACCCGGCCTTCCTCGAAGGCTCCAAGGTCGACGGAAAAAACTACGGCATCCCGGCCAACAAGGAACTTCCGGCGCAGGAAGTTTGGCGCTTCAACAAAAACCTGCTCGACAAATACAATCTGAGCATGGACGGCGTGTATACGCTCGAGAGCCTCGAGCCTCTTCTGCAAACGATCAAGGACAACGAGCCGGGCACGGCGGCGCTCGCGGTGGACAAAAACTACAAGCCTTACGTGCCGTACGACTTTATCATCGAGAACATGCCGTTCGCGGTGAAACTCGACACGACCGACTACAAAGTCATCAACATTTTGGAAACGCCGGAGATGAAGCAAGCTCTGACAACGATGCACAAGTACTACAATGCCGGCTTTATTCCGACGGAAGCCGCTACGCTGGATTCCCTGACGGATATGCAAACGACGGGCAAATGGTTCTCGGACAAAGCGACGACGCAGCCTTTCGCCGACAATCTCTGGTCGCAAAGCTACGGTTATCCGGTCGTTTCCACGCCTCAGAGCGAATCGCTGATCTACAACTGGTCGGTTATGGGCTCCATGCAGGCGATCTCCGCCAACTCCGAATACCCGGAGAAAGCGATGGAGTTCCTGAACCTGCTCAATACCGATCCCGTTCTTCGCAACATGGTGGATTCCGGCATCGAAGGCGTTCACTTCAAAAAAACAGGCGACAACGTGATGGAGAACCTGGACGAGTCCAAAAACTACGACATGCCGACGTTCTCTCTTGGCAACGTCATGCTGACTTACCTGAACCCTACCGATCCTGAAAACAAATGGGAAGAGTTCAAAACCTTTAACGAACAAGGCAAGGAAGCTCCGTTGCTCGGCTTCAACTTCGATCCTTCTAAAGTAACAACCGAGCTGGCGGCAGTATCCAACGTCAAGGAAGAATATTGGTCCGCTCTTATGACGGGCACCGTAAATCCGGACGTACAACTGACGAAAGCGATAGAGAAATTTAAAGCTGCGGGCTTGGATACCGTCCTGGCCGAAATTCAGCGTCAAGTCGACGAGTGGAAAGCGACTCGATAATTCGCATAACGAAAAAAGAAAGGACGGATGGCAGCATTCGTCCTTCTTTCCGCGTCGGGCGGAGCACATTATGGATGACAAGGAGTGAGTGGACATGGGAGCTATCGGACGCTTCTTCAAGGATTTGAACCGCAACAAGGCCATGCTGCTGATGGTGCTGCCGGCATCGCTCTGGTTTCTGTTTTTTTCGTATTTGCCCATGGCGGGACTCGTCATCGCCTTTAAGCAGTACCGAGTAAGCCGCGACGGCTTCTGGGCGAGCATCGTAAACAGCGACTGGGTAGGTTTTACCAATTTTAAATTTTTGTTCAGCACGAACGACGCTTACATCATTACGAGAAATACGGTGCTGTACAACGTCTTCTTTATCGTGGTCGGATTGATCCTGTCGGTCGGTCTCGCGATCGTCTTGTCGGAAATCGCGAACAAACGGCTGGCGAAAGTGTATCAAACGGGCATGTTTCTGCCTTATTTCCTGTCGTGGATCATCGTCGGTTACTTTGTGTTCAGCTTCCTGAGCCTCGACCGCGGCGTGTTGAACCAAGTGCTGGCGAACTTCGGAGTCGACCCCATCAACTGGTATTCCGATCCGACCTGGTGGCCGGTCATACTTGTCGTGGTGTTCCTGTGGAAAGCGGTCGGCTACAACAGCGTCGTTTACCTGGCCGCAATTATGGGCATCGACCGGTCGCTCTACGAAGCGGCGATGATCGACGGCGCGAACAAGTGGCAGCAGATACGCAACGTCACCATACCGATGCTTAAGCCGCTGATCATTATTTTGACTTTGCTAGCCATAGGCAAAATCTTCTACGCAGACTTTGGCTTGTTCTACCAAGTGCCTCGCGATTCCGGACCGCTGTATTCCGTGACCAACGTTATCGACACTTACGTCTATCGCGGCCTCAAGGCAACCGGGGAGATCGGCATGAGCACGGCGGCGGGACTTTACCAATCGCTGATCGGCTTTATACTCGTCGTTACATCCAACGCCATCGTACGCCGATTCGACAAGGACAACGCCTTATTCTAAGGGAGAGGAGCAATCGCCGTGATTAAAACCAACAAGAAACCCCGCGACTTCACAAGACTGTCGACAGGGTGGAATATCATCTTCAACTTCATCGCGGGAATCGTTGCTTTCTTGTGCGTATTCCCGTTCCTGTTCGTTACCATCATCTCTTTTACGGATGAAAGCACGCTGGCCATGAACGGCTACAGCGTGTTCCCGGAAAAACTCAGCCTGGAAGCCTACAAATACGTCTTTCAGACCGGCGACCAGTTACTGCGTTCCTATGGCGTCACGATTCTTGTAACCGTCCTGGGCACGCTGATCAGTTTGGTCATTACGACTTTGTTCGCGTATGCGATCTCGCGCAAGTCGTTTAAATATCGCAATTTCTTCGCGTTCTACGCTTTCTTCACGATGCTGTTCAACGGCGGTCTCGTGCCGACTTACATCGTGGCGACGCAGCTGCTGGGCCTCAAAAACTCCATCTGGGCGCTTGTGATGCCGCTGCTCGTCAACGCCTTCTACATCATGATCATGCGAACGTTCTTCGCGACGATGGTGCCCGGAGCCATTATCGAATCCGGCAAAATCGACGGCGCCGGCGAGTTCGGCATTTTCGCCCGGCTCGTACTTCCGCTGTCGCTTCCCGGCATCGCTACGATCGCGCTGTTTAATACGCTGGGCTACTGGAACGACTGGTTCAACGCGCTTCTGTATATCGACGATCCCAATTTAGTGCCGCTGCAGTCGATGCTGATGCGGATCGAGAACAGCATGCAATTTATTTTGCAGAACTCGCAGAACGCCTCCATCAACATGGGCATTCTGCAGGACATGCCGCAGGATACGTCGCGGATGGCGATGGTCGTGCTGGCCACGGGTCCTATCGTATTTGCGTATCCGTTCTTCCAACGTTACTTCATCCAAGGCCTGACCATCGGCGCTGTAAAGGAGTAAGACGGAGCGGCCGAAAACTCTATTAGAGGTTGTTCAAAAAGCCCGCTTCCCATTACGAAGTAATCCAAGAAGCATACTCGACGTCGAATATTGAATTCAGCCGAACCTTCCGGTGCTCACGTAGCTTCCACTACGCTCCGCTCCTCAGGTTCTAGCTTCATCCAATCTTCTCGGTACTGATAACCGAACTTTTTGAACACGCACTATTAGCGAATCATAACGACAATTGGAGGATTACGTAGACATGGAACAATTCCGACTTCCAAAAATAAACATGCCGCATCTTCCGCTTCCCGCGGCGGTGCAAGAGGTGCTGGACGAAGCGCGCGAGAAGCTGGCGCATCGCCCGAAGCTGCTGAAGCAATTTCTTAATTGTTTCCCGAATACGCTGGAAACGACGACGAAGCTGCTGGACGACGGCACGACATTCGTCATTACCGGCGATATCCCGGCGTGCTGGTTGCGCGACTCCGTCGAGCAGGTTATCCATTACGTGCCGCTCGCGGCCAACGATCCGGAGCTTCAACGCATTATCGGCGGCCTCATCAAACGGCATGCGCAATACATCGCAGTCGATCCTTACGCCAACGCGTTCAACGAAACGGCGAACGACTGGCATTGGAACGCGACGGATGTCACGGACATGGGGCCATGGGTGTGGGAGCGCAAGTTCGAGCTGGATTCCGCCTGCTTTACGATCCGTCTTGCGTTCGAATATTGGAAGGCGACGGGGCTGACCGACATTTTCGACAGCGGGTTCAAAGCGATGCTCCGCTCGATTTTGGCCATGTGGAAGACGGAGCAGCGCCATGCGGAGCTTTCGCCGTACCGCTTCACCCGCAACAACGGCATTCCGACGGATTCGCTTCGTGGCGACGGCTTGGGCATGCCGGTCAATTACACGGGCATGATCTGGTCGGGCTTCCGCTCCAGCGACGATGCCTGCGACTTCCATTACAACGTGCCGGCCAACATGTTCGCGGTCGTGGCGCTGCGCCAGATGCAGGAATTCGCGGAATGGGTATTCCGCGACATGGACCTGCTCGCGGAGCTCAAGAAGATGGAAGAGGACGTCGCGCACGGCATTACGTTATACGGCATCTACCGCCATCCGGAATTCGGGCCGATCTACGCTTACGAGACGGACGGATTCGGCAACTACTGCCTCATGGACGACGCGGGCACGCCGGGTTTGATGTCGATCCCGTATTTGGGCTACGTGTCTGCCGATGATCCCATCTACCAGAACACGCGCAGATTCGCGCTGAGCAAGGAGAATCCGTTCTACTTCGAAGGCAAGGCGGCGAAAGGAATCGGAAGCCCGCATACGCCGGACGGCTACATCTGGCATATGGCGTTGTCCATGCAAGGTCTAACGGCCGGGACGGCCGAAGAGAAGCTGGCGATGATCGACCTGCTGGAATCGACGGACGCGGACACGGGCTTTATGCACGAAGGATTCCACTCCGACGATCCTTCCGTCTTTACTCGGAGCTGGTTCGCCTGGTCCAACAGCCTGTTCTCCCAGCTCGTCTACAAGGCGATGAAAGAGGGATTGTTATGACCGACGTCATCATCTTATGCGATCCGTCTTTCCCGTCCGCGGGAAGCGTGCCGTCGCCGGAAGCACGTGCCCTACTTTCCAGGGCAAGCAAAATCGTCTCCGCCGGCGAATTGGCCGAGGCGCTGCGCGAGGCGCGGCCCGGGGCGTTCGTCAATCTGCATGCGCCTTTTTTCCCGAAAGATGCCTGGGGAGCAATCGCGGCGTTCCTTAAGCGGGGAGGCGGCTTGATCTCCGCCGGGGGAGCTCCCTTTAAGAAGCCGGTCCGCCGCAATGACGGCGGGGAGTGGGTCGCCGAAACGGAACAGACCGCGTACCATCAGGAGCTCGGCATTCACGAGGCTCTGCGCGTGGCTCCCGCTTCCGTCGAATCCCTGGTTCCTTCGGAGGATATTCCTCTGTTGGCGGGCAGCGAAGATTTATTCGACGCCAAAGCGGATACTTGGAACCTGGTGCCCCATGTGACGAAGAGCAGCGACCTGCCGCATCAGATGGGCTCCGCGGGACCGATGGACGCCCGGATCTATCCACTTCTTGCAGGCACGAGCGCCGATGGCCGCCGCCGTACCGCGCCGGTCGTCCTGTGGGAGCGTCTGCTCGGCGATTACGCCGGCGGCCGCTGGCTGTTCGTCGGCCAGCCGCTGGGCGAAGCTTTCTGGAGCGGCGGCGGAACGGAAGCGCTGGCGAGTTGGATCGCTTTCGTCGCGACCGGCGTGACGGAATGGTGGCTCAAGCCGGATTACGCCAGCTACGAGCCCGGCGAACGACCGCTTCTGACGCTGCAGGCGCAGCGTCTCGGCAAGGGACCGGCGTCGCCTTCCGGCACGTGGAACGTGGCGATCGCCGTCTGGCGCATCGGCAAGGACGGCAACGGCGAGACGCTCTGGGAAGGAACGGCATCGCTCGACGTGAGCGAACACTTCAAGCCGATCCGCCTATCCTTGCCGATCGAGATCGTCGCGGGTTATTACAGCGTAAGCGCGGTCGCGATATCGGCCGGCGGCGAACGCCGTTCGCTGCGACAGGGCTTCTGGGGTTTTGATAAGGAACTGCTGGCGGAGGGTTCGCCTGTGACGGCGGGACGCGACTATTTCCAGCAGGACGGAAGACCTCTCCCTGTCGTGGGCATGACTTACATGACAAGCGACGTCGCCCGCAAATTTCTGACGCTGCCGAACGCCGCCGTCTGGGATCGGGACATGGCGCAGATGCGCGCCGCGGGCATCAATTGGATCCGCACGGGCATCTGGACAGCCTATCGCAATATTATGGAGGTCGACGGACACGCGTCGGAAGCGGCGCTTCGCGCCATCGACGCGTTCCTGATGACGGCCAAGCGCCACGGCCTCCAGGTGACGTTCACGTTTTTCTCCTTCACCCCGGAGACCTGGGAAGGGCTGAACCCTTACCTGGATCCCCGCAGCGTGGAGGCCCAGAAGCGGTTCGTCCGCTCCATCGTCGGCCGTCATAAGGATACGGTAGGCGTGGACTGGGATCTCATCAACGAACCTTCCATGTTCGACCCGCCGCGCATCTTCTCGGACGGCCCGCGTTCCGCACGCGACCCGTTCGAGCGGGAAGCCTACTCCGTCTGGCTGCGGGAGCGGCATGGAACCATCGAAGCGCTGCAAGAGCGCTGGAACATGACGCCGGGCCAGCTGCCGTCGTTCGAAGCCGCGGCTCCTCCGGAGCCGGAGGAGATCAACTTCGACGTGCAGGACATGCACAAGGCCAAGAAAGGCGGCAAATGGCTGGATTACGTCCTGTTCTCCATGGATATGCATAATGTATGGGCGAGCCAGCTGTACGAAGCGATCAAGGAAGTTTGTCCGGACCATATGGTGACGGTCGGCCAGGACGAGGCGCTCGGCGCGCAGCGGCCGTCGCCGTTTTTCTACGAGGACGCCGCGGATTACACGACCGTGCATTCGTGGTGGCTGAACGACCATCTGCTATGGGACGGGGTGTTCGCCAAGACGGCGAACAAGCCGAATCTGGTCCAGGAGACGGGCATCATGTACGTGGAGACGCCGGACGGCCGGGCGAAACGTTCGGAGGAGGAGCTGCGGTCGATTTTGGAGCGCAAATACGCTTACGCGTTCGCTGCTGGCGGAGCCGGCGCGATCCAGTGGATCTGGAATACGAACTTCTACATGGACAACGCGAACGAGTCGCATATCGGCGCCTTGCGGGCGGACGGCACGGAGAAGCCGGAAGCGGACGTATCCTACGATTTCGGACGTTTCATGGAGGGAATCCGCGATCTGTTCGTCGAGAGGGAAGCGGAGGAGATCGCCGTCGTGTTCCCGTATTCCAACGACTTCTCCAACCGGAAGCTGGCGTTCGACGCCACGACCAAGGCGGCGCGCGTGCTGGGCTACCGGTTAAACGCACCGTTCCGCGGAGTGGGCGAATACCGACTCGACGACTTGCGGATGCGCCCGGCCAAGCTCATCATCGTGCCGAGCCCGCATAACTTCGACGACGATGCTTTCGACTCCCTCGTCGCGATCGCGGCGGATACGGGGGCGACGCTGCTCTGGACGGGACCGATCGGCCTCGATCCGTATTGGCGCCAGGCGAAGCGGCTGCCGGAATTGCTCGGCGAGCTGCGCCACGAGAATATTCGTCGGGAAGAACGGCTCTGGCTGAACGAGACGGCGGGCAGCGGCTTAGACGCGGTATCGCCGGTCGAGCTGTCCTTCGGAGCCCGTCGAATCGCCGAAACGTTGAAAGAAACAATCTTGCGCGAGGACGGCCCGGCCGATGGAGATCGACTCGTTGAAGCGGCGATCGGAGCAGGAACCTTGCTCTGGAGTCCCATCCCGGTGGAGCTGAACGAGCGCTCCGAATCGGTGGAGCGGCTGTACCGGCACGCGATGGAGAAAGCCGGCGTATCGGAGGACCTGATCTGGCTGGAGAGCGGTGAGCTGCCCGGCGTTTACGGACGCAAGCTGCGGTTCGGAGGCGGAACGCTGTTTACGTTCGTCTCGGAATGCGGATTCGACGCGAAGATTGCCGTGAAGGATCCCGCTAACGGAACCGTCTATTCCTTCGAGCTTCCCCGCGAACGGTCCGTCTTGTTCGCGGCGGACGGAAACGGGGATTTGCTGGCGACTTACCGGGCAAATGAAATGAAGATCTCGACTGAACGATAGATGAACGATTGAATTGAGAAGGAGGGCGGACAGCATGACCAACCGCACGACGGCGCACATCATCTCGCATACCCACTGGGATCGGGAATGGTATCTGCCCTACGAGAAACATCATGCCCGGCTAATCGCGCTGATGGACACCCTGTTGGATACGATGGCTGCCGATCCGGAATACAAGAGCTTTTTCCTGGACGGTCAGACGATTATCATGGAAGACTACCTGCAAGTAAGGCCGGAGCGGAGAGGGGAACTGGAAGCTCTGATCGCCGCGGGCCGCATCGGCATTGGGCCTTGGTACATTTTGCAGGACGCGTTCCTGACCAGCTCCGAAGCCAACGTGCGCAACATGCAGATCGGACATCGGGACGCGAAGCCTTACGGCACGATCGCCAAGGTAGGGTACTTCCCCGATACGTTCGGCATCGTGGGGCAAGCGCCTCAGCTCATGAAGCAGTCCGGCATCGACAACGCCCTGTTCGGACGCGGCGTCAAGCCGACCGGCTTCAATAATCAAGTGGCGGATTCCGAATACGAATCGTCGTTCTCGGAGCTGATCTGGGAAGGTCCGGACGGCTCCCGCGTGCTGGGCATTCTGTTCGCGAATTGGTACAGCAACGGCAACGAGGTGCCCGTGGACGAGGAGGAAGCTCGCGATTACTGGACGCGCAAGCTGGACGACGCTAGGCGCTACGCCTCCACGGGCGAGCTGCTCTACATGAACGGCTGCGACCATCAGCCCATCCAGACGGATCTGCCTTCCGCGATCCGGAAGGCCAAGGATCTTTATCCGGATATCGACTTCGTGCATTCCAACTTCGAGGATTACCTGGCCGCGGTCCGTTCATCGCTTTCGGGCGACCTGTCGGTCGTTCGCGGCGAGCTGCGCAGCCAGCGCACGGACGGCTGGTCGACGCTTGTAAACACGGCTTCCGCTCGCGTCTATCTGAAGCAGATGAATCAGCGCGGGCAAGCGATCCTGGAACGGACGGCGGAACCGCTCGCGGCCATGGCGCATCTGCTCGGCACGCCGTATCCGCATCATCTGTTCGTGTACGCCTGGAAGACGCTCATGCAGAACCATCCGCATGACAGCATCTGCGGCTGCAGCGTCGACGAGGTGCACCGCGAGATGGTGACCCGCTTCGACAAGAGCCGCCACATGGCGGAATCCATCGTCCAAGACAGCTTGGCAACCATCGTGAGCGGGATCGACACGAGCCGGTTCGCGGACTTCGGCGACGATGCTCTGCCGTTCGCGGTCTTCAACACAAGCGGCTGGGAACGCTCCGGCGTCGTAACCGTGGAGCTAGACGTCAGCCGCCTGTACTTCCGCGACGGCGTGCCGCTTCCGGAGATGAACCGGCGCATGGAGGCGATCAGCCTGGAGGGCCGCGCGCTCGTGAACGAGCTCGGCCAGCCGGTGGCTTGCGAGTTGGAGGATCTGGGGCTGCAGTTCGGCTACGATCTGCCGGACGACAAGTTCCGCCAGCCGTACATGGCCCGCAAGGTGAAGCTGACGTTTCGGGCTTCTGGCGTTCCCGCGCTCGGATGGCGTTCCTACGCCTGGGTACGTGAGACTGTGTCCGGGGCCGGCGAGTCCAAGCCGGACTTCTCCATTCTGCAAGGGGAGCGCGCCCTCGATAACGGCTTGCTGCGCGTCGAGCTTGCCGAAGACGGCAGCATGACGCTCTTCGACGCCGCAAGCGGCAGAACGTACCGCGACCTGCTCGTGTTCGAGGATGCCGGCGACATCGGCAACGAATATATGTTCAGGCAGCCGGAAGGCGAGTCTGCGATTCTGACGAAAGGCAAACCCGCCGTCATCTCCGTCGAGGAGAACAACGCATTCCGCGTGTCCTTGTCGATCGTGCACGAGCTGGACATTCCGGCTTGCGGCGACGACCTGTTCGAGAAGGAGAAGCGGGAAGCCGTGTATTTCCCCGATCGCCTTGGGGGAAGAACGAAGGAACGCACGGTCAAGCTTGTCATCCGCGCTCTCGTGACGCTGGAGCGGGACAGCCGCGAAGTCGGCATCCAGGTGAGCTTCAACAACGAAGCCAAGGATCACCGCGTTCGCGCGTTGTTCCCGACGGATATCGGGGCTTCCCATCACTACGCGGATTCCGTGTTCGAAGCCGCGAAGCGGGACAACGAGCCGGCCGCCGAGTGGAGGAACCCGAGCAACTGCCAGCATCAGCAGGCATTCGTGGACGTGAGCGGGGAAGCGGCGGGACTTGTCGTGTCCAACCTGGGTTTAAGCGAATACGAGCTGCTGCGCGACGGTCGCAACACGATCGCGGTCACGCTGCTGCGCGCCGTCGGCGAGCTTGGCGATTGGGGCGTCTTCCCGACGCCGGAAGCCCAATGTCTCGGCGAGCATTCCTTCGCCATGTCGCTGCTGCCTCATGACGGCGAGAGCGGCCGCTTCCAGGCTTACGCAAAAGCGTACCAGGCTCAGACGGAGTGGCAAAGCGCGCAGACCGGCGTTCACGGCGGCAAGCTGGAGCCGGCGGCGTCCCCGCTGAATTGGACGGGCGAAGCGCTCGCGTTCTCGTCGATGAAGATCGCCGAGGAATCCGGCGATCTCATGCTTCGCTGGTTTAACATGGGCGGGGAGCCCGAAGCACTGCGGTTGCGGCTGCCCGAGGGAGCCGCGCAAACCTATGTTAGCGATATTCTGGAACGGCATACGGATGAGGTTGCGGTTCCCGTCGAACAAGGCGACAACGTCGTGCTAAACGTACGGCCTTTCGAAATCTTAACGGTTGGCTGTCGCGTATGACAACGTACTGAGAGCGGAAGACATCATTATTGAATCCTTTCCAGAATAAGAGAAGCGAGTCCAGCCATACAGGCGGGCTCGCTTTATTTGTTTTATAGGAAATTATGCAACTCCCAGACTTGTGAAAAATCTAACAGCGATGATGCCAATAAGGTCGTGTATGTCCGATAGACACTAAGTAACTGGACGTTTTGTGTTTTGAGCGCTTAATCAAGCATTTGGAATTCCCCCGGCGGCGTGCCGTAGTGTTGCTTGAACACGTAAGAGAAATGTTTGACGCTGAGGTAGCCGACCTTTTCGGCGACGTCGTACACCTTCTCCGGCGGTTTGGCCCGGAGCAGCTGCGCGGCGCGTTCCATGCGGACGCGAGTCAAATATTTGATATACGATTCCCCGGTGTTCTGATGGAAGAGGCTGCTGAGGTAGCCCGGCGACATGCCCATCTTGTCCGCGATTAGCGAAAGACTGATCGGCTCGGCATAATGCGCCTGAATATACTCCTTCATTTTGGTGACGGTCTCGTGCTGCTCATGTTCGCCGCGGCCGTCGGCCTGCGCGAGAAGCCGGTGCTCATCCGCGAAATGTCGACCTTTCATGGCGGCTCCAGCCGAGCGATACGAGGCGCCAAGCTGGAGCGCGTCCAGCTCCGCCGAGCCGGCCGCGCCCCACAGGCCAAGGCCGGTCATGCTTAAGACGGCCTGTGCGAGCCGGGCGTACAGATCGGCGCAGCGCCGGGCGACATCGTCGCCGTTGTCGCCCGGTACAAGCAGGGCGGTTCGTTGTTGATGATCCGCAAAGAGGACGACGCCCGCATCGTCTTCGGTCAGCTCCGCCGCAGTCTGGTGGACGATGTAGCGGAACAAGGCCTGGTCGCTCGGCGTAATGCCGCGCTCCAGCAGCTGGCCTTCGTCCAGATCGACCAGCAGGACGGCGCCTTCCGCTTCCAGCAGATTGATCTTGAGCCGGTACAGGAGGGGGTGGAGCACTTTGAGCTCCATGTGATTGTCCGTCACGACGGCATGCAGGAAGTTGCGGGCGACTTGCTCCCGGGATTGTTCGGATAAGGCGTGGGAGGCGGCCAGCTCCGCTCGTTCCGCATCCAGCTCGGCCGCCATCCGGTCGAGCACGGCGATCAGCTCTTCGTTCACAAGCGGCTTCAGCATATATTCGTTCACCCCGTAACGCATCGCTTCCTTGGCAAGCGCGAACTCGTCGTAGCCGGACAAAATAACCATTCGCGCCTTCACGGGTCTGCCCGACAGCTCCTTGGCCAGCTCGATGCCGCTCATGACCGGCATTTTGATATCGGTGACGATAAGGTCGAACGTTTCCCCTCGTTCCATCAACTCCAGCGCTTCCTGCCCGTCTCCGGCTTCGCCGGCGCAGACCCACGCTTGATGCAGCCCGCCTATCTTGTTTTTTATATACTCCCTCGTCATCGGCTCGTCGTCGACGATCAGCAATTTGTACATGGCGGCTCAGCTCTCTTTCGTATCCGGGTATGGAATCGCGAGCGTTACGGTTGTGCCCGGTCCCGGCGCGCTTTTGACAAACAATCCGTAATCGCCGCCGTATTTGACCTTTATCCGTTTGTTCACATTCACGAGCCCGATGCCGGTACGGGGGCGATCGGCGTCACCCGCATCCTCCATCCGCTCGATCTTCCGTCTCAGCAACGCAATCGTATCCGCGTCCATGCCGGGCCCGTCGTCGCGCACCTCGAGCAGCAGTCTGCCCGGCTCCATCGCCGACGACACCGCGATCGTCGTCGGGTCCTTACGCCGCTCGCAGGCGTGGACGACCGCGTTCTCGACGATCGGCTGCAGCAGGAGCGCAGGGACGGGATGGTCGAACAGGGCGGGATCGATATCGATCGTGTAGATTAACCGCCCCTCGTACCTGCTGCTCTGAATGCCGAGATAAGCATGCAGCAGCTCGACTTCCTTGCGCAGCGGCATCTCCTTGTCCCATAATGACATCCCGCGCAAAATGCTGCTCAGCGCATTAATATGTTCGATCGCCTTCTCCTGTTTGCCGGATTGCATGGACAGGCTGATCAGGTTCAGGGTATTGAATATAAAATGCGGCCGGATCTGGTTGAACAGCGCGTTAATTTGCGCTTCCTGCTGCAGCAGCTTCGATTCGTACACTTCCTTCACCAGCTCCGTATTCTCCCGCAGCATTATGCCGATCCGACCGACTAACCGATTGAACGCCGCCGCGAGATAACCCATCTCGTCCCGCCGGTCGCTCTGGAAGGTGACGTCGGTTCGTCCCAACTCCACCTCCTTCATCAGCTTGACGATCGACAGCAGCGGTTTCAGGAAATGCCGGGTCAAGACGATCAGCGCAACCATGGCGATCAGCGCGGCTCCGACGGAGAACAGCAGCGCCCGGTTGCGGGTTGCGATCGCTTCGCGGTTCATCTCCGAGACGGAGCTGACGGCGACGATCGTCCAGCCGATGCGCGGCACGGCAGCTTTGTTAAGCAGATAGCCGCCCGAGATGGAGGCCGGCGAAGCCAGCGCGGACAATGCCGTATCCTTGTGTTCGTCGGCGGACGAATAAACAAATTCGTTGCCGGCATCCAGAATATAAAGTCCGCCTCCGGCTCCCATCCCCGCTTTCTCCAAAATATCGATAATGCCGCTATAATCGGCGTCCGCTTTAATAACGCCCAGTATAACCTGCGTATTGCTGATGCTGCGAAGCTGCTTGACGACGGAGAAGGTGCGCACCTTGCCGCCGCTCTCGCCCGCGGCGCTACCGCTGTCCGGCACAAAGATGTATTCCCGGCTGGAGAGCGCTTGTTTGTACCAATCGTATTCCTTCATTTTCTCGTCCGGCACGAGCTTGGTCGGCAAGCGGGCGCTGGAGTAGATTTCGTCCGTAACGATGGAGACGCGCACGATATCCCCGCGGGGGAAAATCATGATTTCGTCCAGATAATTTTCGATCAGCCGCCGCTTCTCGAGCTGCTCCAGCTCGGTGCCGCCGGGCGGCGCCTCAAGAGCTTCCATAATGCCTTCGTTCCGGTAAGGATACAGCGTCAGCCGGTACAAGTCGTCGAGATACGTATCGATATTAAGCGTCACCTGGTCCAAAATTTGCTGAACCTTCTCGGAGGATTGCCGTTGAAAGTCGCGCGTATAACGTGTATAAGACAGATAGGATTCAAAAAAAACGGAGCTGAGGAGCAGCAGGCCGGTCATGGCGAGCAGCTTCGTCTTAATGCTCCATTCGCGATAACTTCGGATCGGGACAATGGATTTCATGGCGCTCCTCCTCTTTTTCTCCATTGTATAGACGATCGCGGCGCCTTGGAAGACGATCTGAAAAAACCGTACCGCAATCTTATTTTTCAGGTATTCCAACAAGCATCTCACACCGTTTAAGCTTAACGTGCAGCACAAAATCGATCCTCGGGGGAGGAAACACAGTGATTTTACGTAAAAAAACGAGTTGGTTCATTAGCGTCATCCTGATCTTGACCCTTGCCGCTGCCTGCAGTTCCGGCAACGGCGGCAACCAGGGAAGCGCCTCTACGGCGCAACCTTCGCCAAGCGCCTCGGCGACAGAGAAGCCGCAGGAGAAGGTTACGCTGAAGTTTTTTACGGGCAAGGTGGAGACGGTGGATCTCATCAATGAACTGATCGCGAAGTTCGAAGCCGACAATCCGAACATCAAGGTCGAGCAGGAATATCAGAAGGATGCGAGCAATGTCATTAAAGTCAAGTTCGCCTCCGGCGACATTCCAGACATTACGACCGTCTACGCGCAGGATTATGTCGATCAGGGCAAATATCTCGATCTCTCGAACGAGCCGTTCTGGTCCCGCGTCCTGCCGGCGATCAAGGAACTGAATACCGACATCAAGTCGGGCAAACAGTATCGCGTCGCGACGAATGTGACGATGGCCGGCATCTTCTACAACAAGAAGGTGTTCGAGGAGTTGGGCCTGAAGGAAGCCCATACGTGGGCGGAGTTCAAAAGCAATCTGCAGACGATCAAGGACAAGAAACCCGACATGACGCCGATGTTCCTGGCCGGCAAAGATTCGTGGACGCTCGGCCATCTGATCGAATTTATGGCGCATGGCGTCATCAAGCAGAAGTACGGCGTGGCGGACGCCCGCGCGGCATTTATCAACAACGAAGCGGATAAATTGCAATTCGACGCGCAGGGCGGAGGCATCGAGGCGTTCGCCGGCAGGCTGATGGAGCTGAAGGAAGCGGGTCTCATGAACGACGACGCCCTCACGGCGACCTACGACAACCAGAAGGAAGCGTTCGTCACCGGCAAGTCCGCGCTGTTTAGCCAAGGTATGTGGGTGCTTGGCGATCTGCTGGCGCTGAACCCGGACATCGCGGGCGATATCGGCTTCTCGCCGTTCCCGGCTATCGTCGACGGCACGCAGCCGGTGACGCTGTCGGCGGAGGATTCCGTCTACGCGATCGCGGCGGAGTCGAAACATCCGGAAGAAGCGAAGAAGTTTCTGGAGTTTCTGTTCCAGCCGGACAATCTGAAAGCTTACAGCGAATTTCTGAAATCGCCTCCTGCGTTCACGGACGTCAGCGCGGATTGGGGACCGCTCAAAGACCAGGCGGCAGCCGCGCTGCAAGCTGGAGTCAACATCGCGTTTACCGACACGCCGTCTGGTTTCTCCGGCGACGATGCGGGGCGCATGGTGCAGGAGCTGCTGGCTAGCAAATACAAAACATCCGTCGACTTCGCTTCCGCTTACAAAGAAGCGTGGGACAAAGCGTGGAACGCAACGAATAAATAAAGTCCGAACGGCGGGAGAGAGAAACCATGCGCATCATGTTCCGAAAAATAAACGGAAACCTGCATCACTTTATGGCGGTTCCGGCGATCCTGCTGTTCGGTTTGTTTTTCCTCTATCCGCTTATGCAGGGGATCGGGATCAGCCTGACGGATTCCAACGGCATGACGGAACCGAACTTCGTCGGATTTCAAAACTTCTTCGACTTCTTCCGGGACGACCGGGCGCGGAACGACGTCATGATTACGGTCTGGTTCGCGCTAGGCAGCGCGCCGCTGCTCAATCTGTTCGGCTTGCTGTACGCGCTGTTCCTGGACAGGAAGCTGGCAGGCAGGGGGATCGTCCGCGCGGCGGTCTACCTGCCGGCCGTTATCAGCCCGCTCATTATGGGCTACATCTGGTATTTCATCCTGCAACCGGAGCGGGGGTATCTCGCTCACGTGCTGCAAGGAATCGGACTTGGTTCCCTTGACGTGAATTGGCTGGGCGAAAGCTCCTCGGCGCTTATCGTGCTCATCGTCGTCAACGTCTGGCAATACGTCGGGATGACGATGATCGTCTACCTGGCCGGCTTGCAAGGGATTCCGGCGGATATGTACGAAGCCGCGCGGATGGACGGGGCGGGGAGATGGGCGGCGCTTCGTTATGTGACGCTGCCGCTGCTGTACCCGTCGATCAAGATCAACGTCGTAACGAACATCATCGGCTCGCTGTCGGTGTTCGAGATTATCGTGGCGTTGACGGACGGGGGGCCGGGCTACGCGACGGAGTCGCTCAGCATTTACATTTTGCGCATGCTGTACGGCAGCTTTACGGGTTATTCCACGGCAGTCGCGTTGATCCTGTTCGTCATTATTTTGATCCCCGTCGCGTTGTTCCTTCGATTTACGAGAAAGTCCGAATACGAGCTTTGAGAGGGTACCCGCCATGACAATGAATCGAAAGTTATCGGCCGCGGCCAAATATACGATTGCGGGGATCATGGTGCTGATCGCCCTGATTCCCTTCTACGTCTTGCTTTATCTGTCCATGAACACGCCGTCGGCGACCGTCTTCGGCGGCCTGCTTCTTGTGCCGGACTTTCACCTCGGCAACTTCGCCGACGCGTGGGCTGGATCGAAGCTGGGACGGTCCATGATCAATTCCTTGATCATTACGTTCGGGGCGGTGGCGCTGATCGTCTTCGTCGCCAGCTCCGCCGGTTATTCCATTGCCAGGTTCCGCAGCAGGGGGAATTTGGCGATTTTCAACACGCTGCTCGCTTGCCTTATGATCCCTGCGATCATTATTACGGTGCCGCTGTATACGCTCATGCGATCCATCGGCGGCATCAACACCCACTGGGCGATGATTTTGCTGACGGCGGCGAACGCGCTGCCCTTGTCGGTATTTCTGTATACAAGCTTTATTCGCTCGCTTCCCAAGGAAGTCGAGGAGTCGGCCGTAATGGACGGCTGCACGTACTTTACCGCGTTCTGGCGGGTTACGTTCCATTTTCTCCGACCCGTCACTTCGGCGGTTATTATATTGACCGGGCTTGGCATCTGGAACAACTACGGACAGGCGGTCTTTTTCCTGCAAAGCCAGGAGATGCGCACCGTGCCGCTTGCGGTGTCGATGTTCTTCCAGACGTACGGGGCGAAGTGGAACCTGATGGCGGCCGCGGCCTTGATCGGTCTGGCTCCGGCAGTGCTGGCGTTTCTGGCGTTCCAGCGGTATTTCATTAAGGGCATTACGGCGGGCGCGCTGAAAGGATGAGGTTATAGTTGGAGGCAAAAGAAAAAGGGATCGCGATAACGGATATTTATCCCTTGAAGGCGCAATATCGCAGCGGGGAGACGGTCACGCTTGCTGTCGAGCTTGCGAACCGCTCCGGCGCAGCGGCGAAGGGGAGCTTGCGCTGCGAAATCCGCGAGCTGGACGCCGTCGTGCAAGTGGCCGAGCGGCAAGTGGACGTCTCGGCGAACGGAACGGCGACGATACGGCTCGACGTCGGGCCGTTCGTTACCGACTTTGCCGGTTATGGGGCAGACGCCGAGTTGATGGAGGCAGCTGCCGGACCAGCGGGCGCGGATGCAGTCCCTGCGGGCGAGACATACGCCAGTCAGTCCGTTTCCCGCATGTCTACGGCGTTCGACGTCGTCTCGGATTGGCGGCGGGCGGCCCGCTACGGCTTCCTGAGCGACTTCGGTCCGGAGGAGGCCGGCGATGACGGGGATATTCGGTGGATGTCGAAGCTGCATGTCAATCTGGTGCAATTTTACGACTGGATGTATCGGCATGACGACCTTGTGAGCGGGGAGGCGGCATATACCGATCTGATGGGCAGAGTCGTAAGCCGGGGCGTGGTCGAGGAGAAAATAACGTTGTGCCATGAACATGGCATGAAAGCAATCGCCTACGGAGCGGTGTATGCGGCCAGCAAGCCGTTCGCCGAGCGGCATCCCGACTGGCGATTATACACGGGAGCGGGAGAGCCGTTCGATTTTATCGGTATCTTCAACATTATGAATATTGCGCGGGATTGCCCGTGGCATGGCCATATCGTCGGCGAATACCGCAAGGCGGTGGAGGTGCTGGACTTCGACGGCATCCATATGGATACGTACGGGTTCCCGAAGACGGGGTGGTCGAGGTTGGACGGCCGGCCGCGGCTGGAGCGGCTTGCGGAGCAGTTCCCTGCTTTGATCGAGTCGACGCGGGAGGCGCTGGCGCCGCTTAAGGACGACATCTGCCTGATCTTCAACAACGTAGGCAATTGGCCGGTGGATACCGTCGCAAGCGCGAGCCAGGATGCCATCTACGTGGAAGTGTGGAAGCCGTATGAGCGTTACCATCATCTTAGGGATATCATTGCTTGGGCGAAACACTTGAGCGGCGGCAAAAATATCATTCTCGCGGCCTACTTGAAGCCGTTCCGGGAAGTCGGGCCGCTTGGCGAGGACGGAGCCGAACACGGGTTCCGGCTGCTGAATGCGGTCGTAACCGCACATGGAGCGAGCCACTTGCTGCATGGGGAGAACGGCGGCGTGCTGACGCAAGGTTATTACGTCGACCATTCGAAGCTTCGCGGCGGTTTCCTGCGGACGGTGCGGGAGTATGCCGATTTCAGCGTGCGGTACGGGCATTTGTTGAACGCTCCCGGGCTGCGTGACGTGTCCATGACGCATGCGGATGGCGACAATCTGGAATACGCTTTCGAAGGGTTCCATTACAGTACGTATGGGGAAGCGGGCAAAACGTGGACCATTATCCGGGAAAACGAACAATTGAAGCAGATTCATTTCGTCAATCTGGCGTCCGCAACGGACGATCTCTGGAATGAAGCCAAGGAGCAGCCGACGCCAGTCGTGGGGCGAATCGTCCGGATCGAAGTGGCGGATGCGCCGGCGTCGGTCCTCCTTGCAAGCCCGGATTCGAACGGGGGACGGCCGGTCGCGATCGACTACAGGCTGGAGAAGACGGACAGAGGCAACGTTGCCGTTATGGCGCTGCCGCCTCTCCGCTGTTGGGATATGCTTGTGATTAGGAATCCCGGAATTCCTGCGGCGTGACGCCGTATCGTTCCTTAAACACCTTGATGAAATAACTGGTTTTCTGATAGCCGACCATGGCTGCGATCTCGTAGATTTTTTCCTGCGAGGAGCGCAGCATATGGGCGGCTTTTTCCATTTTCAACCGGGACAAGTAATCGCTGATCCCTTCGCCGGTCTCCAGCTTGTACACCTTGGACAAGTAAGACGGATTCAGGTACACATGCTCGGCAATCGTGCTCAAGGAGGCGCTGTCCAGATGGGAGGAGGCATATTCCTGCACCTTCTGAATGACGCCGGAGCGGGAGTCTTGGGCGCGTCCCGACACATTGAGGCGGTAGGCTCCAACGACCTCGGTCGTCCATGCTTCGAGCTGATGAATCGTATGGAAGTGGGGACCGCTGAGCAGCTGATTGAAGTCGGGTCCCATAATATCCGCCATCCACAGCTTGTTCTTGTGAATGCTGTAGCTGAGCGAGCTCACGATGGAATAATAGGTTTCCAGAATATGTTCGTGGCTCTCTCCCCACTTCTGCGCGAGCTCCGCGAAGATGGCTCCGAGCTTTTCCTCCGCGGCATTCCATTGACCTGCTTCAAGCAGGTGATGGAGGAGCGGAGGCTGATATAGCTGCGACAACGAGCTCGCCTCCGAGGATTCCTGATCCTCCCCGAGCGTGTAGAAGAAGTCGCGTTCGCCGCCGATCCGCTGGCGGAAGCTGCTCAGCAGGCTTTCGTAGGTGCCCGCTATATCCCGGGGGAACCTCGCTTCGCGGCTGGCGGCAAGCGATACAGTGCCCTTTAGATAAAGCTTCACGCAATGCTGCAAATGAGTCATTTTCTGCTCGATGGCTGGCAGATCCAGACCTTCTCCTTCGACTTTGGGAAGAATAAGGAAGACGCAATACCCGTAATCGTCCTTCATATGCCAGAGCTTGAAGCCGTCCGCGAATATTTCCTCGGCCATGTTTGCGATGGCGTATTGGAAGAGGGAGCCGTCGCTTTCCTTTTGGCCGACAAAATAATCCTCCATTCGCAGCAGCATCATGCACATGGACGATTCCGGAGCGAGGCCCAGCTCCAGCATGGCCAGCTTCTTCTTCCATTCCGCCTCGGCATGACGTTGGCCCTTGAGCAAGGCGCCAAGGAGATGGCTTCGCACGATGGGCAGATTGTCCTTGAGCGTCGCCACCGCGCTTTGATGGGAGCTGACCTCCATCCATCTGGTCTGCAGGGAGGCGATGGCGGCTTGCACCGCGTTCAACAGCTCCTCGTCCTCGACGGGCTTCAAAAGGTAATCGCTCGCCTGGCTCTTCAGGGCGCGCTGGGCGTATTCGAAGTCGTTGTAGCCGGAGAGCAGAATGCAGCGAACATGGCTCCACTGCGCCCGAATGGTCTCGATCAGGTCGAGACCGGATATGCCCGGCATTCGAATGTCCGAGATGACGATATCGATCGGCGTCTCCTTCATGATGCCGAGGGCTTCCGCCCCGGAGCCGGCCTGGAAGACAGCCCCGATGCCTATGCTATCCCAGGGAAGCATCGTCGCCAGGTCTTCCACCAGATCCGGCTGATCGTCGACTATTAGTAATTGATACATGGCTTATCGCTCCTTCGATGAGTTCAAATGGTCATTGGACGGGCCATCTCAGATAGACGGCGACTCCGCCTTCGGGTCTCGGCCGGAAGGTCAGCGTCGCGCCGTCTCCGAATTGGAACAATAGCCGCTGCCTGATATTCCAGAGCGCGCAGCCCGTGCTGTCGTCGGGCGTCTCGAGAATTTTGGCTTCCAGCCTTCGCAGCTCCTCATCGGTCATGCCAATTCCGTTGTCCTCTACGCAAATTTCGTGCCAGCCTTCCTCCGTCTTGCCGAAAATGGCGATCAGCCCGTCCCCGTCAAAGCGCTCTATGCCGTGCAGCACCGCATTTTCGACCACGGGCTGCAGCAGCAGGCGAGGCACTTCAAGTTCCAACATTGTCTCCGGAACGTCGATTAAGTAAGACATGTGCTGGATATGGAAACGCTGGATTTCCAGGTAGCTTTCCAGCAACTGCAGTTCCTCGCGCAGCGTGGCAGTCAGCTTCTCGACACGGGTCGTGTAGCGATAATATTTGGACAGATGCATGGACAGCTTCATGACGGATTCCTTCTTGTCCAGGCGGGACAGGCTGCGGATGAGCGCAAAGCAATTGTACAGAAAATGCGGATTGATCTGCGATTGCAGCTGTTTCACATTGGCTTCCCTGCGCCTAAGCTCCTCGACGTATACCTTGCCGATCAGCCGTTCCGTCTCAGCCGCCATATCGTTGAATCGCTGGAATAAATAACCGAATTCGTTTTTCGGATTTACGTTGATCCGAGTAGCGTAATTGCCGTCCTGCAGCCGCTTGACGTTGCGAATGAGCAGGCCGATCGGCCGCTGTACGTTGCGGTAAAGAAGATAGGCGGCAAGCAGGCTCATTGCCAACAGAAGAATGACGGAGCCGTAGAACAGAATTTGCGTCTTCACAATTGGCTTCATGACATCCTGGAGCGGCATGTAGTCGACAAGATACCAGCTCAACGTCCGGATCGGCGCGATGGTGACGAGATATTCGCCTCCGCCCATCTTTACGATCTCGTTGCTGGCGGCGGCGAGAGAAAGCTCCTCCTTGCGGAGAAGTTCTCCGATGCTGGCGATTATTTCGGGATCCGAGCTGCGGTTCAGAATGCTGTCGCCGTCCTTGCTCATTAGGAACGGATCGCCTTTGCCCGTCTGCTTAAACGCGTCGAGATCCTTGATAATATGCTCGTCGGGGAAGGATATCTCTACGATGATGCCAGCCTGTTCGACGTTCGAGATTTTGCTGGCGGGCTTGACGATATGCCGCACGAACCTCATTTGTTTAAAATTTTGCGTAATCATCTCTTCGTATTGCCATGTCGGCGCAAGCAGCTTTTTCACGGATTCGAGATCGTATTGCAGGTATGTGTTGGTGGAGACGAACTGTTCGTTCTCCGGAGAAAGGATGCTGTACTGGGTGTCCCAGCGCTGGGAGACGTTGAGCAGACGGAGCCGTTCCATGATGCGGAGCCGTTCGCTGTTGCGCTCATAAGCGCTCTCCAGCAGATGGATGGTCTGCAACTGCTGGATATGGATGTCTTCGCTGAGCAGGAAGCCGAGCGACGACAGCGTCGTGACGCTGCGGTCGATTTCGTTCGCCAGATAGGTGATGTCCTTCTGCTTTAGCGACTGCATTTCGTCCCGGATGACGTTCATGCTTGTCTGTGTTGAAAGCGTATACAATAATATGATCGGTATCAATAAGAGAACGATCAGGGTGATGATTTTGGCGAACGTGTTTTCTCTTAATCGCATCGCTATCCCTCTCTATGTTTTGATATCCCCCAAGAAAAGGGCATGGTTCTAAAGATTGCGGCATGTCGGCACAGGAGAGTCCGCTGATAGAATAAATCATACAGGAGAGTCAAAAAAATTCAATCCAATTTTTTGAAAGGGGGCAATTTCAATGGGTAGTGCGATAAACGAACCGCTTGAAACGACAAGGCGGGGGAAACGAAGCACGCAGCAAGAGCGCGCAAAAGAGAAGCTGAGTCGCACTTGGCCCTTGCATCTCATGCTGCTGCCGGCGGCAATCGTTACTTTGATCTTCGCATATGTGCCGATGGGCGGCCTAATTATGGCATTTCAGGATTTCAAGCCGTACGACGGGATGTTAGGCTCGAAGTTTATCGGCCTGGAGCACTTTCGCTTCATGTTCGAATATCCGGACAGCAAGCAGGTCATTTGGAACACTTTGATTATTTCCAGTCTGAAGATCGTATTCGGCCTCATCGTTCCGTTCGTATTCGCGATTTTGCTTAACGAGATCCGGAAAATGTTCTTTAAACGAGTCGTGCAAACGCTGGTGTATTTGCCGCACTTTATCTCGTGGGTTATTCTCGGCGCTATTTTGACGGATATGCTGGGGAGCAAAGGCATCGTGAACTCCATGCTGAACACGATGGGACTGAATTCGGTTTTTTGGCTGGGAAACGGGGACTGGTTCCGATTCACCGTCGTGGTCAGCGACATTTGGCAAAACTTCGGCTTTAATACGATCGTGTTCCTCGCCGCATTGGCAGGGGTGAACCCATCTCTCTACGAGGCAGCGGAGGTGGACGGCGCCAACCGCTGGAAACAGACGACTCACATTACGGTTCCCGCGATGATTCCGATCGCGGTCGTCGTAGGCACGTTATCGCTCGGCAACATCCTGAACGGCGGCTTTGACCAAATTTTTAACCTGTACAATTCGCTCGTGTACGACAAGGGCGACATCATCGACACCTTCGTCTACCGGACGGCAATTTTGAACGGGCAGTACAGCTTCGGCACGGCGGTCGGGTTGTTTAAGTCGCTGATTGGCCTGATCCTGATCGTGTTCTCTTACCGGATGGCCTACAAATACGCGGGATACCGAATTTTTTGACAAAGAGGGTGAGAGAACATGTATCATAAATCCAAAGGCTATAAAGCGTTTTCAGTTTTCAACTATCTATTGCTGGCTTTAATCTGCATCTCTTGCGTATTGCCGCTCGTGCATATTTTGGCCGTCAGCTTTAGCGCAAGCGCTCCGGCGAACTCCAATCTCGTCGGCTTGTGGCCGATCGGCTTCAATCTTGAGGCGTATACAAAGACGTTGAACAACGACAACTTCCATCACGCGCTGTTAAAAGGGCTGGAACGCACCGTGCTGGGCACGATCATCGGCATGTCGCTTATGCTGCTTGCCGCCTACGCCTTGTCCAAGGACGGCAGGGGCTTTAAGAGCCGTTCGTATTATGTGTGGTTCTTCCTGTTTACGATGCTGTTTAGCGGCGGAATCGTGCCGTCTTACATGCTGATCCGCAATCTCGATCTCATGAATACGATCTGGGCGCTCGTGCTTCCGCTTGCTATCAACGTGTTTAATATGGTGCTACTCATGAACTTCTTTCGGGCGGTGCCGAAGGAACTGGAGGAGGCGTCGCTGATCGACGGAGCGGGACACTTTCGAACGTTGTTCAGCATTTACTTGCCGATCTCGATGCCGGCAATCGCGACGATCTCGCTCTTTACGATGGTCATGCATTGGAACTCCTGGTTCGACGGATTATTGTATATTTCCGATTATCGAAAGTATCCATTGTCTACCTTCTTGCAGACGATTATCGTGCAGCAGGACTTTAATAAAATCAACCCCGATGTCAACGAACTAAAGAACATTTCGCAGCGGACGGTCAAGTCGGCGCAGATCTTTATCGGCACGCTTCCCATCTTGCTCGTATACCCGTTCCTGCAGCGTTATTTCGTCAAAGGCATCATCCTGGGCGCGGTCAAAGAATAGGCGAGAAAAGGGCATGAATAACAAAATTGTGGTCTTTAACGGCCTTGGCTGCGGCATTATGATTACATTATAACGATTTAGAAAATATCGTTATCTATAACATTATTTAACTTATAGGGGGTAGCAGGATGAAGAAGAAATGGCTTTCTACGCTGCTGGTATTGACTTGCGCGGCTTCCATCGCGGCTTGCTCGGGCAATGAAAGTGGCGGCAGCAACGGCGGTGCGGCAACGAACAAGCCGGACAACACGGGCGGCGAGGCGACGAAAGCGGCGGATGCCGGCGATAACGGCTTCGTAAACGGCAAATATTCGACTCCGATTACATTGACGACGGTATGGGGCTTGAATGAGAACGGCGCGATCTTTAAGGAAGGCGAGACGATCGAAAATAATATTTTGACGCAGACGATCAAGGAACGTCTTGGCATCGAAATCAAATACAACTGGGTTGTTACGAATACAAATGACGCCTACAAAACGAAGCTTCGTCTGATGCTCTCCTCCGGCGAGAAGATGCCGGATGTCGTGGCGTACCGCGGCGATCTGGAGACGGTCAACATGTTGATCGATTCCGGACAGTTTATGCCGGTGGGCGATCTGGTCGACCAATACGCAAACGAAACGTACAAAACAGGTCTCGAGCTTGACCCTGCTATCTGGCTCCCTATCACTCGCGATGGCAGCAAAATGGCGTTGCCGATTCTCGACTATGCCTACAACGGCGACCATGTCATGTGGGTCCGCCAGGACTGGCTCGAAAATGTAGGTTTGCAAGCGCCGACAACTATCGCCGAGCTGGAGACGGTAATGGACGCGTTCGTGAACGGCGATCCCGACAAGGACGGTCAGAAAAACACGATCGGTCTCGCTACGGGCTTCAAGAACGGCTTTAACAACTGGATGACGGACATCGGCTTCGTTTTCGGCGCCTTTGGCACCATGCCGGGCCAATGGAACCTGAACGCCGAGGGCAAGCTGGAGCACGGCTCCGTCAACCCGGCTGCCAAGGAAGCGCTCGCCAAGCTGAAGGAATGGATGGACAAAGGATATATTTCGCAGGACGCGGCGCTGTATGACGAAACGGCGGGATCCGAGCTGTTTACGAAAGGCGAAGCGGGCATTATGTTCGGACCGAACTGGCTGCCGGCATGGCCGTTCCCGGATCTGAAAACGAACGTGCCTGGCGCGACCTTCAAGGCTTATCCGGTACCTGGCGGCAACGACGGCAAGATCGGCTCCGCGGGCGGCAACCCGCCGTCCAACGGTTATCTCTTCATTAACAAAGACGCCAAACATCCGGAAGCTGTGCTTCATTACTACAACTGGTTCTTCGAAAACACGGCTAACCCGCAACCGGACAGCGAGTTCGCCAACGGCTTTAAGGAAGGCTACGATTACGCGCTGCTGCCTGACGGCACGCTGACTGCAGACATCGCGAAGTATCCGGAGCTATTCCCTGGACTAAAGGATAAGGCTGCTCCGCCGCTTTTCTACGCGCTGACTTACGAAGGCGCTCGTATTCCAAGCCTGTACGCTGACACGCATGTGAAGCTGGCAAGCGGCGCGGCGGCCGAGACGCCTTACGAGAAACAAGAGTTCAATACGCGTACCAAAGAAAATACGGACGCGATGAAAGTCGTCGTCGACCAAAAGGACATTCGCATGAAAAACTATTACATGGGTCCGCTGACCGAAACGATGCAGAGCAAAAACGAGCTGCTGAACAAGCTGCTTAACGAAACATTCAGCAAAATCATCTACGGCCAGCAGCCGCTGGATTCCTTCGACACGATGGTGGAGAACTGGAACAAGTCGGGCGGCGAGCAAATCACCAAAGAAGTCAACGAGTGGTATGACAAGGCGAAATAAATGCAAAATCTTTAATAAAAATAAGGTTTAAAAAATCGATTTTCAGCACCGAGAAGGTTGGATGAAGCTAGAAACTGAGGAGCGGAGCGTAGTGGAACTACGTGAGCACCGTAAGGTTCGGCTGAATGCAAGATTCGACGTCGAATTGACTTCTAGATATACTTCGTGATCAAAATTGTTTTTTTAAACTACCTCTGAAAAAGCAGCCGGCCAACTTTGCGTTTCTCTGTGGGAACTCCAAGGAGGCAGGCTGCTTTTCTCATGTCGATGTAAGCGTTATCGAATTAAACTCTTCTATTAATGTCAGGTTAGGAGTGTATACATTCATGCGAAAAAAATGGCTTAGTTGGTTCTTGATCCTGGCAATCGTATGCAGCCTGATTCCGGCGCCGGCTTCCGCTTCGATAGACGATTCCGGCAAGGAGGCAGCCGTTCCGAGCGAGAAGCTCTGGGGGGAAGCGTTAATGCGGGATTGGATCGCGCGAGGGCTGCTATCCGGCTATCCGGACGGCTCGCTGCGCCCGAATGAGCCCGTAACCCGGGCACAGTTCGCGAAGCTTCTAAATACTTTATTCCAATACATAGAAGGTGGCTCCGTTGCGTTCAGCGATGTGGAGAACGGGGCATGGTATGCGGCGGATGTCAGAAACGCGGCAGCTGCAGGCGTAATTTCGGGTTTCCCTGGCGGTTTATTCAAACCAGGCGATCCCATTCGAAGGCAGGATGCGGCAAAGCTTTTGGATACCGCCTTTCATCTCACTTCCTTGAAGAAGGAGACGGGCAAGGGCCTTTCGGCCTTCTCCGATGCCGCATCCGTTCACGGCTATGCGGCGAAGGCGATCGAGCGACTCGTCTCCCGCGGCTATATGAACGGCTATCCGGACGGGACGATCCGGCCGCTGCGTGCGGTAACGCGTGCCGAAGCAGTCTCTCTGCTGGCTGCGCTGGCTGGCGAAGTCATTGGGAAAGCAAGTGTTATTCGGGATGTTGTATATGAAGGCAACCTTTTGATTGGAACAAGCGGTGTTCGGATTATGGACTCCACCATAAAGGACCATGTCTACATTGCGCCGGGGGTTGGAGAAGGCGAGGCGTTTTTCGAGGGAACGTCGATTTTGGGGAATTTGTTCGTAAGCGGAGGCGGAGTAAACAGCATTTATCTGACAGATACCGATGCAGACGAGCTTGTTGTCAACAAAAAGGGCGGACCCGTGCGCATCGTAGTTGGCGAGGGATCGCAGGTTGGCACTCTCCAGGTGGAGAGCGAAGCGATCATTGAGCTTGAGAATGATGCTCGCATCGATAGCCTTGTTTTCCGGTACGGGGCGGAAGGAAGCGAACTCCGCGACAATGGCGGCTTCATCGGCGAGATCGTGAACGATGCCGGCATTGCGATTCAGGGAGGCAGCAGTACGAGACGGCCAAGTCCGACTCCGACATCCCGGCCGGTAACGGGACCAACGACCGGACCGACGGCGGGTCCGACGGCGAGTCCGACCGCTGAGCCGTCCGCTGAGCCTAGTCCAAGCCCTACGACGGAGCCGGAGAAAGCCTGGAGGCTGGTATGGAACGATGAATTCGACCGTTCCGGGGATAATTTGGACGACAACGGAATCGACTTGGACAAATGGGGATACCAGCTGGGCACCGGCGCGCAATACGGGCTGGACGGCTGGGGGAACAACGAACAGCAATATTACAGATCCGAGAACATGATCGTCGACGAAGAGACGGATATGCTGATCGTGACCGCCAAGAAGGAGACGCACCAAGGCAAGCCGTATACGTCCGGCCGGATTTATACGGAACCGACATTCTCCCAAACGTACGGCAAGTTCGAAGCCCGCATGAAGCTGCCCGCAGGCGAAGGCGTCTGGCCAGCGTTCTGGATGATGCCGAAGGACAGCGAATACGGCGTCTGGGCAGCCTCGGGCGAGCTCGACATTATGGAGGCGCGCGGACGGCTTCCGGAGGAGGTCGGCGGAACGATCCATTTCGGCCGCAATTGGCCGAACAACAAAGCGACGGGAGACGAGTACCATTTTCCCGAGGGAGAAGACATTACGGGTTTCCATACGTACGGCGTGGAGTGGGAGCCGGGAGAGATTCGCTGGTACGTGGACGGGAATTTGTATCAAACCTTAAATAATTGGGATAGCTGGGGGGCGGACCAGCCGGCGAAATACGCCTATCCGGCACCGTTCGATAAGCCCTTTTACATGATTTTGAACCTCGCGATCGGGGGCAATTACGACGGCGGGAGACTGCCGAAGGAAAGCGATCTTCCCGCTCAGATGCTCGTCGATTACGTCCGTGTGTACGAACCTGATGGCTGGGAATACCGCGAGCCCCTCGAACCGCAAATTGATGCGGAGCCATATCCCGATGCATATAAGGCGCCCATAAACGGCAATTTCGTCTACGACGGCGAGTATGGGGAGACCTTTACGAACGTTACGGAGGCCGGCCAGTCTTTGAACGAGGACTTCTGGAATTTCGTGACCGTAGGCACGTTTCTCGGCCAAGCAACGGTTTCTGTGGAAGAACTCGACGGGAAGCGGTTCGCCAAAGCCGATATCGAAGCCGGAGGAAACGCGGCCCATGCGGTACAGCTTATTCAGAACGTGACGCTGGGCAAAGGCAGATGGTATAAGCTGTCGTTCGATGCCAAGTCGAACGCAAGCCGCACGATGACCGTCAAGCTCGGCGGCGGGGAGAACCGGGGCTGGTCGGTCTACTCCGACAGTCTGGAGGCAAGGCTGAACGATTCGTTGCAAGGTTACGAAATGACGTTCCAGATGACGGCGGAGACGGATACGCTGGCGCGGCTGGAATTTAATATGGGACTCGCCACGTATCCCGTCTGGATCGGGAATGTGAAGCTGGAAGAAGTGGCTGCGGCGGATCCTTACAAGGAAAATGATCCCAAGACGCCGCTGGCGGATGGCAATCACGTATTTAACGGCAACTTCGATCTCGGACATTTGAACCGACTCACTTACTGGAAGCTTTCCACGAAAGCGGGAGCGGAAGCGGCCGTCTCGGTAGATCCGATCGAGAGGCAGCTCGAGGTAAGCATCTCCCGGGCAGGGGGCGAGGCAGGGGACATCGTGCTTGCGCAGAGAGGGATCGAGCTTATTGAAGGCAATGATTATTCCCTGTCGTTCCAAGGAAGCGCCGCAGCCAACAGAACGGTAACGGTTGCGTTAGCTTCGACGGATGGCGCTGTCTACGACGAGGAGCAAGCAGCACTTGAGCCCGGCGATTTGACGGGCCGTAGCGTATCCCTTCGCATGGATGGAGCTAACGATCGCAACGCGGTATTGCTGTTGATGTTCGGCGGAGCGGATGCCGATGTTCGGATGGATGATATTCGTCTGACCAGGCTGACGAACAATAACGTAGGAGAACCCGATCTGAATGCGCAATACCCGCTGAAGAACGGCGATTTCTCCAATGGCAAGTTATTCTGGAGCGAGCATGTGCAGGGGCGGTATGACGGTTGGGACGGAGCTACGTCGTTCTCCGTTGCGGAAGGCGCCATGAATGCTTTCGTGTCCAGCACGGGCAACAATCCTTGGGATGTCATGTTGATGCAGACCGACTTCGAGCTGGCGAAAGGGCTGACCTATGTCGTATCCGTCGACGCCCGTTCGACCGTCGCGAGGGAAACCGAGCTGGTCGTGGATTCCGGCAATACGAGGCTGCTATCGGAGCGGGTCGGCTTGACTTCGGAGTGGCAGACGTTCAGCTACGAGCTTCCTGTTACGACAGACGTGACGGCTTCCTTTAAGATGCTGCTCGGCAGGCTGGACGGCGCTGCGGCGCTGTCCGCGCATGAAGTATATGTGGACAATGTCAAGCTGGAGTTGAAAGGGGCGCGCGACGCGGCATTCCTGGCGAAGAACGGTTATTTCGACGATGGGTTGGCTGGCTGGAACAGTCATGTGCAGGGCGTCTATGACGGTCCGTCCGCGGCTGCGGTATCCGGGGAATCAGGCGCGCTTAAAGCCGATATCGGGCACGCCGGGCTGAATCCTTGGGACATCGTGGTCTCGCAGGACGCGGTGGAGCTGAAGAAGGGCAAAACGTATATCGTGAAGTTCGATGCCCGCTCGACGATGCCGCGCATCATTGAAGTTACAGCAGAGAACGCGGCTTACACGCGGTTCTTGAATCAGCCTGCGCGGCTGGAAGATTACACGCAAACCTACAGCTACGAATTTACGATGAACAGCGACGAGAACGCGAGTCTCAAATTTCTACTCGGCAAGATGGCGAATCAGGACGGGACGATCGGTCATGAGCTGTTTATCGATAACGTAAGATTCGAGTTGAAAGGCGCCATGGAGGCGACTGGCGAAAAAGCCCGCACGTCGAACGACATTACGTTGCCGAAGCCCCCAGCCGTCTCCCCGGACGCGACGGGAAATCTGATCGATGCTCCGCTGACTCTTACGTTCGCTGACTCGGCGGTCTGGCGGGAAGGCATCTATGCCGTAATCGTCAACGGCGAGGCATTGGAACTGGGCGATTATACGATCGGCGCCGGAACGATTACGCTTGCGGCGGGCGTGCTGGGACAACCGGGCATGTATGCCATTACGATCAAAGCTGTCGGCTACGAGCCTGCTTCCGTCTCGCAGGAAGTGCTGGCCGAAGAGATGTGGACGCTTGTCTGGAACGACGAATTCGACGGAACGGGCACGCAGCTTGACGACAACGGCCTTGATCTGGCGAGATGGGCCTACCAGCAAGGAACGGGCAGCGATTACGGCCTCGACAGTTGGGGCAACAACGAGCTGCAATATTACAAGAAAGACAACGTAAAGGTTGAGAATGGCAGCTTGCTACTGGAAGCGAAACCGGACACCTACGGCGGCAAGACGTATACGTCGGGAAGGTTGTGGACGTCGCCGACGTTCGGCAAGGCATACGGCAAATTCGAAGCCCGCATGAAACTCCCTGCTGGGCAGGGACTTTGGCCGGCGTTCTGGTTGATGCCGAGGGATTCCGAGTACGGCGGCTGGGCCTCCTCCGGCGAGATCGATATTATGGAAGCGAGAGGGAGGCTGCCGGAGACGGTTGACGGCACGATCCATTACGGCAAGGGCGCGCCCAACAACAAGGCGACAGGCTCGCACTACGTGTTCCCGGAAGGCGAGGATTTTACCGGTTTCCATACGTATTCCCTGGAGTGGGAGCCCGGCGAGCTGAGATGGTACGTGGACGGCAATCTGTACCAGACGATTAACGACTGGCATAGCTGGGGAACGGGGCAACCGGACAAATACGCGTTCCCGGCTCCGTTCGACAAGGAGTTCTACATCATTATGAATCTCGCGGTAGGCGGCAATTACGACGGCGGACGGCTGCCGGACCCCGGTGCTTTCCCGGCGACAATGGAAGTCGATTACGTCCGCGTATACGAATTGACGGGGCGGCCTTATTCGGAGCCGGTTGAGCCGCAGCTTGTCGCTGACGAATTCCCCGAAGGCGGCAAGGAAGCCATAGGCGGGAATTTCTTGTACGACATCGGCTTTGCGGAGGGCATTAACAGCGTGACGGATGCTGCGCCGGACATGGATCCCGTCTATTGGAACTTCCTGCACGATAATCAGTTCGGCGGCTCCGGGACGGCGAGCGTCGAGACGATAGACGGAGCGAAGTTCGCCAAGCTGGATCTGACCGCGGGCGGCAACGCGAATTACGCTTTGCAGCTCATTCAATATTTGACGCTGGTCAAAGGCAAGTCGTATAAGCTTAGCTTCGACGCGAAAGCGTCGGCGGCCCGGAATATGAGCATCAAGTTCGGCGGGGATGCCAACAGCAATTGGGCGATCTATTCCGACAACTTCGATGCGGGATTAACGGAAGTCGTGAAATCCTATGAATATCGGTTCCAGATGACTGGCGACACCAACACGGCGGCTCGCTTGGAATTCAATGTGGGGCAGAATGTTGCCGATGTCTGGATCGGCAAGGTCCGCGTCGAGGAGATCGACATGGTAAACACGCCGGACGATCCCAAGAATCCGCTGGACAACGGCAATCACGTCTACAACGGCTCCTTCGATTTGGGGACGATGGACCGCATGAAATATTGGCATGTATATGCGGGAGGCACGGCTTCGGCGGTACTGGGAGTGAAGCCCGACGAACGTTATTTGAGCGCGAGTATCGAAGCAGGCGGCGCGTCTCCTTCGGATATCGTACTGAGTCAGAAGGGCATCGAGCTGCTGCAGAGCGATACGTACCGGCTGTCGCTGGAGGGATGGGCGGACGGAGCGCGAAGCATTGAGGTGCGGCTGCGGGGCAAGGACGGCGCCGTCTTTGCCGGACCATTCAGCGTGCTGCTCGGCACGGAACGGGCAACGATTGCCGTAGCGGAGTTCGATATGCCGGCCGGCGTGTCGGACGCGGAGGCGGAGCTTGACATTGCGCTTGGCGGCTCTTCGGTTGACGTTTACCTGGACAATGTGACCCTGATTCGCACGTCGAACCGAAATGTAGATTTCGCGGGAGTTGATCTGTATCCCGTGCGCAACGGCGACTTCCATTTCGGTCTGAGCGGTTGGGAGCCGTTTGTCCAGGGCGGTGCGGCGACGTTCGAGAGCGTGGGGGGCGAGGCTCGTATTAACGTGACGAACGTCGGCTCGGCTGGTTGGAACATCATGTTGAACCAGTCGAACCTGAAGCTGGAAGGCGGACTCACCTACGTCTTGTCCTTCGAAGCATCCGCGAGCATAGCTCGCGACATCGAGGTATCGCTGGAGAATGCGGGTTATGTCAGGCGGTTCTTCTCGGGAGCGCTTGCGTTGACGGGGGAGAAACGGCGCTTCGAATTCGTCTTCAGAATGCCGATGGACGAAATTTTGGCGCTCAAAATCATGACCGGCAAGACGGCGAACAGTCCTTCGGGAGCGCATGCGATAACGATCGACAACGTGGTACTCGCTGTGCAGTACTCGCCGCTTCTGCAGCCCGCGACCGTCATGTCGGACGAATCGGATAATCGCATCGGCGAAGCCGTCGCGCTGCTTCATTCTCCATCGGTTGGTTGGGCGGAAGCGCTGACGCAGGTTGCGGTGAACGGGACGGCGCTGGACGCCGGTTTGTACGAGAAGGGCGACGGCGAGATCGTCATCGCGGCGGAAGTTTTTGCGGAAGAGGGACTCTACGATATCGTGTTGAAGTCGTCGGGATATGCGGATGTCGCGGTGCTTCAGCAGATGCTGGCCGGCGACGGCAATTTGGTCTTGAATGGCGGCATGTCGCAAGGTCTAGCGAATTGGGAGACATGGGAAGGCGAAGGAGGGGACTCTACCGTTACGGCGGATAATGGCGTCGCCAAAGCTGTTATCCATTGGCATGGGGGCATGCATCCGACTTGGAACGTGCCGGTAGGGTGGTCGACGCAGTTTATGCAATCCGGCATCAGGCTGGAAGCGGGCAAGACGTATGAGCTCAGCTTCAACGCCTGGGCGACAGCGAGCAGGCCTATTGTTACGGAACTTGGCGGCTACAACAATAACCAGTCGCTAACGTTTGCCTTGACGACTAACGCAGCCGACTTGCACAAGACGACGCTGCGTCCTTCGTCGAATGTAAATCTGTCGCTGAAATTCCTTCTTGGCAATGTCGTTAGCGGGGCGTTAACGACGCCGGACGAGGAACATACCGTCTTTATCGACAACGTTGCGATCAAAGAAGTGAAGGCTCCGCCGGTCCTTGCCGCCGACTCGGTGGACAATAAGCTGGGTCAGCCAATCACGTTGACCTTCGACGATGACGCGGAGTGGCGCTCGGCGGTAGCTCGCGTGCTTGTAAACGGCGCAGCGGCTTCGCTTGCGCAGGTGACGATGGAAGCAGGCGTCATCACGCTGGCTGCGGAGCTATTCCCTGCAATCGCGACTTATTCCATCGCGATCGAGGCGCCGGGCTATGGCGTTGCATCGGTGCAGCAAAAGATGCTGACGGCAGCGCCTAATGTGGCGCTCCCTCGCGCTGGCGGCGCAAGCGCGTCTAGCGAAAACGGCGCGGCCGGGGCCGCTTCCCGCGCGTTCGACGGCAACGCAGGCACTCGTTGGGAGTCCGTTACCGGAGCGGACCCGCAGTGGCTCGCTATCGATCTTGGCGGCGTTTATGCGCTGGACGGCATTACGCTCCAATGGGAGGGAGCTTACGCCAAGGCATATAAGCTGCAGGCATCAACCGCCGTCGTTCCGGGCGAGGGAGATTGGGTCGATCTGTTCAGCGAGGCAAACGGCAACGGAGGACTGGACGAAATCGCGCTTGGCGGAGAAGAGGCAAGGCATATCCGGATGTACGGCACCGTTCGCGGCACGCCTTGGGGATATTCGCTATGGGAGCTTGAGTTGTACGGCTCGCTTGTAAGCGAAGGGGACGGCTCGTTCTGACTTGGGAACGTGCCTACTGGAACATTCCAGATGCAGACGAAGGCTGCAGGGAGTGGTCTCAGTGCAGACAGCAACAAATAGTGAATGGAGAAAAGGGTTCTTACCACATGGTAAGGACTCTTTTTTGTTTTTCGGAAAAGTGTGCCTAGCTGTAAGAGTAGATCGATGTGACCGACTTAAACACGGACCAAAAATAAAAATGATGATTTAATGAAGATTCCACCCCTATATATTGCGTCATAATTAAATATATGATACATATTAAATAATGAAAATGAGTGCTAATAGATGAATGTAACCCAAAAAAGAGATGAACCTACGAGGAGAGAGCGAGTATGGAGAGAGAGCTTGCGCTAGAAATTGTAAGAGTTACGGAGCTGGCGGCATTGGCTTCGGCGCCATGGATGGGCCGCGGAGACAAAAACGGAGCAGACGGAGCCGCAACCTCCGCAATGAGAGCGATGTTCGATTCGGTGTCGATAAGGGGAACGGTCGTCATTGGCGAAGGCGAGATGGATGAGGCGCCCATGCTATACATTGGCGAAGAGGTGGGCAGCTTGAACGGTCCCGAGGTCGACGTCGCAGTGGATCCGTTGGAAGGGACCGAGATCGTCGCCAAAGGGCTGAATAACGCATTGTCCGTCATTGCAGTCGCGGGCAAAGGTCAATTGCTGCATGCGCCGGATATGTATATGGAGAAGCTGGCTTACGGGCCTGCTTTGGTCGGCAAGCTCAGCATTACGGATCCCCTGGAGGAGACTCTGTCCAAAGCGGCGGAAGCACTGAACAAAAAGGTGTCCGATCTGACGGTTATGATTCTCGACCGTACCCGTCATGAGACGATCATCAAAGTGCTAAGGAAGGTTGGCGTTCGCATCAAATTTTTATCCGATGGGGACGTGGCAGGGGCTATGGCGCCGGCTTTTCCGGAGGCGGGAATTGATTTGTACGTGGGGTCGGGCGGTGCGCCGGAAGGGGTGCTCGCGGCTGCTGCGCTGAAATGTCTAGGAGGCGAATTGCAGGGGAGATTGATGCCCGCCGACGCGGCGGAATACGACCGCTGCATCGCGATGGGCATTGCTGAGCCTTACAAGGTGCTGACGATGGAAGATATGGTCGGAACGGAGGATGTTATTTTCGCGGCTACGGGGGTCACCCCGGGCGAATTTCTTGGCGGCGTCCGATATTTCCCGGATGAACGGGCGGAGACCCATTCCATCGTCATGCGCGCCAAAACAAAAACGGTTCGTTTCGTGCGCTCCATTCACTATTTGCCCAACAAGACATTCCTCCAGACAGCGCGTTGAATGTTGTATTGGCGACGAGTGGTAACCTCGTTACCGAATCGGAATAATTTTCTCCTACTTGGAGTAGAAGCACATATGTCTTACGCAAAAGAGGGCAGTCCTCAAAGTCTCCGTTGGATGACTTTGGGGATTGCCCTCTATTTGCTCAAGAGTATATGCCGACCATCCCGGCTTACAGCCGCTATCCGCGCGCTACTAGTCCAGCGGAGGCGTCGTCACGCCCTCGCGTTCCGCCTGCTTGCGGTGAGCGATGCGGCTGGCCGCGGACGCCGCGATGGCGCCGACGATATCGTCCAGGAAAGTGTGGATCTCGCCTTCCGTCTTGCTGTTAAGCCTAACGAGGATGCCCGGTTTCACTTTGTCGATGAAACCGAAGTTCGTAAACCCGATGCTGCCATACACGTTGACGATCGATAAGGCCAATATTTCGTCGCAGCCGTACAAGCCCTCGTCATGTTGAATCATCTCCTGCAATGGGGGCAGCAGCTTGCCCTCCTCCGCCAGCATATCAAGCTGAATGCCGGTCAGAACGGCGTTCTGCACCTCGCGCTTCGACAACACGGCATCTACATGAATCATACATTCGTCCAGCGTCAGCTCAGGGAAATAATCCTTCTGCAGGAAATGCACGAGCTCGGCAATTTCCATTTTGGTGACTCCGCGTTTCTCCAGCCATTCTTCTGTGGCTTCAGCCACCTTTTTACTATTTAAGCTATATTTTGCGGGATTGCTCATCTTCTTTGTTCCCCCTCATGATTTTGTGGACAAAACTGGTCTAAAACAGGGAAGGGCTCGTATACATAGTACTACAAATAAGGAGTTGTACAAAGCCGACAGGCAATATTCATTGGGGAGGAATTGTAATCATGGTTCAAAAAAGATGGATTCGCCATACCGCATTAACCGCCGTACTCGTATTGCCGGTCATTACGGCAGGCTGCGGACTGTTCTCGCAACAAACAAGCAAGTCGATCGATCCGCCGCCGTCACAGGTGGAAACGACGGAAAACAACGACCCTACCGGACAGGCTCCGGTGGACGGGCAAGCGGGGGGCTCCAGCCTGACCGTGTATTTGCAAGATCGAAACGGTTACTTGGCGCCAATCTCGATTCCGATCGCTTACGGAGCCGAAGAGATGCCGGGACAGAAGGCGCTGGAGCTGATGGTGGATGGCGGCACATACGCGTCTACGCTGCCGGAGGACTTCCGCGCGCTGATACCGCAAGGCACGCAGATTTTGAGCTACAACTACGATAAGGAGCGTCAGATCGCCCAAGTCGACTTCTCCGAGCCGTTTATTAGCTACAACGCGGCGGACGAGCGTGACATTATCGAATCCATCACTTGGACGCTGACCGCCATGAGCGGTATTAAAGGCGTAGAACTATCCGTGCAAGGCGAACCGTTGACAGAAATGCCCGTAGCAGGATTCCCGATTAATGGCGAGCTTACCCGTGCAATCGGCATCAACATCGAGCTGGCGGACGGCGTCGCCATTACGAACTCTTCGCCGGTGACGCTGTACTTCTCGGCCGATACGATGAACGACGAACAATATTATGTGCCGATCACTCGCCTGATCTCACGCTCCGATTCGCCAGCCTTGGCGGCCATGGATGAGCTCATCGCGGGTCCGCAGAATACAAAAGCGTTAAATAGCGTCATTTTGCCGGATGTTGAAGTGGCGAGCATCGAAGAGAAGGACGGCATCGTAGTCGTCGATCTTGAGGACGCTACTTACGAGACGGGGGTCCAATTGCCAGCGGAACTGATGCAAGCGGTCGTATTGTCCCTGACGGAGACGACGGGAGAAGCCGAAGTCCAGATCCGCATCAATGGCGAGTCCAATCTGGTGGACACCAACAACAACGATTACAGCAAGCCGGTCGGCCGGCCGCATCATGTGAACGCATTGAAATCATAATATTTCCGCCCCGCTTGGAAAACGAATTTCTGCAAGAAATGGGACCTCATCCTCCACTTTGAAGTGGAATTGAGGTCCTTTCGCTTGTAACGCGGATATTCACATGTTATTCGAACGCTTCGGGACAGTTGCTTCGTATTATAAGTTTAGTTTATGTCACCTCTAAATAGCTAAAAATGCGGCCGTAAATGTAACAATTCCGGGATTGTTTGAAACCCCTTTCATCCCTAAGATGAAGGGGCAGGCGATATGCAAACGTTTTCTTGAGCATGTGTTGGAGGCGCCTGACAATTTATGGTGGAAGAGGGGGAAGAGCATGATGAAAAAAGGTTTGGCCATTTTGCTGGCTGCGGCGTTGCTGTTAGCCATGCTGCCGTACGGGCAGAGGGGGCTGCCGATTGCAGCGGCAGCCCCTGACGAAACAGAGGGAGAGAAGCTGCATTATTACATTATCCCCAGAAATTTCACTTCTTTCGGTTCATGGTCGTTGACAGGCGAACATGTGACAGGACGCGCGACGGCTTCCGCGCCGGGAGGCGGCATAGACGAGGGAGAGCCGGCAGTGGCGAAGGTGAGCATTCAATCGGCCGGCGAATACAGGGTGTGGGTGCGGGATCGCGATTATGCCACCAATCAACCCGGTACAAGAACATTTCAGGCAAGCGTGAATGGCGAACGAATCAGCCATACCTTCGGAGCCCATGGACAGGAAGGTTTTCGCTGGAGCGATGGGGGCACGTTTACGCTCCATGCCGGTGTGAATGAATTGGCTCTTCACGATACTTCGGGTTTCTACGCCCGCAATGAGGGATTTTTCCTGACGAAAGAGCTATCGCTGATTCCACCGGAAAATTTGGACGAACTGAGAGCGCTGGCCGAACCCGAAAATCCGTTTTCGTTCCTGCCCGACGCGAATTTCCCTGCGTGGGCTGTAGCGGATGACATGGTGGCTGCAGAAACGGCATCCATTGAAAACGAGAAGTTCAGAATTGTGTTTTATCGCGGCGAAGGGGAACAGGGATCGCTGGTGCAGAACGAAATTTACATCAACGATTCTGGCCAGTGGGTGCGGGTCAAGGCCAGAACGGAAGAACTGGGTTTCCTGATGATGGCGGCGGCCGGCAGCGAGCTTGTCGGGCAGTCCGGCGAGTTCCTGCAATTCAAACAGGAGCTGAATGTGGACGGCAGTAAGGTCAATATGGTGGTGGACGACTTCTTCCGAACAGGCGTGCCGGTATGGTTCGTCCCAAGCAGCTTCGAGCAGGTGAATGAGAAGCGGATCGATCTGGGGTTCGGGAATTCGGAAGCCGAATTGACTGTTCGATTCGAGTTTGACGATGTGACTCTCGATCCCAAGGTTACGCTGGATGCCGAATTTGAGGAGGCGGGCGCGTATTCCTTCATGCTGTACAATGGCAACGAGACGCCGTACGAGGACTACGACACCGTCACGGCGCCGATGCTCTATGTCAAAAAAACGGTTCCGGCTGCGCCGACCGTCATCCCGGAAGCCTATATGTTCACGCCGATGGCTACGCTACATTATGCGGCCGGGAACGACCGGTTCCAAGGGGCGGAAATGACGGCCGGCATCGTGATGGACCCAGCTTCCGTGCCGCAGGACTTCGCCTATCCCGACACCTCTTCGTTCGGGCTGGTTCTGCGCGGTCCCGAAGGCGACGTCAGGCCGCAGCTTACGGCTCCGATGTTCGGCACGGAGCATAGCCGCTTCGATGCGGGCGAACGATATACGGTTTCGTATCGCATTCTCTATGAACAGGGCTCCTGGTACAATACGTTCCGACATGTCAGCGAAGACTTGTTCAAGGTCAGAGATTTGCGGACGAATTATTTCCATTCCTTGAATGAAGCCATATATAACGCTACCGACCTGATGATGGACGATGATTTCGGCGGCTGGGATGCCGTCAATATGGCTCATTACAATATGGAAGAACAGGATATGACCACCTTGTCCAACGCCATGTCGGCTTTGCAGCGCTACCTGCTGACGGAGGACGAAAGCCTATTGGAGCAAAGGGCCGTGCCTACGCTTGCTTTCATGCTGAGCCGTCAGAAGCAGCATTTCAAGATAACGGACAGCAAGGGCGGAGCCAGCTACTCCAGCGTGCTGCCGACGCCGCTCGGCGGTCCCGTGCAGTTGTTCAGTGCCCATGTATACGGCGGCTTGTACGAAATGACGCAGGGAAGAATGCCGTTCCTGCTGGATTACGCGCTGGACGCCGCTTCGACGCAGTCCAACCTGACGGGAATAGCCGATCAGGCCAGCCTGTACAAATATACCGGCGATCAGACGCATCTGGATAATCTTGTGGAGTTGGCCGATCGTTACCTGACCAGCCATCCGAATGCGGGAGCGAACAGGGAAGCCCGGTTTATGGGCAGCTTTATCTACAGCGATTATATCCTTCCGTTAACGGCGTTTATGGCAGCCTACGAGGCGACCGGGGAGCAGCGTTATCTGGATGCGGCCGAGGAAACCGGAAGGCTGCTGCTGACCTCGCTGTGGACAACCGGGTACCATGACGACTATGCGGAGACGGACTACACGGTCACGCAGGAGAAGACGGGACCGCGCCTGCTGAATGCGGAGAAATATACGTTCTGGTGGCATGGGGACAAGCAGTGGCGGCTCGGCAATGAGGACGGAGGGGCCAAGCCGGCACAGGAATTGAACTTGCCGCTGCCGGCGGAGACGGCTCCCGGCTGGCTTGGAGGCCGGGTCGGCATGGGCACCGAGCATACGGTGACGCCCGGTCACGGCAACATCATTACGATGAACAACTGGGCCGGGATGCTGTCGAGGCTGTCCGTCTATACCGACGATCCGTATTTCTATACGATGGCCCGCAATGCCATGATCGGCCGGTTCGGCAACTACCCCGGCTATTATCAGGATCGCATCATTTTCCATCAGATGAAAGAAGACTACCCGTACACCGGGCCCGACTACACATCGATCTACTGGCATCATATCCCTGTATTCATCAGCATGCTCGAGGATTTCCTGATCAACAGCGTTTGGGTCAAATCAGAGCAAAATATTTCGTTCCCGTCGCTCTACCAATCGGGGTACGCCTATTTCGCGTCCAATCAGTTCGGCCATGCGCCGGGCGCGTTCTATGACGAGGACGGGATGTGGTTGTGGCTGGACCGGGACATTATCGAGCCGGACTCCAAGGAGATCAACTACATCGCCGCGCGCAAGGACGGCGTTCTCGGACTGGCGCTGATGAACGAGGGCAACGATCCGCTGCAAACGACGATTCGTCTCGGGGCGAAGACGAATCCCAATTATACAGGCATCGCCACCGTTTACGACGCTGACGGCAACACGTCGACCGTGCAGATTGAAAGCGGCGAGTTTACCGTCGACATTCCGGCCAAAGGCATCAAGTCCGTTATGATCCGGAATTTGGCCGAGGTGCGCACGCCGGCTTTCGCCAACCCGGATTTCGAATATTCGGATTATACGGAAGGCAACACGGTGGAGCACGGGCGGGGCAAAGGCCATGTCATCCAGGTCGCTCCGGATCATTATTACGCCTATGTGTACGTATCGGATTTGAACAGCGCGACCGAGAAGGTCACGCTTCACTACATGATTGGAGACGAGACGTTTACGCAAGAGAAGAGCGGTTATCCTTACGAGTTTCTGATCAAGGTGGACGATCCCGACGAAACTTTCCGTTACGAATTGGTTGCCGACAGGGTCGGCGGTTCGACGGAGCTGCTCAGCGGCGGGGAGCTGAAGCCGTATGATTTCACCCATCCGGGGCTGAGCGTGGAACCGAAGCAATTGGGGCCTGTGCTGGAGCTGGACTCCAAGGCGCTGCGCAGCGGCATGAGCCCGACATCCGGCACGCTTCGATTTGTAGTGCCCGCAGAGGATTTTTTCCCGATACTGCCCGCTGTCGATACGCTGAAAGGCATGAAAATATCGGGAACACTGACGCACAAGACGGACGGCTCGGTCAAACGGCTGATCAGCGAGGTGGTCGCCAGCGAAGTGAATACGGGCGCGGATACCGGCACACTGACGGTGGTCGTGAAGCCGACCATATCGGTGCCGCTGGCCGCTTACTCCGATCATGACGTAAGACTGACGGTGACCGTTCCTGCAGACCAAGTGCTGGCCTTTAATCCGCTCCCGGTTGCGGTCACGCAGGTCGGCATGGCCGCAAGCCGGAACGAAATCAGGCTTGTCGTCTCCCAGTCCGACTTCCCGCAGCCGCTTAAGGAGAATCAACTGAGCGGCCTTCGGATAAGCGGAACGCTGACAAGCAAGACGGATCAGTCGGTGCTGCAGCTGGCCTCCGTCATCAGGGGCAATGAAATTCGCGCCAACGGGACGACCGTTCTGGTCGTCGAGCCTACGCCGGAGGTGCCGCTAAGGGAATACAGGGATTACGACTTCGATATTGCGGTCGATTATCCGGCGTTCTGGGAGCCGCTGCCGATCGACGAGCCGATTGACTTGACGGTGGCGCAAGCAGGTACGAGCCCTTCTCAGAAGATGCTTCGTCTTGTCGTGCAGACATCCGATCTGCCGTTCACCCCGGTGAATGGCGATCTGAAGGGTTTGCGCGTAGCGGGAGAAATCCGCAATCTGAGCACCGGGGACATCCTGAGCTTGAACAGCTTCATTATGAACACGGAGGTTGTCGCCAACAACAGGACGGTGTTGGTCATTCCCCCCACTTCGACAGTTTCTCTTCGGGAGTATAAAGTTAGCGACTACGAAACGACGCTGACGGTGTACCCGCAGATCGCGGGCGCATGGAACATGAAGGCGGAGCGCAGCGGGGAATGGCAATACGAGCTCAATTCCGAGGGCAATGCGGTCACGCTTGTCGGTTATAACGGACTTGGCAGCCCCGTCATTCCGGAGAGAATTGCCGGTTTGCCCGTAACCGCCATTGGCATGTCGGCCTTCCGGAACAAAGACATCCGGAGCGTATCCATTCCGGACAGCGTAGTCGAGATCGGTCATTCCGCATTTCGCGGCAATGATCTGACAGTCGTCACGGTACCGGACGGAGTGGATCGGATCGGCGATTCTGCCTTCCGTCACAACAAACTGCAGACGTTAGTTGCGGCTGGCGCCGCTACGGTGTTCGACGGAACCCCGCTTGCTTTGAACACGGCAGGGCTGACGATATACGGCTTCGCAGATTCGACGGCCGAGCAGCATGCAGCTCAGCAGCAATATTCATTTGTTGCCATAGAGCCGATCGAACTTGATATGCAGCCGGACGGCATGGAGGGCTGGACCAGATCGGTTCAAGTCGAAGCGGCGGCTTCGAATGGCGATATCGCCATCGAAGGGATATGGTCGCAAGAATCGGAGACGCCGGGCGACGATGCGGATTGGACAGCTCCGACTCCGGGAGCGGGCTTCGAGCTGGCGGGGGCGGACGGAATTTGGTATTTGCACGTCCGTGCCGAGGATGCGGCAGGTCTTCGCTACCACAAGGTTTCACAGCCGTTCCGGCTGGACAATACGCCTCCGGACATTGAGCTGCAGATGAACGGAATCGAGTCCTCGAGCCCATCTGTCACGGTAGGGATATCGATTCTGGACGACGGGGCGGGAGTCGATCCGGCAAGCTTGCTGTACGCTTGGACGGCAAGCGCCACGGAGCCTGGTAACGATGCGGAATGGAAATCGTTCGAACCTGACGATGAAGTCGTTCTGAATCTGGGGTGGGGGGACTGGTACTTGCATGTTCGCGCCGCCGATCACGCGGGCAATGAAGCCGCGTTGCACTCGAATACATTCCGTCTGCTCAATCCGAACGCTGCGGGTCCGACTCCGTGGGTTCCGCCAGCTAATGATGATCACCCTTTGGAAGAGCAAGAGGAGAGTGGGGAACAGGGGGAGCCGGAGAAGGATGGTACAAGTGAAGAAGTGCGTCCGACTCCCGTATTTCATGATATTTCAGGCCATTGGTCCGAACAGGTGATGAATGAACTGGCAGCCAAAGGAATCATTTTGGGTTATCCGGACGGCAGCTTGCAGCCGGACCGGACAATGACGCGCGCCGAATTTATCGCTTTGCTGGCGCGGGCCTTCCACGCGCAAGCGGAATCAGCAGGAAAGCCGGACTTCGAAGATATGGCGGAACATTGGGCGCAAGCGGAGGTGGCCGCCGCCCAACGTTTGGGATGGATAAGCGGCACGGGCAACGGGCGCTTCTCGCCCGACGAATGGATAACCCGCGAACAGATGACGGTTATTCTGATGCGTATCGTTCAGCCGCCAATGTTGAACGGAGGCGGAGAAACCTTCGGGGATATGGACAAGATTGCGCCATGGGCGCGCGAGTCGGTGTCCGCGGCTGCGGGCATCGGCATCATTGCCGGATACCCCGACGGCAACTTCCGTCCGGCTCAAGCCGCCACAAGAGCGGAGGCGGCCGCCGTACTGGCGAGAATACTGCTGCTGGACGGAATCGGCGAAGGTGAATGAATGAAACATGGGGCCGTTCGCATGATACGGGAATGCCCCGATTTATACGTGAAAGGACCTCAAATTCACTGCAAAGTCGAATTTGAGGTCCTTTTTCTTGAAAAAAAACCGTCTTAACATGGGACTCAAAAAATCATGAATTGGCTGTTTGGGAAAGCCCGTTAGTTGAATCAACACCCCTAAATGTAAAGGTGGTTGGATTGTCGTATAAAACGTGGCACAATTATAATGAATAAGATAATGACAGCGCTTACAGTCGAGACGGCCATTTCTGCATGAGGAGGAGACATATGTATAGGCTGATTATCGTCGACGATGAAGAGGACATTCGGGAAGGACTGGCCGATCTGATTGATTGGCCCGGACTGGGCTTTGCGGTTGCGGCGATGTTCCAGGACGGAAAAGACGCCATTCGTTATATACAGGAGCATGGGACGGATGTTGTGCTTACGGATATTAAGATGACTTATGTCAGCGGCATCGATCTTGCACAATTCGTGCATAAACAAAATCTGCCCGTCAAGGTGGTCATATTAAGCGGATATCAGGAATTTGCGCTGGCCAGGGAAGCGATTCGTTACAACGTGTCGCATTATTTGCTTAAACCTACCGACATCGAGGAAGTATCGGACGTCTTCCGTAAAATTCACGAGGAGCTGGATCGGGACAAAATGAATCGAGAGCGGGAGCAGCGTAATCATCAGCATGTGAAAACGCTTCGGCCTCTGCTGATGGAGCAGTTTTTTGCCCATTTGCTGCATGGAGGCAGTCCGAATCGCGGGACCGATTACTACAAGGAGCAGTTGATGGTGCTTGGTCTGTCGCCCCATGCGGCGGACAACCGATGCTGTCTGCTTGAAGCCGAATGGTCGGATACATCATCGAGCGCCGGCAAACGAGATCAGGATCATCGCCAAGCCATTAACGTGATAGTGACAAAAGAGCGTGAACAGATTCATTATGCTTGCATTCATAAGGACGACCGGCGCTTCTCCATTATCGGCAATGCTCTGACGGACGTATCCGAGGAGCTCCTGCTGAAGAAGGCGGAACATTATTTTCTGCATATTCAAGGCTCCTTGTCGGTTTTGCCCGGGTTATCTGTCAAGCTGGACAATCTGAGGCTGTATCCGAATCTGGCCGAGCTGATCCATAGCGTTCGCGGGCCAACGGGGGAAGCGCAAATACACGAGAACGCGTCCGATAACGTTGCGGAGGCGGCGCACGGCGAGGAGCGCATGATTATTCGGCAGGCCAAACGTTTCATGGAAGAGCGCTTCGACGCCGACCCTTCCATGGTGGACGTGGCCGACCACGTAGGGCTGAATCCTGTCTATTTCAGCCGCTTGTTCAAGCAGGAGACGGGACAGACCTACTCGGACTATTGCATCGATGTGAGAATAAAAAAAGCGATTCAGTATTTGAAGGATCCCCGCTACAAAATTTACGAGATTGGTTATCTGGTCGGCTATAAGAATACAAAATATTTCCTCAAGCTGTTCAAGCGGCAGACCGGACTAACGCCGTCGGAATACAGGGATCAGCTATGAAAAAAACGGAAATGAATTATTGGCGCTACATCCGCCACTATAAATTCAACAGTATATTGCTAAGAAACTTTTTGCTGATTATGACCCTCATCATCGTTCCGCTGGTTGGTATCAGCGTGTTCGTCTATGCGCACAATGATGCCAATATGCGGGCGGAAATCGAAAATTCCGCCCATAGCGAGCTGGCGCGGATCCGGGAATCGATGGATTTGATTCTGTCCGATGCGGAGCAATTGTCCGTCAGGCTTAAGGTAGACCCCGATGTCGTCATTCTAATGACTAGGAAGCTGTCTGCGCCGCTCAGCTACAACGACGCGCAGCGAATTTTACGGATTCAGCAAATCTTGCAGACGATCAAGCTGACCAATTCGTATTTGGACTCCATCTTTATTTATTCGGAGCTGAACGACTTTCTGCTGACCGCGGGGTTCAGCACGACGCAAACCGACGATTATTACGCTCATTGGGGAACGCTCGGATTCATGCGAGACCGACCCCATTATTGGGCGGCGGATTCGGCGCCGAACAGCGGGAAGCCGCTGCTCAGCTTTATTAATCGACTGAACGAAAGAGCCCCGGGAACCGGTGACGACGGCAGGATCGCGATCAACATGAATTTGAACAGTCTGGGCGATTTGCTGGGGGGCAACGAACAGCAAAACGTGTACATGCTGGATGACCGCGGCCAAATGATGTACAGCGGCGACGCGACGAAACTTAATCGGACGCTGGAGGAGAGCAATCCGGAGCTGGCGAGTCAGCTGGGAAGCATCCCGGCATCGCGCATTGTCAAGGTAAACGGCCTTAACCAGGTGCTGAGCAAGTTGCCGTCCGGCGTCATACGCGACTGGAGCTACGTGTCCGCCGTGTCGCTGGAGCGTTACCACCCCGAACGTTCAAGGGTTATTCATCTGATGGCGATTCTGTTATTGGTGAGTATCGGTACGGCGATTATTCTTGCCTTTATTATCGCTTTGCGCAGCTATCGTCCGATTCGTGAAATTTTATCGTTGATCGAGAATAAGGGGAACCCGTTCCATATCCTTGGCAAGTCCGATCAGCCAGACTGGAATGAATCGAGGTACATTCTGACCAATCTGTCGGAGTCCTTTGATCAGAGTCACAGCATAGAGGCGCAACTGCAGGAGAAATACGAGCTGCTGCGCAAAGCTCAGGCGATCGCGCTGCAAGCCCAGATCAACCCGCATTTTTTGTACAATACGCTGGATTCTATCAATTGGAAAGTGATGAGATTGACCAGCGGCAAGAACGAGGCTTCGCAAATGATTCGTTCGCTGTCGCTGCTGCTGCGGCTTGCGCTGGAGACGAAAGAGGATTTTGTGCCGATCGGCAAGGAACTGGAGCATGTGAAGTTATATGTGGAATTGCAGAAGCTGAGATACAAAGAACAAATATCGTTCGAATGCGTGGTGGAGGAACGGCTGCTGGAATGCCGCATCGTCAAGCTGATGCTGCAGCCGCTGGTCGAAAATGCGATCTACCACGGCGTCAAGCAAAGCGGACATAAGGGAATGATTAACGTCCGCATCTATTCAAGCAGAGACGTCATTATTATCCGTGTGCGGGACAACGGCGTGGGCATCCCGCCGCTTGTGCTGCAAGCGTTGAACGACAGCTTGCGCAGGGATCACTTGCAGGAGAACGAGCATATCGGTCTGCGCAACGTGAATCAGAGAATCAGGCTCGCTTTTGGAGAAAAATACGGTCTGACCGTGCGTAGCAAGCTGAATGCGGGGACGATCGTGGAGATGAGGCTGCCTATACTTCATACGGATTAGACGGCGGGGCGCAGGATGCCCCCCGTTTTTTTTGAATTATAGGAAAGTATATGATTTCGCCATACTTTCTCTATAATTCTCGGCAACGTTACGCGCCCCGCCTCCAAAGGACGGCGTAACCGTTTCGCCTTGATTGGAAATGAAAGTATTTTATTGGCGGCTAAATAAGCATCCTTAAATGTAAAGTGCGCGGGATTGTTTGGAAGCGGATTCAACACTATTCTGATAACACAGGCCGGCGCCAATCAACGACACAATAAGAAAGGAGGCGACAAGATGCAGCATATGGAGGCTGCCGCGTCAGCAGGCGCGCATCAGCGAAGTCAACCAAGTCGCCGAGAAGATTTTATGAAACATATGGTCAGATACAAATGGCTGTATCTGTTCCTGGTTCCGGGCTGTCTTTATTTGCTGATATTCAAATATATTCCGATGTTTGGCATCATGATCGCATTCAAGGATTTCAGTCTTGTTCGGGGCATCTGGGCAAGCTCGTGGATAGGGTTCGAAAACTTTGAATATCTGATCCGATCCGCCGATTTCTACAAGGTATTGCGCAACTCATTAATTTTAAGCTTCTATCATCTTGCGTTCGGATTTCCCGTGCCGATTATTCTGGCGCTGATGCTGAACGAAGTGCGGAATATGATATTCAAGAGGGTCAGCCAGACGCTGTTGTACCTGCCTCATTTTATATCATGGGTTGTGCTGTCGGGGATGGTCATCAACTTTCTGTCTCCCTCGACGGGTCCGATTAATTTCATCATCAAGGAAATGGGGTTTGACCCGATTCCGTTCCTGCTCAAGCCGGAATATTTTCGAACGATTCTGGTATCGGCGGAGATCTGGAAGGGAGCTGGATGGGGCACCATCATTTATTTGGCGGCGATGACCGGCATCGATCCTTCGCTCTACGAATCCGCCAAGCTGGACGGGGCGTCGCGCCTTCAGCAAATCCGGTACATTACGCTTCCGGGCATTGCCTCGACGATTACCGTGCTGCTGGTGCTGCAAATGGGACATGTGCTCGACAACGGGTTCGAGCAAGTATTCCTGCTGTACAATCCGGCAACCTATGAGGTGGCCGACGTGATTGAAACGTATACGTACCGAATCGGTCTGATTGACGGCCGAATGTCCTTTGCGGCTGCCGTAGGTTTGTTCAAAGCGGCAGTGGGTCTGGTCATGGTGCTGGCTGCTAACCGGGTGGCTCGTTTGTTTGGAAATCAATTATGGTAGGTGATGGATCGTGATCCGGAGAAAACCGGAGATGCTGGACGTAATCAATTATACGCTTATAACGCTGATATGCGTCGTGATGTTGTATCCGTTCATGAACGTCGTGTCCGTTTCCTTAAGCTCCTACAGTTCTTATGTGCAAAACCCTCTGATGGTGTGGCCGGAAGATATGACGCTCGGAGCTTACAAGGAAATCATGAAAAGCGGAATGCTCTGGAGAAGTTATGCGAATACGATCATCGTCACGGTCAGCGGCGTTGGCATAGGCATCCTGTTGTACATTCTGACCGCTTATCCATTGTCCAAGAAGGTGCTGAAGGGACGCAGAACGCTGATGCTGCTCATCGTGTTCACTATGCTGTTCAACGGCGGGCTGATCCCGAATTTCTATTTGATGCGTTCGCTAGATTTGCTGGACACGCTGGCATCACTGGTGCTGCCGGCGCTGTTAACCGGATTCAACCTGATTCTGATGAAAAATTTCTTTGAGTCGCTTCCCGAGGAGATCGAGGAGGCTGCCCGCATCGACGGGGCTTCAGACCCTTACATTTTGTTCCGTATCGTGGTTCCATTGTCCAAGCCGATTATCGCCACGTTATGCCTGTTCGCGGCGGTCGGCTATTGGAACAATTTCTTTAACGCCATTGTCTACATTCGCAGCCCGGACAATTGGCCGCTTATGCTGTACTTGCGGGAGGTGATAGAAGGAGCGAGCACGATGGCCCGCTCGGCCAACGCAGCTGAAATGGGAACGGAAATGATGACTAGCGAAACAATCAAATACGCTACGCTGGTTCTCGTCATGATACCGATATTATGCGTATATCCATTTCTGCAGAAATATTTTGTCAAAGGCATTATGCTAGGCTCTGTCAAGGGATGAAACGGGCAATTACTAAAAAATGTTGGAGGGGTTCAAGATGCAATCGAAACACAAAATCTTGTTTGGCTCAATGATGGCCGGCTTGCTGCTTCTTGCCGCATGCTCGGGCAACGGCGGCAATCCGGCGAGTCCGTCGGCCCAGCCGAGTGCGTCCGCACAAAACGGCAATGCGCAAAGCGGCAAAACGCAGGACGAAGCGCCGCTTGAAATTAAAATAATGGCTAATTATACGAAGCCGGAATTAACGGATAGCGATAAGAAGTTTATTGAAGAAATCGAAAAGCTGAACAATGTCAAACTTAATTTTGAAATTCCGCCAGCAACGGGGTACAGCGAGCAACTGCAGCTGATGCTTGCTTCCGGCACGTATCCGGACGTCGTCATGTTTACCGACACGGCCAACCAAAGCTTCCAGAACGCGGTGAAGGACGGCCTTCTTATCCCGGTGAACGAATATATTGAAAACGCCGAATATTTGCAGCAATATACGTATCAGGCTTCATGGGATCAATTGAAAATGAATCAGGACGACAATATTTACGGTATACCGCGTACGTCAGTGGTACGCAACGACGCCTATTTTGTCCGTCAAGACTGGTTGGACAAAATCGGTTTTGAGGTGCCGGCGGATTTTGCGGTTACGCTTGACGAATTCGCCTATATCCTCGAGCAGTTTACGAAAGGCGATCCCGACGGCAATCAGAAGAACGACACTTACGGCTACGGCGGCGCCTACAACGGCAATAAAGTGTTGGATCCGATCGTACCGGGCGCTTTTGATCTGACGGGCTGGCAAGCGATGGAAGGCGACGAATACGCCTATATGAATCCACTGTACGACCGCAACGGCGACAATTTCAAAAAAGCGCTGGAGTTCAGCGCCCGCATGTACACAAGCGGCTATTTTGACCCCGATTCGGCAACCAATGATTACAGCAAACAGCGTGAGCGCTTCGTCAAAGGGCTTACCGGCGTATTCCCGGGTTTCTCCGGCCATTACGACCGATTGATCAACGATCTGAAGCAAACGAATGCGGACGCAGAACTGACGTATCTGTTTGTCAAAAACGAAAACGGCGAAGTGAAAGGCGGCTCGCTGGCAGCCTCGTCGACAGGGCTGTGGGGCTTCTGGGGCATTACGTCCACGGCAAAAAATCCGCAAAAAATTGTCGAAGTGCTGAACTCATGGATTTCCGACGATATGTGGGATAAAACGGCTAAGGGTTACGAGGGAGTGGATTATGTCGTCGTCGGCGACAAGAAGGCGCCGACCGATCCGCCCGCGGTTGTGGCGGAGGTCCGCCAATCCACGATGCGGCGGGCCAACGACACGTCGTTTTTCCTGACGGTCAGCCTGACGGATGAGCAACGCGCCAAGATTGTGCCATGGCTGGAGAAATCGATTGAGACGGTCGTGCCCGCGAAGGACAATGCCTTTATCCCGGAAGCGGCGAAAAAGCCGGATTTTATGGATTACACGAAAACATGGCAGCAAACGATCATGCAGATCATCATGGGCGAGAAGCCGGTGAGCGAGTTTGACAGCTTGCTGGAGGGCTGGTACAAAAACGGCGGCAGCGACTATGTGCAGCAAATGAACGATTACATCGCGAAGATGGAAAGCTCCAAATAAACGATAGCCGGAGGAGAGCGGGAAAGTCGAGCTCTCCTCCGGCCATTGCAAGGAGGGTGGCCGATGAATGCGGTTCAAGAAGTGATTACAGCCGATGTGCTGATTGCCGGCGGAGGGACGGCAGGCTGCAGCGCAGCGATTGCGGCCGCCAGGGAAGGCGCGCGCACGGTGCTGCTCGATATGGATGACGGCGTAGGCGGTGTAGCCGTTCGCGCCAATGTTAGCGACTATCATTTCGGCTCCCGCGGCGGGTTGCAAAATGAAGTTGATCGACGAGTAAAGGCCAGACAAAACATTCTGGGGGGGAGAGAGGCCATCTCGCACCCGGAAGCCAAACGTTCCGTATATGGGGAACTGCTCAGCGACTGCGGAGTTCGGACCATGCTGGGGCATCTGATCTATGACGTATTGGTCGAGGACGGAGCCGTTGTCGGGGTGCTTGCGGCGGGGCCGGAGGGCCCAACGGAGATTCGCGCAAAAGTGACGGTGGACTGCACGGCGGAAGGCGACGTGTCGGCGATGGCGGGCGCTTCCTATTCGGTTGGCAGGCAATTCGACGGGGTGTCCCATTCGTATTCCTTATGTCCCCGCATCATGCTGCATAATCCGAAAACGGGCAAGCTTCGCCTGCATTTGAAAAACTTCGATGCCGGATGGGTCCATTCGCCCAGCGCCGAGGATGTCAGCCGTGCTTACCAAGAAGGCAGACGGCATCTTCTGAATTTGCTGGAGAGCGGGAAGACGGATGTACATATGTTGTCCGTGGCCCCAAAGCTCGGGATCAGGGAAGGGCGGCATATTGTCGGCGATTATGTGCTGGCGCTGGACGACTTCCTGCACGATCGCCATTTTGAAGATGTGATCGCAAGAGCTTTTTCCTATTATGACACTCATGCGCGGGATCTCGGGAATGAATCGGATTTTGCGCAAATCTGGCTGGTCATGCTGGATATGACTGAAAAAAAAGGCCTCTGGTGCGATATTCCGTACCGCAGCCTGCTGCCTGGCGGGGTCGAAGGTTTGCTGGTTTCCAGCCGCGCGCTATCGGTCGATCGGGACGTGTCGATGGCGATCCGGATGCAGCGGGATATTCAGAAGATCGGCGAGGCGGCGGGCGTGGCCGCCGCGATGGCCGTTCGTCTGCAAGTGAAGCCGCGGGAAGTGTCCGTGCCCGATTTGCAGCGCAGACTGGTGGAGCTTGGCGTATTAAACGAACCCGATTTGATTCGGACGGATACGGCCAATATGCAATTTCGCAAGGGCGAGCTGGCCGAGCGATCGCTTTCCCCGGAGCTTGTGAGCCAGTTGCCGCCTGCGGAGGCGCTGACGCTGGCGCGGCTGCTGGCGGAGCGGCTCGGCGCGGAGGAACAAGCGCTCGCGGTCTGGTGGCTGAGGCTGCTCGGAGAGCGAGCGGCCGAGGCGCTGCTGGAAGCCTTCGGCAGGGAGCCCGCTTCTTGCGCCAACGCTGAGTCGGAGGAAGCCGCAGGCATCGAGCATGCAGCGCGGGCCTGCGGGGCGCCGCCGGAAGTGGAGCTTGCGTCGGGAGCCTGCGGGGCGCCGACGTCTGGATGCCGCATGGCGGCTATGGCTCTTGCGCTGCTGGGAAGACGGGAAGCAGAGCCTGTTCTGCTTCATATGTTCCGGAGCAGGTTGAACGGCAGGGCCAATCCGGGCTCCTACCCCGAATGGATTGCCGCCCTTGCCGCGCTCCGGCTCATGGGCAGCAAGGCGCTGGCCGCATCCGAAATAGTGGCTGCGCTGCATGAGAAGGATTATAATACCGGCATCTGCAGCATGCTGCTTCAATATTTGGAGACGGTATGCGGGGAAGTGAAGGCAGAGGATCGGGATAAGCTGGCGGAAGGCTTGCTGCAATGGTCCAGCCGGCCGGGCATCGGCGACAATTACGTGCCGCCCGAGGCTGACGCGCAATTGTCCGTCCGCTGGAACTTGCAAATGCGAACGGGCATTATTGTGGCTCGCTTGGGTCTGGGCCGGCAAGGGCGCGGGCTTTGTGAAACATGGCTGAATGACGAGCGGGTGTCCGTCAGGCGGGCTGCCGCCAAGGCGTTGGAGCGCATAGAGTCGAATACGCGCACGGAAACGTTCGAACAGAGGGGAGACAATGCGGGATGAGGCGGATACGATATGATGCGGTAGTTGCAGGCGGGGGATTGGCGGCCATGATGCATGCATGCGCTCTGGCGGAATCGGGGCGCAAGGTGCTGATCGCGAACAGCGGCACATCGCTTGCGCACGAGATCGGGCTGTCGCGAATGCCATTGGCAGGAATGCGCGAGCTTGCGGACCGCTATCCGCTCTTTCAATCGTGGCTGAATGAGCTGTCCGCATGCGGCGCCTTGAAGGGAGATCGTATGGATCCGGTGCGCACGCAGCTTCTTGCGGATCGTTTCGTCCGGGATAGAGGCGTGGACGTACTGTTCGAGACGTTCCCCGTCGAGCTGCTGCATGACGACGATGGGAGCGAAGCGCATGTTCCGGGCGCAAGCGGAGAAACGCGGGTAACGGGTATGCGCTTCGCCACGCGCGAGGGGATGTGCGTCGTCGCATGCGACGCTGTGGCCGATTGCACGGAATCGGCGGTACTTGCTTCGCAATTGCTGGCAATGGAGCGGGTCAACCCGTCCGAGCTGCCCGCCTTGTGGACGCTGACCTTCCTGAAGCAGGGCATACCGGTGGAAGGCGGAGGCGAACAAGCCCAAGACGGCGAGACGATTGTTGCGGAAGCGGCGCGTTCGAAAGGGGATCTCCGCCATCCGGAAAGTTTTTCCTTCGACCTGGGCTCTGCACATTTCGAATGTCTGGTCCAGCCGGCCTTTCGCGAAGAAGAATACTCCGTCATGACGGCCGTATATTCGCCAGACGGCCGTGCGGGGACGGAGATCGGGTTTACGGCGATGCTGGAGCAGGTGTATACGCGCATCAAGAGTCAAGTTGACACGCTGCTCGGCCCGCTGCTGCATGTCAGCGAGAAGTGCTGGACCGCTCCGAGGTTTGTATGCTCATCGTTGCTTGCGGGAAGGGTGGAACAAAGGAATGCTGCCTGGTTGGAAACGTCGGACGGATCGTTCGCCGTTATCGGGTGTTGGACGATGGAGAGCCGGCGGATCATTAAGGCTGCCGGGGCGCACGGGATGGGAGGGGAGGCGCTGCGGCTGCAGGTGGATGCGGCCATGGAAGCGGCCCGGGCCGTGCGGCTGCCGGGATGAAGTCCGGAAAATACGGATTACAGGGAGTTTACCAACAGCATCTGACTTTGCTGAAGTCGTCGTTTGCCCTCGATATGTATGCGGATGTCGGCAAACATTCATTTACACATGCGTTCATGGGCTGGACACTTATCGAACGCTTGTCTGCCCGAGTTCTGTGACTGTCTCTCCTCCTGGAATGGGTTGACCCGCCTAATTTGCGGCGCATTCCGATTAATCTTCGCGCTTCGGGTGCAATTAAAGTTCTGTTTTGATAAAATAGACAGGACTTAAGGGACAGACCATAATCAGGAGGCATACATAGGATGAGAAACGATGGCAGGCAACCGAATGAGCTTCGTTCGGTCACCATAACGGCAAACGTAAATAAACATGCGGAAGGTTCCGTCATGATCGAGTTCGGCGATACGAAGGTGATCTGCACCGCAAGCGTGGAGGAACGCGTCCCTCCTTTTATGAAGGGACAAGGCAAAGGCTGGGTAACGGCGGAGTACGCGATGCTGCCGCGAGCGACCCATTCCCGCAATCAGCGCGAAGCGGCGAAGGGCAAGCTGACGGGTCGGACAATGGAAATTCAGCGTTTGATTGGCAGGGCCTTGCGGTCGGTCGTCGATCTGCAAGCGCTTGGCGAACGCACGATTACGCTGGATTGCGATGTGATTCAAGCGGATGGCGGAACAAGGACGACTTCGATTACCGGCGCATTCGTCGCGCTCGCGATCGCCGTGAACAAGCTGTCAGTGAACGTCAATTTCTCCAAGTTCCCGATCCGCGACTTCCTGGCATCGGTTAGCGTAGGGGTCATTGGGGAGCGTGCGCTGCTCGACCTGAACTACGAAGAGGATTCCAAGGCGAAGGTCGACATGAACGTTGTCATGACGGGCCAAGGAAGATTCGTCGAGGTGCAAGGAACGGGCGAGGAAGCGACGTTCTCCCGCGATGAGCTGAACGAGCTGCTCGGGCTGGCCGAAGGCGGCATTAACGAGCTGTTCGCGAAGCAGCGCGAGGTGCTGGGACCGATCGCCGACCGGATCAGAGGTTGACCGTATGGGAAAGAGCAATCTTATTGCAGGTAGCCGAGACGGATTAGGGAATGACGTCATTGTCGTCGCGACAAAAAATAACGGCAAAGTAAAGGAATTCGCCCATGCACTGGGTAAGCTGGGCAAACGCGTCCTTAGTCTGCACGACTTCCCGGAAATTCCGGACATTGTGGAGGACGGCGACACTTTCGCGGCGAATGCCCGAATTAAAGCGAAGACGACTGGCGACGCGTTAGGCGTACCGGCGCTTGCGGACGACTCGGGTCTGCGCGTTGAAGCGCTCGGCGGAGAGCCGGGCGTCTATTCGGCCCGATATGCAGGGGAAGGAGCGGCCGACGAAGAAAATAACGCCAAGCTGATTCGGGAGCTTACGAGCATCGGCGCCAGCTGTTCGGAGCAGCGACTGGAGGATGGTTCTCGGCAACTCAGCAAAGCGCAGTTCGTCTGCGCCCTTGCGCTGTACGACCCTGCCACAGGAGAATTCGTGGAAGCGGAGGGCACGGTAGACGGCGTCATCACGGACAAACCGCACGGAGCCGGAGGTTTCGGCTACGATCCTCTCTTCTGGCTTCCGCAGCTTGGCAGAGGCATGGCGGAGCTGAGCAAGGAGGAGAAGGGAGCCATCAGCCATAGGGGCGATGCGCTTCGAAAGCTGATTCCTCTACTTATGAAGCAGCAATAATTTCGAGCGATGTCTCCTAATGAAGCGGCTGCCCCGAAAGTGTTCGCGTGACATGAAAACATCCCGAATTACAAACGAAAGGACCTCGAATTCCACTTTAATGTGGGGGTTGAGGTCCTTTTCTTGAAGAAAATCGCTTTTTATTCTCTCAGCCTACGCTTACCTTGTAATGCTTCAGCCACAGGTTGACCTGGTACAAATACGCGAATATTTGCGGGCCTGACATCAGTTGGCCGAACCAAGGAATGTTGGACTTCGCAGAATCGGATTCCGCCAACGACCTGACTTTTTTTATATCGATCAAAGGAAGAATCGGGGAGTTCGGATCGTTTAGCACGTCGAGCAATAGCTCCTTGACCGCGGTCAAATAGTTGGGGTTATGCGTTTTCGGGTAAGGGCTTTTTTTGCGATAGAGCACATCGTCCGGCAGAACGCCTTGCAGCGCCTTGCGAAGAATGCCCTTCTCGCGGTCTCCCGCCGTCTTAATCTCCCAAGGGATGTTCCACACGTATTCGATGAGCCGATGATCGCAAAACGGGACGCGCACCTCGAGACCCTCCGCCATGCTCATCCGGTCCTTGCGGTCCAGCAGCGTCGGCATAAATCTCGTTATGTTGAGGTAAGACATGCGCCGCATCCGGCTTTGCAGCTCATCCTCGCCGGCCAGCTTCGGAACTTCGGCCACGGCGTCGGCATAACGGTCGTTGATATACTCCTGCGGCTTGATCCAGGCGGCCACCTCCGGGGACAGGAGGTCTGCGCGCATCGCCGTAGCGAGCGACCAGGGGAACGTATCGGCCTTCAGCGCTTCCTCGCGGTGGAACCAAGGGTAACCGCCGAATATTTCGTCCGCAGCTTCGCCTGACAATGCCACGGTTGCGCCTTTCTTGATCTCGCGGCAGAAGAGCAGCAACGACGCGTCAACATCGGCCATGCCTGGCAGATCGCGGGCAAGCGTAGCGTCCAAAAGCGCGTCGACGAGTTCGGGCGTGTCGAACTGGATCGGATGATGGATCGTTCCGAGATGGGAGGTCATCCGTTCAATCCAAGGCGCGTCGCTGTTCGGCTGGAAGGCATGGGCCTGAAAATGTTTGTCATTATCCCGATAGTCAACGGAATAGGTATGCACATTGCCTTGCCCATTAGCATCATAATATTGGACCGCAAACGTCGTTAGAGCGCTGGAATCGAGGCCTCCAGACAGCAGCGTGCAGACAGGCACGTCGGAAACAAGCTGACGTTCTACCGTATCGCGCAACAACTCTCCGACATGTTTTGCCGTCTCCTCGACGGAATGCTCGTGAGGCGTGCTTCGAAGCTGCCAATAAGTGATCGTTTTGACTCCGGCACGGCTAACGACCATGCATTGACCGGGTTTCAGTTCAGTGAGATTTTTATACACGCCATGGCCCGGCGTGCGCGCGGGACCCATGACAAAGATCTCCGCGAGTCCTTCGGCCCCGACTTCGGCTTTAACGGCCGAGTGCTCCAGAATGCATTTCGGCTCGGAGCCGAACAGGAAGAGCCCCTCGACTCTGCATATAAACAAGGGCTTTACGCCAAGCCGGTCGCGCGCGAGGAACAGCTCCTGCGCTGTCACATCCCAGATTGCGAATGCGAAAATGCCGTTAAACCGCTCGACGCAGGAGCGGCCCCATTCCATGAAAGAGACGAGCAGCACTTCGGTGTCGCACGTCGTCGTGAACGTTCTTCCTCTGCTTTGCAGTTCCTTGCGGAGCTCGGGCGCGTTGTACAACTCGCCATTATAGACAACGATGTATTGATCGTCGCCCGTGTACCTGATCATCGGCTGGGCGCCATTCTCGGGATCGATGACGGACAAGCGGCGATGTCCTAGCGCGCAATGCGCGGAAATCCAGGTGCCTGCGGCGTCCGGCCCGCGCGGCGCAAGCGTTTCGGTCATGCGCTCCAGATCGGCACTTTCCCGGGTCAAGTCACTGTTCCAATCGATCCAGCCGGTAATTCCACACATCTATCTCATTCCTCTCTATGCTGGACTCCAGTTGCGATAATAAACAGTTATATGCGGAAAAAAGGGATAAAATGTCTGTCCACAAGGGGAAGCTAAGGAAGGCATAACCCGAAGTTTGTCGCAAGCTGTACAAGCGATGGAGGTGAATTCAGATAATGGAAGGTCAAGGCGAGCAATTGCACGGAAGCGACGAGGAACGGCAGCATCTTTATGTATCCGTCCAAGCGGGGCAAATATTGACCGATCCCGAGGCGGCCGCTTACGAGTTGGATATCGTTGCGAACGAAGAGGAAGTGTCGCGTCTTCGCGAGCTGTTCGAAGAGCTGTCGAGTATGGCGGAGGCGGAGCTTGGCTATTACGCAAGGCCTGTCGCTAAGAGCGACCATGACGAAACGATTAACGGCGCCAGCGATGAAATTATTACGAGGATCTACCGGTTGTTATACGAATGCGGCACGGAATCCACGAGGAGACATATTTCCTCTATGGGACTGCTATAGCCAGCTTCATCATCCCGATCACCATCGGCGGCATTCCTCACTGCCGCCTTTTTGCCTTCTAAATTCAAAACAACAACCGCCCGTTGATCCGGGCGGTTGTTGTTCTGGTCGGACACCGGAGCCTTGCCGTTAAGCGGGCGGCGGCGTTTCCTCCCTGTTCTTGCGTGTTCGGATGTACAGCTCGTACGATTTGACTCCTACGATCTTGACGATCATGTAGATCGGAATGACGAGCAGGAAACCGACGATGCCGGCTATGTCCCCGCCTACCAGGACGAGAATGATCGTGGTCAGCGGGTGAATATCCAGCTTTTTGCCGAATACGTAAGGCGCGATCAGATTATCCTGAACCTGCTGGGCCGCGAGAATGATCACCAGCGACCAGATGGCCGTAGCCGGGGACACGATCAGCCCGATGATCACGATCGGAATGCTGGACAGGATCGCGCCGATGACAGGGAAGAAGTTCAAGATGACCGCGACCACCGTTAGCAGAAGCGCGTAGGGCAGCCCGATAATAAGAAAGCCGATGTACATAAGAACGCCGAGCGCCAGATTGACGATGACCCTTCCGACGATAAAATTGCTTAACGCCTGATCGATGTCCCCCAGCATGGAACGGCCATCCTCCTTATAGCGGGAAGGAAAAAACCACACGAGCCGATTTTTGAACTTGCCCCCTTCCTTCAGCATGTAGAAGAGCATGATCGGGAAGGTGATCAGCACGATCGCAAAGTCGGAGAAGAAGGTGAACAGACCGGATACAGAGCTGCTAACCACGTTAAAACCTTTGTTCAATAACTCGGTGACCTGTCCCGAAATGTCCGTGTTGGCAGGCAGCAACGGCGCGATAAACTCGTTGTCGCTCAACTTCTCGAGCTGTTCGTTGATGCCCGCGAATATGGCTGGAGCGTTATGCACCAAGTTCATCACCTGGCTCTTCAGAGAAGGCCAGACTCCGATGAAGAACACCGCGAGCAGCAAGGAAATAACGAGGTAAAGCAGCAGAATGGCGAGCGACCGGTTCAGCTTCTTGCCTTCCAAATAATCGATGAGCGGCCTCATCAAATAATAGAAAAACCCGGAGAGCAGAAGCGGCGTCAGAATAATGCTGAAAAGCGAGAGAAGAGGGGTGAAGATGAAGGAGACGAGCGAACTCAAATAAATAATACCCAATACCAACAACACTGCGATACATATCCGTATAAAGACGTTTAGCTTGGTCATCGTTTCTCTCCTGTTCCTGTCCATTCCTAAGCATCGACGCGATGCAACAAATCAGTAATACGCGGGATGAAGCTGCCGGTAGCAACAAAAGAGTCCAGTTGTGTAAAATCCAATATATGGAACCCATATCTTTACATAGGGTTAGGGGGTATGTTAAATTGTATACAAAGGAGTTGATTGAATTGGAACATACAATACTTGAGGCTGCCTCATGCGACCATACTTCCTCTACAGAGCGGAAAAGTCATCATTCCGAAAAAACGAAACGCGGTTTGATGCATCGTCTAAATCGGATCGAAGGGCAAGTGCGCGGGGTGAAGGGGCTGATCGAACGAGACACTTACTGTGATGATGTGTTGATTCAAATTGCTTCGATTCAGTCCGCTCTTAATGGATTGGGGAAGCAGCTTTTGGAACACCATTTAAAAAGTTGCGTCGTTGGACGGATCGAAGAAGGTGATCATGAAGTTCTAGACGAGCTTTTGATCACGGTAAATAAGTTGCTAAAATAAGCCAAATAGGGGGATGCTTTAGAAAAAGCAATCCCCCTTTAATTGTTTTTTACGCAATCATCTTCCGGCATGCTTCCGCACAACGGAAACAGGCTTCAGCACAACGTTTGCAATGCTCGTGGTGTTCGTGCTTCGCGCATTCATTGCCGCAAGCCTCACAGATCTCGGCACACAAGCGGCAGATTTCCTTAGCAAAGGGGCTATTTCTGGACATGGCCGCAGCGGCCAGTGAGCAAATGTCGGCACATTCGCGATCCAGTCGGATGCAATCGGCCATCATCTTAACGTTATCTTCCTTTAGGCAAGCGTCGTAACAGTGATTACATTCCTGCATACATTTCAGACATTCTTCGATACATTGTTTGTAATGTTCATGCATGGGGTATTCACTCCTTTTTTTGGATTCATGTATAGTATACCCCTGTGTACTATATGCGAATCACTTTTGACAACTATACTCTAATCAAAAAAAGAATGGCAGGGAACGTTATGAAAACCATCTTAATTGTCGACGATGAAGACAATATTCGCGAGGTTATTCGATCTTATTTACAAAATGAAGGTTACCGGACGATTGATGTGGAGACAGGGGGTGAAGCCCTTCAATGTGTGCGCAGTCAGCCGGTGGATTTTGTGATACTGGATTTAATGCTGCCCGATATGGAGGGGGAGCAAGTATGCAAGGCCATCCGGCAGATCGATTCCGTTCCTATTCTCATGCTTACAGCTAAAGTTTCCCAAAACAATCGTATTCGAGGGCTTTCAGTCGGTGCGGACGATTATGTGTTAAAACCATTTGACCCTAGAGAGATTGTGGCGAGGGTTCGAACGATATTACGGCGTTCGGATGATGATGTGCTTCTAGCCGACCGCTTGACGTTTAATCATGGCGAACTAATGATTGATTCGATGAAGCAGCAAGTTTTTCGCTCCGGCGAGCCGGTAAATCTGACACCGAACGAGTACAAAATTTTGCTGTTGCTCGCCAAATATCCGCAACGATGTTTTCAAAGGGACGAGCTGATTGAGCGCGTTTTGGGCCATGATTTTGAAGGTGATGTTCGTACCATTGATCAGCATGTAAAAAATCTCCGTCACAAGATCGAAAGCGATCCGAAAAAGCCGGTTTATCTAGTGACCGTGTACGGTTTCGGATACCGTTTCGCAGGTGAAACGGTATGAATCGTCGACTCTATTCGAGGCTCGCGTTCATTATTATTGGCACTGCGGTCGGCATCGTTTTAGTTTCTAGTGCGGTACTAATTATAACAACACACTACCATTTTCAGATGTATCAATCGCAGGCTTCTGTTGTAGGCCATGACTTGATTGAACTGAATTACCATTTGGAGCTGGCTTTGTTGCAAACGATTATTTGGACATGCATCGTGTCGATTGTGCTGGCGATCGTGCTTGGTTTTTATGTGGCCAAGCGGATCTCGTCCCCTCTTGTCCATATGAAGCGTGTGGCTGAAAAGATGACGGTTGGTGAGTGGCACGCACGGGTTTCGCTTTCTGGGACAGACGAACTGGCTGAATTGGGAAGGTCTATCAATACACTGGCGGCGCAGTTGCAGCATCAGGAACAGCTTCGGGTCACGATGACGGAGAACATTGCTCACGAACTGCGAACACCATTGACAACTCTGAAAAGCCATATGCGGGCGCTGGAAGACGGCATTTGGGAGCCGACCCCGGCGCGCATTCATACCTGTTACGAAGAAATTGAACGCTTGACAGAGCTGGTAGCCGAACTGGAGGATTTAAACCAGCTCGAATCGCCCGGCTTTCAATTGGTACGAAAGGAAGTACGACTTGCGGAGGTCATCGAACATGCTGTCAATCTAGTCGATGCGTCATATCGGGAGAAGCATGTCCGCTTGGGTTATTCGGTCGATCCGGATATTAGGGCACTCATAGATCATGACCGGATGATTCAGGTTTTGGTGAATTTGCTGAGCAATGCGCTCAAATTTACATCCGAACACGGTGAAGTAAATATATCGGCAGCAGAAGAACAAGCGGAGATCCGGATCGTTGTAGAGGATTCGGGCGAGGGGATTCCTCCCGAAGATCTGCCCAACGTGTTTGAACGCTTTTACCGTGCAGATAAATCGCGAAGTCGCAGAATCGGAGGGAGCGGACTCGGATTAACCATTGTAAAACAGCTCATAGCGGCTCACGACGGGCGCATTAAAGTAGAAAGCGAAAAGGGTACAACATTTACGATTCGACTTCCCAAACTCTTAAATGAATCTACACAAGTTCTTCAAAAGTATAAGGTAGATTAGTTGTGTAAGTCGAAATACATTACTGAAAGGAGTAAAGAAAATGAAAAAAGCGCTGATCTTATTTGGTCTTGCCGCTACACTCGTGCTTAGCGCATGCGGGAACGGCAATAATGACACGTCTTCCGAGCCGAATAAAGGTAACAATGAGATACAGAAAGAGGGGGAGAACGGTCACGCTGGCATGGATCATTCCGGTTCAAGCGGGGCTCCGGAAGGGATGCAAAAAGCCGCCAATCCGACGTTTCCCGAGGGAAGCGAGGCCGTCATTACGGATGCGCATATGGACGGTATGAAAGACGCGGCAGCTATGATTGCGGGCGCTTATGACACGACGGTATATACCGTGTCTTACACTCCTGCAAACGGCGGTGATCGTGTAACGGATCATAAGTGGGTTGTTCATGAAGAAATCAAGGATGCAGGCAAAGAACCGCTCAAGCCCGGCGATGAGGTGGTTTTGGAGGCTGACCATATGACGGGGATGGAAGGTGCTGAAGCAACCATTGATTCTGCGGAGCAGACGACCGTCTATATGATCGATTTCACCTCAACGACAACCGGCGAAGAAGTGAAAAACCATAAATGGGTGACGGAAGACGAGCTGGCTTTGCCATAGAAAAACAACAACCAAGCCGACGGGTTACTCAACCGCCGGCTCTTTCTTCGTGGGGAGCATGCTGGAATGTCTGAACGGGTAAATATATATCGAAAAAAAATCAAAGTTTTAGATCAACCGTTTAAGAAAAAATGTGTCATAACGGGATCGCCGGTGATTGACAGTGAATCCGAACAAATAAAAATCCCCGCTGGCCCAGTAGAATGAAGGGCTCGCGGGGATTTCATTATGTATCAAAATTATTGATATGCAACGTAATGGCGTCCCAGGAGGGATTCGAACCCCCGACAACTCGCTTAGAAGGCGAGTGCTCTATCCGACTGAGCTACTGGGACACTGTACGATAATATATCATGCCGACCTAAGGTATTGCAAGTAAAAAAATGGAGGAATTCAAAAAAAGATTGCCGAACATAACGATGGTCTTTGAATATATAGGACTTTGTTTGGCGCGGACGACCATGCGTGGTATAATCGATCGCAGGATTATTCAGAACCTATTTACGAGCATGCCTTAAGGCGGTGTTATCATTACGACTCCTCAAGAGCCACATAACGATGGCAAGGACAATGTTTATTTATTCCCCAGCATGCTGGATCAGTACCAGATCTCGCTTACGAGGATGCTGGAGGCCGAACAATACAGGGAAGCGAAGGAGCTTCTCCGATTTCTGCTGCAATGCCAGGGGCAGGAGAAACGCCATTATGAGGAATGGGCGAATTTGCTGAGCTGGCTGGACATGGCGTTCCCGGTGGGGAGCGAGGCTGCAGAAGAGAACGCGCAGGAAAGCGGACAGGACGAAGAGGCGCTGCGTGCCGAGCTGCTGAAGCCGCCCGTTCAAGATGAAGCGTATATCAGCCAAGTTCTCTATATCATGCGCAACCATCCTATGATGGACCAGCAGCAGCTGGCACTGGAGCGCGCCGTCTACATCGATGATCCCGGCGTTGACGCTGCCATCCTGGAATGGCTGAAGGATGAAAGTCTTCATCCCATCCTTCAATTCAAGGCGCTGCAATGTCTTAAGCGGAGAGGGGCGACAGGGGAAATACGGCTTAGACGGCTGGATGAGGATGTCATGCTGGAAATCGAAGCGACCCCGCTGTCGCTGGAGGAATTCCCGGCTCCGGTTGGCGACATCCTGGAGCGTACGATCGCGGTTGCGGAGGTTGACGACCCGACGCTGCCTCATTTCGCCACGGAATTATGGAAGGAGAGCCTGCAATTCCTTTATGGGACATCGCCTTACGGGTGGATGCTTAGAGACGAGGATGCGACGGTGGATTGTTTCGCGGCTGCGCTGCATCTTACGCTGCATCTGACGGTGTACGGCTCGGCGAACGACGACGATATACGCGATACATATGGCATTTCCGACAGTCTCAGATTTCGTTATGAACAGGCTTGCCGAACGCTCAGAGGCATCGCGATGCTGCTGCAAACGGGCGGCGATGAACATCAGCCTTGATAACTTGTCCATCTTTGTTTATAATAGAATGGTTTATGTAACGTGAAAACTATGGATGCATGCGCATTTTTGGAGGGGAAGGCATAAAATGAAAGCAACTTGGGAAAAAATAGACAAGAACATCGTATCTATCGATGTTGAGGTGGACGCGGACAAAGTGACCGGCGCTCTGGATCAAGCCTTTAAGAAAGTGGCGGCGAAGGTTAACGTTCCTGGTTTCCGCAAAGGCAAAGTTCCGCGGGGAATCTTCGAATCCCGATTCGGAGTAGAGAGCCTTTATCAGGATGCAATCGACATTCTGTTGCCAGAAGCTTATACGACTGCCGTTCAAGAGAACGAGCTTCAGCCCGTAGACCGTCCCGAGATCGACGTGACGCAATTCGCGAAAGGACAATCGTTCAAGTTCGTCGCGAAGGTAACGGTTAAGCCCGAAGTAACGCTCGGCGATTACAAAGGCCTTGAGATCGAAGCGGTCAGCTCCGAAGTTACGGAAGAAGAAGTAGCGGCAGAGCTGGAGCGTCTGCAGCAGCGCCACGCCGAACTGACGGTTGTCGAAGAAGGAGCCGCGCAGAACGGCGACATCTCCGTGATCGACTTCGACGGATACGTGGACGGCGAGCAGTTCGAAGGCGGCTTCAGCGAGCGCTATTCCCTGGAGCTTGGGTCGAACTCCTTCATCCCCGGCTTCGAGGAGCAAGTAGTAGGCATGCAGCTTGGCGACTTCAAGGACGTGGAAGTTACGTTCCCTGAGACGTACCATGCAGAGCACCTCGCTGGCAAAGCTGCCGTATTCAAAGTGAAGCTGCATGAGCTGAAACGCAAAGCGCTTCCTGCCCTGGACGACGAATTCGCCAAAGACGTAAGCGAGTTCGACACGTTGGAAGAATACAAAGCCGACTTGAAAACGAAGCTTCTGGAAAGCAAGGAGAAGGAAGCGGAGCAAGCGCGTGAAGTAGCGGTTGTCGACAAAGCGACGGCAGCGGCCGAAGTCGAAATCCCGGAAGCGATGATCGACACGGAAACCGACTATATGGTGAAGGACTTCGAGAACCGTCTGCGCATGCAAGGCATGAACATGGATCTGTATTACCAGTTCTCCGGCCAGAACGAAGAAGCGCTGCGCGGTCAAATGCGTTCCGACGCCGAGAAGCGCGTACGCAACAACCTCGTGCTGGAAGCGATCGCGAAAGCCGAAGGCTTCGACGCGACGGAAGAGGATCTGGCTGCAGAGCTGGAGAACCTGTCCAAGCAATACAACCGTCCTGCGGAAGAACTGCGCGACATTTTCGAGAAGAACGGCAACATTAGCAACCTTCAAGAAGATATTCTTCTTCGCAAAACGATCAAGTTTCTGCTTGACAACAGCAAAACTGCCTAAAAGTGTAACCTCTTAATACCGTTTGACATACGCTCCATGCGTGTGCATGGGAAGCGACATAGAAGAATAGGTTAGATCGAGGATAAGGCGCGTGCATGTAACGTGCCTTATTTTCACCCTACATATGAAATAGGCGGATCTCTTCGACCGCCAGGGAAGCGTACATATCAGGCGTCGGACGCCGTATACTGTAGTATTCGGCGAAATGACAATCCATAACTTAACGTGTTACAATAAGGATGCATTCCAAGTCCACAACGAAAAGAGGTTGGTCGCATGAACCTGGTACCGATTGTAGTCGAACAGACGAATCGCGGAGAACGGTCCTATGACATTTACTCCCGATTGCTGAAAGATCGCATTATTTTTCTCGGGAGTGCCATTGATGACGATGTCGCGAACTCCATCATCGCTCAGCTGCTGTTTTTGGCGGCCGACGATCCGGAGAAGGACATCCATCTGTATATCAACTCTCCCGGCGGCTCTGTAACCGCTGGAATGGGAATATATGATACGATGCAGTATATCAAGCCAGAAGTATCCACGATCTGCATGGGTATGGCGGCAAGCATGGGCTCCCTTCTTCTTACAGCCGGTGCGAAGGGCAAACGCTTTGCTCTGCCAAACGCAGAAGTGATGATCCACCAGCCTCTCGGCGGCGTCAGAGGCCAGGCAACGGATATCAAGATTCATGCCGACTGGATTCTCAAGACGAAGCAGAAGCTGAATCAAATCTATGTCGACCGCACAGGTCAGCCATATGAGAAGATTGATCGCGACACCGACCGCGATTACTTTATGAGCGCGGAAGAAGCCCTGAATTACGGTCTGATCGACAGGGTCATTACGGCGCCGCTGGGCTAACATAAACATTCAAGGGGTGAGTACATGTTCAAATTCAATGACGAAAAGGGTCAATTGAAGTGTTCGTTCTGCGGCAAATCGCAGGATCAGGTGCGCAAGCTGGTCGCCGGTCCTGGCGTCTATATATGCGACGAATGTATCGAGCTTTGCACGGAAATCGTGGAAGAGGAGCTCGGCAACGATGAAGAGCTTGATCTGAAGGATATTCCGAAGCCGAAGGATATTCGCGCCATTCTGGATTCCTATGTCATCGGTCAAGACTTCGCCAAGAAGTCGTTATCCGTTGCCGTCTACAACCATTACAAGCGGATTAATTCCGGCAGCAAAATCGATGACGTCGAGCTCCAAAAGTCGAATATTCTGCTTTTGGGTCCTACAGGCTCCGGCAAGACGCTGCTGGCGCAAACCATGGCCAAAATTCTTAACGTGCCGTTTGCAATCGCTGACGCCACTTCCTTGACGGAAGCCGGCTACGTAGGCGAAGACGTTGAGAATATTTTGCTCAAGCTGATTCAAGCCGCCGATTACGATGTGGAGAAAGCTGAGCGCGGCATTATCTACATCGACGAGATCGACAAAGTAGCCCGCAAGTCCGAGAACCCGTCGATTACGCGCGACGTATCCGGCGAAGGCGTACAGCAGGCACTGCTAAAAATTCTGGAGGGTACGGTCGCATCCGTTCCGCCGCAAGGCGGACGCAAGCATCCGCATCAGGAATTTATCCAGATCGATACGACGAACATTCTGTTTATCTGCGGCGGCGCATTCGACGGCCTCGAGCAATTGATCAAACGCCGGATCGGCAAAAAGGTCATCGGCTTTAACTCCGCGGGAGACACGACAAAGGATTTGAAGCCGGGCGAATACTTGGGCATGGTATTGCCTGAGGATCTGCTGAAATTCGGTCTTATTCCGGAGTTTGTGGGCCGTTTGCCTGTCATTTCGACGCTGGAGCCGCTTGACGAGCCGGCATTGGTACGGATTTTGTCCGAACCGAAGAATGCTCTTGTCAAGCAATACCAGAAACTGCTCGAGATGGACAACGTAAAGCTCGACTTCGAGCCCGGAGCGCTCGACGCGATCGCGAAGGAAGCCATCAAGCGCAATACCGGCGCCCGCGGTCTTCGCGCCATCATCGAAGGCATTATGCTCGACGTGATGTACGAAGTTCCGACGCGAGATGACGTGAACACTTGCCTGATTACGGAGAAATCCGTGCAGGAGAAGATCATGCCTGAGCTTTCCGCCAAGAAGGGCAAGAAGAAGGAAGAAAGCGCCTGATAAGGGACGATACTCCACCCCGTGGCCTGCGATAACACGCTTGCCGCGGGGTGGACTTTGACGTTTTTGTCACCTTTCCGCTGATTTGGCGTAGTAGTTATAGCATGTTCAAAGTCCAATTGTCGGCACCATCTTCGTACTACGTTTCCCGAGATTGGACGCATGATGGGAGAGATCATAATGTATAAACGCCAGGATACGATTCCGGTGAAAGTCGGCGATCTGACGATCGGCGGCAGCAATGAAGTCATCATTCAGAGCATGTGTACGACGAAGACTGCTGATGTAGAGGCGACCGTGGCCGAGATTCTTCGTCTGGAGGAAGCGGGCTGCCAGATCGTTCGCGTAACCGTCAATAACAAAGAAGCTGCAGAAGCGATCAAGGAAATTAAGAAACGTATTCATATTCCGCTCGTTGCGGATATTCATTTTGACTACAGACTGGCCCTTGCAGCAATCGAAAACGGCATCGACAAGGTTCGGATTAATCCCGGCAACATCGGCCGCCGCGAGCGTGTGGAAGCTGTTGTGAAAGCTTGCAAGGAACGGGGGATTCCAATCCGGATCGGCGTCAACGCAGGTTCTCTGGAGAATCACTTGCTGGAGAAATACGGTTATCCGACGCCGGAAGCCATGGTGGAGAGCGCGCTTTTCCACATTGGCATTCTCGAGGAGCTCGACTTTCACGACATTATCGTTTCGCTAAAGGCGTCCGACGTGCCAATGGCGATCGCGGCCTACAGCATGGCTGCAGAGAAGATCAAATATCCGCTGCATCTTGGCATTACGGAAGCAGGCACTCTGCATACCGGCACGATCAAGAGTTCGGCGGGCATAGGAGCTTTGCTGGCTCTGGGCATCGGGAATACGGTTCGGATCAGCCTCAGCGCCGATCCTGTTGAAGAAGTAAAGGTTGCGCGCGAGCTGCTTAAGACTTTCGGTCTCATCACGAACGCGGCTACGCTCGTCTCCTGCCCGACATGCGGCAGATTGGACATCGACTTGTTCTCTATCGCTAACGAGGTAGAGGAGTATATCTCCAAGATCAAGGTACCCATCAAGGTGTCGGTGCTGGGTTGTGCGGTTAACGGTCCAGGAGAAGCACGCGAGGCGGATATCGGCATCGCGGGCGCTCGCGGAGAAGGCATGCTGTTCCGTTACGGCGAGATGATTCGCAAAGTGCCGGAAGCGGAGCTGCTTAACGAGCTGAAGAAGGAAATCGACAACATCGTGACCGTATTTGAGGCCACCGGCGAAATTCCGGGACGCAAAAATCACGCCCACGCCTAATGTACAATAAATGAGGTTATCTGAACCGTCTAACGACTGTCAGAAGGCCTCTTCTTTTTTTCTGGCGGGGCAAGCGATTATTCCTGTATCCAAGCGGCAATACTGACAGAATACGGTTGGTATGAAAGGAGCGGGAAGGTTATGAGTTTAAGTTTGGTATTAATGCTGATTCAAGTGTTCTTTGCCGTGGTAATTGGATTGTACTTCTGGAATTTGCTTCGCAACCAGAAGACGAACCGATCGGCTGTTGATAGAGAGTCCAAGAAGGAGATGGACAAGCTCAGAAAGCTTCGCTCCATCTCGCTTACGAAACCTCTCGCGGAAAAAACGCGTCCGCAGACGATGAACGATATTATCGGACAGCGAGACGGTCTGCGCGCGCTGAAGGCCGCGCTGTGCAGCGCCAATCCTCAGCATGTCATTATTTATGGACCGCCCGGCGTCGGCAAGACGGCGGCAGCCCGCGTCGTGCTGGAAGAAGCGAAAAAAAATCCGTCATCGCCGTTCCTGGCCGAAGCGAAATTCACGGAGATTGACGCGACGACGGCCAGATTCGACGAGCGCGGCATTGCGGATCCGCTCATCGGCTCGGTTCATGACCCGATCTATCAAGGGGCCGGAGCGATGGGAGTGGCGGGCATTCCGCAGCCAAAGCCGGGCGCCGTAACGAAAGCGCATGGGGGGATTCTGTTCATCGACGAAATCGGGGAATTGCATCCCGTGCAGATGAATAAATTGTTAAAGGTGCTGGAAGATCGCAAGGTATTCCTCGAAAGCGCCTATTACCATTCCGAGGATGCCAATATTCCGTTATACATACACGATATTTTCCAGAACGGATTGCCTGCGGACTTCCGTCTTGTAGGCGCCACGACACGTTCCCCCGGCGAAATCCCGCCTGCGATCCGTTCCCGCTGCATGGAAGTATACTTCCGGCCGCTGCTGGCGGATGAGATCGCGCAGGTGGCGGAGAATGCCGTGAAGAAGATCGGATTTCCTCCGTGCCCGGAGGCGATCGACGTCGTGAAGCGGTATGCTACGAATGGCCGGGAAGCCGTCAACGTTATTCAATTAGCAGCAGGCGTGGCGCTTTCGGAGAAACGGGACGCCATCGCGGCAGCCGATATCGAATGGGTTGTCAACAGCAGCCAAATTCCGCCTCGCCCGGACCGCAAAGTGCCAAACGAGCCCCAGGTGGGATTCGTGAACGGTCTTGCCGTCTACGGTCCCAATATGGGGACGCTGCTGGAGATCGAAGTGAGCGCTATTCCCGCTGATGCCGGCAAAGGTACATTCAACATTACTGGCGTTGTTGACGAAGAAGAGTTGGGAGGAGGCTCGCGTACGCTCAGGCGTAAGAGTATGGCGAAGGGTTCTGTCGAGAATGTGTTGACGGTGCTCCGCAGAATCGGCCTGAATCCGCAGGACTTTGACTTGCATATCAACTTTCCTGGCGGGACTCCAATCGATGGGCCATCCGCGGGCATTGCGATGGCAACGGCGATCGCTTCGGCAATTCGGGAGATGCCGATCGACAACAAGCTTGCCATGACGGGCGAGGTTGGCATTCATGGCAACGTGAAGCCGGTCGGCGGCGTGCTCGCCAAGGTGGAGGCGGCATTTCAGGCCGGGGCGGTGCAGGTCATCATACCCAAGGAGAATTGGCAGGCGATTTTCGCCGATTTGGACGGTCTCAAGGTTATTCCTGTCGATAAGGTGGAAGAGGTATTCAGGCACGTATTTCCAGAGTTGGAGACCGCTCGAGAGGAGAAAGAAGTGCCTGCCGTGAGCGAATTGTTTAGGCCAAGCAGCCTTCCTTATTTGCAGGCGGATTCCGCGGAGTGATAAGATAAGGTAGATGCTGTAGAAATGGAGGTGCAGGTATGGGACCAAGCAAGTCGAAAGGTCGCCGGCTGCCCTTGCTTCCGCTGAGAGGATTACTTGTTTATCCAAGCATGGTGCTCCACCTTGATGTGGGCAGGGATAAATCCGTCCGCGCGCTGGAGCGGGCAATGGTCGAAGACCACATGATTTTATTGTGTTCGCAGTCGGAGGTCAATATCGAAGAACCGACGCAGGAGGATATTTACAAGGTTGGCACGATCGCGAAGGTCAGGCAGATGCTTAAGCTGCCTAACGGCACCATTCGCGTGCTCGTGGAGGGCGTCGTTCGCGCAGAGGTGCAGAGCTATGTAACGAATGACGAGTTCTATGAGGTTATGGCGAAGGAGCTGCCGGAGGAGGATACGGACGATCCAGAGGTGGACGCCTTGATGCGCTCCGTCCTGAGCCAGTTCGAGCATTATATTTCGTTATCGAAAAAGGTTACTCCGGAGACCTATGCGGCAGTATCGGATATCGACGATCCTGGCCGCCTGGCGGACGTCATTACAAGCCATTTGTCGCTCAAGATCAAGGACAAACAGGATATTCTCGAAACGATCGATGTGGCTGCGAGGCTGGAAAGACTGCTGGATCTGCTGAATAACGAACGCGAAGTGCTGGAGCTGGAGCGTCAGATCAACCAACGCGTCAAGAAGCAGATGGAGAAGACGCAGAAGGAATATTACCTCCGCGAACAGATGAAGGCCATCCAGAAGGAGCTCGGCGAGAAGGAAGGCCGGGCGGGCGAGGCCGAAGAGCTTAGAAGCCAGTTGGAGGAAGCCGGCGTTCCCGAAGCGGTTAAGGAAAAGGTCGTCAAGGAAATCGAACGGCTCGAGAAGATGCCGCCTTCCTCGGCAGAGGGCGGAGTCATCCGCAATTATATCGATTGGTTACTCGCGCTGCCGTGGAACAAGAGAACAAATGATGATCTCAGCATCGAGAAGGCCGAGGATATTTTGAACGACGATCATTATGGCCTGGAGAAACCGAAGGAGCGCGTACTGGAATATTTGGCGGTACAACAGCTCGTGGGCAAGATGAAAGGACCTATCCTCTGTCTCGTAGGCCCTCCCGGCGTCGGCAAAACATCGCTGGCCCGATCCATTGCGAAGTCGCTCGACCGGAAGTTCGTGCGCATCTCGCTGGGCGGCGTGCGCGACGAAGCCGAGATTCGCGGTCATCGCAGAACGTACGTCGGCGCGATGCCGGGCCGCATCATGCAGGGGATGAAGACGGCCGGCAGCCTTAACCCGGTGTTCCTGCTCGACGAGATCGACAAGATGGCGTCGGACTTCCGGGGGGATCCTTCGTCAGCATTGCTTGAGGTGCTCGATCCCGAGCAGAACAACACGTTCAGCGACCATTACATCGAGGTTCCTTTCGACCTCTCCAACGTGATGTTCGTGACGACGGCGAATGCGCTGCACAACATTCCGCGCCCGCTGCTGGACCGGATGGAAGTGCTGTACATTCCGGGTTACACGGAGCTGGAGAAGGAACAGATCGGCGTGCGTTACCTGCTGCCGAAGCAGAAGCGCGACCACGGTCTTGAGGAAACGCAGCTGGAGCTGACGGACGAGGCGCTGCAGCTGTTAATTCGCGAGTATACGCGCGAATCCGGCGTACGAAATCTGGAGCAGCAGATCGCAGCCGTTTGCCGCAAGGCGGCCAAACATTTTGTATCCGAGGTAAAAACAGCTGAAGAAGGTTCGGAAGAGCAGGAGACGAAGCCGTTAAAGGTGGACAGCGAGCTCGTTAAGCAATGGCTTGGACCTCCGAAGTTCCGATACGGCTTGGCCGAAAGCGAAGATCAGATTGGCGCCGTTACGGGGCTGGCCTGGACCGAGGTCGGCGGCGATACTCTGGTCATCGAGGTGACCGTCATGCCGGGCAGCGGCAAGCTGACGCTGACGGGCAAGCTGGGCGACGTGATGAAGGAGTCCGCGCAGGCTGCATTTAGCTATACGCGTTCCAAAGCGTTGGAGTTATCCATTGACCCGAGCTTCCACGAGAAAAACGATATCCATATCCATATCCCGGAAGGAGCCATTCCGAAGGATGGTCCATCCGCTGGCATTACGATCGCGACGGCGCTCATCTCCGCGCTGACGAATCGGTATGTTTCGCGCGAAGTGGCAATGACCGGCGAGATTACGCTCCGCGGCCGCGTGCTGCCGATCGGCGGCTTAAAGGAGAAGTCTCTTGCCGCGCATCGGGCGGGTATAAGGAAGGTACTGCTTCCGAAGGATAACGAACGCGATTTAAAGGACATCCCGGACAGCATCAAAGCAGATATGACTTTCGTGCCGGTGGGTCATATGGACGAGGTTCTTCTCCAAGCACTCGTTCCGGCAGGAACAGCAGAGAAAGCGGGTACCCCAATTTCATGAAAATAAAAGATTCTCAATTCATCATCAGCGCGGTTAAGCCGCATCAATACCCCGAGGATGCCTTGCCGGAGATTGCTCTGGCAGGGCGTTCCAATGTGGGTAAATCCTCGTTGATCAACAAGATGATCATGCGCAAAAACCTGGCTCGTACGAGCTCGCAGCCCGGGAAAACGCAGCAGCTTAACTATTATCGGGTCAACGATATGGTTTATTTCGTCGACTTCCCCGGCTATGGTTACGCCAAAGTATCCAAAACCCAGCGAGAGCAGTTCGGCGAGATGATCGAGACGTATCTTAGGGAACGGGAACCGCTCAAGCTTCAATTGCTCGTTATCGATGTCCGCCACGAGCCCTCCAAGGACGACGTGCTGATGTACCAATGGCTCAAGCATTACGAAATCCCCACTTGTATCGTAGCGACGAAAGCGGACAAGATCCCGCGTTCCAAGTGGGACAAGCATATCAAGATGATCAAGACGGCGCTGGAAGCCGACCCGCGCGACTCCGTCGTCCTGTTCTCCTCGGAGACCGGGCTTGGCCGCGATCAGCTCTGGGACGTCATTACGGATGCGATCGGCTACAATAGCGAGCAAGAAAACGATGTTCTACCATAAGGATGAGAATTCAGCGCAATTGTATCGATTTGTAAAGAAATCCTACATTTACACATAAGCTATTGCGCTGGAGGCATAAGTGAAGCTTCGGGGCGAAGGGAAAGCGGCCGCGCACATGCGGCCGCTTTTTATTGTTCTTGTCCGTTAGGAGATTACTGGACGTTTTGTTCTTGCAGAGATCTAACGGCATTAACGGCTGCTATACGGCGGTCAAAATAATGGGTTCATTCTTCGTAATGATAATGGTGTGCTCGTGTTGCGCAACGAAGCTATTGTCGGGCACGCTTAAAGTCCATCCGTCCGCTTGCTCGACGACATACCCCGCGCCCGTGGACAAAAAGGGCTCGATCGTAATGACCATTCCTTCTTTTAATACCCGTTTATCGTGCTTGTTGTAAACCGGCAGTATCTCCTGCGGCGCCTCGTGCAGGGCTTTCCCGATGCCGTGGCTGCACAGATTCTCAATGACGTTATAGCCGCCTTTTTTGGCCTCGCTTTCGATAATCCTTCCTACTTCGTTTAACTTCACTCCATGTTTCAGCGACGAGATCACTTTCATCATCGTATTGTGCGTGTATTGGCATAGTCGCGTTAACGCCGGCTTGAATGGAGCGATCACAAAGGAATGTCCAGCGTCCGCGTAATAGCCTCCCAATTCAGCCGAAACATCGATGTTGATCAAATCGCCAGGCTTAATGACGCGTTTGCCCGGGATGCCGTGTGCGACTTCGCGGTTGATGCTAATGCAAGTGTCGCCGGGGAAATCGTAAGTTAACTTAGGCGCGGAAACGGCTCCGTGTTTTGCCAGAAACAGTCCCCCGATTTCGTCTAATTCCTTTGTCGTCATTCCGACGCGCGCGCTGCTTTTCATTTCTTGAATCGTCAATGCGACGATTTTGCCGATCTTCTTCAGTCCATCCATGTCTTCTTGCGAGCCTACTGTCATAAAAATACCTCCAAATCCCGAATTGATTGATTTATTATAACACATTTTCGAATGCTCCCTTGGAGAGGCAATCCATGGTTATTTCTTTGCGGAATAAGGGAAATACTATGCTACATCGACCGCTGGACGGTACATATTATGTAATCCGCGCGGATTTCTTCAAACATTGGTCAAAAATGAACCCTGCATGAATGTCGAACTGTGCTATAATAATTCCAATCAACGGATTATCGGACCAAAAAGAACGTGGCGAAGACGGACAGGCTTGCGCTCGCGGAGGAAGGGGGGAATACCACGCATGCACATCATCGCGGTTGGATTGAATTACCGGACGGCGCCCGTAGAGGTTAGAGAGAAATTTACGTTCGCGGAGAAAGAGCTGCCGGAAGCGCTAAACGCCTTGATCGGAACGAAAAGCATCATGGAAGGTGTCATCGTGGCGACCTGCAACCGAACGGAGATGTACGCCGTCGTCGACCGTCATCAATTATGCGGGCATTATATTCGCAGCTTTATGGAGAAGTGGTTTGGTTTGCCGCGAGAGCAATTTACCAACCATCTCTACATGTACGAGGACGAAGCCGCCATTCGTCATCTCTTTAAGGTGACAAGCGGCCTGGATTCCATGGTCATCGGGGAGACCCAAATTCTCGGTCAGGTGAAGGACGCGTTCCTGCTTGCCCAGGAGAAAAAGACGACCGGCACCGTATTTAATATGCTCTTTAAGCAGGCGGTAACGATGGCGAAACGCGCCCATTCGGAGACAACGATCGGCGAATCGGCTGTTTCCGTAAGTTATGCGGCCGTAGAGCTTGGCAAGCAGATTTTTGGACAATTCAACCGCAAGACGGTTATGATTATCGGGGCAGGCGACACAGGCGAACTAACAGCTAAACACTTGTATGCGAACGGGGCAGAGCGTATTCTTGTCGTAAATCGTACTTTCGAGCGCGCTGCTCAGCTGGCAGACAAGTTCGGCGGCACCCCTTTATCGCTGGAGGAAGGTTTAAAGAAGCTGCCGGAAACGGACATAATTATTAGTTCGACGGGCTCGGAGAGTTATGTTCTTAATCGACTGCAGGTTGCCGAAGCCATGAAGAGCCGGAAGTCCAAGCCGTTGTTTATGATTGATATTGCCGTTCCGCGTGATCTGGATCCAACGATCGCTGCCGTCGAGAACGTCTTTTTATATGATATTGACGATCTGGAAGGCATCGTGGAGAGCAATCTGGATCAGCGCCGCCGCGAAGCGGCGAAAATCGATGTTATGATCGACGACGAAATGGTTGCCTTCGAGCAATGGTACAAGACGCTGGGCGTCGTGCCGCTTATCCGATCGCTGCAGACGAAGGCGACGGATATCCATGACGAGACGATGAACAGCCTGACGAAAAAGCTGCCTGGCCTCAGCGAACGCGAGCTAAAGGTGATTCGCAAGCTGACCAAAAGCATGATGAACCAAATGATACAGGATCCCATATTGCGCATTAAAGAGATGGCCGGCGAAAAGCGGGCAGAGGAAGCGATGGACATGTTCGTGAAGCTGTTCGCGCTGGAGGAGCTTGCGGAATCGCAGCAGCAGTCCGGACTATATCCGGGAGCTGCCGAGAAGGCGGCGGGCGCCTCCAAGCCGAACGCATCGACGGCTCTGGTCAAGAATGCTCAGCAACAGGCGGGGGCACCTGCTTTTGCCCCTACTTGATCGGCTGGAAGGTTTCAACGCGGAGGGGTTATGGGAACAGCGAATTGGTTATACGATACGATACTGTATGTTTACGCCCTGAGCCTTCTGTTTTATTTCTCCGACTTCATGAATGCAAGCCGGAGAGCAAAACGGATAGGCACAGGGCTCCTTGTTTTTGTATGGGTGCTTCAAACGGGCTACCTGATTACGAGGCTGGTCTCCCATCTGGATTTATCTCAAATATCCACATTCGAATACTGGTTATGTTTTTCATGGCTGATCGTGACCGTATCGCTTGTGATGAGCCGCTTTTATTCCATCGATTACATCGTCTTTTTCGTTAATGTCGTCGGATTCGCCGTATTGGCCCTTAATTTATATGCCGGAGCGGCCCAAGGCAACGAGAATGCGGTAGGGCAGACGACTCGAGAGCTCTTATACGTACATATCAGCCTTATTGTATGCGCATATGCGGCGTTGACCTTCGGGGCCCTGCTCGCGGGGATGTACATGTTTCTTCATCATCGCCTTAAGAGCAAACGCTGGTCGAAGTTCGTGAGGCGTTATCCCAGCCTGGATATGATCGAACGTTTCTCGGATCGCGCCGTGATGATCGGAGTTCCGCTGCTCGCGATGTCGCTTTCTATCGCCGTTACCTCGCTGCTTGTTGAGGGGCGAATCGTGTTGCTGCTGGATTGGAAGGTGCTGTCCTCGTTTGCCGCGCTTGTCATGTTTATTGTGTACATCTATCAGCGCGCCAGAAACAGGCGTACCGGGGAGCAGCTTGCCAAGCTTTATCTGATCGCGTTTCTTGTGCTCCTGCTGAATTTGGCTTCCAGCGCCTTCTCTTCCTTCCATTGACGGGGACGGGGATGTTCGGCTCGACATAGTAACTTGAGAGGGGGCATCGTCACGGTGGAACTGGCAAGGGAACATAAGGTGAGACCAACGTATTACGCTGCCGCGCTGGACTTAAAGGGCAAGTTATGCGCCGTTATCGGCGGAGGGATTGTGGCGGAGCGGAAGCTGAAGGGACTGCTGGAGGGGGGCGCCGATCGGGTTCGATTGGTAAGTCCTGCGGTGACGCCAGGCATTGCCGCCCTTGCAGACGGGGGAAACATCATTTTAGAGCAGCGTGCCTACCAGGAGAGCGATCTGGCGAATGTGTGGCTGGTCTTCGCTTGCACGGACGATGCGATGTTGAATGCCGCAATTGCGCTGGCTGCGAATCGGCGCCGAATATGGTGCAACGTGACGGACGATGCGGCGTCGGGCAGCTTTATTTCGCCGTCCGTCGTGCGCAGAGGCGATTTGCTGCTGGCCGTGACAGCTTCTGGAGCAAGCCCTTCTTTGTCGGCTTTGATCAGAACCGAGCTGGAACGGCAGTACGGTCCGCAATATAAAGAACGCGTGGAGCGGCTGCGACAGTTAAGGGAATATGTATACAAGACGCAAAAGAACGAACGGGTTAGACGCGAAGTGTTGAGACTTGCAGCCGAAGGCACGTTAATGGATGACGGGGCTGCAGGAACGCTTGGATTAGATGAGTGGTATGCTGTGTTGCTGGAGATAACGATTGGGAGGCAGATGGAATGAGCAGAGAGGAACGCGTGATTACGGTAGGAACGAGACAAAGCGCGCTTGCGTTGACGCAGACGGGACAAGTCATTGACCAGCTCGAGGCGATATGCGAGGAGCATGGATTGCCCTATACGTTCGAAATTCGCAAAATCCTGACCAAAGGCGACCAGATTCTGGATGTCACTTTGTCCAAGGTGGGCGGCAAAGGGCTGTTCGTCAAGGAAATCGAACAAGCGCTTATCGATAAAGAGATTGATCTTGCCGTACATAGCATGAAAGACATGCCTTACGAGCTTCCGGAAGGGCTGATTAACGGCGCTACGCCTAAGCGGGTCCATCCCGGCGACTGTCTGATCATGAAGAAAGGGAACAGCCTGCAGGATCTGCCGCTTGGCGCCAAGGTCGGCACAAGCAGCTTGCGACGCTCCTGCCAGCTGAAGCATGCGAGACCGGATCTGCAGCTGGAGTCGATCCGCGGCAACATTGATTCCCGTATCCGCAAGCTGGAGACCGAAGGGTTCGATGCCATCGTTCTCGCCGCAGCAGGCTTGTCAAGAATGGGCTGGGAGGATCGAATCTCCGCCCATGTTCCGATGGATATCTGCACGCCGGCGGTCGGGCAAGGCGCTCTTGGCATCGAATGCCGGGAAGGCGATTCCGACGTCAGGGAGCTGCTGAATCTCTTTAATGATTCCGAAACGGAGCTGACAGTGAAAGCCGAGCGGAGCTTCCTGGGCACGCTGCAAGGGGGCTGCCAAGTGCCGATCGGGGCGCATGCCGTCATCGTTGACCGTGCCAGTGCCGTGCCGGTGCTGGAATTGACCGGCATCGTCGGCTCGCCTGACGGCGTTACGCTATTGAAAGAGATCAAACGCGGGACCGATCCCATCGAGCTGGGCAAGGAAGTGGCGAATGCGCTGCTCGCGGCAGGCGGAGATGTCATTCTGGCGGAAATCGGGGGATAACGATGGACAAGGGGAAAGTATATTTGGTCGGCGCGGGTCCGGGAGATCCCAAGCTGATTACGGTGCGCGGCCTGCAATGTCTGGAGCGATGCGACGTCGTCGTCTATGACCGTCTGGCAAGCCCGCGGCTGCTCCGGCATGTCAAGCCGACTGCGGAATTCATCTACGTCGGCAAGCTTCCGGACCGCCATACGATGAAGCAAGAAGCGATCAATCAGTTGCTCGTCGATCTGGCGCTGGCCGGGAAGACGGTAACGCGGCTCAAAGGCGGAGACCCGACGATTTTCGGGCGCGTGGGAGAGGAAGCGGAGCTGCTTTACGATAACGGCATCGAATTCGAGATCGTACCCGGCATCACTTCGGCCATTGCCGTTCCGGCTTACGCCGGCATCCCGGTCACCCATCGCGATCTGGCTTCCTCGTTGTCTATCGTGACGGGCCATGAGAGCCCGGATAAGCTGGACCGTTCCATTTATTGGGACAAGGTGACGAATGCGACCGGCACGCTGTTGTTCCTCATGGGCGTAGCCAAAATTGGATACATCGCGGAGCAGCTTATGAAGCACGGCAAACCCGCGTCTACTCCGGTAGCGCTGGTCCGCTGGGGAACTCGCGTGGAGCAGCGGACGCTGGTCGGTACGCTTGCCGATATCGAAGAGAAGGTCAAGGCGGCGAACTTCCAGCCGCCAGCCGTCATTATCGTCGGCGAAGTCGTGCTTCAACGGGAGAAGCTGCGCTGGTTCGAACGCAAGCCGTTGTTCGGCACGAGAGTGCTTGTGACTAGAGCGCGCGCGCAGGCAAGCGAGCTGTCGGAGTCCATCGAGGAATTGGGCGGCGAGCCTTGCGAATTCCCGGTCATCGATATTCGCGAGCCGGAGGGCGAAGCGGAGGTTCAGGCACTGAAGGAGAAGCTGGCGGAAGCGGGGAGCTACGACTGGCTGATCTTCACGAGCGTGAACGGGGTCGATTATTTCTTCCGCTGGCTGCGCCGGTTCGGTCTGGATATACGTGCCTTCTCAAAGGCTCGAATTGCAGCTGTCGGACCCAAGACGGCGGAGGCGTTGGCGCATAGGGGGCTGCTGACTGAGGAGCTGCCTGTCAAATTCCACGCGGAGTCGCTGCTGGATCGGGTTGAAGGCTGGATGAAGCCGGGAGAGAGAGCGCTGCTGCCAAGAGGCGATCTCGCGAGGGATGTATTGCCGAGGCTGCTGCGGGAACGAGGCGTGGAGGCGGTCGAGGCGGACGTATACGAGACGTCGATTGCCGATACGCAAGACGAATTCGTGATGGATTGGCTGCGCGAGGGAGCTATCGGCATCATTACGTTTACCAGTTCCTCGACCGTAACCAACCTGATGACCCTGCTGCGGAAAAACGGGATCGAGGAGCCCGCGCGGGCTCTGTCGGGCATCCCGATTGCAAGCATTGGCCCAATCACTTCCGAGACGGTGCGAAGCGTCGGCCTTGAGGTGACGGTCGAAGCGGAAGAAGCTACAATTGATGGTTTGCTGGCCGCGGTCGTCGATTGGCGGCATAAGGATAAAGCATCGAAGGAGGACGATTAATATGGCATTCCCGATTACAAGACATCGCAGACTTCGCAGAACGGCGGGCATTCGCGGCATGGTGCGCGAGACGTTATTGACGGCGGAGGATTTTATATATCCCATCTTCGTAACGCACGGTACGAACGTGAAGGAAGAAATTCCGTCCATGCCCGGCGTCTACCATTTCTCCATGGATCGATTGGAAGAGGAGATTCGCGACGTAGTGGCTTCCGGCGTGAGGTCCGTGCTTCTGTTCGGCGTTCCCGAGCACAAAGATTCGATCGGCAGCTCCGCCTATGACCGGGATGGAATCGTGCAGCAAGCGATTCGGGCAGTCAAGAGTTGGGCGCCGGAGCTGGTCATCGTAGCCGATACTTGCCTCTGCCAATTTACGGATCATGGCCATTGCGGCATCGTGCATCAAGATACGGCGTCGGGTACGGCAGTGGTAGACAATGATCAATCGCTGGAGTTGCTCGTGCGTACGGCGGTATCCCAAGCAGAGGCCGGCGCGGACATTATCGCTCCATCCAACATGATGGACGGATTCGTCCATGCGATCCGCAGCGGCCTGGACGATGCGGGCTACAGCGATATCGCGATTATGTCTTATTCCGTCAAATACGCTTCCGCCTTCTACGGGCCGTTCCGCGATGCGGCGCATTCCGCTCCGCAATTCGGCGACCGCAAAACGTACCAGATGGATCCCGCCAACGTTAGGGAGGCGATCCGGGAAGCCGATTCCGACGTTGCGGAAGGCGCGGATATGCTAATGGTGAAGCCGGCACTTGCTTATCTCGACGTGCTGCGATTGCTCAAAGAGCAATTTGACCTTCCGCTGGTCGCTTACAACGTCAGCGCGGAATACTCCATGGTGAAGGCGGCGGCCGCGAACGGCTGGATCAATGAGCGCGGCATCGTGCTGGAGACGCTGACTGGCATGAAGCGCGCCGGCGCGGACATTATTATTACTTACCATGCCAAGGACGCATCCCGCTGGCTGAGAGGAGAAGAGGTCTAATGAGCGAGAATTCGAGAGTTAGGCAAGATGCCAAGTCCGCAGAAGCGTTCGCGAGAGCGAAGAAGGTGATCCCGGGCGGCGTGAACAGTCCCGTACGGGCGTTTAAGTCCGTTGGACTGACTCCCGTTTATATGGAACGAGGCGCAGGCAGCCGTGTATACGATATCGACGGCAACTCTTATATCGACTACGTTGCCTCCTGGGGCCCGCTTATTATGGGCCATGCTCATCCGGAGGTTGTGGAAGCGCTCCGGAAGACTGCGGAGAAGGGGACGAGCTTCGGCGCGCCTACGGAGCTGGAGACGCTCATGGCTGAGCTTGTCTGCGAGCGAGTGCCGTCCGTGGACGTCGTGCGGATGGTCAACTCCGGCACGGAAGCGACGATGAGCGCGCTCAGGCTCGCTCGCGGCTATACGAAGAGGAGCAAGATCATGAAGTTCGAAGGCTCCTACCATGGACATGCCGACAGCCTGCTCATCAAGGCGGGTTCCGGCGTCGCGACGCTCGGCCTGCCGGACAGCCCAGGCGTGCCTGAGCATGTCGCTTCCCACACGATAACGGTGCCGTACAACGACATCGAGTCGGTGAAGCTGGCGTTCGAGAAGTTCGGCGAGGAGATTGCTTGCGTCATCGTGGAGCCAATCGCCGGCAACATGGGCGTAGTGCCTCCGCTGCCAGGTTTCCTGGACGGTCTGCGGGCCATTACATCGGAGTACGGCAGCCTGCTGATCTTCGATGAGGTCATGACGGGCTTCCGCGTTGGATATTCCTGCGCGCAAGGACTCTACGGGATCACCCCTGATCTGACTTGCTTCGGCAAGGTCATCGGCGGCGGATTGCCGGTCGGCGCCTATGGCGGCAGACGCGAAATTATGGAGATGATCGCGCCAAGCGGCCCCATCTACCAAGCGGGCACCCTGTCGGGCAATCCGCTGGCCATGGCTGCAGGCTACACGACGCTTAAGCTGATGACGCATGACAAGTACGAGCTGCTGGAGCGCCAGGCGGTCAAGCTTCAGCTTGGCATCGAACGCAATGCCGCAAAGCACGGCATCCCGATAACCATCAACCGGGTGGGCTCCATGGTATGTCCGTTCTTTACGGAGAAGACGGTCATCAACTACGATGCCGCGAAGACATCCGATCTGGAACGGTTCAAGACTTATTTTGCGGCTATGCTGGATCTCGGAGTTAGTCTCCCGCCATCCCAGTTCGAAGGCATGTTCGTATCCGCCGTCCACTCCGACGAGGATATTGAAGACACGATCGCGGCCCATGACGGGGCGCTGGGTCGTCTATAGAGGTTAGAGGAGGTTGGCACGGAGGATGGATATCGCGTATGTACGCAGAGGGGAATGGCTTGAGCTGGATGCCGGAACGCTCGCCTTATCCGCCGGAGCCGGGCCGATCGAAGCCGGCAGTCACTCGCATGAGGTGCGAAAGTGGCTGCTGGCTTGTTCCGTATTCCCGGACAAATGGATCAATCGCCTCTACTCCGTCGGGGGCATCAAAATGACGGAAGGAGGGCGGATCGCCTTGCTGGCATTCCCAAAGGCGGATGAACGGCAATCGCTCCTCTATGTCGCGGCTGGCAAGGAACCGGATCTGATCGTGCCTCCGGTTTTGTACGAAGACGACTTCTGCCTTGTGCTGGACAAGCCGGCGGGGATGTCCGTGCACGGGTCGCATCCGGGGCAAGCCGGAACGCTTGACGTAGCGGCCGCTAAACATATGCTCGCGCAAGGCGACAATCTCCCTGTCCGCCATATTCACCGGCTTGACGACGACACATCCGGTCCCATGCTGTATTCCAAAAACGATCTCGCTCAGCATCGTCTCGACGAGGCGATGCGGGAGAAGGTGATCGACCGGATCTATATCGCGGTCGTCCACGGACGTCTCCGCAAGCCTGCCGGCATCATTGATGCGCCTATCGGCAAGGATCGCCATCATAAGTCCAGGCGGATCGTTACGCCTGGCGGGGATGAGGCGGTTACGCGTTATGAACGGCTGAGCGTTTCGGACGCCATCTCCATTGCCAGAGTGGAGCTCGAGACGGGCAGGACGCATCAGATCCGCGTCCATATGAGCCATCTTGGGCATCCGCTGATCGGCGACTCGCTGTATGGGGGAAGGGAGGCGGGAGGCTACTCTCTCGGGCATCAGGCTCTTCATGGAGAGAAGCTGCTGTTCCCCCACCCCCTTACCGGTGCGCGGGTTGAGGCGGATTCGCCTTGGCCGGCGTGGCTCGCGAGGCTGTTAAACGGGTAACAGGTTTGTCCATGCCAAGTTTCCTGTCTTCCAATTCTTGTTGGCTATTGAAAAAAGACAGTCATGCTCCCGCTTGCAAGGCCATATAGATAAGTAGTGTATGTGCCATTAGACCAAGCATTCAGTATGAGAAGGGAGGACTTTGGCGTGTCGAATCAGAGCAACGGTTTACGATTTGACGTGTATGAGCGCGTGCATCTTCCGGATGACGTCGCGGCGATAGACGAGTTGGAGGAGATAGAGCTGGTTCCCCGCATCCAGGTCATTGATCAGGGGGACCAAGCCGTCCTGAAGGGACAATTACTGCTAAGCGGAGTCTATCGGGGACAAAACGCGATCGCGGGACCGCTGACGCTGGAGCATTGGATCCCGGTGGAAATCTCGCTGCCGATGAACCGCGTGTCGCGGCTTGACGACATCTCGATGGAGATCGACAACTTCGACGTGGATTTGATATCCGCGCGTACGCTTAACGTGACGGGCGTATTATCGCTCAGAGGCATCTTGGTTGATCCAATCGAAGAACAGTCCGCGCAGCCTTGGGAGGAAGAACCCTTTACGGCGTCGCATGAACGCGAGGCGGGCTTCCAGCAAGAAGGAGACGACAACGGCATACAAACCGTTCAGACGTATGGTGTCGGGTCGTACGGCAACGTCGATGAGACGGCGGACGGAGAAGCGTCGCAGATCTGGTTCCAGCAGCAACAGCAGCTTCGCGAGCAGCAAGAGGCGCAGCTCTGGGCCCAGCAACAGCAGCAGCAACAACAGCAACAGCTTCGCGAGCAGCAAGAGGCGCAGCTCTGGGCTCAGCAACAACAGCAGCAGCAGCAACAGCAGCTTCGCGAGCAGCAAGAGGCACAGCTCTGGGCTCAGCAACAGCAGCAACAGGATCAGGAACAGCTTCGCGAGCAGCAAGAAGCGCAGTTCTGGGCTCAGCAACAGCAGCAAGAGACAGCTCAGCAAAACTTTCAAGACCGACAGCAGCAGGAGTGGAATCAGAACGACATCACGCCGCCGTCATTTCAGGCTGAGCAGAACGAGCAAGGCTACATAGCGGGCGAGCAGGCGAAAGCATGGACGGAGGACGGGCAGCGGGAGATTACGATCGCGTCCCAGCAAGGGGGAAGCGACAGCTGGCTGCAATGGAGCGCTCTTGCGGGATCCGGTCAGAACAACGTAGATAACCAGCAAACGGTCCAGTCCCAAGAAGAGCTTGCTTCTGTAGCGCAGCCTTGGACAACCGATGCGGCGAACGCCTCATACGTTCAACAAGAAGTCGTCCGTCCCGAAGACGAGAATGTTTTTCCTTCGGCAGATGAGGCGGCAACTGACATGTATGCCGCCGAATCCGAAGAAGATACCGGCATACGGCAGGAGCTTGAAGAATCTTCGGAGGATGTTGGCGAAGCTCAACAAGAGCAGGATGCGCGCAGACAGCAAGAAGTTCAGATCGCTTTCGCCAGCAAGTCGCCGTCGGGCAGCGGAGAAGAACGACCCGATGTGGGCTTCCGAGCAATTCTGCAATCGAGTCAGCGCGAGCAAGCGGCTCGCGAGGCGGCGGAACAATACAATCAAGAGCAGCAGGCACAGCAAGAAGGCTCGCGGACGGTTGCTGTCGAGGAAGAGATTGAATGGAAGAAGCTATTCCTCAGCAAGGCCGAGGGCAACGAGTTCCGCAAGATCAGGATGTGTATCGTCCAGAAGGAAGAGACGCTGGAGCAGATCGCGATGCGCTACAGCATGAATCCGCGGGAGATTCTGAATCATAACGGCTTGCATGAATCGGCGATCGAGGAAGGGCAACTGCTCTATATCCCTTAGTACGTCCGCCGTCCCAAGCCCAGGCAAAGCCTTCAGGCTCGCTCATGAAGCGGGATTTGGGGGCTTTTGTCGTGTGTACGAAAAATCATACACAATCGCCCTGAGATGGCGGTATCGAGGCACACGAGCTCGTTTATTCTACTCGTGTACTTGACACCCTGGTTGACTCCGTCCGTTAACAAATGTATGATAGAGCATATGTATGTATAAGTGCGAGTTCAAAAAGCTGGTTTTTTTTGAACAACCTTTATAAGAGAGACCTTGAAGGGGAGTAGTACGCAGTAGGCCTTCAGAGAGCAGAACCGTTACGCTGTGAGGTTCTGCAGGATTGGACTGCATACGGGTCGCCCCTGAGTCGCCGCGCTCAACGCGGAAGGTGGCAAGACAATTGTCACGGTTCCCGCCCAAGCCCGGCCGGCCGCAGCCGTTATCTGCTCCAAGTGCCGCGCGTGCAAGCGCTGCGGAACAAAGGTGGTACCACGGAAGCTAACCTTTCGTCCTTTACGGGACGAAAGGTTTTTTTGATTTTCAAGAGATACAGGAAAGTATAGTTTTTCTTCCTACTTGACCTCTATTTCTCGAAATGAAACGCGCTGCGCCGCCAAAGGAATGGCGACAGCCGATTCACCTTGGATTTATGTATTATTTATGTATTATATCTTGTTGCATGAATTTGCGCAGAAGAATGAATGGAGATGACACGATGTCTGACATGGAGAACAAATCGGCAATGCCCACGACGTACGACCCCAAATCTGCGGAGCAGAAGTGGTATTCGTATTGGGTGGAGGGCAATTATTTTCAAGCGGGAAAGAGGCCGGAGGCAGAGCCGTACACGATTGTCATCCCGCCGCCTAACGTTACGGGCATGCTGCATATCGGGCATGCGCTCGATTTCACGCTGCAGGATATATTGATTCGCACAAAGCGGATGCAGGGCTATGACGCCTTGTGGCTGCCGGGTACGGACCATGCGGGGATCGCCACGCAAACGAAGGTGGAGCAGAAGCTCCGCGAGCAGGGCTTGACGCGCCACGATCTGGGCCGCGAAGCTTTTCTGGAGAAGGTCTGGGAGTGGAAGGGACAATACGCGGACACGATCCGCGCGCAATGGGCGAAGATGGGGCTGTCGCTTGACTATTCCAGGGAGCGGTTCACGTTGGACGAAGGACTGTCCAAAGCTGTACGCGAGGTGTTCGTCCGCCTCTACGAGAAAGGCCTGATCTATCGCGGCAAAAAGATCATTAACTGGGATCCTGCAGCCCGCACGGCCTTATCCGACATCGAGGTCGAATACAAGGAATTGAACGGCCATCTCTACCATCTGAGATATCCGCTAAAGGACGGCTCCGGCTTTATCACGGTCGCGACGACGCGTCCGGAGACGATGCTCGGCGATACCGCGGTAGCGGTTAATCCGTCGGATGAACGTTACAGCCATCTGATCGGCGCCACGATCGTATTGCCGGTGCTTGGCAGGGAAATTCCGATCATCGCCGACGAATATGTCGAGAAGGAATTCGGCTCCGGAGCCGTAAAGATCACGCCTGCGCATGACCCTAACGACTTCGAGGTCGGCGAGCGTCACGGTCTGCCTCAGATTATCGTCATGGATGAATCCGGCGTCATGAATGCGGAGGCGGGTCCTTATCAGGGGCTTGATCGCTTCGAATGCCGCAAGCAGCTCGTGAAGGATCTGCAGGAGCAAGGCGTCTGCATCGAGATCGAGGACCACGTGCACCAGGTTGGCCATAGCGAACGCAGCGGCGCTGTGGTCGAGCCTTACTTGTCGACGCAATGGTTTGTGGCGATGAAGCCGCTCGCGGAAGCGGCCATCGCAGCGCAGAAGTCGGGCAAAGGCGTTCAATTCGTGCCGGAACGCTTCGAGAAGACGTACTTGAACTGGATCGAGAACGTACGCGACTGGTGTATTTCCCGTCAGCTATGGTGGGGGCACCGCATTCCGGCATGGTACGATGACGCGACGGGCGACATTCACGTGTCCCGCGAAGATATGGAAGGCGATCACCTGCGTCAGGACAACGATGTGCTGGATACGTGGTTCAGCTCGGCGCTGTGGCCGTTCTCAACGCTGGGGTGGCCGGATCAGACCGGCGATCTGCAACGTTTCTACCCGACGAGCGTGCTTGTAACGGGTTACGATATTATTTATTTCTGGGTGGCTCGCATGATCTTTACCGCCCTGGAATTCACGGACGAGATGCCGTTTAAGGACGTGCTTATGCATGGTCTCGTGCGCGACAAGGATGGCCAGAAGATGTCCAAGTCGCTCGGCAACGGCGTCGATCCGCTTGAGGTCATCGAGCAATACGGAGCCGATGCGATGCGCTTTATGATCTCTACCGGCAGCACGCCTGGACAGGATCTGAAATTCCGCTTCGAGAAGGTGGAGCAGGCCCGCAATTTCGCAAACAAGATCTGGAACGCGTCGCGCTTCGCCCTGATGAATCTGGAAGGATTTACGGCCGCCGACATCGACATCAACGTCAAGCTGGGTACCGCAGATCGTTGGATTTTGCATCGACTTAACGAGACGGCGCGCGACGTAACGCGTTTGATCGACAGCTACGAGTTTGGCGAGACCGGCCGCGTGCTGTACAACTTTATCTGGGATGACCTCTGCGACTGGTACATCGAATTCTCCAAGCTGAGCTTGAACGGCGAAGACCAGGCTGCGCGCCGGGCGACGCAATCCGTTCTTGCGTTTGTGCTGGACCGGACGCAGCGGCTCATTCATCCGTTCATGCCGTTTATCAGCGAAGAAATATGGCAGCATCTTCCTCATGAAGGCGAGACGATTACGCTCGCGGCCTGGCCGGTATACGATGCCGCGCTTGAGGCACCGGATGCGGTCAAAGAGATGGAACTGCTCATGGAGATGATTCGTTCCGTCCGCAATATCCGCGCGGAAGTTAACGTGCCGATGAGCAAGAAGGTCGAGCTTTTGATCAAGCCTGCCGGCGAGGCGGAAGAAGGCATTCTTCGCCGCAACGAAGAATTCGTACGGCGGTTCTGCGGAACGTCGCTGCTTGAGATAGGCCGCGCGCTGGCCGCGCCGGACAAAGCGATGACGGCCATCGTAACGGGCGCGGAGCTGTATTTGCCGCTTGCCGGCCTCATCGATATCGCGCAAGAGATCTCGCGCCTCGAGAAGGAACTTAAGACGTTGATCTCCGAGGTAGAACGCGTGGAGAAGAAGCTGGGCAACGAAGGTTTCGTCGCGAAAGCTCCGGCGAAGGTGATTGAAGAAGAACGGGCTAAGATGAACGATTATGCGGAGAAACGCGATAAGGTGCTTGCACGAATCTCGGAACTGCGCGGTTAACGGACGCGATCAAGGCAAGAGGAAGAAGGGATATGCATGACTTCAGAAGGAATCAAGGGGACAGCTGCGCTGTCCTCCTATCAGGAAGCGGTAAACTGGATTACGGGACTTATCCCGTTCGGTATCCGTCCCGGCCTGGAGCGAATTGAGCTGTTAATGGAACGTCTTGGCAATCCGCATCGCAGGCTCAAATTCATTCATGTCGCGGGCACGAACGGCAAGGGCTCCACCTGCGCCTATCTGACCAGCGCGCTTATGAAAGGCGGATACGATGTCGGGACGTTTACGTCGCCGTACATTACGAAGTTCACGAACCGCTTTCAATATAACGGATCCGATATCGAAGAGGAGACGCTGCTCTCGCTCGCGAACGAACTTCGGCCGCATGTATCGGCCATCGCGGAGACGGAGCTGGGCTCGCCGACGATGTTCGAAGTGTCAACGGCGCTGGCTATTCTGTTCTACGCGAAAGTAACTTTCCCGGACTATGTCGTATGGGAGACTGGTCTCGGCGGCAGGCTTGATGTCACGAACATCGTGTATCCGGTTCTATCGATCATTACGAACATCGGCCATGACCATATGGACCGGCTTGGCGGTACGTTGACGGCCGTAGCCCGGGAGAAGGCCGGCATTATTAAGCCGGGTGTGCCCGTAGTCAGCGCAGCGACGCAGCCGGAGGTCGTCGAGGTGCTCAGACGCACGGCAGCGGAGCGCAAGTCTACTTTTTATTGTATGGGGGATCAATTTGGCGAAGTGCCGTTAGAAGTCCGCGAGGACGAGCAGTCCTTCCGGTTCGAAGGATTGTTCCGAACAATCGAGCCGCTTGCGATTACGCTCAACGGCGCGCATCAACGTACCAACGCCGCAACGGCCGTCATGGGTTTGGAAGTGCTGCGTCAATACAGCGCTCTCGTGCTGGATGACGATATGCTGCGCGAAGGGCTGCGGGAAGCGGCGTGGCCGGGCAGACTGGAGATGGTAGCCCGGGAGCCGCGTATCCTGCTGGATGGCGCTCATAATCCTGAAGGGGCGGAGATGCTCGCAGGAGCGTTGAAATCCACGTACAAATTCAATAAGCTGCATCTTATGATGGGGATGCTGGAGAATAAGAATCATCGGGATACAATTAAGCATATACTACCAATAGTGGATACGCTTATATTGACGGAACCGGATTACCGTATGCGAATGGACGCGGCGGAACTGGCCGCAATTGTCCAGGAGCTGTGCGAAGACATGCCCGAGCTCCCTCCGTTTCAGATCATCGTCGAGAAGAATTGGCAGCAAGCATTAAACAAATTACAGCAGATAACCGGGAACGAGGATCTCGGGGTCGTGACGGGGACGCTTTATTTGATAGCGGACGTACGCTCCCGCGTGATTGGCGGATCGGCTGCTGAAAAAGGGTGGTGAACCGTCTTTGAACAGTGCAGAACACGTTCATTTCATCGGAATCGGCGGTTACGGGATGAGCGCGATCGCCAGGGTCATGCTCGAGATGGGTTATAAAGTATCCGGCTCCGACGTTGCTCGCCAAGAGTTGACGGAGAAGCTGGCCGCCAAGGGGGCGGACATCTTTATCGGCCATCAGCCTGAGCATGTAAACGGTGCTGATCTCGTCGTCTATTCTACCGCGCTGACAAGCGATAATGTAGAGCGCAAGGCCGCCGAGGCGTTAAACATTCCCGTTCTACACCGCTCTCAGATGTTAGCCAGGCTGATGAATGCCGGCAAAGGTGTTGCCGTAGCGGGAGCGCATGGCAAAACGACGACATCCTCGATGATCGCGCTCGTTATGGAAACCTGCGGGATCGACCCCACTTATATCATCGGAGGCGAGATTGTCAACGTTGGCACGAATGCCAAAGCAGGCAAGGGGGAATACGTCGTAGCGGAAGCGGACGAAAGCGACGGCTCCTTCCTGCATTATCATCCCTCCATTGCGATCGTGACGAACATTGAGCCCGACCATCTGGAAAATTACGATGGCGACTTTGAGAAGCTCAAGTCGGCATACGTCCAATTTTTAAGTCAGGTAAGCGAAGGCGGCAAAGCGATAGTCTGCTCAGACGATCCCATCGTCCGGGAGCTGCTGCCAAGAGCTTGCGGGGGAGAGTTCGAATTGCCGGGGTCAGCCGTCATTACTTACGGCATAGAGGGGGATTCGGCCTATAAAGCGGAGAATATCGAGCTCGGCGATCGCAAGGTTTCCTTTGATATGAGCCTGCAAGGCGAAAGCCTTGGCAATGTCGAGCTGTCCGTGCCCGGCATTCACAACGTGTACAATGCCATGGCTACCATCATAACGTGCCTGGAAGCGGGGCTGTCGTTCGAAGCGGTTAAGGAAGCCATCAAGTCGTTCCGAGGTGCGAAGCGCAGATTTCAGGTGCTTGGCGAAGTAAACGACATTCTTGTGATCGACGATTATGCGCATCACCCTACGGAGATTCAGGCGACGATCAGCGCGGCGAAAGCGACGGGCAAGCGGATTATTGCCGTGTTCCAGCCGCAGCGCTATTCGCGAACGTTTTTCTTGTTCGAACAATTTAGCAAAGCGTTCCCCGAGGCGGATCAGGTTATCATTACGGATATCTATTCGCCGGCAGGAGAGAAGCAGATCGAAGGCGTCAGCTCCGGCAAGCTCGTAGAGCTCATTCGGAGCAATAGCAATGCCAGCGCCGAATATATCCCGACAAAGGAAGAAGTGCTGGAGACGCTCAAGGCCCGCATAGCGCCGGGAGACCTGGTCATTACGATGGGTGCCGGCGATATCTGGAAAGTAGCAGACGCGCTTGCGCGAGCATTAAACGAAAAATAGAACTTAGTCCAATAAAGAACCGTTTCCGGAGAGCGTTTAACTGCGCCGGGACGGTTCTTTTTGCCGTCTGCCCCGAAGTCTCTCGTCATAACTCTCTTAAAGCGTTCATAGACTACTAATAGACCAGGTAGAGGGAGTGATCGACATGAAACCGAACAACCGAATTACGTACCGCTTTGACGTTCAGGGAGCGCAGACCGCGAAGGACAAGCCGGAGCGCGAAAAAGTTGTCGGGGGTGAGCCCCTATCTGCGGAGTTAGACAAACATTCCGGACAAGCGCTGCATGGGAAAAATAATGTTGTACCCTTATATCAACGGAATGCTGCGAATGGTATAGGCGAGGTTCAGCCATGGAATAACGCCTATCAGGAGGATATTGGCGCGCTGGAGCAGCTCATCCGCGAGGCAGAAGCAGAAGGTGCTCAACCGCCGGTTGAACCTTCAACTCCGAATGCAGATGACCTCAGCCGTTGGCCTGCCATTGTACAGCAACCGTCGTTTTCGGAAGCAAAAAGTTCCGAGAAGCAATGGCCGGTCATTAATCCCGATGCCGAATGGATTTCGCGGGGAGGCGATAGCGGCTACCAACCATCGGTCGAGCCTTTCGGCAATCGCCAATCCCCGGTGATCATTGCCGGCGATACGCGTCGTACGGGCGGCAAAGGCCCATCCTGGCTGCATGTCTTCCTGTCTGTAAGCGGGGCGCTGGCAACCGGCGCCATATTCGGGTATTTGATACTGACTTTGTTTACGGGAGGTCCTGCTCAGCCCGACCGGGATACACAAGGCGACACCGGAATTCCGGTCGTGCAGCCGGGGACGAAGGAGACCATCGGTCTTGACGACCTGACCGGAGTACCCGTGGGAAGCAAAGAGGGCGAGGGTGGTAAGGATGGCAAAAATGGCGAGGTTGTCGATCCAGGAGCAGCAAATGCGGCAACCGTTAACGTTGCCGGTATCCAAAGGACGTATACCTTGCTGCAATACGGCGTATTCAGCAATACGGAAGGAAGGGACGCTGCGCTGGGTCAGCTGAAGGACGTCGGATTGGCAGGTTCGTCGATGAAGACCCCAGAGGGCTACCGCGTCTATGCAGGCATCGCGCTTGACGGCACGAAGGCCGCCGTCGTTACAGGAGGTTTGCCGGACATCCTGTTGTACAAAAAGGAAGTGGCTGTGCAAGGTCCGGATAAGCTGACATTCGCCGGAGGAGCGGAAAAAGCGGAAGCTTTTTTTGCCGCCACCAACGACTTGATCGGGACTTGGTCCGACCTTGTCGTTGCGCAGTTAGAGCAGCCTTCTCTGTCTAAACTGGGCAAGGCGGCGTCAGAAGGCTGGCAGGCCCAGCTGGCGCAATGGACTGCGAACGCCGCGGAGATGGAGTCTGGGCTGCCGGAGGATGTCCGCTCATCTTATTTCGTTAAGCTGAAGAAGGCAATGGATACGGCTGCCGGATCGATGAAAGCATACGACGAAAATCCTTCCAAAGCTCAGTTATGGTCCGTGCAAACGGCACTAATGGAAGCGGTCCTGGTGCAAAAAGAATGGTTTGAGTCTCCAAGCGCATTGTAAACGGAAAGTATAGTGCGTATAATGGTTATAGGTGTCATTTCGTGGCGAGGGGATTTATACGATGAAGAAAAACGGATGGATACTATTTTTGTTTATTGTGCTCGGGATGATTGCAGGGGCGCTGGTCGCAAGATGGCTGGATTCCGTGCCGGGCGTATCCTTCCTGACGAGACCGATTCAGACGACTTGGTCGCCAAACGTCGATCTTTATGTCCTAAGCTTCAACTTGTCGCTCTCGCTTCAGATTAGTCTGCTGAGCATCGCGGGTGCCGCCGTCGCCATCTGGCTATATCGCAAAATGTAAGCTGCGAATCCGGGATTATGGCACGCATAAGGAGTATGAACCTATGATCGAAAACCAACTCAACCAAGCAACGATAAGCCGGATTGTGCTGGCTTCATCGTCTCCGCGCCGGAAGGAACTGGTCGCATCTTTGGCCCTTTCCTTGCCGGTTTCTATTTTGTCTACGGACACTGACGAGACTTACGAAAAGGATTGGACGCCGGCGGAAGTCGTGGAGCGATTGAGCCTTCGCAAAGGCATCGCTGCGGAAGCCATGCTGGCGAAGCAAGAAATGCCTCTCGAGGGCACGCTGATATTGGCCGCGGACACGATCGTTGTGTTGGATGGGGCAGTGCTGGGCAAGCCTGCAAACCGTGATGAGGCGGCTGCCATGTTAACCTCCCTGCAGGGCCGCTCGCACGATGTGTATAGCGGCATCGCGCTTTTGGAGGCAGGATCGGGCAAGCGGATCGTGGCGAGTCGGCGGACCCGAGTGGCGATGAAACCTCTCTCCGAGGAAAGGATCCGACGTTATGTCGCTTCCGGCGAACCGATGGACAAGGCCGGGGCATATGGCATTCAAGGTCTTGGAGCGGCTCTGGTAGAAGGGATTGAGGGATGCTACTTCAATGTTGTTGGCCTGCCGATCTCGCTGCTGACGGACAAGCTTGAGCTATTCGGAGTTCGAACGTATTAAATCGGAAATAAGAGGATGGGATATTTATGGAAATACATGGAAATGTATTGCGTGATGTCCCCCATGAAGAACGTCCAAGAGAGCGCATGATGCGATATGGGGCAGAGGCGCTCAGCCATGCTGAGCTGCTTGCAATCTTGTTAAGAACGGGTACGAAGAAACAGTCTGCGGTACATCTGGCAGGCTCCATTCTTAAGCAATGCGGCAGCTTGCGAGGGCTGCTCGACATGAGCGTGGAGGAGATGACGGCCATTAACGGCATCGGCCCTGCGAAGGCGCTTCAGCTGCGTGCCGGCATAGAGCTCGGCAGGCGGATGATTCGAACACGGCATGAAGACATCATTACGATTCGGAAGCCCAAGGACGCGGCGGATCAGGTTATGGAGGAACTTCGATATTTGGACAAGGAGCACTTCGTTTGTCTTTTTCTGAATACGAAGAACGGCATTATTGCCCGGGAAACTTTGTCCGTCGGAACGCTTAATGCCTCGCTGGTCCATCCCCGTGAAGTGTTCCGGGCCGCAATCAAGAGGAACAGCGCATCGGTCATCTGCGCCCATAATCATCCCAGCGGCGATCCTGCGCCCAGTCCCGAGGATATCTCGCTGACCAAGCGGCTTGCGGAAGCCGGGCAGCTTGTCGGCATAGAAGTACTGGATCATATCGTCGTTGGCGATGGCCGCTTCGTAAGTTTGAAGGAGCTTGGTCATCTGTAATATAATAATAAATACGTGGAAACACATCTGCGGCATCGCGTTGTAATGGAGAAGGGAGCAGTAACAATGTTTGGTAGATTGAACAAGGATTTAGGAATCGATCTTGGTACGGCGAATACGCTTGTATTCGTTAAGGGAAAAGGAATTGTCGTGAGGGAGCCTTCCGTGGTGGCCTTGCGTACCGATACAAAAACGATCGAAGCAGTCGGCGAGGCAGCCAAAAAGATGATCGGCAGAACGCCCGGCAATATTCGCGCCGTACGTCCTATGAAGGATGGAGTAATCGCCGACTTCGAGACGACGGCAACGATGATCAAATATTTTATCCGCTCCGCTCAGAAGCAGCGGTCTCTCTTTCCGCGTCATCCCAACGTTATGGTATGCGTGCCTTCCGGCATTACGGCTGTCGAGCAGCGCGCCGTCGAGGACGCAGCGAAGCAAGCCGGCGCCAGAGAGGCTTTTACGATCGAAGAGCCGTTTGCGGCCGCGATCGGCGCCGACCTCCCGGTATGGGAACCGACGGGCTCCATGGTCGTTGATATTGGGGGCGGAACGACGGAGGTGGCCGTCATCTCTCTTGGCGGCATCGTGACGAGCCGTTCGATCCGGGTAGCCGGCGACGATATGGACGAGGCGATCATTCAATATATCAAGAGACTCTATAATCTGATGATCGGCGAGCGAACGTCGGAGCAGCTGAAGATGGAGATCGGTTCCGCCTTGCAGCTCGACAAGCCGGAGACATTGGAAATTCGCGGCCGAGACCTTGTGTCGGGATTGCCGAAGACGCTGGCGATTACATCGGACGAAATTACGGATGCGCTTATGGATACGGTCAATTCCATAGTGGAAGCCGTCAAGGTTACGCTGGAGAAGTGTCCTCCGGAGTTGTCCGCCGACATTATGGATCGCGGTATCGTTTTGACAGGCGGCGGGGCGCTGCTTCGTAATATGGACAAGCTTCTGCAGCGCGAGACGGGCATGCCGGTCATCGTGGCGGACAATCCGCTTGACTGCGTAGCGATCGGAACGGGCCGTTCGTTGGATAACATCCATTTGTTCAAGAGCAGAGGCACTTCGAATCGTTCGAAGCGCTAGGCGCTCGAGATAGAATGTACGGATATGAGACAGGCAGGTGATCGGGCTGTTTAATTTCATGAGAAATAAGCGTGTTTTTATGCTTATGATCGGATTTATTTTGTTTATCGCGATCATCGGCTTCTCGCTCAGCGATCGCAAAGAGCTCACGTGGCCGGAGAAGTTCCTTAAGGACACCTCCGGTTTCGTGCAGCAGTGGTTCTACAAGCCCGCTGGTTATATAGCGGGTTTCTTTGAGGATATCCGCGATTTCCGGATGATCTACGAAGAGAACGAGCGGCTTAAGAGTACCGTTGCCGCGTATGCGCGGGACAAGGTGGAATACAACTTTATTAAAAAGGACAATGAGCGCTACAAGGAGTTGCTTGGCTTCAGCGAGCAACAGAAACAGATGTATGATTACAACTATCTGATTGCTCAAGTCATCTCCATCAGCAATGACGCGAACAACCGGACGATGACGATTAATTTGGGATCGAAACATGGCATCGAAAAAAATATGGCTGTGACGACCGTCGACGGTTTGGTCGGGCTGGTGAGTTCCGTGACGCCTTTTACGGCGGCGATCACCCCGATCACGGAGCTTAACGAAACGTCGCCGACTTTTAATTCCATCTCCGCGACGATCGAAGGCCGCGAGAACGAATCCTTCGGCATTCTGAGCAGCTTCAACAAAGAGACGAACCGGATTTTGATGACGCGGATCGGCGAGAACGACAAGATGGAGATTGGCGATACCGTTATCACTTCCGGCCTTGGCGGCGTTTATCCAAGAGGGCTCCGAATCGGCACGGTAGAGACCAAGCAGGTCGGCGACTTTGGCTTGACCTACACGGCAAGCGTCAAGCTTGCGACCAACTTCGACCATCTGGCCGAGGTGTTCGTCGTTCAGGCTGCGAGCGCTGAGGAGAACGCTCCATGAGCATGAACCGAATCGTTGCGATTATGCTGTTGCTATTCTTTATCGAGGGCTCGCTCATGCCATGGATTATCCCGGAGGGATACGGGAGCCGGATTATACCGCACTTTATATTCGTATTCGTCTTATTTTCGGCATTGTACGGCAATCGCCATATGGCACTGTTGCTGGGAGCGGGCTTCGGCCTGCTGCAGGACGTCGTCTATTTCGGCCAGTTGCTTGGACTTAACTTTTTTGCGATGGGGATTATTGGCTATTTTACGGGCGTGCTGCTGGAGAGAAAGCGGGCGACGGTCATGATGGCGATTACGGTCATCGGCTTCGCGTGTATTTTATACGACACGGCCCTCTTTTTTATTTACCAGGTATTCCGGATTACGAGCGCATCCTATGCGTGGGCGCTGCTCAATCATATATTGCCGAGCTTGTTCCTCCAGCTGGCCTTCGCGCTGGTTTGTTATGTGCCGGTCAGACGTATGTTCGAGTCGCGCAAGGAAACGGGAGAAAACGGAGAAGAAGAATAAAGCGGGACGGAAGCAGCAGGAATTCGGGACCAGCATCCAGAATTGAATAGGTTGGGGAGGGACAAATGTGACCGAAAAGCAGCATATTATGATTAAAGGCGTTAAGGAAGGTCTTCTGTTCCTTCTCGACGATCAATGCGTGTTCGATGCGCTGGTTGCCGAACTCAGGCACAAGCTGGAGAAAACGCACCAGCAGTTGCTGACGGGACCGCTCGTTCATATACATGTCAAGCTGGGCTCCAGAATCATAACGGACGAACAAAGGGAGCAGCTTGCAAGCATCATCGGCGCACAGGGAAACTTGATGATTCAGTCGATGGAATCCGATCCTCCGGCGAAGCCGGAGAGCGGCGGGGGAGCGGCGAACATGCACGTTTTGTCATCCATCGTTCGCTCCGGGCAGACGCTGCAGCACGAAGGCGACCTGCTTTTAATCGGGGACGTCAATCCGGGGGGCTCCATCCTGTGCACCGGCGATATCTATGTATTGGGAGCGCTTAGGGGGATGGCGCATGCGGGCTTCGCGGGACGCACAGATGCCATCATCGCGACTTCGCTCATGCGGCCGACGCAGCTGCGAATTGCCGATGTCGTCAGCAGGCCGCCGGAGGAATGGCTGACTTTCGATTCCGCGATGGAATTCGCGTATCTTAATGAAGGTCAGATGCAGATTGACAAGTTGTCGCAGCTATTCCGCATCAGGCAGAATCCTATCCTATTTAGAGGGGTGTAGAGTATGGGAGAAGCGATCGTAATTACATCAGGCAAAGGCGGCGTCGGCAAGACGACGACCTCTGCGAACATCGGAACAGCTCTTGCGTTGCTTGGCAAAAAAGTGTGTATGGTGGACACGGATATCGGTCTGCGCAATCTGGATGTCGTTATGGGGCTTGAAAATCGCATTATATATGATCTGGTCGATGTGGCGGAAGGACGCTGCCGCCTGAACCAGGCGTTAGTCAAGGACAAACGTTTCGACGAGCTGTACATGCTGCCGGCCGCACAGACGAAAGATAAAGACTCCGTTAAGCCGGAGCAGATTCGAGACATCGTGCTGGAGCTCAAGCAGGGTCATGATTATATCATTATCGATTGCCCGGCCGGTATCGAACACGGCTTCCGCAACGCTATTGCCGGCGCGGACCGCGCAATTGTCGTCACAACGCCGGAGAATGCGGCCGTGCGGGATGCCGATCGTGTCATCGGATTGCTGGAAGGAAACAAAATTCCGTCCAAGCTGGTGATTAACCGGATTCGGCCTTCTATGGTAAAGAGCGGAGAAATGCTGGATATCGACGAAATCTGCCAGGTTCTTGCCATAGATCTGCTGGGTATTGTTCCTGATGACGAAAAGGTCATTACGGCGGCCAACAATGGGGAGCCGACGGTTATGAACCCTGCATCCCGTGCTGCCATCGCGTACCGCAATATTAGCCGCCGAATATTGGGCGATATGGTGCCGTTAATGGTGCTCGACGAGAAGGCAGGCGCGTTCAAGCGGTTCCGCAAGTTTCTGGGAATAGGATGATTGACCTGTGCTTAATAAAATAAAGAAACTGGATTGGGGCATAATCCTTATTCTCGGATGTCTCGCGGCGATCAGCGTTATCGCCATACATAGCGCGACTGCGAATCATCCGGGATATGCCAATTACGAAATCAAACAGCTGGCGTTTTACGGTCTTGGATTTGTCGTGGCTATTGCCGCGGTGTTGTTCGATTACCGGATCATCCTGAAGTTGTGGCATGTGTTGTATGGCATCGGCGTTGTATTGCTGATATTGGTTTATTTCATTGGAGTGGAAATAAACGGTGCAAAGGGATGGTTCAAGCTTCCGGGCGATTTTTTGTTTCAGCCGGCAGAAATGGTCAAGATCATACTGATCATAGGCATTGCATATTTGTTAGGTCGACGTCAAGGAGATCGATTGCATTTTTCAAGCGATATTTTGATGATTGGCGCATTCTCATTCCTGCCCTTCTTGTTGGTCATGATTCAGCCCGACCTCGGAAATGCGATTATTTATATCGTCATCGTGATCGGGATGCTTTGGATCGGCAATGTCAAGTATTCGCATGTAGCGATCGGACTGGCTGTCGTAGTAGCAGGCATCATCTTGTTTATGTTCCTCTTTAATGCCTTTAACGAAGAAATCAAAACCTATCTCGTCGACAATTCCAAAGGGCACTGGTACGAACGAATAAATACGTTCATCAATCCCGAGTTGGCTTCTTCCGATAATAAACATCAGTCCATGTATGCTCAGATGGCGATCGGGTCAGGCGGATTAAACGGGGAAGGATTTCTGGAAGGCAATCTCAAGAACGGCGGGTATATCCCTTATGCCTATTCTGATTCCATCTTCGTCGTCATCGGCGAGGAATTCGGATTCCAGGGCGCCGCGATTCTGCTGCTGCTTTATTTCCTGCTCATCTATCGAATGATTATGGTCGCCTTCAAGTGTTACGACAGGCGGGCCTCGTACATGGTCATCGGAATCGTCTCCATGTTCGTCTTTCAGGTGTTCCAGAACATCGGCATGATGATAGGGCTCATGCCCATTACAGGCATTACGCTGCCGTTCGTCAGTTACGGCGGCACTTCGCTGCTGCTCAACATGATCTCGATTGGTCTTGTGTTCAGCATCAAAGCCCATCAAGAGGTGTATGAGCTCGCCGAGTAACGGGAGCTGGGTGCTGGGCGCAGGCCCGTTTAGGAATCTAGAGTAATAAAAGGGCTTCAAACGACAGGCAGGCCGCTGCGGACGAATCCGCGGCGGCCTGCCTGTTGTGCGCTCCGATTTGGGTGGCAAACGGTTATGAGGTTCCGACCGGCTTATGGTCTTATTGTCTTATTGGCTTAGGAAGACTGGTGTTCATCGGACTTTGCGTCCTTTCGTTTCGCTTAATCTGGGAATTCAATAAAGGGAAAACGTCCCTTTATTTTTTGGATTTCGGGTAGTTCTAGGGAAATAAAGGGAAATTGTCCAACTAAACGTCTGGGTGGCGTTAGGAAAAGTTGATTTGTTCGGAAATAGAGGGCTTTTTTCCAACTAATTCGCCCTGTGAAGGGGGAACCGGAAAAATAAAGGGAGGATTTCCCTTTATCACTGACTTCAGACCAGTTAACTCAGCTGCCGGCCCGTTCAATTCTGCTTTCAACCTCCATTAGAGCAACATGTTTATTGTTCAAATATAGGAAAGTATATGATTTTTTCATACCTTTTCTATATTTCTCGTAATGAAACGCGCCGCGCCGCCAAAGGACGGCGTAGCCGTTTCACCTTGTCCCAACTGTTGCAGGCTTGTTCGCATACTTGTCCTTGGAGCTTCATAAATATGAAGATAGGACAAGGCAGCGGGGAGGATGGTCCATATGGGACTGAGGGATGACGTAAGGCATCGAAGGCATGAGAAAATAAAGTTACTGCTCGAGGAATATGCGGCTTCTGAACGGCAGGAGAATAAGGTAGATATGCTGCAGAGGCAGCAAGAGCAACGACGTCTAGGAGAACGCGTGTCGCACCCGCGACTCGGCAATGAACGCGGGGAGTCCGCGCATGAGTCGCACTCGTGGCCTGGCCACGAACGCGAGGAGTCCATGCATAAGTCGCCCCCGTGGCCGGGCAACAAAGACAAGAAGTTCGCGCATGAGTCGCACTCATGGCCTGGCCACGAACGCGAGGAGTCTGTGTATGAGTCGCATCCATGGCCAGGCAAGAAACGCAAGCAGGTTGCAGCGGAACCTAAGAGACCAGGCTCGCAAGGGCAGGACGAGATGCATTTAATGTTCCCGGAAGGGCCGTCAGCGAGCAGCGAACGTGGAGGGGATCGCGAGGAAATACCGGGTGATCCTCATGATCCAGAAGTTGCCTGGAAGCGTAATCCTAACCCTTGGGTTTCCTGGGAGGAGGAAACGGTCATTCCGGGAGGCAAGCAGAGTTATGTCAGGCAGACGCGCACATACGACGATTCCTCCCCGCCCCGCAGCGGCTGGAGGCGTTTTCTGCACAGCCTGCGCTGGAAGACGATTGTTGCGCTTCTCGCGTTTGGCGTTATTTACGCCATGTTTCAAACCAGCAACGATTTGGCGCTGCGAGGTCAGCAATACGTAAAGCAGGCGCTGACGCAAGAAATCGATTTTGCGGCGGCAGCGGTGTGGTACAAGCAAGCGTTCGCGGGAGCGCCATCCTTCATACCGATGTTTCGCGGCGAGGATCAAGGCGCCGTCGGGGTAAACGGAGTTGTAAGGAAGGCGGCCGTCGTGCCGATCGAAGATGCTTCTCTAATTCGTACCTTTGCGGAGACGCTTAATGGAATTGAACTGTCCGGTTCGTCTGAGGCACCCGTTGCCGCAGCGGAGACGGGCAGAGTGATTATGGTGACGGAGGAAAGCATTCTCATTCAGCATGCCAACAACCGCGTAACCATCTACGGCAAGCTTGGCCGAGCGGATGTAGCGGTAAACGACTGGGTAGAGGCTGGCGATATTATCGGGAAGCTGCAGGAGGGAGATGCGAGCGGGCAAAGCTTGTTCTATTTCTCCGTGAAGCAAGGCGACCGTTATATGGACCCGCTGGATGTGATCACGCTTGATTAAGTGGCGCGGGATCGCGTGGTCTATTCATCCTCTATTCGTAATGATCATGATGGCTTCCGCCATTACGGGATATTTTGCCGAATTAACGGTGTTATTTCTCATCGTCATCGTACACGAGCTTGGACATGTATTCGCGGCCAAAAGCTTCGGATGGCGGATCAAGGAGGTTAAGCTACTTCCATTCGGAGGAGTGGCAGAGGTCGAGGCGGGAGGCGCCGGCGCAAGGGAAGAAGCCCTCGTGGCACTTGCAGGACCTCTTCAGAACGTATGGATGGGGCTGCTGGCTTGGACCTGCGGCGTGACGGGATTGTGGAGCGAACCATGGGCGGACTATGTTGTACAGGCTAATATGATGATTGCTTTATTTAACCTGCTTCCGATTCATCCGCTCGACGGAGGCAAGCTATCCCATTCAATGATCAGCGTATTCCTGAACTATTATCAAACGTTGCTTTGGTCGGCAAGACTCAGCCTTGGCTTTAGCATGATTATGATCGCGGCCGCCGCGGTGCCTCTATGGATTCCTGGTTACGGGGACGGCGTACAGCTGAATCTTCTGGTCGTTGGCGTATTCCTGCTGCTCAGCAACTGGACATACTATCGAAATGTGCCTTATTTGTTCGTGCGATTTCTGACCCATCGGCGCCGCTCCTCCCTGACCGCGCTGGATAACGGGAAAAAGGCGACGCCGATCATCGTTAACGGCTATCAATCGATATTGTCCGTTGCCAAGAGTCTTAATCGGGAACGTTATCATCTGATCTATGTGCTGGATCCGTCCGGCAAGGAGCTGCGCGTGCTGGCGGAAGACCAGATTGTGGAGAGCTGCTTGTCCGGTTTGAATCCAAACCGTGCAGTCCGGGAGCTTTTGGGCTAGAATAGAGGAAAAGCGACAGAAGGAATGGTTGTTTAATGAAGCAGATGCTTATGCACGTGGATGGCGATACGCTGCAGACGGCCGTTCTGGAGAACGGGCAGCTGACGGATTTTTTAATGGAACGTTCGAGTGGCGCGAGTCTGGTGGGCAACATTTACAAGGGGAAAATCGTAAACGTGCTGCCGGGGATGGATGCGGCCTTCGTCGATATCGGCATCGGCAAAAACGCCTTCTTGTACATTGACGATATGCTTCATCCCCATGCGGACAAGCAGCCTAAAAACAAACCTCCTATCCGGGAACTGGCGCAGCCGGGACAGGATATCATCGTGCAGGTTGTCAAAGATCCGCTTGGCGGAAAGGGAGCGCGCGTGACGACGCACTTCAATTTGCCTGGACGCTGGCTTGTCTATCTGCCGTTCGCCGATTACGTCGGCGTATCCAAGAAGGTGGCCAGCGAGACGGAGCGAGAGCGCCTTCGCATAGCCGGCGAGCGGTTGAAGCTCGACGAAGAAGGCATTATTATGCGAACCGCAGCCGAAGGCGAGGAGCTGGAATCGTTGCAGGCCGATGTGTCCAAGCTGAGGGAGCGCTGGCGCTCGATCGGTGACAAGGCGATACACGCGGTCGCGCCGGCCATATTGCATTGCGAAGAAGGGTTGCTGCACCGAGTAATCCGCGATACGTTTTCCTCCGATATGGACGAGCTCTGGATCGACCATTCGGCCCGTTTCGGCGAAGCGACGGAGCTGCTCAAAGACATCTCGCCTGCGTTCGACGGGCGGGTCAAGCTGTACAGAGGCGGCGGCGGCCGCGGCATATTTCAGGAGTTCCGGGTCGCGGAGCAGATCGAGACGGCGTTCTTGAGACGAATACCTATGGGGAGCGGGAGCTACCTCATCTGGGAGGAGACGGAGGCGCTGACCGTCATTGACGTGAATACGGGCAAGTTTACCGGCTCGGACAATTTGGAGGATACGGTGTTCCGTACCAACTTGGAGGCGGCTTCGCTTATTGGCAGGCTGCTGCGAGTGCGCGATGTCGGCGGCATTGTCATCATCGATTTTATAGATATGGAACGCGAAGAGAGCCGATCCAAAGTGCTTGCAAGGCTGGTGGAGGAGGCACTCCGGGACGGTACGAAGACGTCCATTGTGGGCTGGACCCGACTGGGACTGATGGAGTTGACGCGCAAAAAAGCGCGTATGGGCGCAAGCCATCATTTGGCTCAGCGCTCATAATGGAGAAGATGTGATCAAAAGCGAATTTTTTGAACAACCTTTTGTACAACCTCTTGAAACCGTATAGTGTAATGTGATAAACTGTTTTGGTGTATGTTACGTATCATTATTGAAACTGACGTACAGGTACCGCTCCGAACAGGTTACATAAGCGCAGCGCATCAGCGATTTGCCACCTGACTCAGGCGAGTCTTCGAAAATAAGGAGGTGCACCTATTATGTTCGCAATCATCGAAACTGGCGGCAAGCAATACAAAGTTCAGGAAGGCGATGTGATCTACATCGAGAAACTGAACGGCAGCGAAGGCGAAAGCGTAACGTTCGATCGCGTTCTGGCCGTATCCGGCAAGGACGGTCTTGTAACGGGAGCTCCGGTGGTTTCCGGCGCAAGCGTTACTGGCAAAGTCGAGAAACACGGCAAAGGCCAAAAGATCATCGTTTACAAATTCAAAGCCAAAAAGAACTACCGTCGCAAGCAAGGCCATCGTCAACCTTACACGAAAGTAACGATCGAGAAAATCCAAGCGTAAGCATGAGGATTTGAGCTATGATTACAGTTACTCTCGTAAGGAATGAGAAGGATAGGCGCATCGTATCGTTTGCGGTCGAAGGACATGCCAAATATGCGAAGCCCGGCAAGGACATCGTCTGCGCCGGCGTGTCGGCGGTATCGGTCGGCACGGTTAACGCGATTGAGACTTTAGCGGGGATCGAGCTGCCTGCCACGGTTAAGAACGGCTGGCTGTCCTCGGATGTTCCGGTTCTGCCCGATGCGGAGTCGGACAGCCGCATGCAGCTGCTGCTCGAAGGCATGGTTGTCATGCTCGAGACGATCGCTACATCATACGGCAAGCACGTCGTTATCCAGGAGCAGCTCCGATAAGGCTGTCCTGCGAGACGTTATCAATTCAAGAAGGAGGGGTACTCCATGTTGAAACTGAATCTTCAGTTGTTCGCATCCAAGAAGGGCGTAGGTTCCACGAAGAACGGACGCGACTCGCAATCCAAGCGCCTTGGCGCTAAACGTGCGGACGGTCAAATCGTATCCGGCGGCAGCATCTTGTTCCGTCAACGCGGAACGAAGATCCACCCGGGAACGAACGTAGGCATCGGCAAGGACGATACGTTGTTCGCGAAAGTAGACGGCGTTGTCAAGTTCGAGCGTCTGGGTCGCGATCGTAAGAAAGTGAGCGTATACCCTGTTGATCAAGCTCCTGTTGCAGCTGCAGTAGAAGCTTAATTTGCAACCACCAGCCCCGGCCAGCATGTCTTGGTCCGGGGCTTTTGTCATTGTCGGGAAAGCCCTCTAATAGACGATGTCGTGGTTGTCTTCGCGCGCTTTTCGAAATTATAGGAAAGCATTCGGCATACGTTTTCTATACTTCTCGTTATGAAACGTACTGCGCTCCAAAAGAACGGCGCGGCAGTTTCACCTTTGCTAATGACCGCTTTGGACGAGCGTGTTATACTGGGAAAGCTAGCAGCTAGCAATTCCCTTAAGAAGGCAGGTTCTGGGCATGATAGCCATGACAACGGCAAAGTATTATGTCGCGGCGACGGCGATCGCGCCGGCAGCCGCGCTTCTGGTCTGGCCAGGCAGCCGCTTGCTTATAATCGGTTGCTTGATCTGGATTGGGGCCGCTGCGGCCTATTGGATTCGCAGCGAACGAATGGAGCATCGGGCTCGAATTACGGCTACGATTACCGCCATGCAGTCAGCCGGCGTCCGTACTTTAAATCATCATCGGCATGACTGGATGAACGATCTTCAAGTGCTTTATGGATACATTCGACTCGGCAAGCTGGATAAGACGGTGGGCTGCGTGGAGAAAATAAGGGATAGAATGAATGCCGAAAGCGCAATCTCCCGGCTTGGCGTTCCTTCGCTCATCAGCTATATTCAGTCATTTCGCACGCTGACGAATTCTCTTGCGCTGGAGGTCGAGATCGATAACGGTATTAATTTGCAGGAAATGGTACAGGATGCAGAACGTGTAGCGGAGACGCTTATACATACAATCAATGTTTATCGGTTGTCCGCGAAGCCTGGCACAGGGGAGCAGGCGCTGCTCCGGTTGCGGCTGGCGACGGAGAGCGGCATGCTGTACGCCTCCTTCTATTATGACGGCGAATTGATCAACGAACGGCAATGGCAGCACAAAATGAAAGAGCAGTTGAAAGGCGCATCGCTCTCTCCAATATCCGAGGAACAGTCGTACAATGAGATGGTTCTAAAGACGGAGCTGCGCGAGATAGGCGCTTGAACGGAGGCATGACATGTTTGTCGACAAGGCAAAAATATTCGTAAAAGGCGGAAACGGCGGGGACGGCATCGTATCCTTCCGCCGCGAAAAATATGTAGAGAATGGCGGTCCCGCCGGCGGCGACGGCGGCAACGGAGGAGATCTGATCTTTCGCGTAGACGAAGGGCTTCGAACGTTGATGGACTTCCGTTACCAAAAGCACTTCAAGGCCGAGCGCGGCGAGCGCGGCAAGGTTAAGAGCATGCACGGCGCGAGTGCCGACGACACGATCGTGCGCATCCCCCCGGGAACGGTCATAATTGACGACGACACCAACGAAATCATCGCGGATTTGACGCGTCACGGTCAACAGGTTGTTGTCGCAAAAGGCGGACGTGGCGGACGCGGCAATACCAGATTCGCAACGCCGACGAATCCGGCTCCTTATATTTCGGAGAATGGCGAAGAAGGCCAGGAGCGCTGGGTCGTTCTCGAGCTCAAGGTGATGGCGGATGTTGGTCTGGTCGGCTTCCCAAGCGTCGGAAAGTCTACGCTGTTATCGGTCGTATCCGGTGCCAAGCCGAAGATCGGCGCCTATCACTTTACTACCATTACGCCGAATTTGGGCGTCGTCGACGTCGGCGACGGACGGAGCTTCGTTATGGCGGATCTGCCGGGTCTGATCGAAGGCGCTCATGAAGGCGTTGGTCTTGGCCACGAGTTCCTTCGTCACGTGGAGAGAACGCGGGTTATTATTCACGTCATCGATATGGCGGCGTCGGAAGGGCGCGATCCGTTCGACGACTGGCAGAAAATCAACGCGGAGCTGACTCACTATAACGAGAAGCTGGCGGATCGTCCGCAGATCATTGCGGCCAACAAGATGGACATGCCGGAAGCGGAGGCGCAGCTGGCCCTCTTCAAGGAGCAACTGGATGAGGTCAAGGGCGATAAGGATTACGTCGTTATGCCGATCTCTTCTCTTACGAAGGAAGGCATTCAGGAATTGCTGTACAAGGCGGCGGATGTACTGGATACCGTGGAGGCGTCGATCGAGGTCGAGGAAGTGAAGGACATCGAGGAACGCAAGGTGTACACGTACGAGAAACGCGACGAAATTACGTTCACGGTTCATCGCGAGGACGAGGTATTCGTCGTCGAGAGCGAAGGCATCGAACGGATGATGAAGCGGATGAACCTGAATTCCTACGATGCAGTCATGCGATTTGCACGTACGATGCGTAAGCTGGGCGTCGACGAGAAGCTGCGCAAGGAAGGCGCCAAGGATGGAGATATGGTGCGGATCGGCGATTTCGCGTTCGAATTTTTTGAAGGCACCGATTACGACCCTTACAACTAAATTTCGTGTTGGACTGTCCCGGCGTTTCGCGACGGGAAGTTTAGCCTCTCATGGAGAAAGACGACGGCAGTCGTCTTTTTTTTATCGGCCTATTGCCGCGCCACCTGGATTTCGATATAATGTCCACTATAGGTGTACAATTGTCTTTATGAGGAGGACGGATGTGGCTGAACGCTATTATGTCGTCCGGGAGGAACTATTGCCCGAAGCGATTCTGAAGACGATTCAAGTGAAGGAGCTGCTTAGCAGCGGCGCGGTGGCAACTGTTCATGAAGCTGTGGAGCGGGCGGGACTCAGCCGCAGCGCCTTTTACAAGTACAAGGATGGCGTGTTCGCGCTGAACGATATTGCCCGCGAACGGATCGTGACGATCTCGATGGAGCTGGAGCATAGGGCGGGAGTTCTCTCCTGCGTGCTGGGACTGATCGCAGGTCAGGAAGGCAATGTGCTGACTATGAATCAGAGCATCCCGCTGCAAGGATTCGCAAATGTTGTGTTGTCGGTGGACATCGCGGGACTTGCAGGAGAACTGTCCGATCTATTGGAACTGCTGAAGCGGCAATCCGGCGTGAGGAAGGCAGCGGTCATCGGTCAAGGTTAAATCATGGAGCGGAGGAATATAGATGAAGCCGATAAAGGTAGGATTGCTCGGACTGGGTACAGTGGGAACGGGCGTCGTACGTATTGTGGAAGGGCATCAGGAGGATCTTCAAAGCCAGGTTGGTTTGCCGATCGTCATTGAGAAGGTGCTGGTACAGAATAAGACGAAGTCTCGTTCGATCTCCATTGATCCGGATAAGCTGACGGAGGATCCGTGGGATATTATCCGCCATCCCGATATAGATGTCGTCGTAGAAGTCATGGGCGGCATTGCGGGAACAAAGGAATACATTATCGAGGCGTTGTCGCGGGGCAAACATGTCGTGACGGCCAACAAGGACTTGATGGCGCTCCACGGACCGGAGATTGTGGCCAAAGCCAAGGAGAATGGCTGCGACATCTTGTACGAAGCCAGCGTAGCTGGCGGTATTCCCATTTTGCGTACGTTGGTCGACGGCTTTTCTTCCGATCGGATTACGAAGATCATGGGCATTGTTAACGGTACGACGAACTATATTCTGACGAAGATGAGCCAGGAAGGAGCCTCCTATAGCGACGTGCTGAAGGAAGCGCAGGAACTTGGTTACGCCGAAGCGGATCCCACCTCCGACGTGGAGGGTTTGGATGCGGCACGCAAGATGACGATTCTGGCGACGCTTGGCTTCCGGACGAACGTATCTCTTGCGAACGTATCGGCAAAGGGAATCTCGCAAGTCAGCAAGGAGGATATTCTGTATGCCAAACGTCTGGGCTATGAGCTGAAGCTGCTTGGCATTGCGGAGAGGCAGGACGATCTCGTCAGCATAAGCGTACAGCCGACCATGGTGAAGCAGACGCATCCCATCGCATCCGTAAACGGCGTGTTTAACGCGGTATATGTTTACGGCGATGCGGTTGGAGAGACGATGTTCTACGGAGCGGGCGCCGGAGAGCTGCCAACGGCTACTTCCATCGTCGCGGATCTGGTTGCCGTCGTAAAGAACCTGAAACTCGGCGTGAGCGGCAAGCAGAACGGCGTAGCGGACTATAAGGAGACGAAGCTGAAGTCGGATGACCAGATTTCGTCCAAATATTTTCTCCTGCTGCATGTTGCCGACCGTGCAGGCGTTCTTGCGCGCATCACTCAGGTTTTCGCCGAATTCGAAGTCAGCCTGGAGTCGGTGCTGCAGCAGCCGAACCCGAACAATCCCGACGCCGAGATCATCATCATTACGCATGATGCGAGCAAGGCGGCCATCCAGAAGGTCATCGACACGTTCGGATCGCTGGATGTGGTGTACAAGGTGAAGAGCGTCTATCGCGTTGAGGGGTAATACAATGAACGGAGCGGGGAGCATGGAGAGCATAATGGCAGTAAAAAAAGCATATACGGACAACCGCCGCGTCACCGTTAAGGTGCCGGCAAGCACGGCTAATTTGGGCCCGGGCTTCGATTCTCTCGGCATGGCGCTCTCGATGTACGCATGGATCGAAATGTCGGCATCCCAAACTGGAGAGACGGTCTTCCGGCTGCACGGGGATGGCATGGATGGACTGCCCACGGACAAAAGCAATCTGCTCTACAAGGTTGCTCAGCTCGTATTCGACGAAGCTGGCGTCAGCATGCCGGAGCTTACGATCGAAATGTATAGCGAAATTCCGCTGGCACGCGGTCTTGGGAGCAGCGCGACCGCCATTATCGCCGCGCTCGTCGCGGCAAACGCCCTGATTGGCAGTCCGTTGGACGATCTCAAGCTGTTCGAGCTCGCTACAAAGCTGGAGGGGCATCCGGATAACGTCGGCGCATCGCTGTTCGGCGGCATCATCGTCGCTGCATGGGATGGCGAGACCGTGCAGCACGCACGCATTGAGCCGCCTGCAAGGCTTGAGACGCTGGTAGCCATACCGGCGTTCGAGCTGGCTACGGAGAAGGCTAGGCATGCATTGCCTTCTGGGCTGGCGATGGCCGACGCCGTCTTTAACGTCGGCTGCAGCTCGCTGCTCGTCGCGGCTCTGGCCAGCGGCGAGCTTGGGCTTATCCGTCATGCCATGAAGGATCGGCTGCACCAGCCTTATCGTGCGCCTCTTATTCCCGGCATGACGGAGATTCTGGAGCGCGCGACGGACTTCGGCGCGCTTGGAGCTGCGCTCAGCGGAGCGGGGCCGACAATGATCGCGTTCGTGGACGCGGAGTCGGAGTCCGGTTCCAAGGCCGAGCTGGAGAGTTTCCTGCAGGAGACTCTGCGCAAGGAAGGCATCCAGGCGGAGACCCTATGGCTCGCGCCGTGCGTCTCCGGTCCAGTTGTTACGGTAGAGAGTGCAGATGCCGACCATGATGGGGAGACCTTCCTGGAACGGATTAAAGGAGAACGGGCATGATGAAAACGATAGCTTTATTACCTGCTGGCTCCGTGTCCGACGAAGCGGCAAAACAACTGTTCGCGGGAGAGACGCTGAATTGGAAGCACCATCGGCTTATATCCGACGTCTTCCTGTCCACGGTGAACGGGATCAGCGACTACAGCGTTATTCCGATGGAGAACACGATCGACGGGTCCGTCAGTCTGCATTTGGATTGGCTGGTCCATGAGGTCGATCTTCCCATGCAGGCGGAATGGGTGTATCCCTCCATTCAGAATCTGATCGGAAGACGGGAGGAGTTTTCCGGACAATCCGGCGAGCCTGACTTGACAACGATCAAAAAGGTGATCAGCCATCCAGTGGCAATGGCGCAATGTACGCAATTTCTTCGCGAGCATATGCCGCAGGCGGAGAAGGAGCATGTGGGCAGCACGGCCGAAGCCGTGCGTATCGTACGCGATCATGCCGGCGAAGGAATTGCCGCGATTGGCACCCGCAGCGCGGCGGCGAACAACGGCCTTGACCTGCTCGCGACCGAGGTAACGGATCACGATAACAACTATACGAGATTTATGCTGGTAGGGGCGGAGCCGTATACCGCCAGGCAGTCGGACCGCGTGAAGACAAGCATCCTTATCACTTTGCCGGAGGATTATCCGGGAGCGCTGCATCAGGTGCTGTCGGCATTCGCCTGGCGCCGCATCAATCTGACGCGCATCGAGTCAAGGCCGACGAAGAAGAAGCTGGGCAGTTATTATTTTTATATCGAGATTGAGATGTCGCTGGATACGGTGCTGCTGCCGGCCGCGCTTCAAGAGATCGAAGCCATAGGATGCCAGATTCGCATATTGGGCTGTTATCCGAGCTTTACTTACGAGCAACTGCTGTAACTTCAAGCCACGAAGGTGTAACAACAGGCGATTCCCAAGGCTTCAAGGAACCAACACAAATACAAGATGAACAATTTCGCGGAGGTGCAAGGGCAGAGATGGCACAGCAATGGATTTACCTAAACGGCGATTACGTAACAAAAGAGGATGCGAAAGTATCCGTGTACGATCACGGATTTTTATACGGAGATGGCATCTTCGAGGGCATTCGCATCTATGACGGCAACATCTTTAAGTGCAAGGAACATCTGGACAGGCTGTACGACTCTGCGAAATCGATTATGCTCGATATCCCGCTCTCCCTGGAGGAGATGCAGGGCGCGCTCGTGGAGACGATTCGCCGCAACGAGCTGCGCGACGGATATATTCGGCTCATCGTATCCCGCGGTCCCGGCAATCTGGGGCTTGATCCGCGTCGCTGCCCTTCCGCATTCGTCATTATTATCGTGGAGCAGCTCTCGATTTACCCGGAGGAAGCTTACAAAAACGGCCTGGTATCCGTATCCGTGTCGCAGCGACGCAATATCCCGGATGCGCTTAACCCGAAGATCAAGTCGCTTAATTACCTGAACAACATCCTGGTCAAAATCCAGGCGAATCTTGCCGGAGTAGGCGAAGCGATTATGCTGAACTCCCAAGGCTACGTGGCGGAAGGATCCAGCGATAATATCTTTATTATCAAAAATAACGTCGTCTACACGCCTCCTTGTTACGTTGGAGCACTGGAAGGCATTACCCGCGCGGCGATCATGGAGCTTTGCGCCAAACACGGCTACAAGCTCAAGGAAGAGCCGTTCACGCTGCACGACGTATATGTAGCCGACGAAGTGTTCTTTACGGGCACGGCGGCCGAGGTTATCGCGGTACGCGAAGTCGATGGACGCAAGATCGGCTCCGGACAAGCCGGTCCGATCACGACGCATTTGCTGGAACAATTCCGCGCGATTGTTTCGGTAGACGGCGTCAAAGTATACGAATAACGAGATTTTATTAAGCGGCAACCTGCCCGAAAGACATGGAGACATGTTCCGGGCAGGTTTTTTTGCGCGAAGATGGCGACACTTGCCTATTTGCTGCATAGGATGTAGAGATTGATAACAGGCATTAGCCGTGCCAAGTTATCCAGAACGTGACAGGAGGTCATCGGCGAGTGAAAATCCATATCGTGAAAAAAGGCGATACCCTGTATTTCATCGGCAAAAAATACAATGTATCGATCGAGGAAATTTTAAGCTTGAACCCTGGCATTACGAATCCAGATGTGCTGGAAGTAGGGATGAAGCTGAAAATTCCAAGTGCTCAAGGACAAAATGGCATCGGAGGCGTGGAAGTCATGCATCAGCACGTCGTCAAGCAAGGAGATACGCTTTGGAAGCTGTCCAAAGCTTGGGGCGTGCCGCTGGCGGCGATGGTATACGCGAATCCGCATTTGAAGAACCCCAACGTCCTGCTGACGGGCGAGATCGTCAACATTCCGAAGGCGGACACCGTGGTTCCTCCAACGGCCATGCCGGGTAAAACGAATACGGCGGTTAAGCAGACCGGAGGCGTTCATCCGCTGCATCCGACTTCGATTATGCAGGGCGTGCAGGGCATGGTCGGCAAGTTGTCAACAGCCCCGGTTATCGGCAAGAAGAATACGGCCCCCGTGCAAGAAAAGGCTCCTACAGCACCGATCTCGCCGGTACCTGCCCCCGCGCCTAAGCAGAAGGAGAAGGAAGCGAAGGTCGAGCCGCTGGAAAAAGGCAAGGTAGAGCCTCTGGCTACGAAGGTCGAGCCGCTGGAAAAAGGCAAAGTAGAGCCTCTGGCAACAAAGGTCGAACCGCTGGAAACGGGCAAAGTAGAGCCTCTGGCAACAAAGGTCGAACCGTTGGAAACGGGCAAAGTAGAGCCTCTGGCAACGAAGGTTGAGCCGATGGCTATGGGTAAAGTAGAGCCTTTGGCAACGAAAGTTGAGCCGATGGCTATGGGTAAAGTAGAGCCTTTGGCAACGAAGGTTGAGCCGCTTTCGGGTCATAAAGTCGAGCCTTTGTCCTCCAATGTCGCCCCGCTCTCGACAGGCAAGACATTGCCGAACGCGGTAGCACCGCTTTCGACTGGCAAAACGCTGCCGAACGAGTCAATTATGCCGCTCTCGACAGGCAAGACATTGCCGAACGCGGTAGCACCGCTTTCGACTGGCAAAACGCTGCCGAACGCGTACGTCGCTCCGATGGCGGCGAACAATTATGCGCCACTGTCGACGAACGTATCGCCCATGAGCATGAACAACGTTGCGCCACTGTCGACGAACGTATCGCCGCTGAACACGAACAACGTTGCGCCGCTGTCGACTAACGTATCGCCCATGAGCATGAACAATTATGCGCCACTGTCGACGAACGTATCGCCCATGAGCATGAACAACTATGCGCCAATGACGAACGTAGCTCAGAAGGCATTGCCGATTCAGAAGATGGCGGAGCAAAAGGTTACTCCGGCACAATCGGAATACATGCAATATATGGACATGGACTTGTTCCAGCAATACAACATGCCTGCTACGGAAGCCATGTATATGGGGAACCAGCCGAATGTTGCTCCGGTGTTGCCGAATGCGGGTATGATGCCTTACGGCGAGATGCCTTACGGTGAGAAGCCTTCCATGTATCCTTACGATTGCCCGCCAGGCGCAGGCATGATGGGATATCCCGCACCTTCCATGATGCCATACGGCGGCGCGGGGGGCTGGGGATACCCCGGCGGCGGTTATGCAGGAGTCAGCGAGAATAATATGATGATGCCATTGTCCAATATGCCGAACCATGCTGGAATGGTATCGCCATTGTCAGGCATGCCTACCAAAGGTTTGCCGCAAACGATGTCCACCATGTCGGCGCCGGTTTACGGCGGAGCCGGTTATCCCATGACTTACCCGCCATATGCTCCATCGCCGTTATGGCAGCAAAATGCTAATGTCTCGTCCGGGCCGACTGTCCAATCGACGGCTAACGATGATTGCGGCTGCGGCGGCAAGCGGGAGGATGAGCTGGAGCTTCAGCAAGAAAAGAAGTCGTCGTTGTCCAAATCCGCCACTTCAAAACCGCGCAAAAAAGCCAAAAAAGCCGTTATCCGGACAGTGGCGCCGCGACCCAAAAAAAGAACGTCTAGCGGCAGCCGCCCTTGGCTGAACCGTTAAAGCAAAGGCAAATGCAGTTCCCTCATAATGCTGAACGCAGGCAAGCTCCGATAAGGGGCTTGTTTTGTTGTTCATGTATTTCCGGAGTCTGAATAATTAACCATTTCTGGCGCACACTATGGGCAAATATCATCACCAGCCAAAGGGGGCTTCCTCATGATGACGTTCAGCCTGTGGAAGCAAGTCAAAAAGCGTATACGAAGAAATCGCCGTCCGATCTGGAAGTTAGGCGGACTAGTCTTGTTCGTCTCGCTGGCAGTCATGCCGCAGCATGCATCGGCGAGTTTCGCGAGCGAAGCAACCCTCGACGAACCTTCCGTCAGCCGCATGCTGCAAGACAGAAATGCTCCGGTTCAAGTTATGCTGCATCGTTTGTACGTTTGCGGCGAGGAGACAGAGCCGCTCGGGTTGATGAAACCCGAGACGATCATCAAGCTGCTTAGCCAGCATCCGGAATGGCGCACCAGTCTCGATGAGGATGGGCAGACGCTTCGCGTGATGCAGCAGATTGACGATTTGTCGGCCGAATGCAAGTCCAATGCTTACTTCGGCGTGGACCGCAATGGGAATTTCTCGTTGTTTGACGGAGAGCCCAGCAACGAAAAAGTGATGCGGACATTTTTCCAGCTTGATGTCCGGTTTATGGAGAGCAGCTTGCCGAAGGACCAACTGGATCAGCTTTCGGATGGCATTCGGGTTAGCGACATCGACGAATATAACAGCGTATTGTCGACCTACAGCGATTATGCGATGGAAACGGGCGAAGCGAAGCAAGGTTATTAAACACTCGAGTTTTATACAGATATGTAATTGGCCGCTGCCACAATGGAACGGCAAAACAACACTCATCGATATTGAACCGGTGAGTGTTTTTTTTGTGCTTGCTCCAGCAAGAGCACCGGACTAACCGACAAGACTTGCTGCCGCAGTTCTACCAAGGCAGCGGTGAAATATACGACAATGCCCTCCCCCCCGCTCAATCGGGAAACGCTTGAGCGCGAATGAACAAACGTTCGTTCTCATTTCGGGTATCTTTTGTTATAATGAAGGGCGGGCAACATGGGAAGGCTGCGAGGGCAGCTTGCAACCGTAGCACTCATATTTTCGTTATTACATAAGTTAGGGGTTGGCGGCTTGCGCGTATTAGGCATTGACCCCGGCATAGCCATTGCGGGATTCGGATTCGTGGACAAGAACGGGCATAAGCTGACGCCCGTGCAATATGGCGCAATTACAACGGAGGCTCATACGCCTCAGGAGACCAGGCTTGTGCAGATTTATGAATCGGCAGGCGCCCTGATGGATCGGTACAAGCCCGATTCCGTCGCGGTGGAGAAACTGTTCTTCAACCGCAACGTGACGACGGCATTCGCCGTTGGACAGGCTCGCGGCGTTATTATTCTGGCGGCGGCCCAGCGGGGACTTCCCGTTGCGGAATATACGCCGCTGCAAGTGAAGCAGGCTGTCGTCGGCTATGGCAAGGCGGAGAAGAGGCAGGTGCAGGAGATGGTTAAGATGTTCCTTAAGCTGTCTGCGGTTCCCAAGCCGGACGACGTAGCGGACGCGCTTGCCATAGCGATCTGCCATGCCCATTCGGCCGTACTGACGAACAAAATCAACGAGGTGAATCGTTCATGATCGATTATTTGAGAGGTCCGGTCGTACATATAGAAACGGAGTACATCGTTATGGACGTCAGAGATACGGGATATCGCGTGTTTATGCCGAATCCGTATGCGTTCGCGGGCAAGAATGAGCCGGTAGTCGTCTATATCCACCATCATGTCCGTGAGGATGCGATCCATCTGTTCGGTTTCGAGTCGAGAGAGCAGCAGACGATGTTCCGCAAGCTGCTTGATGTATCCGGCATCGGCCCGCGAGTAGCGCTCGGCGTTTTATCGGCCGGCCGGCCGGAAGCGATCGCGGGCGCGATTCAACAAGAAAATTTGTCGTTCCTGACGAAACTCCCCGGCATCGGAAAAAAGACGGCTCAGCGCATGGTGCTGGATCTGAAGGACAAGCTGACGGGTTACGGCGACGAAGGTCTGCTTAGCGCAGCGGGCTTCGGCGCAGAGCCGGGCTTGGCCGGTACGGGTAACGGGCAAGGAGCCGGAACGGCATGGGAAGAGGCGCGCGACGCGCTGGCAGCGCTTGGTTATACGTCTGCCGAGCTGGACCGCGCCTGGAATGGTTTGCAGAGCAGCGTGACGCCGGAGGAAACGGTCGACTCGTTAATGAAGCGGGCGCTGCAGCAGCTGTTCAAGGGGTAACGGAAAGGAGCGAAGCCGGACATGGACGATAGAATTATCTCCGCGAACCTTATGATGGAAGACCAGGCGGTCGAGCTGAGTCTCAGACCCCGTTATTTGGCCGAATACATCGGACAGAATCAGGCAAAAGAAAATCTTAAAATCTATATCGAAGCGGCCAAGATGCGCAAGGAAGCGCTGGATCATGTGCTGCTCTATGGTCCGCCTGGACTGGGCAAAACGACATTGTCCAATATTATTGCTAACGAACTGGGCGTCAACTTGCGTACGACGTCAGGTCCGGCGATCGAACGGCCTGGCGATCTGGCGGCGCTGCTTACGAATCTGCAGGAAGGCGATGTCTTGTTTATCGACGAGATTCACCGGCTGCATCGGACGGTGGAGGAAGTGCTCTATCCCGCGATGGAGGACTTCGCTCTGGATATTATGATCGGCAAAGGCCCAAGCGCCCGCTCGGTCAGGCTGGATCTGCCGCCGTTTACGCTGATCGGCGCCACGACGCGTGCCGGGCTGTTGTCCGCCCCGTTGCGTGACCGGTTCGGCGTCGTGAGCCGTTTGGAGTTCTACACGGTAGACGAGCTCGCCTTTATCGTATCGCGCGCGTCGGAAATTTTAAACGTATCGATTGTCGGGGAGTCCGCGACCGAGATCGCGATGCGTTCGCGCGGAACGCCGCGTATCGCGAACAGGCTGCTCAAGCGCGTTCGCGACTTTGCACAGGTGCGGGGCGACGGCGTCATTACCCATGAAATCGCGAGATCCGCACTGGAGCTGCTGCAGGTGGATCCCATGGGACTCGATCATATCGACCACAAGATGCTGCATGCTATGATGACGACGTTCTCGGGAAGACCGGTCGGGCTGGATACGATCGCAGCGACGATCGGCGAGGAGAGCCAGACGATCGAAGACGTCTACGAGCCGTATCTGATGCAGATCGGTTTCCTTCAGCGTACGCCTAGAGGCAGAATCGCGACGGATAACGCCTACCGTCATCTTGGGTTGCCGATTCCGGGCAGATCCTAAGCCGTGCTTGCACGTATGGCTTAAGGCAAGGGGCAACACAGAACAGGATTCAACAGCTGCAACATGATATGCATAAGAAGGGAGAGTAATCATGAAAAATACGGCAATTAAGGTAGGGCAGCCGCAGCAAGCGGAGAAACCTTATCGAACTGGGATGAGAGCCTGGCGTCGCACACTGCTGTTGACGCTGGCAATGGCTCTGCTGTTTTCCACCTGGACGGCATCAACCTCCAGCGCGGCAGTACCTTCCTTGGATAAGATAAGGGTGGCGCTTTTCCTGAGTCTTCCCGGCAAATACGATTCGACGACTCCCGCCGCCACCTTTTCGTCTGCAGGGGGGCTAAACGTAGGCGTGAGGGAACCGGATGGAGAACAGACCTGGTTCGGCATACCGGCCGGCGTCAGCGCCAGATTCGGAAGCGACGATTACAAGGCGAAATTGTTTGAATCCGCAACATTCGGGCAGGCGCTTGCGATTTATCAACAGGTTAAGGCAAGCGGAGGCGCAGCCTTTCTGACCTCCGTCGCAACGACTGGCGCCGCTCGTTATCAAGTGACGGAAGGCGTCTACAGAAACGAAGCGGAAGCCGCTGCCGCAGCGGCGAAGTGGAAGGCAGACGCCAAGCTGGCTGGTTTGCTCGGGGCATACAAACCGGGGGTACAAGGTCCATTCCATCTGGAGACGGGGCCGCTGGCCAGCAAGAAGGATGCGCAGGACGCTGCCGCCGCATTCGGCAGCAAGGGACTGGATGCTTTCGTCGCCGTACGGAGCGTCGCGGGCAAGGAGACATATTCCGTCATGGTGGGAAGCGAGCCGTCCCAGGACAAGCTGGCTGCTGTACAGGCAGCTGCAGCGTCTGTACCGAACGGCTCGGCGCTTAAGGCTGTAGCGCCCCAATCGCGGCATTTGATCATTCGCAGAGACCATACCGTCAGCGCCGCCGCGAACGTCAGCCACGAGCTGTATCAATTCCCTGTTACGGGCGACATGAAAACATGGATCGCTCCGGCAGGCGAAGCGTTTATTACGCTCACGGAACGCAGCAACCGTACTTATCGGGGCAGCTTCGAGCTGAGCTCCGTCAACGGCAAGATGGCCGTTGTCAACGAATTGCCGTTCGAGCAATATTTGTATTCCGTCGTCGCGGTAGAGATGTACACTTCCTGGCCGCTTGAAGCGCTAAAGGCGCAGGCTGTAGCAGCCAGATCCTATGCGCTTAACAAGGGTTACGGCTTCCAGATCGCCCATGTCGTCGATACAACGCTGAGTCAGGTCTACAACGGAGCAAGCGTGGAGGCTCGATCTTCCACCGAAGCAGTCGAGGCGACAGCAGGCGTAGTTGCTTTGCATAACGGAAAGGTCATCGAAGCGATCTATTCCTCGAGCGCGGGCGGCATGACGGCGGACGCAACGGAAGCTTGGAGCAACTCCGTTCCTTATTTGCAGCCGGTTGAGAGCCCGGATTCCATATCCGAAACCGGACTGAAGAGCTGGTATCGAGTAGCGCTGCCAAGCGGTGCCGTAGGCTACATTCGCGAGGATCTCGTGCGCGACACGGGACGGAAGACGGAGGCGGGCAGCGTCATTCTGGAATCGACGACGGATGCAACAAATATTCGCCGGCATCCTCTCATCCAGGAAACCGTGCCTGTCGTTGCCCAAATTCAAAGCGGAACGAGTCTGATTGCAATTGACAAAGTCATCGAATCGAATCCCATGAATTGGCAGAGAGGACCGTTCACCGGCGACGAGCTGCTGACGGTCATGAACACATATGCGAACCCCAAGATTACGGGGCCGATCACATCGGTCGAAGTGACGAAGCTAGGACCTTCGGGACGAGCGACGGAAATTTCGGTCAATGGGACAAAACTTGGCGTATCATCGCCAACCGCTCTGCGTACCGCGCTGGGCTACGGAGGTTCTTTGCCAAGCACGAGTTTTGAAGTGGAGCAGACCGGAAAGGTAGTCGTACTAGGCGGGAGCGGCGCTTCGGTGACCCGGTCGGATGATTCCAAAAAGCTTTACGTTATGGGAGCAGAAGGCAAATCGGCCGCTTACGCGGGAGACTACATGTACGTAATGGACGGAGAAGGAGACTTAAGGGCAGCTACCCGAAACCCGGGTTTCGCTATCTCGGGAACGGGCTACGGACACGGTGTCGGACTCTCTCAATATGGGGCTTACAGCCTCGCGACGCAAGGGTATGACTATGAATATATTTTGCAATACTACTATAAAGGCATAACGTTAGCTAAGGAATGATGACTTCGATATGAACGCGGATTGGTTTGACTTCGAATTACCGGAGGCGCTTATCGCCCAGACGCCGCTCCAAGAGCGGACCGCTTCCAGACTGCTTATGCTGGGCAAATCTACAGGAGAGATTCGGCACGGAAGCTTTACCGATCTGGCGGAGCGGCTTGGACCCGGAGACGTTCTGGTGCTCAACAACACGAGAGTGCTTCCTGCAAGGCTTGTAGGGGCTAAGATGGACACCGGAGCTAAGGCGGAGCTGCTGTTATTGAAGCAGCTGGGAGAAGATCGTTGGGAAACGCTGGCGAAGCCGGCCAAGCGTCTGAAGGTCGGAACCGTTATCGGTTTCGGCGACAATGGCGGAGGCGAGCCTCTGCTGCTGGCGGAAGTGGCATCTGAGGGAGAGATGGGGGCTCGAGTCGTTCAATTCCGATATTCGGGCATCTTTCAGGAACTTCTCGATAAACTCGGAGACATGCCTCTGCCTCCGTACATTAAGGAACGGCTGGAGGAGAGGGAACGCTACCAGACCGTCTACTCCAAACATCAGGGATCGGCAGCCGCTCCGACGGCCGGCCTACACTTTACGGAGTCCTTCCTGGAGCAACTGCAGGCTAAAGGCGTAGAGCTCGCCTACGTAACGCTCCATGTGGGCCTCGGAACCTTCCGGCCCATGACGGCAGAGCGTGTGGAAGATCATGAGATGCACTCGGAATATTATGAGCTGGACGATGAAAATGCGGCCATAATTCGTACTGCAAAGCTTCAGGGGAGACGAATCGTAGCGGTCGGCACTACCTCCGCCCGAACGCTGGAGACGGTAGCCGGCAGATTCCCCATAGGGGAACTTGAAGCTTGCAGCGGCTGGACCTCCATCTTCATCTATCCCGGCTATGAGTTCAAGCTGGTCGACGCCCTGCTCACCAACTTCCACCTGCCGAAGTCTACGCTTGTTATGCTCGTGAGCGCTTTGGCGGGAAGAGATCACATTATGCGCGCATACGACGAGGCGGTGGAGAGAGAATACCGATTCTTTAGCTTCGGAGACGCGATGTTTATCGAATAACATGCTTAAAGTGCGTGTTCAAAAAGTTTGGTTTTCAGCACCGAGAAGATGGAACGAAAGTAGAAACTGAGGAGCGGAGCGTAGTGGAAGCTACGTGAGCACCTGCAATGTTTCCGAAGGAAACATACTTCGTAAGCATTTGCTTAGTTTCGCTTGCGTTCCATATTCGATGTCGAGTACGCTTCATGGCCTACTTCGTGATCAAAAGCGGACTTTTTGAACTACCTTTTAAATAACGGACGAACCAATTAACGTCCGCAAGAATAGGAAGCGAGAAAAGTGGCGGTTAAATACGAATTTATTAAAGAATGCAAGCAATCCGGCGCCAGGCTGGGACGCGTACATACTCCTCATGGCATTATCGATACGCCTACCTTTATGCCGGTCGGCACGCAAGCGACCGTAAAGACGATGAGCCCCGAAGAGCTCAAGGATATGGACGCCCATATTATATTGAGCAACACGTATCATCTGTTCCTGCGTCCTGGGCATGGCATCGTTAAGCAAGCAGGAGGACTGCACAAGTTCATGAATTGGGATCGCCCCATCTTGACGGATAGCGGCGGCTTCCAAGTGTTCAGCTTAAGCGAGATGAGGAAAATTACCGAAGAGGGCGTACACTTTCGTTCCCATCTAAACGGCGACAAGCTGTTCATTTCTCCGGAGGTCGCCATGGAAATCCAGAACGCTCTGGGCTCCGATATTATGATGGCCTTCGACGAATGTCCGCCTTATCCGGCGGAATACGAATACGTGAAGCAATCCACGGAGCGGACGTCCCGTTGGGCCGAGCGTTGCCTTGCCGCGCATGCCAGACCGCAGGATCAAGCCCTGTTTGCTATCGTACAAGGCGGCATGCACAAAGATTTGCGCATTCAGAGCGCCAAAGATTTGACTTCCATGGATTTCCCGGGGTATGCTATTGGTGGACTGAGCGTAGGCGAGCCGAAGCACTTGATGTACGAGGTGCTGGATTACACCGTTCCCGAGCTGCCTGCCGACAAACCTCGTTATTTGATGGGTGTCGGATCGCCGGACGCATTATTGGAAGGCTCCATCCGCGGAATCGACATGTTTGATTGCGTCCTGCCTACACGCATTGCGCGCAACGGGACAACCATGACAAGCAGCGGAAGACTGGTCATCAAGAACGCGAAGTTCACGGAGGACTTCGGACCGCTGGACCCGAATTGCTCCTGCTATACTTGCAGGAATTATTCGCGCGCCTACATCCGACACTTGCTTAAGGCGGACGAGACCTTCGGCATTCGACTTACGACCTATCATAATCTGCATTTCTTGTTGCAATTGATGCGCGATGTCCGTCAAGCCATCTTGGAGGATCGTCTGTTGGATTTCCGCGATTCCTTCTTCGAGGCTTACGGACTGAACGATAATGACAAAGGATTCTGAAAGGGGTGAATAACATGTCTCAATTATTGGCAGAAGGCGCAGGCGGTACCCAGAACATTTGGGGGCTAATCATGCCTTTCGTACTGATGTTCGCAGTTTTCTACTTCTTGCTTATTCGACCGCAACAGAAGAAATCGAAAGCTCGCAATTCCATGTTGAGCCAGATCAAGAAGGGCGACAAGATTACGACGATCGGCGGTCTTCACGGTACAATCGTGGAACTAACCGACGATACGGTCGTCTTGCGCGTCAACGACACGACAAAGATGACTTTCGAGCGCAGCGCTATTAACGGCGTTGTCAGCTCGGCACCTGCTGTTGCATCAGAGTAGTAGAACAAATCAAAAACGGCTTGCAGAGATTATTTCTCCGCAGGCCGTTTTTTTGTGTCAAACGATTTCACTTTACGGCCGGAGGCATCCGCTCTTCGTTAGCGTTTTAGGTTGACGCCAACCATGCCGCCTAGCGCTCCAGCTACAAGCACGGCGCCTAGCATTAACAAACTGCTCCAAGAGATGGACGCATTGGAGGCAAGGAAGCTGACGATGATGACGAGGATTCCGTAGATGCCGCCAAGCAGTCCGCCATTATACCAGCCTCTTCGCTCCGATCTTTTGCCCGAAGAGAATCCCCCGGCTAATGCCGAGGCGGCGTGAACGAGCAATGCGTATGTGCCAAGCTCGTTTTCCCGCATGTTGCCGAAATGAAGCATAAAGGACAGCAGCAAGGCGCCTGCTGCCAGCCAAATCAAGGAGAATACGACTCCCGCGAGTAATGGTGGTCCGATTACGGGCGTTTTGGGGGCTTGCTTGACGGAACTCATCCTATTCCTCCTCCAGTTCAAAGGTATTAGTACACCATATGGCCAAGCTGGAGGAAATAGTACAAGTTGCTGTTCAAAAAGTCCGCTTTTGATCACGAAGCATGCAAAGAAGCAATTGCCATATATTCGTGTCGGATTTGCCGTATGACGGAATGTCGTCAAGGTCAGAATAGCTGTACGAGCTTGAACGCCTTCCACTTGCACGGTGGCAGGCCGCTTGGCGAAACTATCGGAGGAGGCGCTAATCAATGGAGTTGTGGAGCCTGTTGATCCGGACGACCGTCATCTATTTCGTCGTATTCGTCATCATGAGACTGATGGGGAAGCGGGAGATCGGCAAGCTGTCGGTGTTAGACTTGATCATTTCGGTCATGATCGCCGAGATTGCGGTCATTGTTATAGAAGACGTCAACCGGTCCATGTGGGACGGCATCATACCTATGGCTGCATTGCTCGTCATCCAGGTGACGATGGCGCTGTTATCGATGAGCAATCGCAAAATCCGTCTATTCTTTGACGGCAAGCCGAGTGTGGTTATTGCAAAAGGGAAAATAAATCGCGATGTGATGAAGAAGCAGCGTTATAATCTGGACGATCTCATGCTTCAGCTGCGCGAAAATAAAATTACGTCCGTTGCAGACGTTGAATTCGCTATTCTGGAGACTAGCGGCAAGCTGTCCGTTATTCCGAGGGATGATGCAGATCATGGGGAGGAAATCGCTCAAGAGCAAACTGCCATATCGGTATCCCAGAATTTGGCCAAAAACAGTCGGCAAGGCAGTAGTGAGCGAATCAGAAACTCTGGAAACGGGGTCATTCCGCCAAGTTACCGTTTTGAAATATTGCCAATTCCGCTAATTATGGATGGCAAAGTACAGGATGAGAATTTGTCCAAAATCGAAAAAACACGATTCTGGCTAAAAAACGCGCTGCAAGAGGAAAATGTCCACGACTTCAAGGAGGTTTTCCTCTGCACGATTGACCATAAGGGCAAGTTATTCGTGGATGTGCATCACAAAAGATTTACCTGAACCAAGCACCGATCCAGGGAATACGCGCGATATCATGCCTGTCTATAATTTTCATCCAGATCATGAGCAGAATGTAAAGGATAACGCTAATAAAGCAAGCTGACACAAGCGCGATCCATTCCAGCGAGATCGGCATCCGATGCATGAGCCACTGGGCGGCTGCCCCCATAATGACCATTGCCGCACCGACTTTAATGAAGTCGGCGAATTGCATGCGGAAGCCGATATATTTAAGAACGCTGATGCCATGAAGTACGGTGACGAGAACAATGTTAACGTTGATGGCGATAAGCGCGCCGTAAATGCCCAGCTCCGGCTTGGAAGCGAGCTGTACAATAAGAACCAGCTTGATCCCGGCCGCCAGAAACGTATTCGTTAAGGCGGCACCTGGTCTGTCCAGCGCTTGAAGCGCGGCTTGCAAGGGAGCCTGCAGGTAAATAAAAAGCCCGACGGGTGCAATTAGCCGGAGCATGGGCGCATATTCCTCATGAGCATAGATAATGCGACATAGCGGCTCTGCAAACAAAGTCATGACAACTACAAACGGAGCGCCTGAGACGAGCGCGATCCGCATGGATTGATGCATGCGCTTCTGAATTAATGCTTTATCGCCTCGCGCTGCCGCCTCCGAAAGGGACGGGACAAGCGAAACGGCCAGCGAATACGTCAGAGCCGTCGGCAGGAGGACCAGCGGGATAATCATGCCTTGCAAAGCGCCGTATTGTGCCGTGGCAATGCCCGTCGCGATACCCGCCACAGCAAGGCACTTCGCCGTAAAGATGGACTCGAGCAGGTAGGATAAGGAGCCGACGAGCTTGCTGCCTGTCACGGGCAGGGAAAGTCCGATCAGCCGTTTCAAAATAGGCGAATTGTCGTTTGGCGCAAGCGTCCCGCGATGAGCCCTTTTCCCCCTGTCTCCCCTTTTCGTGCGATAATGCCAAAGCAACGCCGCCAGTCCGCCGATCTCTCCGGCAACGACCCCCAGCATGGCCCCGGCCGCAGCCCATTCCAGCCCGTATGGCAACAGCAAATAGGCGAAGACAAGCGACGCAACAATGCGGATAATCGTCTCGATCGTCTGAGACAGGGCGCCGGGAATCATGTTTTGTTTGCCCTGGAAGTAGCCTCGGTATACAGACGATACGCCGATTATGACCAGCAGCGGCGACATCACCATAAAGGTCTGGTAAACGCGGGTATCGGGCAGCAGATAACGAATAATAGAAGGAGCGAACAACAGCATCCCGAGGGTAAGCACAACGGATACGGCTACAGTGAGCAGCATCGCGGTGCGGAATATATAACGCACGCGGTCGGTATCGCCGGCGGATTCCGCTTCGGCAATCCACTTGGCGATGGCAAGCGGGATGCCTCCCGTTATTAATGTTAGCATAACGATGAGGAACGGATAGGAGAGCTGATAGAGGCCGACGCCTTCCGCTCCGATGATACGAGGCAGTGTAATTCGCGGCACAAAGCCCAACAGGCGATTTACGATGCCGGCTGCAAGCAGAATCATGGCTCCTTTGATAAACGTTTGTTTCGTCATGTCGAACGCTTCAACTCCTTCAGCTTAGACCTTTGCCGCAGCAGCCCGGCCCGTTCCGCTCCGCTTGTCGGCTTGTACCGTCTATCTCTTATCTGTATGCGCGGCATGTCCGCTTAGATGTCTGCCATTTTCTTCTGACCGAAGCCCGGCAGGAGAATGGCTTTCGAGGTCGAATACATAGAAGGTGCAGAGCGTGCAGGAACGCGAACGGGAGGGTTAGCCATGGCGGATAATGAGCTTAGTGTGATGATCGAAGAGCTATGTATCAGCAAAGCGGAAGAATTCCGGCTCATCGGCTACGAGCATGTGACGGGCAAGGATGTATGGGAATGCGTTAGCGCGGGTTACGCCAAAAACGGACAGCCGGAGCTGCATCGATTGGTGAACGATATTTTGTCGCTGAAGGTCACTCAGTTCATGAACCATCTGACGATCAGCGCATACAAGGGAACCTCGTTCTAAAGATGAGGTTCTTTCTTTTTGACTCGTTTTTGCGGCATCTGTATAATGGGAATATTGAGATCATAAGGAGGATTCAGACGTATGTTCGGGAAGAGAATAGTAGCCTTCCTCGCGATCGTGGTCGTGGCGTTCGCCGTCATGGCCGGTACAAGCCCTTGGCTGCTGAAAGGCGTCAAGTTAGGCCTCGATTTAAAGGGCGGCTTCGAGGTGCTTTACGAAGCGGTACCTTATGAAGGGGGAGTAGCCGTCACGCCGGAGAGCTTAAAGCAGACGGCGAACAGCTTGCAGAAGCGTGTGGACGAATCCGGATTGGTAGAGCCTGAGATTACGACAGAAGGCGCCAACCGCATTCGTGTCAAGCTGCCAGGCGTAGAGAACGAAGAGGAAGTAAGAAATTTGCTCGCCAAGCCGATCAACCTGACTTTCCGCGCGCCGGACGGCGAAATTATGCTGACGGGAACGGACTTCGTGGAAAACGCGGCTGGACTTGAGTTCAATGAGCTTAACCGTCCTGTCGTCACGATCAAGCTAAAAAACGCGAAGAAATTCGAGGAAGTGACATCCAAGCTTGTCGGACAGACGATGTCGATTTATCTGGATGAACAAGAGATTTCGAGTCCGCGAGTCAATCAGGTTATTGCCAGCGACAGCGCAGTAATCGAAATGGGCAACTCCTCGACGCAAGAAGCAAGAGAACTGCGCGACCTGATCAACATGGGCTCGTTGCCGCTTAAGCTTGAAGAGAAGTACACGAATAGCATCGGGGCAAAGCTCGGCATGGAGTCGCTTAAGGATACCGTAACGGCTGGCATCCTGGGCTCGGTGATCGTCCTTGTCTTCATGATCATTATTTTTCGTTTGCCGGGCTTCGTTGCGGCGATCACGATCATCACTTATGCATGGATGCTTATTCTGGTTCAGAATTTGATGAACGCGACGCTGACGCTTCCCGGTATCGCGGCATTCGTCCTCGGCGTCGGGATGGCCGTGGACGCCAATATAATTACGGCGGAGCGCATCAAAGAAGAAATCCGGTCGGGCAAGAGCATGCTGTCTTCCCTGAAGGCGGGTTCCAAAAGCTCGTTCCGCACCATTATGGACGCTAACATTACGGGTATTATCTCCAGCGCCGTTCTGTACTTTATCGGCGACGGAGCGATTAAAGGTTTTGCGCTCACGATGATCTTTAGCATTCTGGTCAGCATCGTTACGAATATTTATTTCGCGCGTTTCCTTCTGGATATGCTCGTACGAAGCAACCGGTTCATGAAACCCGGCTACTACGGCGTGAAGGAGAGTGAAATCCGTGAACTTTGATACGAAAATCCGTTACGATTTCGTCAAAAACCGGAACAAATATTTTATATTCTCGATCGGGCTCACTCTTGTGGGCATCATCTCGCTTATTCTGTTTCAGCTCAACTTGGGAGTCGACTTCAAGGCTGGAACGAACATCGACGTCTCCATCGGACAAAGCGTGACGCAGCAAGACATTAAGACAACGCTGGATGAAGCGGGTTTCCCGGACGAGACGCCGACGATCGGCGGGGCCAACAACGACCGCGCCACGATCCGTTTCAATGATATCCTGGATCAGGAGCAGTCGGCCAAGGTGCTTGAGGCGCTGAAGGCGAAATACGGGGAAGACATTTCCTCCGAGGTAAACGTCGTGTCACCGGATCTGGCGCGGGAGCTAGGCATCAAGACGATCTGGGCGATCCTGATCGCGAGCCTGGGCATCATGGTTTACGTCATGATCCGATTCGAGTGGCGTTTCGCGCTGGCTTCGAATATTTCTATCCTGTATGACAGCTTTGTCGTTATCGCGATCTTTTCCATCTTCCGCTTCGAGGTCGATCTGCCGTTTATCGCGGCCGTGCTCACGACGCTGGGATATTCCATTAACGATAAAATCGTCATATTCGATAGAATCAGGGAAAATCTGAGGTTCTCGCAGCACAAAAACGAAGAGCAGCTGGCCCATCTCGTTAATGCTAGTATTTGGCAAACGATGGCAAGAAACTTGTATACGGTATTAACGGTCGTTATCGTCACCGTATGTATATTCTTCCTGGGCAGCCCTTCCATCAAGATGTTCTCGCTTGCTCTGCTTGTCGGACTGGTCAGCGGTGCGTATTCTACGGTATTTATCGCAAGCCCGCTGTGGTTCCTGTTCAAGCGCAAGGAGAAGCAGAAACCGAAGGCGGCAGCAAAGCCGACACCTTAATCTACAAGAATAAGCGATAGACGCTTGCGATCCAGGAGGTATTTGGCACATATGTCAACCAGAGAGCGAGAGGGCGGCAGACAGCCCGTTTACAAGAGACGCTTATGGGATTACGTGGCGAACATTCTGTTTCGTGGCAAAGGAAAAGTCGGCCATGATCGGAAGCAGGAGGAATCAGCGGAGGAGCTGATGGCGGTTGTACAACGCGTAGAGGGCGTCGTTACGGTCCAGTCGATCCGGGCAAGAGAGCAGGGCCATTACGTTGTGGCGGAGATTGTCATCAGCGTCAACCCCCGCATTACGGTGCTGGAAGGACAGGACATTGCAAAACGGGTCAAGCTCCTCCTCATGCACCGATTCCTCCATCTCTCCGAGGTCATGATTTATGTGGAGCCTTATGATCCGGGTTATCCATACAAATCCAATCACGACCCTAATCAGGAGCAGATGCCCACACTGCTGCAATAGGCCTCTAGACAGCAGGAAGGAGAGTAACCTGATGATTACAAGAAAGACCCGCTGGTTATTGGCGGAATGGACCGAAAGCAGCGAAAATAAGGCACGCCGGCTCTGCGAGGAGCTAGGCGTGCCTCCTCTTGTCGGCAAGCTGCTCGTCCAGCGCGGCTACGAGGACATAACCAGCGCGAGCCGCTTCCTTAATGGAGGCATGGAGGATCTGCATGATCCTTACTTGCTTCTTGGGATGGACGCCGCGGTAAACCGGATTAGATCTGCGCTGGAGCAAGGAGAGAAGGTGCGCATCTATGGCGATTATGACGCAGACGGCGTGTCCAGTACTTCCTTATTGTGTCATGCTTTTCAGACATTAGGTCTTGATTACGATTATTATATTCCGCATCGCGCGCTGGAAGGCTACGGACTAAACAATGCCGCAATCCAGCTTGCGGCCGATCAAGGAGTAACGCTGATCGTGACCGTCGATACGGGCATCAGCGCTTACGAAGAGGTCGAATATGCCAAAACTTGCGGCGTTGATATCGTAGTTACCGACCACCACGAGCCTCCCGAACGCATTCCGAATGCAGCGGCCGTCGTTAATCCGAAGCAGGAGCAATGCCCTTATCCATTTAAGGGACTTGCCGGCGTGGGCGTAGCCTTTAAGCTTGCAACCGCGCTGCTGGAGCGGCCTCCAATGGAGTGGACGGATATCGTCAGCTTGGGTACCGTCGCGGACCTGATGCCGCTTAAGGATGAGAACCGGATCTTCGTCCGCAGCGGTCTTGAGCGCATGCGGCTGGAGCCTTCCATCGGATTCCGTGCGCTTGCAGAGGCCGCTGGCCTTGAGCTGGAGGGAATCACTTCCACCGGTATCGCGTTTGGCATGGCGCCTCGCATTAATGCCGCAGGCCGTCTGGATCATGCCAAACGTGCGGTGGAGCTGCTTACGGCTGCCGATTACGACTCCGCCATTTTGGGAGCGATCGGACTGGACAGCCTTAACAAGGAACGTCAGCGAATCGTCGACGAGATGGTGAAGGAAGCGGACATGCAATGGCTCGGCAAACGCGGGGCTGCTGACGCTGCTGGGACCGAAGAGCCCTCCGTCATTCTGGTCGCCGGCGTCGGCTGGAACGTGGGCGTTATCGGAATCGTCGCCTCCAAGCTGCTGGAGCGTTATTACAAGCCTGTCGTCGTGCTGGGCATTGACCCGGAGAGCGGCATGAGCAAAGGCTCGGCGCGTTCCATCGAGGGCTTCGACCTCCACGCGGCGTTGACGGCATGCGAGTCTCTGCTGGATCATTACGGCGGACACCAAGCTGCTGCAGGGATGAGCCTTCATCGCGACAAACTGGACCAGCTGGAGGAGCAGTTATCCTTGTTGGCGAAGACCTGGCTGTCCGAGGAAGATTGGATTCCGAGATCGCTTATCGATCTCCGCAGCAGCTTGCAGGACGCCACGCTGGAGACGATCTCCCAGCTGGCTTTGCTGGAGCCGTTCGGAGTCGGCAATCCGTCTCCGCGCCTGCTGTTCGAAGGGACCCGCGTCGCGGATCGTCGGGCGATCGGCAAGGAGTCCAAACATCTCAAGATGTCTCTTGGCAGCGGCAGAACAGGCCTGGACGTTATCGGTTTTGGCATGGGGGCCATGTCGGGGACGCTTGAGCCCGGCTGCCTTATCGACCTGATCGGCGAGCTGTCGATTAACGAATGGAACGGCCAGCGCAAGCCGCAGCTTATGCTGCAGGATCTCCATTACGAAAGGGAGCTGCCGGACGTGTTCCCCGCCCGCGAGCAATTCGGCGCCGTGTACCAGCAGCTCCGCAAAATTTCACGCGCGCAGGAGCGCGGGCTTGCCGAGAAGCTGGCAGCTCTCTGCAGCTTGACGGTGCCTTCGGTACGGCTTATGCTTGACGTATTCGAGGAGCTGGGCTTTATCGAGATAGGGGGAGGAACCGTCAACGTAGCCGTTTCTCCCGTAAAGCGGGAGCTGTCCTCCTCCAGCCGCTATCAGGCAGCGCTGAGCCGCTATCAAGGCGCGAGCGGCGCCAACTCGCCGGCCTGATCCTGAGCCTGACCTATTCAAGTAAGAAAGGAAGTTCCACCATGACAAGTTCAACTTATAACTTCAAAGACTACATTCGGGTCATTTCCGACTTCCCTCAGCCCGGCATCCGCTTTAAGGATATTACGACGCTGCTCAAAGACGGAGACGTCTATCGCGCAGCTATCGAACAGATGCGCGCGGCTGTCGAACATCTCAGGATCGACGTAGTGGCCGGCCCGGAGGCGCGCGGCTTCGTCGTAGGCGCGCCGCTCGCGCTGGCATTAGGCGTCGGCTTCGCGCCGATCCGCAAGAGCGGCAAGCTGCCCGGCGCGACGATCACGGCTAGCTACGATCTGGAATACGGCAAGGATCAGCTGGCCATGCACACGGACTCCATCTCGCCGGGACAACGTGTTCTCATCGCAGATGATCTGCTTGCGACGGGTGGAACGATCGCGACCTCCATCAACCTCATCAAGCAGCTCGGCGGCGAGGTTGCAGGCGCGGCCTTTCTGATCGAGCTTGCGTACCTTACCGGCCGTTCCAAGCTGGACGGGGTCGATATTTTCTCGTTAATGACATACGAATAAGGGCAGCAGCGGTTCAATTCCGCCTTGAAGCGGGACCCGGTCAAACGGCCTGGTACCCCTTCAAGGCGCTTTTTTTGTTGCGGGATGAGAGGTATCGTCGTTTTTTCTTCCTTGGAAGTTGACGCGGCGGGACAGTTACAGGCATAATATGAGAAAACCTTTAATGAGGCTTGTCGCCGGCGATTGACCGATCGGCTACCACTTATTCGAGGAACGGCCGGGACATCCAGAAGGGATGGGTTCGCCGTTTCTATTTGGGAAGGGACGTTTCATGGGCATAGAGCAATTACTTGAGAAGGCATCCGCATATATGAAAGAGCAGGATCTCGTGCGCATCAAGGAAGCCTACGACTTTGCGGAGCAGGCCCACCATGGACAAGTGCGGAAGTCGGGAGAGCCGTATATTCTGCATCCGGTAACGGTGGCGGATATACTCGTCGATATGGGGATGGATGTACTGTCGATCATTGCGGCGCTGCTTCATGATGTAGTCGAAGATACGACAGTAGACCTGCAGACGGTCCGCGCGAAATTTGGCGAAACCTGCGCCATGCTTGTCGATGGATTAACGAAGCTGGAGAAAATCCGCTTCCAGTCCAAAGAAGAGCAGCAAAACGAGAACTATCGCAAAATGTTCGTCGCCATGGCCCAGGATATTCGAGTCATTCTGATTAAACTGGCCGACCGCCTTCATAATATGCGAACGCTGAAGTTTCAATCGGAAGAATCGCAGAGGCGAATCGCTTACGAGACGTTGGAAATTTTTTGTCCAATCGCGCACAGGCTGGGCATCTCTGCCATCAAGTGGGAGATGGAGGATATTGCGCTTCGATACCTTAATCCACAGCAATATTACCGCATCGCGAACCTTATGAAAAAGAAGCGCGCGGAACGCGAGCAATTTATCGATGACGTGATCTCTCGCATTCGCGAAAAGCTTGAGGAGATGGGGATCGAAGGGGATATTTCCGGACGTCCCAAACATCTGTACAGCATTTACAAAAAAATGACGGCGCGAAACAAGCAGTTCAATGAAATTTACGACCTGCTGGCGATTCGTATTATCGTTGAGAATATTAAAGATTGTTACGCGACTCTAGGGATTATTCATACACTCTGGAAGCCGATGCCCGGCCGGTTCAAGGATTACGTGGCCATGCCGAAGGCGAATATGTACCAGTCGCTGCATACGACCGTCATCGGTCCTAACGGTGAGCCGACCGAGGTGCAGATTCGTACATGGGAGATGCATCGTACATCAGAATATGGAATCGCGGCTCACTGGGCTTACAAGGAAGGCATGATTGTTCCGGACGGCAACTTTGAGGACAAAATGTCATGGTTCCGCGAGATTCTGGAGCTGCAGCAGGAAACCAGGGACGCGGCGGAGTTCATGGAATCGCTCAAAATGGATTTTTTCGCCGATCTCGTCTTCGTATTTACGCCCAGCGGGGAAGTCATCGAGCTGCCCGCAGGCTCCGTGCCGTTGGATTTTGCCTATCGGATTCATACGGAAGTCGGCAATCGCACCATCGGCGCGAAGGTCAACGGGCGAATCGTGCCGCTGGATCATAAGCTAAAGACCGGCGACATCGTCGAAATTTTGACGTCGAAACATTCATACGGACCGAGTCAGGACTGGGTGAAGATCGCTCAATCGTCCCATGCCCGCAGCAAGATCCGGCAATGGTTCAAGAAAGAGAAGCGGGAAGAAAACGTGGCGAAGGGCCGCGAGATGCTGGAGCGCGAGCTAAAGCGTCTAGGACTGGAGCCTTCCGCCTGGATGGTCGACGACAAGCTGCAGGAAGCGGCGGCCAAATATACGTTTAACGACATCGAGGACATGATGTCCGCGATCGGCTTCGGCGGCATTACGGCCGCCCAGATCTGCACCAAAATGACGGAGAAGATGCGCAAGGAAGCGGAAGAGGCCAATCAGATCGAACTCACCGGCGAGATGAAGGAAATCAAAGCATCGGCGCCGAGCAAAAAAAGCAGGCCGAATCACGGCGTTACCGTCAAAGGCGTCGACAACTTGCTTGTCCGATTTGCCAGATGCTGCAATCCCGTTCCCGGCGACGCCATCGTGGGCTACATTACGCGCGGGCGCGGCGTATCCGTGCATCGGATGGACTGCACGAATATTCCGTTTGGGGAGGATGGCGAGGAAGCGGACCGCGTCATCGAAGTGGAGTGGGAGGATTCCGTCGAAGCGAATTACAGCGTCGACATCGAAATTACCGGCCACGATCGCAGAGGATTGCTGAACGAAGTATTGCAAGCCGTCTCCGAGAGCAAGACGAATATTAGCGCGGTGACGGGACGTTCCGTCAAGAATAAGATGGCGCTTATTCATATGACGGTGCTGATCCGCAATATTGATCACCTGTCATCAGTCGTTGAGAAGATCAAGAGGGTGCAGGACATTTACTCCGTACAGCGGATTATGCAGTAGCATTGAGGAGATTGAAACAGATGAGGGTTGTCGTGCAACGCAGCAAGGAAGCCAGCGTGTCGGTGGAGGGCGAGACCGTCGGAGCGATTCGGCACGGTCTCGTTCTACTTGTCGGACTTACGCATGAGGACGGCAAGGAAGAAGTTCGCTGGATGGCGGACAAGGTGGCGGGACTGAGGATCTTCGAGGATGAAGGCGGGAAAATGAATCATTCCGTGCTCGACGTCGGAGGAGACATTTTATCGGTGTCGCAGTTTACGCTGTACGGGGATTGCCGGAAGGGAAGAAGACCGAACTTCATGGCTGCGGCAAGGCCGGAGCAGGCCGAAGGGCTGTACGATTACTTTAACGGGCTGTTGCGGGAAATCGGGCTGAAGGTCGAGACTGGCCGATTCGGCGCGATGATGGATGTTTCCCTTGTCAATGACGGCCCCGTCACGTTAATTTTGGAGAGCGGCGCTTAAAACAAGGGCATGTGTGGCAACAATAAGGGTTAGACGGCTTGTGCAGATTGGACGCCTTCGGGCTTCCGCGCCGCAATTCTTATTCGGGGGGACCGCGCATGCATCAATCTCGTAAGGAACAAGGGCTGGAGCGAACAAGCAGAGGTCTGCTGCTGCCGGAGCGGAGAGAAGCTTTCGTTATGGCGGAGCTGGAGACCGACATCGCGAACGAAGATCAGCAGCGAGGCGGCCGTTCGCCGCTTGTAAGGAGGCCAGGGCTCGGTTTCTGAGCCTTTCCAGCCTACGCTAAAAACGCTTTCGAAATTGTAATATTTCTGTAACGAAATTCTAACTTTCGCTTAACATCGTTAACCTATAATAGAACTCGACCCCCTTTTTTAAAATATAAATTACTTTGGACCTGCATGGTGTATGCAGGTTTTTTTCTGTCTTCCGAGGCGTTGCGCTTGCTGTATTACATAACATTCGACCATCATTCCATAAACTTGACCTAGTCGGTTCAATATATAATAAAGACAAAAGCTTATCTGTACTGGGGAGGAAACCATGTATAAGCTGATCATTGTCGATGACGAATATTCGACCCGAAACGGGCTGAAATTGTGCATCAACTGGTTCGAATACGGGATCGAAGTTGCCGGCGAAGCCGAAAATGGGATCAAAGGCATGGAACTGGCAGGCCGGATTCAGCCGGACATCGTGCTGACCGATGTGAAGATGCCTGGCATGGACGGGATCGAGATGGTAAATCGACTGAAGGGCCAACATCCCGATACGAAATTTGTATTCATCAGCGGCTATGACGATATCGAATATTTGAAATCCGCAATGAAGATGGATGCGGTGGATTATATTCTAAAGCCTGTCAATCTGGAGGAATTGAACGCGGTTATCGAGAAAATCATGGCGATGACGAAGCGGGAAGAAAACCGCAAGGACATGCTGCAGCAAATGAACGCCCGGCTGAACCAAAGTATTCCGCTCCTGCGGGAGAAGTTCTTCATTCAACTAATCCGCGACGGGCATGCGGACCGGCTATCGATGGAGAAGCGCATAGATTTCCTTGATCTCAAGCTGTCGTACGATGCTCCCTACTGCGCCCTGATCATACGCATCAACAATCCAAGAACCGTATTCGCTACGATGACCGAGCAGAATACGCAGTTAATTTCATTTGCGATCCAGAACATCTGTCAGGAAATCATAGACGCGCGCGTCTCCGGCAACGTGTTCGAGCATCAACGGGGCGAATACGTGCTTCTCGTCGCGCTGCCGGAGGCGGAAGGGGAAGATATCATATTCCCGCTGGTGAGCGAATTGATGGGGAGCCTCAACGGATTCCTGAGCCGAATGGCGGAGGCGATTAGCTTAACGATCGGCGTCGGCGGTACGGTGGAGCATATGGGATTGTTGGCCGACAGTTACAAGATGGCGGCAGAAGCGATCGAGCGCAAATTGTTCCTCGGCAAAAACCAAGTGATTACGTTCGACGTAATGGCCGCGCAGAAGGATGTCGATTACCGGCTCATCAATGAGCGCATGGCCGTCTTCGCGTCAGTCCTGAAGACAGGCGACATCGGCGAGGTGTCGCTGCAGCTTGATAAGTTGTTCGCGGAATTGCGCACAAGCGCGGGCATCGGCTTTATCGATTGCCAGCGTATCTGTCTGCAGCTGCTGCTTGTTTCATCCCAATTTCTGTCCGAGTTCGGCATGCGCATGGGAGATCTCGGCGAGCGGGAATCCGATGCCTGGTCGCAGCTGATGAAGCTGGAGACGATTGACGATATGTGTCTCCATCTGAAGGACTACCTGACGGCAGTGTGCGAACGGATCGGGAGCCGTCAAGAGAAACCGATCCCGGAAGTCATCACGGCCATCATGCGAATCATTCACGAAAGATATTCGGACAACCTGACGATTGCGGATATTGCCTCGCAAGTGTATTTGGCCAAAACGTACATCTGTCTCTTGTTCAAGCAGGAAACCGGGGAAACGATCAACGAATATATCACAAGGGTGCGCATGGAGAAAGCAAAAGAAAGACTCACCGACAGCGACCAGAAGCTGTCGGAAATATGCTCGTCGATCGGATATGCCGAACCGAGCTACTTTACCAAACAATTCCGCAAGTATACGGGGATGAATCCAAGCGATTACCGGGACTTGCACAGGAGGATGAATTAATGGGCAACAACAGATGGCAAGGCGCAAGCTGGGCAACGCTGGGCGACAGCATTACCGCGGCCGGCAGGTACCAGCCGCTTGTTCAAGCGGAGCTAGGGTTCGCGAAGGTCGACAATTTCGGCCGAGGAGGGTGCCCGATGACGGCCGGCAGCGATCGGGACGACGGGGCAACCGTCTATATGGGCCGTAGCCTGGAACAAGCATACGATTGTTTGACCATCTTCGCCGGGACCAACGATTACCGGCTGAATATGCCGCTCGGCGCATTGCGGCCGATCGGTTCCGCGTTCGATAATCACACGTTCTTCGGCGCATACCAGTCGCTGATCGAGGAGCTGCTGACCCGCTATCCGCTCTGCAGGATGAATCTGTGGACACCGCTGCAACGGGACAAAGACGGGTACGATAGCGAGAAGCGCAACGACAAAGGCTGCTTGTTAGCGGATTACGCGGCTGCCGTTCAATCGATCGGACAGGCATATGCATTGCCGGTGCTGGACTTATATGCGGTTAGCGGCTTCAACAAGTTAACGCTGGATAGCTTCACGAATGATCGGCTTCATCCGAATCAGGAGGGGTACCGGCGAATCGCCCAGACGGCGGCTTCGTTTCTGGCAGCGATCTAAATGACGGGATATGGAGGTGCAGCCGGTTCATGAGCATGCTGCTGCGCAGATTTCAACTGATGTGGCACACCTATCGCAAAATGCTGCTGCTCTACCTGCTTGTTCTACTGCTGCCTGCAGGATGTCTTCTCTATTATTACTTCGAGAAATCGGCAGACATTCTGGAGCGCCAGGTGACCCAATCGATGCTCAAGTCCGTGCAGCAGGTGAAAATTAATCTGGATTATCGGCTCGCCAAGGTGCAGGAGATTTCCGACGCCCTTATTCTGAATACGGATTTGTATGAAATTCTGGCTCGTGATCCGCAAAGCGGTACCAGGTTCAGCCAAGTGGAGGAAGAGAAGAAGCTTGGCAATATGCTGCGCAGCTTGCAAGGCAGCGATATTTTGAAGATCAAGCTGTACGTCAATGCCGACAAGATGTATGCGGGCGAACATGTCAATTTCTTCAGCCTTGACCAGGCGGCCCGTATGCCCTGGTATGACGAGGTGGTCGGGCGCAATGGCGCTGTGCAATGGATTCCGACGCATATGGAGCGTTACATCAGTACGCCAAGCGAAGCTCGCGTATTCTCCTCCGCCCGCATTATCCGGGATCCGAATGCGTATAGCCGCATTATTGGCATTCTTATGCTGGATGTCGCGGAAGCCAATCTGGCCGCCATTCTGAACCAGGCGGAACTGGACGTCCATAGCCATAACATGTATGTAGCGGATGCGACCGGGATGATCGTGTCCCATGGTCAACCGGAGAAACTGAATCATCCGCTGCTGCCGCCCGAAACGTTCAAGCTTATCGCCGATCAACCATTCGGCATCGAGAAAATCACGATGGATACGCAAACGTACTTCGTCATATTCGATACGCTTAGCGAAGGAGGATGGAAAGTCGTTTCTCTGTTGCCGGCAGGCCAGATCAGTCGCATGAGCAATCAATTTAATGTCGGATTCTCGCTTGTCTTGGCGCTGTCGCTGGCCTTGCTGTTTATTGTCGGAGCCTTCCTCGTGTTCGCGCATTTGACGCGCGGTACGATCAACCGCGTTCGCGATATTACCGAACAGCTGAGGGTGCGCGGCGCCGCGATGATCGAGGAAGGCATTCCTCATCCCAGCGGCGTCGTCATCCGGCTTGAAAAGAGCGTGACGCATATGCTCTCGACGTTCCAGCATCTGATGGAAGACAATTACCGCGCCAAGGAGCGGGAGAAAGAGGCGAGGCTGCGAGCGCTGCAGGCGCAGATTAATCCCCATTTCCTTTACAATGCGCTAGATACGATCAACTGGATGGCGCTTACCAAGGGAGCGCACGACATCAGCCGGATGTTGAACATGCTGGCGCAATATTTCCGTTTGACGCTGAATAAAGGCAAGGACATCGTGCCGCTGGAAGATGAGATGAACTTATCGAAGGCTTATCTGGAAATTCAGAAGCAGCGGTTTCACAATTTCGATTATTCGGTAGAATTCCCCGGATTGCTGTCTGGCCGGTCTATTCCGAAGTTGTCGATTCAACCGATCATCGAGAACGCCATTATGCATGGCGTTCATAATAGAGAAGGCCATCATGGGAGTATCCGCGTAGAGGCTGAGGCGGAAGGCCAAACATTCGTCATTCGCGTGACTGATGACGGCATCGGCATGACGGAGGAACAAATCGCGCAATTGTATGCCAGTCTAAACGCTTCTTCGTCTTCGTCCAGCTACGGCTTGTATAACGTATGGGAGCGAGTGCGTTTGTTCACTGGCGGCGCCGGCCGCTTGGTCATCGAATCGCAGCCTGGAAAGGGCACGACGGTCAGCATATGGTTTCCGGCAGAGGAATATGAGCGAAATGAATAACAAGATGCCAAGCTGTCCCGCAAAGGTCTCAATCAGACCTGGCGGGGCAGCTTTTTTCATGCCGTCCATCCCCCATCGACCTGACGATTGTACTATTCCCTCTTAAATCTGTACCTCACGCTCCCTGCACCCCGACATGTATCATGAATCTATGATCAAGCACGACTAACGCCGGATTGGAGGGACAGCATGAACAGAGGTAATCATTGGATATCGCAAATCAAGCGCAATTACGATTTGTACCTGCTCTTGATTCCGGGACTCGTCTTTTTGGCTATATTCAAATACACGCCGATTTACGGCCTGGTCATCGCGTTTCAGGATTTCAACATTTTCAAAGGAATTGGCGATAGCCCATGGGTAGGGTTTAAGCAGTTCGAGAGACTGTTCGCCTCGGATGAATTCGGAAGCATCATGACGAACACGCTGCTCATCAGCCTATATAAGATCGTCATCCTGTTTCCAATTCCGATTATCATTGCGATTTTGCTGAATGAAGTCGGCCGCATGTGGTTCAAACGTACGATTCAGACGATTATTTATTTGCCTCATTTTCTGTCGTGGGTCATCATCGCCGGTTTGTTCGTCAACATCATGTCTCCGCAAACCGGCATTGTCAATGGAATCATCTCCTACTTCGGCGGAGAACCGATCAACTTTTTTATGGACAACGGCTATTTCCGCAGCGTAATCGTAGCCACGGCCGGTTGGAAGGAAGCGGGATGGAACGCAATCATCTTTATCGCTGCGATCGCAGGACTCGATCCGGAATTATACGAGGCGTCCAAGCTTGATGGCGCAAGCCGCATTCAGCAGGTCTTTACGATCACGCTGCCCGGGATTGCTTCGACGATCGTGCTGATGCTCATATTGCGGATCGGCAGTGTGCTGGAAGCGGGAACCGAACAGATTCTGCTCCTGTACAACCCAACCGTCTATGAGACAGGCGATGTCATTGGAACTTACATTTACCGAATGGGGCTAACCTCAATGGAATACAGCTTCTCGACCGCCGTCGGGCTGTTCGAGTCGGTGATCGGATTTATCCTCGTCATCGGCGGCAACGCACTGGCCAAGCGGGTTACGGGCAAGAGCATATGGTAGAAAGGAGCGGACGAAATTGGGAAAAACAATGAAAATAAAGCAGTCATTATCCGAACGGGTTTACATCTGGCTCGTATACATCATCCTGATCGGCTCGGCCATTCTCTGCCTGTTTCCGTTTCTGAACGTGCTCGCCAAGTCTCTCAGCTCCAACTGGGCGATTATATCCGGCAAAGTCGGGCTGATGCCGATAGCCTTCACGATGGAAAATATGATATTCGTCATACGCGATCAATTATTCCAGAAAGCGTTCCTGGTTTCGATCTACGTTACTGTCGTCGGCACGCTCGGATCGGTCCTTTTCACTGCCGTAACCGCATATCCGCTATCGAAAAAACATCTGCCCGGCATTAAATTTATCTTGTTGCTTTATATTTTCACGATGCTGTTCAACGGCGGATTGGTGCCTTCCTATTTGCTCATCAAAAATCTGAATCTGATGGACAATCTGGGTTCGCTCATATTGCCCGCGCTTATCAACGTATTCAACATGCTCCTGATGAAAAACTATTACGAGAGTCTGCCGGAGAGCCTGGAAGAATCGGCGAAGCTTGATGGAGCGAGCAATCTGAGAATCGTGTTTAGCATCATCATTCCGATTTCGGCGCCCGTGTTTGCTACGATCAGCTTATTCTATGCGGTCGCCTATTGGAGCAACTGGTTCTCTCCGATGCTGTACTTAAATGATCCGGCGCTGAAGCCGCTGCAGCTGTACTTGCGAGACATCGTTTTACAAGCCTCGGACGAGAATCTGCTCAATCAGGACATCGATTCGCTGCTCAACTTGTCTCCCGAAGGCATACGCAATGCGACGATCATCGTCTCGACGATTCCGATCCTGCTCGTCTATCCGCTGCTGCAGAAGTATTTCATCAAGGGAATTCTGATCGGATCCGTTAAAGGTTGACCACGGCGGCAGCACAGGCGCCGGTCCAAGCGGAATAACCTCTTGTGCTTTCTATAGTGAAGCGCCAAGGGATTATTTATAATGAAACTCATGGAGGGGTTCACATGTCAAGGAAACAATGGCTGGTAGCAACGATCGTTTTGATGTTATCCTTCACGACAGTACTGGCAGCTTGCGGCGGAAAAAATGAAAATGCCGGAAACAAGCCAAGCGCCAGCGCGCCGCCTGCCGGTTCGGAGGCGGCTCCGGAAGTGAAGCCGACGCTCAAAGGATTGCGCAACTACATGCAGGAAGATTACAACACGTACCCGGTAAATCAGTTCGTGGAAGAGAAGACAGGCTACAAAGTTAAGAACGACATGTTGCCGCAGGAGAAGCCTAGCGATAAGCTGAATTTGATCATGGCTTCCGGCACGGATTACGACTTCATCGATGCGATGAATAAGCAGGATTTCTTTAACTTTGCACAGAACGGCGCCTTGACGGATCTCACGCCGTTGATCGAACAGTTCGGGCCGAATATTAAGCAGGCGATCTCCCCCGAGTCTCTCGCCGGCGCAACCGTGGATGGGAAAATTTACGGGATCCCGACGCTGAATGTCAGCTACGTGAGCAGCGGATTGCTTATCCGCACCGACTGGCTGGAGAAGGTCGGCAAGGAGATGCCGACAACGCTGGATGAATTTATGGATGTACTGAAAGCATTCAAGGAGAAGGATCCGGGAGGCAACGGGAAAAACAACATCCCCTTTACGATGGACAGTTCCGGCCTGATCGACAATATCATGGGCGCTTTCGGGATCTATGGACATTGGAATGAGATAGATGGAAAAATCGAAAACGTCTCCAGCCATCCCGAACTAAAAAATTATACGGTATTCATACGCTCGCTATACGAACAGGGATTGCTCGATAAAGAATTCGCGACGAATAAATCCGCGACTTCAGCCGAAAAATTCACCAGCGGACGCGCAGGCGTGCTGTGGACGCGCTGGTCTTCGATCCCGGGCTACGACGAAGCGTTGAAAAAAAATGTGCCTGATGCAGCGTATCAGTTCATTCCCCCGATGAAGGGTCCTAACGGACTTAGCGGATTCACCATTGTAGGAGGATTCAACAAAATCACCTTCGTGCCGAAGTCGTCCAAACATGCCGAAGACGTGGTGAAGATGATCAACGCGCTGCTGGAGCCGGAAGTATTCAAAGGACTCTTTATCGGTGAAGAAGGCGTGGACTACAAGGTGGAGAACGGCAATTATATTCCGATTGAGCCGTCTTTCGCCAATACGAGAGGACAAGCGAGCAACTTCGTCATCGGCATGGATGAAGCGAACTTCGTAACCTACTGGCAAGCGCGCCTGCAGAAGAACAAGCCGATGTTCGACAATTTCCAGATCGTCAACAATATTCCGAAGGAACAGACTCACCAAGATCCGCTGGCGTTCTCGCCGTTTCTGCCGAAGTACTCGGCGTCCAGCGCCAAACTGGGCACCACGGTTAACGACTCTCTGATCAAGATGATCGTTGACGGAGTAACGGATGACGGCATCGCAAGCCTGCAGAAAGCATGGAACAGCGCTGGCGGCGAAGAAGTCGTTCAAGAAATCAATGCCTGGTACGTGAACAAATAAGGTACGTGTATAAATAAGCAAGAGTTCGGGGCTCCGGCGCTGTCGGGGTCCCGATTCGTTGAAATACAGGGAATCGATACGATAGCGAGACAAGAAGGGAGCGTCCCCCATGAATATTCATTCTTCAAGAGAATCTCTGATCGGACAACTTAAGTCTGCTCCAGTCATCCATCGGCATGCCCATAATCCCGTGCTGTCGCCCCGTCAGGTGCCTTACGGTCCGGCAATGGTGTTTAATGCCGGCGTGGCGAAATACGAAGGCAAATATGTCATGGTGTTCCGCAACGATTATGGCAACGAGGAGACAGAAGAGGTGTACCCTGGACGGACGACAAATCTGGGGCTGGCTACAAGCGACGACGGCGTTAACTGGCAGGTGCAATCCGCGCCGATCTGGCAATGGAGCGATGAGGAAGTGTATCGGGTATACGACCCGCGGTTGACCGTAATGGACGGCAAAGTCTTTATGTGTTTCGCCATGGATACGAGGCATGGGCTGCGCGGCGGCATAGCCGTGACGGAAGATTTTGCGAAATTCGACGTATTGAGTTTGAGCGTGCCGGACAATCGGAACATGGTGCTGTTTCCGGAGCGGGTAGGCGGCCGTTATATGCGGCTGGAGAGGCCGATGCCCGTGTACGGCCGGGGCGGCCGCGACCGGTTCGATCTGTGGCTGTCCGAGTCGCCAGATCTCATCTATTGGGGTCGCTCGTCGCTGGTGCTGGGCGTCGAGGACGTTGAGTACGCCAACGACAAGGTTGGTCCAGGCGCGCCGCCGGTACGCACGAAGCATGGGTGGCTGACAACGTTCCATGCGGTAGACATCGATCCGTCGCGCGGCAAAAACGGCTGGGAGTCTGCTTGGAAGAAACGGTATTGCGCCGGCCTAATGCTGCTTGACCTGGACGATCCGCGCAAGGTAATCGGGCAGTATCGCGGGCCGTTGCTCGCGCCGGAGGCTTCATACGAGGTGGAGGGCGGATTCCGCAACAATGTCATTTTTCCAGGCGGCATGATTCTTGAAGAATACGGTGAAGTTAAAATTTATTATGGCGCCGCCGACACCGTCGAGTGTCTGGCTACGGCGCATGTGGACGATCTGATCGCATTGTGTCTGGAAGGCGTTAAATAAAGAGCGGAAGGCGGGAGGAAATGACGACTTACGATTTGGTCATCTATGGCGGGACATCCGCAGGGCTTGCTGCCGCCGTGCAGGCTGGCAAGATGGGGCTGCGCGCAGTCGTGCTGGAGCCGACTAATCGGCTTGGCGGGCTTAGCAGCGGCGGATTAGGCGACACCGACTTCGGCGACAAGAGCGCGATCGGCGGGCTTTCGCTCGACTTCTACAGGCGGCTCGGACGCAGGTATGGCTCCGAGCATGCGGCATGGTTGTTCGAGCCGAAGGAAGCGCTGGCCGTATTCCAGGAATGGGTCGAGGAATATGGCATCGACGTAAGGTTGGGCGAGCGGCTTGATCCGTCCGATCCGGTTGTGAAGAAAGGCAATCGTTTGATCTCGATCCGCATGGAATCCGGTCGCGTCTACAATGGCCGGATGTTCATGGATACCGGGTATGAAGGCGACCTTATGAAGGCTGCGGGCGTGTCGTATGCGACTGGCCGGGAATCCAATAAGGTATATGGGGAGTTATATAACGGCATTCAATCGGGAATAGCCGTTAAGAACCAACTTCCGCGAGGGATTGACCCTTACGTCGTGAAGGGCAACCCCGCAAGCGGCTTGCTGCCGGGCGTCAACCCGGATGCCGGCGGCGATGACGGACAAGGCGATCATCGCATCCAGGCCTATTGCTATCGGATGTGTCTGACCGATGATCCGCTCAATCGTGTCTTTGTCGAACAACCGGAAGGTTACGATGAACGGAATTACGAGCTGTTGTTTCGGGCCATCGAGCAAGGCGAGAAGATTTTCTTTAAGTTGAACGGCGTGCCTAATCGCAAGACGGACTCGAATAATGACAAAGGTTTCTCGACGGATTTCATCGGATACAATGACGAATATCCCGAAGCCTCTTATGCGGAGCGGGAGGCGATCGCCGCCGCGCACGAGCGCCATCAGCGCGGCTTGATATGGACGCTGCAGCATCATGAGCGCGTGCCGCAGGAGATTCGTTCGTTCTATGCGCCTTGGGGGCTGCCCCTCGACGAATTCGTGGAGAATGACCATTGGTCGCCACAGCTGTATATCCGGGAATCCAGGCGGATGATCGGCGAATTTGTTATGAACGAGAACCATATTTTCCTGCGGCAGGCCGTATCGGACCCCATCGGGAAAGGCTCCTACACGATGGATTCGCACAACACGCAGCGGCATGTGAGCGCGGAAGGGGACGTCGTCAACGAAGGCGACGTGCAGATCAAGCTGAGCGGTCCTTATCCGATCAGCTACCGCTCGATCGTGCCGAAGGAAGAACAATGCGCGAACTTGCTTGTGCCCGTATGCCTGTCCGCTTCCCACATCGCATACGGTTCGATTCGCATGGAGCCGGTATTCATGGTATTGGGCCAATCGGCGGCAACGGCCGCGGCGCTGGCGCTGGAAGCGGATGCGTCCGTTCAGGCAGTGGATTACGGGAAGCTGCGCGAACGATTGCAGAAAGATGGACAAGTGTTGATGTAATGCGTCTTCGTTCGATCTCTTGACTTATGTCCTGCGGGAAGGTAAAATTACATCTATTATTGTCATATGGATTCGATGACGGGACAAAGTAATTCCTCTTTGGAGTACGCAGAGAGGGACGCCAAGGCTGCAAGCGTCCTTATTCCGGTGGTATGAAGAACCTCCCCGAGAACATTCGGCGAACGGACACCCACGACATGCGGCATTGCCGCTAGCTCCGGACATGGTGCCTCAATAGCCGTACATGCGTTTGACGGTCGTTACCCGTCCTGGAGAGAATCATGGCAGGCGGTTACTTGCGCGAAGACATGGTTCGGAATGTGGGTGGTACCACGGGAGCTACAACTCTCGTCCCTTGCGGCAGCTTATGCCGGGAGGGGCGGGAGTTTTTTGATTTTCAGATGGACAGAGAATGGAGGAGTACGGGATGAAATTTCAGAAATCGCCGGGCACGCAGGATATCCTGCCGGGTGCGGTCGAGAGATGGCAATTCGTTGAGGGCAAAGCTCGCGAGCTGTGCCGACGTTACAATTTCCGAGAAATCCGGACGCCAATGTTCGAATCGACGGAGCTGTTCCAGCGGGGAGTCGGGGAGACGACGGATATCGTCGAAAAAGAAATGTACACCTTCATCGACCGCGGCGACCGCAGTCTGACGCTCCGGCCGGAGGGAACGGCGGGAGTCGTTCGCGGCTACGTGGAGAACAAGCTGTTCGGCGAGCCGGACTTGTCGAAGCTGTACTATATCGGTCCGATGTTTCGGTACGAGCGGGCACAGGCGGGACGTTACCGCCAGTTCCACCAGTTCGGCGTAGAGGCGATCGGAGCAGTAGACGCCGCGCTGGATGCGGAGGTTATCGCTTTGGGTTACAGCTTCTATACGGAGGTTGGCTTAAAGGGCGTTCGCGTCGAAGTGAATTCCGTGGGTACTCCGGAGATTCGCGCGGCGTTCCGCGAACGGCTGCTGGCGTTTCTGGAGCCCATGCGCGAAATTCTCTGCAAGGATTGTCAATCCCGGATGGATCGTAATCCGCTTCGGGTACTGGACTGCAAGACGGATCAGAAACATTTTACGGATGCGCCTTCCATACTGGACAGTCTCGACGACGAATGTCGGACGCACTTCGAGAAAGTGCAGCAATGTCTAACAGATATGGACATTCCGTTCGAGATCAATCACCGTTTGGTTCGGGGACTGGATTATTACACCCACACGGCGTTCGAGTTCAAAGCGGAAGGCATCGGCGCCATCGATACGGTCGGCGGCGGCGGACGTTATAACGGTCTGGTCGCGGACATCGGCGGTCCCGATCAGCCGGGCGTAGGCTTCGGCATCGGCCTGGAGCGTACGGTGTTGCTGCTGGAACACCAGAATACGGAGCTGCCGGAGCTTAACGGCATCGACGTTTACGTTGTCGCCCTTGGGGAAGCCGCCGAACGCGAAGTATCGAAGACGGTCTACCAGCTTCGCGCGCGGGGCATTCGAGCCGAGCGAGATTACCAGGGACGCAAGATGAAGGCGCAGATGAAGTCGGCGGACCGTCTGGGCGCAAGGTTCACGGCTATTCTGGGAGACGACGAGCTTGTCCGCGGCGAGATCATGCTTAAGGAGATGGCGACGGGAGATCAGCGGCCGGTTGCCTTGTCGGCTCTGGCCGACGAGCTCTTGAGATAGTGCAAGATATTTGGAAGACATTTGGCAAGACCCTAATTTAGTCCAATAAGAGGAGTTTGATGAACATGATGTTGAAGACGCATAGCTGCGGAACATTGACGAAAAAGGACGTAGGCCAGACGGTTACTTTGAACGGCTGGGTGCAGCGTCGCCGCGACCTTGGCGGAGTATTATTTATCGACCTTCGCGACCGCACGGGCATCGTGCAAACGGTATTCAACCCCGATTTCTCCGGAGATGCCTTGGCTATCGCCGACCGCGCCCGCAACGAATACGTGCTTGCGGTAACCGGCAAAGTAGTCGAGCGCGATCCGGAAACGTACAACGCGAACCTGGCTACCGGCGAAATCGAAATTCGCGTAACCGAAATCGAAGTGATGAACGCCGCCAAGACGCCTCCGTTCCCAATCGAGGACGGTGTGGAAGTCGACGAGTCGCTCCGATTGAAATATCGTTACCTGGATCTTCGCCGTCCGGAAATGCAGAAGACGCTTCTGCTTCGTTCCAAGTCCGCAAAGATTTTCCGCGACTTCCTGGACAACGAAGGATTTATCGAAGTCGAGACGCCGATCCTGACCAAGAGCACGCCGGAAGGCGCTCGCGATTACCTCGTTCCGAGCCGCGTGCACGAAGGCGAATTTTTTGCTCTGCCGCAATCGCCGCAAATTTTCAAGCAGCTGCTTATGGTCGGAGGCCTGGAGCGCTACTATCAAATCGCGCGCTGCTTCCGCGACGAGGATCTTCGCGCGGACCGTCAGCCCGAGTTCACGCAGGTCGACATCGAGACTTCTTTCCTCTCCCAAGACCAGTTGCTCGGCATGATGGAGCAATTGTCCGCAAGGCTGCTTCGCGAGACGGTCGGCGTAGAGCTGGAGCTTCCGTTCCAACGCATCACTTACGCGGACGCCATGAACAAATACGGCTCCGACAAGCCGGATCTGCGCTTCGGTCTGGAGATCGAAGACATTACGGACATCGTCTCCGGCAGCGACGTGAAGGTATTCGCTAGCGTGGCGGCTGGAGGCGGCGTCGTGAAGGCGCTCAACGCCAAGGGCTGCGCGAGCTGGAGCCGCAAGGAGCTTGACGACCTGCAGCCGTTTGCTGCGCGCTACGGTGGCAAAGGCCTTGCCTGGATTACGGTAAAGGACGGCGAATGGCGCGGTCCTATCGTGAAGTTCCTGAAGGAAGAGGAAATCGCGGCTTTGACGGAACGTCTAGGCGTAGAAGAAGGCGACCTACTCACGTTCTCCGCCGACAAACCGAAGGTTGTCGCGGACGTTCTGGGCAACCTGCGTCTGAAGCTCGGCCGCGATCTCGGTCTGATCGACGATTCCAAGTTCAAGTTTGCCTGGGTCGTAGACTTCCCGCTGCTTGGCTGGGATGAAGAAGCGAAACGTTACGTGGCGGAGCATCATCCGTTTACGCGTCCGAAGGAAGAGGATCTCCATTACTTCGACACCGATCCGGGCAAGATCCGCGCTCAGGCGTACGATCTCGTGCTGAACGGCTACGAAGTAGGCGGCGGCTCCATGCGGATCTACAAACGCGAGGTGCAGGAGCAAATGTTCAAGGCGCTTGGCTTTACCATGGAAGAAGCGCACGAGAAGTTCGGCTTCCTGCTGGACGCGTTCGACTACGGCACGCCTCCGCACGGCGGCATCGCGTTCGGCTTCGACCGTCTGGTCATGCTGCTTGCGGGCCGTACGAACCTTAGAGAGACGATCGCCTTCCCTAAGACGGCAAGCGCAACGGACCTGCTCTGCGATGCTCCGTCCGAAGTCGAACTTTCGCAGCTCGAGCAGCTGCATATTCGCACGGTTCTGAAGCCGAAGCCCGTAGCTGCGGCGGCAGCAGGCGCGCCGGCCGGCGAATCTAACCAGTAGTCCGGACTTTAGACGGAAGAAGGAGGCGGCGAACATGCTGCATCAATTCTCGCGAACGGAGCTTGCGATCGGCCCCGAGGGGCTCGATATTATGAAAGGCAGCACGGTGGCCGTGCTCGGTATCGGCGGCGTTGGAGCTATTGCCGCCGAAGCGCTGGCACGCACCGGCGTGGGCCGGATTATTTTGATCGACAAGGACGTTGTCGACATTACGAACATCAATCGCCAGATTCACGCGCTGACGACGACGGTCGGCCAGCCCAAGGCGGATCTGATGAAGGACCGCATCAAGCTGATCAATCCGGAATGCGACGTTATTTCCCTTCGGATGTTTTATACGGAGGAGACGTACGAGAAGCTGTTCGAATACGAACTGGATTACGTCGTCGACGCGTCCGACACGATCATCTACAAGGTGCATCTGATCAAGCAGTGCCTGGAGCGGGGCATTCCCGTCATCTCCAGCATGGGCGCGGCGAACAAGATGGACCCGTCTCGCTTTAAGGTGGCGGACATCTCCAAGACGCACACGGATCCGATCGCGCGGGTCGTGCGGACGAAGCTGCGCAAGGACGGCATCAAACGCGGCGTCAAGGTCGTCTTCTCGGACGAGGATCCTATCAAGCCGCGCGAGGACGTGACGCAAAAAATCGTGCCGGAGAACGCGCCTGAAATTCGGAAGGCCAAGCAGCCTCCGTCGAGCAACTCGTTCGTTCCGCCCGTGGCGGGACTCATCATGGTGAGCGTCGTGGTGAAGGATCTGCTCGAAAGCGGGGGCAACTAAACATGAACGGCGAGCTAGTCCGCAAACTTCGCCTGACGGATGGCGCCAAGGCTCTCGTTTTATTCCCTCCGGCAGGTTACGATGTGTTAGGAGAGCTTGGCCTCCCGACAACGGCGGGCTTAAGTCCGGATGCGGATGTCAAGCTGGATTCGGCAAGCTACGATTATGTGCATCTGTTCGTATCGTCCATAGCCGAATTGGCGGAGAGGGCTCCGGCGGCGATCGGCGCCGTCCGGTGGGACGGGCTGCTTTGGATCAGCTATCCCAAGGGCTCTTCCGGCATCAAGACGGACGTCAACCGGGACAGCGGCTGGCAGTTTATGAAGGCGCTCGAGATGGATGCCGTCTCCAATATATCCATGAACGAGACTTGGTCGGCCCTTCGGTTCCGTCCGGCTGGAGTCGGAGATTCCGGCAAGACGCGCGCCAAGCGGGAGCGGGAGCAGAACCAGGGGCAGAAGCAGGAAACCGCAGGTAATCGTTCCGAGGTTATTCGGGATGCTGACGCGTCTTTGCCCGAAATGCCGGTCGATCTGACCGAGGCTCTGCAAGCCTCTCCCGCCGCGGCGGACTTCTTCGAAACGTTGACCGACTCCATGAAACGCGATTATTTGCGCTGGATTCTGGACGCGAAACGGGAAGACACGCGAACGAAGCGAGTCGCAGCAACGATCGAGAAGCTCGAGCAGGGGCGAAAGCGTCCGACTGACAAGTAAGGTCGTGTACGGGGCTGTCGTCCAGCGGACAAGTAAGAACGAGAACGTGGTTGTCGGCCGGCGGACAAGTAAAGTCGTGAACGGGGCTGTTGGCTGGCTGGGTCAACGACGAAATCGTCTCATGCCTGTACGAAATCGTCGGCAGGCTTTCAGGTTTGGCTACGAAACCGTCGACAGGCTAGTAGGTTTAACTATGAAACCGTCGATAGCCCAGAAGGTTTGACTACGAAACCAGACAGGCTACTAGGGTAAATGATTATAACGTCAACAGACGGCGGAGGGCAACGAAACCGTTGCTTTCTGTCCGGTTCATGTTACAGGCAAAACGTCGACATATGTATCAAGTCATATAGAACCGCCGTCGGATGAGTGTAGCACTCGTCCGGCGGCGGTTGTTTTTTGTAAGAGGGGGAAGCTGCTTCCCGAGCCAATCCCATCCCGACTTTGACGGGAAAGCCAATTAAATGGTGCCCGCACACTGCCTATGTACTCGGACGCCAATCCACGAACCGAAGTATAAAAATATGCTTCGGTGGGCGGTACTGATGTGGATGCGCTGAATTTAGCTGAAAAGTCAGCTATCTGTATGAAAAATCGAGCACAATACGACGTTGGTGGGGGGACGGAGACAAATGTGTTTGAAAAAGCTAGTACAATGGGGCGCTGGCAGGCGGTGACGAGCGAATGTGTATGAAAAACCGAGTACAATGGGGTGCTGGCAGGCGGTGGCGAGCGAATGTGTATGAAAAAGCGAGTACAATGGGGCGCTGGCAGGCGGTGACGCGCGAATGTGTATGAAAAAGCGAGTACAATGAGGCACTGGCAGGCGGTGACGCACGAATGTGTATGAAAAAGCGAGTACAATGGGGTGCTGGCAGGCGGTGATGAGCGAATGTGTATGAAAAACCGAGTATAGTGGGGCGCTGGCAGGCGGTGACGAGCGAATGTGTATGAAAAACCGAGCACCGTAACGAGCCTTCGCCTGTGTGAAGCCGCCTGATATAGCTGAGAAATCAGCTATAATGAGCCCTCGAAGGTGTGGATTCGCCGGATATAGCAGAAAAATCAGCTATAATGAGGCCTCGCTGGTGTGGATCCGCCGGATATAGCTGAAAAATCAGCTATAAAGAGCCCTCGCCGGTGCTGAAGAATTAGTTTAAAAAAATAGATCCGTTAAGCGATTGTGCGAATATCGAAAGTGGGATAAAATATGTCACATAAAGAAATAAAACACAGTTTCACTATGCGAAACTTCGACGACCTGTTGAGTATTCGTTATCTGTTGATGGATGTACCTGCGTTTATGTCTCGGATCAAAAGTAAACATGTAAAAGGGACCGGTCGATGAAGAACCGATCGACGTTCGAACCTCAAAAGGAGGTAATGTGGATGACAATTCGTTTCACGGGCATCGACCATGTGCAGCTTGCTGCCCCAGCGGGATGCGAAGCCGAAGCGAGACGTTTCTACGGCGGCGTTTTGGGATGGGAGGAGCTGCCCAAGCCGGCGAGCCTGCAGGCGCGCGGCGGAGCTTGGTTCCGATGCGGAATGCACGAGGTTCATATCGGCGTTCAGGCAGATTTTCGGCCTGCGAAGAAGGCGCATCCTGGCTTCGCGATGATCGGCTTGGATGAGCTTCGTAACAGACTGGTCGAGGCAGGAGTTCCTGTCACTGACGATGCGTTGAGGGAAGATGAAGGACTGCAACGATTGTTCGCGGAGGATCCGTTCGGCAATCGGCTGGAATTTCTGCAATACGATAGAGACGGAGTAACGACCATGTCGAAGGAGGAAAAAAGAGATGAGCAGCCTGAATAGCAAGGAACGATTTACGGAACGCGTGGATTCTTATGTGAAGTATCGACCAAGTTACCCGGCCGCGGCGCTGGACTTTCTGTATTCAAAGGTCGGCTTCTCCAAGGAAAGCATCATTGCCGATGTTGGAGCGGGCACTGGCATTTTCTCCGGTCTGTTGCTGGACCGCGGCAGCCGAGTAGTGGCCATCGAACCTAATGAAGCCATGAGGGGAGCGGCGGAAAAAAGACATGCGGATAATTCGCGTTACACGTCCGTCGCGGCTTCCGCGGAAGTGACGGAACTGGAAGATGAGTCGGTAGACCATATCGTCTGCGCGCAATCGTTTCACTGGTTCGACAGAGCTGCTGCCCGAGAAGAATTCCGCCGCATTTTGAAGCCGGATGGGCAGGTCGCGCTCATCTGGAATTCCAGGCGAACAAAAGGAACGCCATTCTTGGACCAATTCGAGCAGTTGCTCCTCGATTACGGAACGGATTACGAGAAGGTGGCGCATAAATATATAACGCCCGCTACTATCGCTTCGTTTTTCCGAGATGGAGGACCCGCTCTTGACGTATTTGCGTCGGAGCAGCGGTTGGATGCCGAAGGCGTAAAAGGAAGACTGCTCTCTTCCTCTTATTGCCCGCTGCCGGGGCATCCAAATTATGAGCCTATGATGGAGAAACTTGCTTCGATCTTCGAAGCCAACCAGGAGAAGGGATTCGTGACGATTGTTTACGATACGGAGCTGTACTGGGGCCGCGTATAGGTGGCGAACGTTTGTACGGATATGCTATGATTGATTTATCATTACATCATTTTCGTATGAAGGATTGAGCTGTGCCATGGATTTGTTTACGTACCAGGAAGAAGAGACACCGCGAGATAAGCTGCTGGCGGACCGGATGAGACCCCGGACGCTGGACGAATATATCGGACAAGAACATATCGTGGGCGAGGGCAAGCTGCTCAGACGAGCCATACAAGGGGATCAAGTTTCGTCGATTTTGCTGTACGGCCCCCCCGGCTGCGGCAAAACGACGTTAGCCCATATCATTTCCCTGACAACGAAGGGAGACTTTGTTAAGCTGAACGCCGTTGACGCTTCCGTCAAGGATGTTCGCGACGTTATCGACCGCGCTCGCAGCAACAAGACGTTGTACGGCAAGAAGACGATACTGTTCCTTGATGAGGTTCACCGTTTCAATACATCGAGACAGGACGCGCTGCTGCCGGCTGTGGAGCAAGGCATCATCGTATTTATCGGAGCAACGACCGAAAATCCGTTCCATCATGTTAACGGAGCCTTGTTGTCGCGCTCGACATTGTTCCAGCTGCAGGCGCTGGAAGAGCGTCACGCGCTGGAAGCGATGAGGCGTGCGCTTGCAGATGCGGAGCGGGGGCTGGGCTTTATGCAGCTGCAGGCGGACGAGGATGCGCTGGACCACATCGCGGCGATGGCCGGAGGCGATATCAGGCGGGCGCTCAACGCGCTTGAGCTGGCGGCGGTGACGACGCCCTCGCAGCCGGATGGGACCGTCCGGCTGACGCTGGAGGTGGCGCAGGAGTCCATACGGAAGCCGACCATCCGGGCGGATCTGTCCACGCAATACGACGTGCTTTCTGCCTTCCACAAGAGCGTGCGCGGCTCCAGCGACGCTGCGTTGTTCTGGTTTCTCTACGCGGTGGAGAGGCTCGGCATGGATCCCATGACGTTTATTCGCAGACTTATCGTCGCGTGCAGCGAGGACATCGGACTTGCGAATCCGCAAGCCATGATACAAGCCGTAACGGCGATGGACGCTTATCACAAGATCGGCTGGCCGGAGGCCAAATACAACATCGCCCAAGCGATTCTATTCGCCGTGGAGAGTCCCAAGTCCAACGCGACGGCCGTCGCGATCGGCAATGTAATGAGTGCGATCGAGCGGGCTGGCAATGCCGAAGTTCCGCTGCATCTGCGCGATACCCATTATAAGGGCTCAGCGGAGCTCGGCCACGAGGGTTATAAGTACCCGCATGATTATCCTGGCCATTACGTCAAGCAGCAGTACTTGCCGGATCCAATTGCGGGCAAGACGTTCTACCATGCCTCGGAGCAAGGGACGGAGGATCGAATCAAACAAAACCAGCAGCGGCGGTCCACTTAAAGCTGCTTGTTCTTTTTGACGGTTTTTATTGCCGGGTTGGCGAAGAAACGAATGGAGAAGGGGAAACGAGCAGCATGGCGGAAGTTGTTGTTAAAAGAACGCCTGTATTTTACGGAGCGGTGCATCTCCTGTTTTTCCGTGAAGATGAAGTGTTGTTGCTAAAGCGGAAAAATACGGGCTTCGAGGATGGCAAGTGGAGCGTGGTGGCGGGACGGATCGATGGCAATGAAGAAGTGAAGGCGGCCGCGATTAGAGAGGCTAAAGAAGAGGCCGGCGTCGATATTGACCCGTCCGAGCTGGAGGTGACCGGCGTCGCCCATCGCAGGAATCCTAACGGATCCGGTTCGGAGTGGATCGATTTTTATTTAACCGTAAGGGCCTGGAAAGGCGAGATCATGAACATGGAGCCGCATAAATGCGAGGAACTGAGATGGTTCCCGCTGAGCGAGCTGCCTTCGAATATGATCGAATACGTCAAGGTCGCCCTGTGCGAAAATCAGGACAAGCTCTGGTTCCGCAGCATAGGCTGGGATGCCGTTGTCAGTCAGGCTGCCAGTCCAAAATAAACAAAGGGCTGTCGAAAAGCTCTGGATCCCATGCCAGTCGTGAACAAGCAATCCGGGTATTTGTGACCCAGTACCTCCTAAGGTACTGGGTTTTGTTGTACTTATTTGTCTGAACCGGGATTGTTGTCGAACGGGAGGAGGATCGTGTCGATTCATGCAGAATGTTATGTAGAGGATGGAGCTAGAGGATTGGAGCAGGATGGCATACATGTACAACAAACATATTGTTTTGTTTGGGATGATCGTCATATTCGGTCTTGTTAATATATTTAGCGTATACCAGTGGCTTTCTCCTTCCGATCGGAAGATCGAGGCCGTCGACGGCCTCCTGGACGCGAGGGGCTGGAGTTTTGCGGACGATGGCGTACTGGAGCTGCGAGGCGAGTGGGAGCTGTACGAGAACATGCTGCTCGGGCCGGATGATTTCCGGGCGGACGCAGCGCGGCTCGAATCATCGAGAGAGGTTGTTCAAGTGCCGGGCAGCTTGAAGAAGATGTTCACTTCCGGTTACAATAACGGTCACGGTGCCGCCACCTATCGATTGCTGTTGCAAGTGAACGAGACGGGAATCTATAGCTTGCGCGCCAATAAAATCCGGTTGTCCAGCCGTATTTATATAAATGGCTTCGATATTGGAGGAAACGGCAACCCGTCCATGGCGGCTGAACAATTTGTCCCAAGCAACGCTCCCTTCTTCGGATCGGTTATGCTGGAGCAAGGCGTGGCGGAAATCATCATTCAAGTAGCCAGCTACGACTATTTGGGAGGAGGAGTCGTTCAGGCTCCGGATTTCGGGTTTACGAACGATGTAAAGGCTCAACTCGATGCCGCGCGACTGGCCGACATGACATTGATCACCATCATGCTGGCATTCGGATTATATTATGCGGGCATGTTTAGACAATGGGGCAAGGAAAGATATTTAATGCATTTTTGCCTTTTTTGTTTGTCGACCGGTTTGTTTTTCGGCATCGACAATGAAATATTGGCGATGATTCTTTTTCCGGAACTCCCTTTTTCGTTGCTGCAAAAGCTGATTTTTATTTTATCTTTGTTCGCGTTTTATTTTTTTGCCACCTATGTCCACAACTATCTCGGTCAACAAAAAAATGTCGTATTTGTTTGGTTAAGCAGATTCGCGTATGTGTTTTTGGCGCTTATTATCGTATTGCCCAACCGTTATTTGACATCGACGCTTTGGCTGGCCATACCTGTTCAATTTGCCGTATTCGCGACGATCGTGTACAGCGTGTTCCGCAGTCGCAGCAGGGGCGTACATGGCAGTTATTATACGCTGCTAGGCGTCTTCTTCCTGATCGTGACCTGGCTCTTTGCGCAATTGCGTTATCAGCTGGCATTGGATAACCCTTTCTACATGATCGTAACTCCGCTGCTGCTCGTCTTGTCCCAGGCATTGCTTATGTCGGAGCGGCTTCAGGAGAACTTCCGCAAGAGTACGCAGCTGGCCGAGCAGCTACTGATCTATGACCGCCAGAAAGACGATTTTTTGGTCAAAACATCGCATGAACTGCGAACGCCGTTGCATGGCATCATTAACTTGTCCCAGTCGTTGCTTGACAACCGGGATCGCCCTCTGCAAGACGACCATCGCGACAACATCCGCCTGCTTCATCTGATGGGGCGGCGTCTCGCCGGAATCGTACACGATATACTGGACATGAACCGGATCAAGCATGGTCAGCTATTGATTCATCCTACTTCGGTCAATCTCGGAAATTCCGTTCAATTCGTTATGGAGACGTTGTCGATTGCACCTGTCAATAAGGAAGTGAGGCTCGTCAACGGGCTGCCGAACGAGCTGCCTCTGGTCATCGCCGATGAAAACAGGTTAAAGCAAATTTTGCACAACTTGCTGGAGAACGGATTGAATTTTACGGAAAGCGGAACGGTAAGTATAGCAGCCAAGCGGAAGGATGATCTCCTGGTCGTAACCGTGACCGATACCGGGATTGGCATTCCGGCCCAAGCGCTCGCCGAAATTTTTCAGCCTTTTGTAAAGTATGAGGACGAAGGCAAGGATCCTGTCCGCAGAAGTTTTGGCATCGGTCTTGGTATGGGGCTTGGCATTACGAAGCAATTGGTAGAGCTTCACGGAGGCAAGCTCCATGTGGAGTCAACGGTAGGGCGAGGCTCTACATTTTCCTTTACGCTGCCGATCGACAAACAGTCGGAAGAAGCAGCTGCAGCGATGGAGGGTGAGCCGTCTGCGATCGATATGATGTCCGGTGTTTCGCAAGGGGATCTCGAGGCGCAATTTCATGTTCTTATCGTAGATGACGAACCTTCTAATATTAAAGTATTAATCGATGCGGTAACTTCCTTGCGTTATGGATATACGGCGGTAAACAGCGGGGAAGAGGCGCTTGAGGCATTGCGGGGATCCCCCAAACCCGACTTGATATTGCTCGACTTGATGCTGACGGGAATATCGGGTCGGGAGGTATGTCGAGCCATTCGGTCCACGCAGGGGCTTGCGGAGCTGCCTGTGCTGATGCTGACAGCCTCGGGACAGACAGGAGACATCGTTGCCTCCTTCGCCGCAGGGGCCAATGATATCGTGCAGAAGCCGTTCGAGCTAGCGGAACTGAAAGCAAGGATGCAGTCGCTGCTCGCGATGAAAAGCTCTTCGGAAAACGCGATACGCAGGGAAATGGACTTTCTACAGGCGCAAATTACGCCGCATTTTTTGTATAACACCTTAAACAGTTTGGTAGGACTAAGCTATAAGGATACGGATAAGCTTCGCGAAACGATCAATCATCTAACGACCTACTTGCGCTCCAAATTTACGTTTGTATTCGATAGCGAAATGGTTGCCTTGAGCCGCGAGCTTGAGCTGGTCAAAGCATACACGGCTATCGAGCAGCTGCGTTTCGGGCAAAGGCTGCAGATCCATTATGAAGCGGACGAAAAATTGCATTGCATGATGCCGCCTCTGACGCTTCAGCCGATTGTCGAGAACGCTGTGCGGCACGGAATCGGACAAAAGCCGTCCGGGGGGACTGTACAAATTGCCGTGCGGCGAATCGGGGCTGCGATCGAAATCGTGGTAGAGGACGACGGCGTCGGTATGAGCGAGGACAAGCTGCATATGCTGGAGCAGGGGAAGTCTGGAGGGATCGGCATAAGCAACGTCAACCGTCGGCTTCAGATGCTGTACGGACACAGGCTGGACATCAGCAGCAGCGAAGGCCATGGAACCCGAGTCAAGCTGGAAATTCCGTGTTCGGCGATTTCTGATGAGTAACAGGCTGGGAGGAAGGTTATGTTCTACTCGCTCAAAAGCAGGCTTATCGCAATCTTTATTTTATTGTTCGTGTTGTCCTTCGGCGCGTTGTCGGCCGTCTTGTTTAACGAATCGAGGTCGATCATCCTCTCTCAACTGGAGTCCTCCGCGCTGGAGAAGATGGAGGAGTACGGCTCCTACGTAGACATGGTTCAGATGGGAGTATACGATGTCGCTTCGCTCGTGTTCAACAACGAGACGACACGCGACTGGGACGATCGGCTCGGGGAGGAGGGCTTGCCTACGGGAGAGAAAATCCTTTCCAACCTGGAGATGAGCACCTTCCTTACCCAAGCGACCAACAGCTATACGAGCGTGCAGCGCGTAACGGTGTACCGGGATGACGGTCTGTGGGTCAGCGGCGAAAATCAATTCGGGGAAGATGCGACGTTTCTTGGAGAGAGCTGGTATCGGGATTTCAAGGGAAAGGGGGAACGCTGGGTGGCCGGGCATGTCGACCTTGTCGAGCGGCGTTTTAATAATGACAATCCCGTCGTCAGCATGATTATGCCTATCGCCGAGTTCGAGCCCAGACACGCAAGCGCCTTCATGAAAATCAATGTAAGCACCGACTATTTCCTGGAGCCGCTGGACCGGATTCACCTGGGAGTGACGGGCTCCATCCATCTGCTTGGCTCCAACGGGCTGCCGATGCTCGGCCAAGAAGGCTTCGAGCCGACGGAGGAGAGGACGGAGCTGGTGCGAACGCTTAAGCAAGACTCGCGCAAGCAAGGCGTCATCCATTCGGACAATTCAAGCGGTCAGAGGGAGATCATCGTCTTTAAAAAGCTGAAGCGGACGAACTGGATGCTGGTCGGCATCGTGCCGGAGAGCGATCTGTACGCGGAACTGTTCGACCTCCGCCAAAGTATGATCGCGATTGCCACGCTGGTGCTCCTGTTATCCGTCGGGCTCGCGATATGGCTGTCCCACAGCATCTCCAAGCCGCTGTCCCGCCTCGTCGCAGCCATGCGGCACGTCCAGCGCGGCGACTTCGCCCAGGCGGAGCTTCGAATGCCGCCGGAAGTGGGGCTTCGCAATGAGGTCGGTTTTGCAACATCGACGTTCCGTAAGATGGTCGTCCAGCTTCGTCAGCACATCAAGACGGAATTTGAGCTGAAGCTGCTCCGTCAGCAGGCGGAGTACAAGGCGCTCCTTATGCAGATCAATCCGCACTTCCTGTTTAACACGCTGGAGCTGATGAGCAGTCTGGCCATGCAGAAGCGAACGGATGACAATGTGGACGTTATCGAATCGCTAGGAAGGATGATGCGCTTTTCCTTGCGCATGAGCGATGATATTGTGAGCCTGGGGGATGAACTCAAATACGCAGGCGATTACGCCTCCATCCTTCGCGTGCGCTTCGGCGACCGCCTCCACCTTTCCATCGACAAGACGGAAGGATTGGAACGGCACACCGTCATCAAGTTCATACTCCAGCCTCTGATCGAAAACGCCGTGAAATACGGATTCAGGCACGGCTCGGAAGTCTACGTGGATGTAAGGTCGGAGCGGGCGGAAGGCCATATCCGACTAGTCGTGGAAGACAATGGTCCAGGCATTCCCGAGGAGACAATCAACGAGCTGCGGGACAAAACGCTGAGTGCCCGAATGGAGGATGTGCTCGTGAGCAAGAGCAAGCAGATCGGGCTCGGCAACGTGCTTGCAAGGTGCGGTCTCTATTACGGGGACTTGTTCCGGTTCCATATCGGAACAAGCGAACTCGGCGGCGCCTCCATTGCGCTGCTCATTCCGATACAGGAGGAACTAAGCGATGTACAACGTGATGATCGTGGATGACGAGCAGGAGATCCGGCAAGGCATCCGGCTCAAGGTGGATTGGGAGGCGCTCGGACTGCGAATCGCGGGGGAAGCCTCCAACGGCAAGGAAGCGCTGGAGCTGCTGGAGCAGGAGCCCTGCGACATCGTTATAACGGATATGAACATGCCGGTCATGGACGGCTTGTCGTTTCTGGAGGCTTGCAGGAGGCTGGATCCCGGCATTTGTCTCATCGTGGTGACCGGCTACGAGGATTTCCAATACGCCCATGCGGCTGTTCGTCACCAAGCGAGACATTATTTGCTCAAGCCAGTCGCGCGCGACGAGCTGACGGATGCGCTCGTAAAAGTCAAGACGGAACTCGATAAGGAAGTAGAGGACGCGCGGCGCGCCAAAGATATGGAGTGGCAGCTCTCCCGGTACTATAAGGAGCTGAGGGACGGATTCCTCTTGCAATTGGCGAGGGGAGGCGCGGAGGAGCCCGGCGGACGTCTGGAGCGGGCGAAGCGATTCGGACTGGAAGCGTGGAACGAAGGCGCCGTGTGGTTCGTAAGCGCAGGACTGCTGGAGCGCTCCGAAGGAGAGGAGAGCCGTCCCGCGCGTCAATTTCGGCTTCCCTTCGAGCTGCTCTGCCGCGAGCTGGCCGAGCGCAGGGAGGATGCCGTGCTAATATTCCGGGACGAACATTATCCCGGTCTCATACATGCCATCGTCCGCGGCGACAAAGGTCAAGCCCATGCCTATATGGACGAGCTAAGGGGAGCCGTCCGCAGCCATCTCGGCTTCGAGCCGACGATAGGCATCGGGGAAGCCGTAACTGGATTTGCCCAGTGGAGGGAAGGATATTCCACCGCTTTGCTGTCCTGGCATCTGTCGGAAGGCAACGGCCGCCAAACGGATCGTCCCTCGGAGGAGCCGGCATTTCTGCCGGAAGAGAAGGTTCAGCTGCTTCACCGCGTGCTGAAGAAGGGAGAGCTGGAAACGTTCGGACGGCTCGTCATGGAGTCGTTGGTGGAGGCGCAGCAATATTCCAGAACGATGCTGGTGAAAACGATCTTCCGGTTTCATCTCGCGATAGAATCGTTTGCGGAGCAAGCAGGAGCTCCCTTCGACGGCAAAGACTCCTTATGGCTGCGTCCGGATGTCGCTTTGCAGCTTCGGACGCCGGAGCTGGCGGCCGACCATCTCCGCAAGCTGGCGGGTTCCGTCGTCGACCGGTTGGGCGAACGCGGAGAAGACGCGGAGATTTCCGTCATCGAAGCTTCCCGGGCCTACATCGACGAAAATTACATGTACGAGCTGAACCTGACCTCGCTGGCCGAGAAATTCAACTACAACCCGTCTTACTTCTCGGAATTGTTCAAGGCGAAGACGGGGAAGACGTTCATTGGGTACGTATCGGATGTGAGAATGGGGCATGCGGCCAAGCTTCTGACGGAGACGTCCCTCGGGCTGTGGGACATATCCGAGCTGACGGGTTTCTCCAATCCGAGCTACTTCAGCTCCCGGTTCAAACGTATGTACGGCTTGTCTCCGTCCGAATACCGCCAGCGCCCATCTGAAAAAAACGATAGCGAACTCCCGAAGAAATAAGATGTTAACGAAAAGCCTCCTTGCTTATGATGAATGTACAGCACGTTTGATCGTGCATTCATCACTCGAAGGGGGCTTTGCCATGGGAACTTCACGCAAATCCTTGGCTCGCGATCAGAATCGGACGGCGTATCTGTTTCTGCTGCCGTGGCTGCTCGGATTTTTCCTGTTGACGGCCGGACCGATGGCCGGCTCGCTGTACTTATCGCTTACGAAATACACGCTGCTGTCCCCGCCGACCTGGATCGGTGTCGAGAACTACGCGCGCATCTTTGCCGAGGACGACACGTTTAGAGGCTCCTTGTGGCTGACGTTTAAATATGTGTTCCTCTCCGTGCCGCTCAAACTGGCCTTCGCGTTAATGATCGCCATGGTGCTGAATAAAGGGCTGCGCGCGATCGGCTTGTATCGGACGGTGTATTACATTCCATCCCTGCTTGGAGGAAGCGTGGCGATCGCGATCGTCTGGCGCCAGATTTTCGACGGAACCGGCGCGGTCAACCGCGCTCTGGCCTGGCTTGGCATCGAAGGGCCGTCCTGGATTGCCCATCCCGACTATATTATTCACACGATCGTGACGTTATCCGTGTGGCAGTTCGGTTCGGCAATGGTTATCTTCCTTGCCGGTCTCAAGCAGATTCCCGCCGATCTGTACGAAGCGGCGCAAGTGGATGGCGCCAATGGCTGGCGACGGTTCAGCCGCATTACGCTGCCCATGCTGACGCCCGTCATTTTCTTCAATCTGGTTATGGGCGTCATCAATTCGTTCCAGGCATTCACGCCGGCATTCGTTATCGGCGACGGCCGCGGCGGCCCGCTTGACGCAACAATGTTCTACACCCTGTATCTGTATCTGAAAGGGTTCTCGTTCTTCGAAATGGGATATGCATCGGCGCTCGCCTGGATCATGCTGCTGATTATCGGATTGTTGACGGCCGTCATTTTCGTCACTTCGAAATATTGGGTATTCTATGGCGATAATAAGGAAGGGAGGTAAGGAGGCCATGACTACCGCAACTACGATGAAAACCAGACTTGCCGGGCCGCTCAAGCATCTGCCCGTCATCGCTTTGGGACTGCTGATGATTTATCCCGTGTTATGGCTGATCGCCAGCTCCTTTAAGCCGAATCAGCTCATCTTCTCCGACCCTTCCTTATGGCCCGCTACGTTTACGCTGGACAATTACATGAACGGCTGGACTGGTTTTCAGGGGATTTCGTTCGGCCGATTTTTCGCGAATTCGTTTGTCATCTCCATCCTTAGCGTGCTTGGCAACGTTATAACTTGCTCGCTTGCGGCGTTCGCGTTCGCCAGGCTAAAGTTTTCGTTCGGCAAGCTTTGGTTCGCCCTTATGCTTGTGACGATCATGCTGCCTTACCATGTAACGCTGGTGCCGCAATACGTCATCTTTAACGAGCTGCACTGGATCAATACGTATTACCCGCTCGTCCTGCCGAAGTGGCTGGCGACCGACTCGTTTTTTATTCTGCTTATGGTGCAGTTTATTCGCGGGATACCGAAGGACCTCGACGAAAGCGCGACGATCGACGGCTGCAACTACAAACAAATTTATTTCCGCATCATGCTGCCATTGCTGACGCCGGCGCTTATTACAACCGCGATCTTTACATTCATCTGGACCTGGGACGACTTCTTTAGCCAGATGATCTATCTGAGCGACATTCGTCTGTTCACCGTGCAGCTCGGGATTCGGGCGTTGTTCGACCCCAGCGGTTCCTCGGACTGGGGAGCGCTGCTGGCCATGTCGGCCTTGTCCCTGCTTCCGATAACGGCTGTATTCCTCGTCTTCCAGCGTTACTTCCTGGAAGGCATCGCGACGACGGGATTAAAGTAAAGCGGGCGAAGGCACCCGAAAAAATGATAAGTCAAGTGCCGAAGGAATGGTATGCCGCTTCCTTCGGTCATTCGGTAAGATGACGTTGTAAGGCGAAGTCACATCACATTTACGATAATGGGGGAGATCGACATGTTAAAACGTCAACGTCAATTAGCAGTAGGTGCGGTTGTCGCGATCAGCATGCTGGCTACGGCTTGCTCGGGAGGAACGGGAGCGGGAGGCGCGGCAAGCAGTTCGCCGAGCCCTGACAGTACAGGCGGCAGCAACGCGGGCGGAGGAGAGCAGGTAGAGCTGCGCGTCATGTGGTGGGGAGACCAGGCGCGTGCCGATATTACGAACCAGGTCCTGAAGCTGTTCATGGACAAAAATCCGAACATCAAGGTCATCGGAGAATTCGCTCCGTCATCCGGCTACTTCGACAAGCTGAATACGCAGCTTGCTTCCGGAACGGCGGCGGACGTCTTTTTCCTGGGAGGCAACGTTGTCGATTACGCGAACAAGGATGTGCTGCTGGACCTGACGCCGTATGTAGGAAATGAACTGGATCTCTCCGACATGGATCCTGCTATGATTCAATATGGCACGCTCGCCGACAAGCTGGTCCATGTATCGGCAGGCGCGAACGCAAGGGGCATCGTCGTAAATACGAAGTTGTTCGAGCAAGCAGGCATTCCCGTGCCGCAGGACGGCTGGAACTGGGACGATTACGCCAGAATCAGCAACGAAATCGCGGCCAAGCTTGGCGATGGCTACTACGGCACGTATAACTTCACGTTCGAGGGCATGGACATCGCCTACAAGCAAAACGGCGCCCAGCTCTACGACATGGCGGCCGGCAAGCTCGGTTTCGAGGAGAAAAACGCGCTGGACTGGTTCGGCTACTGGTCGAAGACGTCGGAAGGCGGCGGGGTTGTAACGCCGGAGCTTGCGGTATCGCATCCAATCGATGATCCCAGCAAATCGTTGATCACATCCGGCAAAGCCGCGATGAACCTCATTCCTTCCAATCAGCTCGGAGCTTATCAAGGTCTGACTGAAGATCCGCTGACGATGGTGCAGCTGCCGAGAGGACCGAAGGGAACCGGCGTCGTGTTCGAATCCAGCCAAGGTTTGTCGGGTTATGCGAAGACGGAGCATCCAAAGGAAGTCGCTATGCTGGTCAGTTTCTTTATTAATGATCCGGAAGCGGCGAAGATTCTCGGCAACAACCGCGGCGTGCCCGTGACGTCGAAGAACCGCAGTCTGCTGGAAGCGGAAGCGAGCGACGTCGACAAGATCGTTTACGATTATACAAGCCGTGTATCCGACGCTACGAAAACCGAGCCGTTCGCGGTCAGCTACAATCCTCCGGGCAACGCCGAATTCGAGAAGATGGGAAAAACAACGGTTCAGGAAATCGGTTTCGGACGCAAGACGGTGGAGCAGGCGGTCAAGGATTTCTACCAGAACGCGGTCAAAATTCTCAACAGCAACCAATAATGGCAGGTGATCTCTCATCATGAATGAACAATTGCTGGAAAAATTACGAAACCATAATATCCACGAAAGGTTCGAGTCGGCGAACGGCCTAAGTCCCGAGCACGAAGCGGTCGCGGCAGAATGGGAGGCAGGGGGCGTCGCGTTTGCGGCGTCCTCCGGCCAGTTGGAGGAGACGCACGGCAACGCGATGCGATCCTTGCTGAGCTGCATCGTGCCTACCGGCGAAAGCGGGACGCCTATCCTGCACGAAGGAGGCGTGTACCGGGGCTGCTGGCTGGAGAGCACGGGCACGATCAATGCGGAGCTGCTGTCGCGGTTCGTGCCTTCCGTGGCGGAAGCGACTTTCGCCTCTTTTGCCGAGCATCAGCGGAAAGATGGGCTAATGCCCTACAAGGTTACGGAGCATGGTCCGGTCTACCGGCAAATTCAGCTGGTGACGCCGCTTGCGAGATCCGTATGGAATCATTACCGTCTTAATGGCGGCGGCGAATCCTTCCTTCACCGGATGTACAGCGCAATGGAGCGATACGACGATTGGCTGATGCAATACCGCAATACTCGCGGAACCGGCTGCATCGAGGCGTTTAGCACATTCGACACGGGGCATGATCTATCGCCGAGGTTTTGGCATGTTCCGGATACGCCGCACGGAGGAGATCCTGCCACTGTCGATCCTAATTCGCCCGTTCTCCCGTTTCTCGCGCCGGATCTGACGGCCAACGTCTATTGCCAGCGTTTGTATCTGGCCAAGATGGCGGAGACGCTTGGTCTTCCGGATTCGGGATGGGGCTCCAAAGCAGAGCAGACATTGGAGGCTCTTTTCGGTTATTGCTTCGACGAGCGGGATCGGTTCTTCTATGACCGCGACCGCCATGAGCGGTTCGTGCGTATTCAGTCCGACGTACTGTTGCGGGTAATGGCTTGCGAGGTTGGAGACCGCAGCTTTTTCGACGAGATGCTTGGGCGGTATTTGCTCAATACGCGCAAGTTTTTCGCCAAATATCCTTTTACGTCTATCGCCATGGATGATCCCAGATTCGACCCGTCCTCCGCTTACAACACCTGGGGGGGCACATCGAATTTCCTAAGCATCATCAGGGCGCCTCATGCGTTTGAGAAACACGGCCGCCATGTGGAGCTGACGTGGGTTATTCAGCCGATACTGTCCGCCGCCGCACGGATGAAAAGATTCGGGCAGACGATCAGTCCATGGACGGGGGAGGAAGGGTACACGGAAGCTTATTCGCCCTCGATCCTATGCGTGCTGGACTTCGTCGAAAGGCTGTGCGGCATCCGTCCTACTCCGGACGGCGAACTATGGTTCACGGCCTTAAGACCGTACCCATTGGACCACGGCGAGGAAATCGCCGAAGAGACGGCATACAGCAGAACGGTAGACGGCATTCGGTTTGAGCTGGTTAACGGCAAAGAAGGCTCCTTGCTGTTTCGGGACAACACGATATGGATGACGTACCCGGGCGGCATTAGGGTGAGGACGAACCGCAAGGGAGAGCTGCTCGGTTTGACAGGGATGTCCGTACAGAAGGTCCGCGGGGAAGTCGAGTGGAACGGGGCCCGGACTACTTTCGAAGTCAATGGCAATGAAGTGCTGGCTTACAGGGATGGAACGTTCGTCAGCGTTCAGGATATTGGCATCGTCTATCCAACGTACGAATAAGAGGAGGCACGATGCATGAAAACGCTGGAGGACATTCAAATTCGCGACCCTTTTGTCGTTCCGCTGGAGCGGGAGGGACGATATTATATGTACGGCAGCACGGACAGCAACATTTGGGGAAAGGGAACGGGCTTCGATGCGTACGTTAGCGAGGACCTGGCAACGTGGGATGGACCGCTGCCGGTGTTCCGCCCGGATGATAACTTTTATTCCGACACAAACTTCTGGGCGCCGGAGGTGTACCAGGTCGGCAAACGATGGTATATGTTCGCGACGTTCCGCCGCAAGGATAATGGTTTGCTTGGCACGGCCGTACTGGTAGCCGAAAGTCCGCTGGGTCCTTTTGTACCGCACAGCGACGGTCCTGTAACGCCAGTGGAATGGAGCTCGTTGGACGGCAGCCTGCATCTGGATTCGGAGGGAAATCCCTGGATGGTGTTCTGCCACGAATGGCAGCAGACTGGGGACGGAGAGGTGCGGGCGGTTCGACTGTCTGCCGACTTGAAGCGGGCCGAGGGCGAGCCTATGCTGCTGTTCAAGGCTTCGGAGGCTCCGTGGACGACGCCATTCCTTCATAAACGTTATCCCGGGCGGAACAATTATGTAACGGATGGTCCCTATCTGTTCCATGGGGAGGACGGTGTGCTGAACATGTTATGGGCGAGCTTTATCGACAATCGGTACGCGCTGGGCCTTGCCCGTTCCCGTTCCGGGGATGTGCTGGGACCTTGGGAGCAAGCGCCGGATCCTTTGTATCACGACGATGGCGGTCACGGGATGGTGTTCCGCACCTTCGGCGGCGAGCGGCTGCTGGCCGTTCATGCTCCGAACCAAACACCGGACGAGCGCCCCATTTTTCTACGTCTCGAGGAAGCGGATGGCGGTATACGGACAAACGGAAGGTATGCGCAGGAATGATTAAGGCGAACCAAACGCAGGATGTATATACGCGAGCCTCGAAAAACAGGTTCGGTGCTATTGTGTATGAAATTTCATACTCACGGGCCACGAAAAGGCCTCCAGAAGCAATAGGGGTTGTCCAAAACGCCAAATTGTGAATTTTCGAGACCCAAGTCAAGTCGGATTTTTTAAAGTAAAAGGACCTCATCCTCCACTTTGCAGTGGAATTCGAGGTCCTTTCACGTATAGATGGGAACGTTGCCCTATCATTCGAGCATTTCTGAGACAGCGCTATTTCGTACTCAGGGTCAAAACGACGGGTGATCAACGTTGGCAAATTATCGGTCGGTTATCACGATCGGCAACTGTATTATGGCCAACCCGCACCCGCAATAAGGACCGAAGCTGTTGCAATGATCAATCGTTTGCCGCGGACAGCCCAGCGCCAATTAAATAATTTAAATAAAAGAACGGTTATTACCGCGAGTTCTGTTTATTGCGAGAAACGTGGAAACATGGATCTACAAAAAAACAATTGCTATCATGCGTACGGCTAAAATGAAAATGTCAAGCCATAGAGAACATGGCGCCAAGATAGGCGAATACAGCCGCGAAAATGCCCATCGCCAGCGCGAAGGCCGGGCGTCTGGCACGATACATCGCGATGATGCCGCCAAGCATAATAAGCGCTGCGGCAAATAGCATAATACCGCTGCCCGTCCAGTTAAACGTAAAATCCATGTCCGGACTGTAAGGGGCTTGGAAGATGCGCGTGAACAACGGAGACGGAGATTCCACCTGCAGCGTCTCCTGCACGTTGTGCGGAGGCGCTTGCTGACCGAGAACAGCAGTAGCTGCAAGGACAAGCAGGGCAACTACGCCTTCTGCCTTGAGCCAGACCCTCGGGCTGAACGACTCGTTGTTCAGAGACATTTTTCGGTAGAGAAAGCCATTGGTAAACGCAAAGACGAGCAAAGGCAAAATTAGCGCATGCTTAAGCAAAAGCGCCTGACCGTACGGCAAGATCCAAGACTTGACATAGTCCTGCGTCGTAAAGGTCATGAGCGTAAAACCGGCTGCTAGTGTTAAAATAACGGCTCCTATGGCGACAGGGGAGAACCAGCCCAGGAACGCCGGCCAATTCCGGTCATCCTTGGCGAACCAGCCCGCAACGAACAGGATGCCAATCCATACCGTGAAGCCTAAGAAATGCGCCGTATGTATAATCAAACCTTTGGTGGGGCTCAACGATGAAGCATGGCTGGCATAACCTAACCAGACGATTAACAGAAGCGTTACGAACAATGCGATCTTGGGCATATGGCGGTCCTTGCGGAACGACTTGACGCCAAGCAGTACTATAAGTCCGGCAGAGCCGACGACTGTCCATACCCATGCTTTGCCGGAATTAACGTCGATCAGAATGCTGCGCATCATCTCTCCGTACGAAATTTCGAATTGGGTGGAGAACAACATGGCGAGACTATGAAGCGGAACAAAAGAAAGCACGGGAATCGCGGCAACGCATGCCAGCAATACGCCATCCGGCACATGTATGGATGGCCGAAGCCGCTCCGGTATGAGCCGGAGCAGCAGCGAGCCCGTCAAAATGGCAAAGCAGATGTAAAGTAAACCTTCGCTAATATAGATCATGGCTTCCTTCTTTTAAGGAGTACCGCCGCAACCGCTACGATAACGATAATACCGCCAATCGCGATCAAAGGCGACATGCCGGATTTGTCCTCGTTATTGCCGGTTTCCTCCGAATCCGGCGGCGTGGATGGCGACGGGGAAGGTGCCGATTCATTATCTTCCGTCGCAGCAGGCTCCTGGGTTGCGGCAGGCTCTTCCGTCGCTTCCCCGTCAGTAGGAGCTACAGTGGCCGTTGGCTCAGGTGTCGCCGTTGCTGCCGGAGCAGCTATCGAGAAACCGTATTGGCCTTCGATGGCGTGTCCGTCTGCGCCGACAATCGTCCATTTGACGGTATAATCTCCGTTGCCGAGCGGAGCGTTCGGCCGATTGGACATCGTGTCGCCCTCCACCAGCGTCTCGCCAAGCGCAACCTCCGCGCCGCTTGCATCAAACAATTTGAAGTTGCTGATTTTCTCGATTTGCGTGTCGTAAGTAAGCCGGATTTCCTGAGGCGCCGCTTCCGATGTGGAATCCTTCTCCGGTACGCTTTCCGTCAGCTTGGAGTGGGCAAGCGCCGCTTGCGGAAGCAGCCAGATAAGAGCCAGACAGATCAACAATATACGTTTCATAATCATTTTCCTCCTCTTTGCTATGTGATGGTAATTATTGGCGTTCTGCGGGCAAGGCTCCTATCATTATACCAAAACAAAATCGCCGCCGACGAAACGTCCCCCATGAATTCGTTGCAGAGTCGTGAACTTTCTATGCTTCGTTTCGTTTACGACATTCATAAAGGAAAAGCCGCCATGAATATATATCAATTATGATATCCAGTCGTCTGCAAGGGAGGTGGGCCTGCCGTCAGCCATGCTACCGGCATGCAGCGTCGGGCGGGACAACGTTTGAGTGAACCCTTATCATTAGGCTGGTTGTTTGTCGTCGTATTGGCCATCATGGGAATGTACGCTTTTTTTGTTGCGGCTCATGCGGCAATTACCCTTGCCCGAATGAACCGGGTCGAAGAGCGCGGGAAGGAGGATGGATTCCCTCGTCATCCGCTTGCGGGCTCACTATTGGAAAGCCGCGGGCTCTACGCAGCGGCATGCCGGCTGGGCAAGGCAATTGCCGTGATCGGATTAGGTTTGTTGTCTTATTGGGCAGCAGAAGGACGCGTCTCCCCATGGCTGGAAGAATTAGGTGCAGGCTCTCCGGATACGTCATGGGTGTTGTCTTGTATCATCGTTTATACGATCAGCGTCACCTTGTTGTTCGTATTTGGGGAGTTGATTCCGCTAAGAGCCGTCGAGCGCAATGCGGAAGCTGCATTGCTTCGCATGGCCCGCCCGATCAGACTGACGTATATCCTGCTCCTGCCCGTGTTGCGGCTGCAATTGCGAATTGCGAACGTCTTTATGCCGATGTTGGGTATCGATCCGTCGAATGGTTATGGAGACGCACATACGGAAGCGGACTTGCGGACTCTTATGAAGGAAAGCCATCAGAGAGGTTATATCGACCAGACCGAGCTTACGCTTGTCGATAATATCTTCGAATTCACCGACACAACCGCCCGCGAAATCATGATACCCCGCATCGACATGATTTGTTTGCGAGCAGGCCTCTCTCTCTCGGCGAACAAGGCTATCGCCATTGGGCACATGCGTACCCGATATCCCGTCTGCGAACATGATAAAGACAATATAACAGGTTTCGTTCATATTAAAGACCTGCTCAAGGACGATCAGCGGCAATCCAGCGATCTGTCTTCGTTGATCCGTCCTGTAACGACGGTTCCGGAGAATATCCCCATTAGCGTTCTGCTCAAGCTGATGCAGAAGAAACGAAGCCAGATCGCCATTTTGATCGACGAATACGGAGGGACCTCCGGGCTTGTCACGCTGGAGGATATTATGGAACAGATCGTAGGCGATATTCAGGACGAATTCGATACCGAAACCCCAGGGATTATAAAGCGGGAGGATGGCTCGCATTCGATCAGCGGGCTTATGTTGATCGAAGAGGTCAACAGCTACTTCGGCACGGCGATCGAGACGGATGAGTTCGACACGATTGGCGGGTGGATGTACGCAAGGGTCGACTTCCCGCCAAAGATCGGGCAGCATGTCGCCATCGACGGACAATATGAAATGCATGTTGAGGAGACATTGCATTTGCGCGTTTCTCGTCTTACTGTTCGCAGCTTGGAGGCTGAAGCCAGGCACGGACAGTCCGACATTGTTTTCCTCGGCGATTAGCGATAAGCCAAACAGGACGAACCGATACTGCGGCTGATAACCACAGTTGGGTTCGTCCTATTAGCGTTTCGCCTCGAGATCGTTCGGAGGTCTTTCGGACTCTTATTATACCGGCAAGTCGGCAGGCACTTTGTTTACGACGTCGATCGTGCCGCCGCCCAAGCATTGTTCTCCGTCGTAGAAGACGACGGCTTGTCCCGGAGTTACGGCCTTTTGGGGCGTGTCGAAGTTAACGAGTGCCGATCCGTCGTTGCGGAGAGTCACCATAACGCCTTGATCGGGCTGGCGATAGCGGAACTTCGCGGTGCACCGTAGCGGTCCTTCGCTCCCCCCGCGCGGCACAATCCAGTTGATGTCCGTAGCGATCAGACTCTCCGAATAAAGGCTGACATGTTTCTCCCCTTGAACGACGTACAGAATGTTACGCTCCAGATCCTTCTCCGCAACGAACCAAGGTTCGCCGGAGCCTGTCCCCGAACCGCCGATGCCAAGTCCCTGGCGCTGTCCGAGCGTATAATACATGAGACCGTCATGACGGCCCTTCTTCTCGCCGGTGCGGATATCGATCATATCGCCGGACTTGGCCGGCAAGTACCCGCTAAGGAACTCCTTGAAGTTCCGCTCGCCGATAAAGCAGACGCCGGTACTGTCCTTCTTTTTGGCCGTGTACAAGCCGGCTTCTTCCGCGATTCTGCGCACTTCGGGCTTTGGCAGATGTCCGATGGGGAACATCGCCTTCGCAAGCTGATTCTGATTCAGTGCGCTCAGGAAGTAAGTCTGGTCCTTGTTGCCGTCCACGCCCCGCAGCAGGCGAGTCGTGCCGTCCGCATCGCGTTCGACGCGGGCGTAATGGCCTGTCGCGAGGAAGTCGGCGTTAAGCTCCAGCGCTTTGTTGAGAAAGTCGCCGAATTTGATCTCCCGATTGCACATTACGTCGGGATTGGGCGTACGTCCGCGCTTGTATTCGTCGAGGAAATAAGAGAATACTTTATCGTAATACTGCCGCTCGAAATTGACTGTATAATAAGGAATGCCGATCTGATCGCATACGCGGCGTACATCCTCGGAATCTTCTTCCGCCGTGCAATGACCGAACTCGTCGGTATCGTCCCAATTTTTCATGAATATGCCGATGACGTCGTAGCCTTGCTGCTTGAGCAGAAGAGCCGTCACGGAAGAGTCGACGCCGCCCGACATGCCGACGACGACGCGCGTATTCGCATTGTTCTTGACCAAAATAATCACCGCCTAATGGATTAAAGCATGCTCCATTGTACCATATCGACAAAAGTTTTTCATGAAAGAATAAAGCTTTTTGCACACGATTGGCAATCGATATGTTAACATATAAGGATGATGGGAATACAGTGTTTTATAGAGAGAGGTGCTATCAATGAAAATATCGACAAAAGGCCGTTACGGACTCACCATAATGATGGAGCTTGCAGCCAAATTCGGCGAAGGCCCTATCTCCTTGAAAAGCATTGCAGAGCGCAATGGATTATCCGAGCATTACCTGGAGCAGCTGGTCGCCCCGCTTCGAAACGCAGGGTTAGTCAAGAGTATTCGAGGCGCATACGGCGGATACATATTGTCCAAGGACCCCGCCGACATTACTTCAGGGGATATCATCCGCATTCTCGAAGGACCGATCTCGCCGGTAGACTTTACGGAAGAGGACGACCCCGCCAAGCGCAACCTGTGGCTGCGGATCCGCGACAGCATTGCGGAGGTGCTCGATTCCACGACGCTCGAGAACTTGATTAATTACCAAGACGCCGACAAAAAAGACTCCTATATGTTCTACATTTAAGGTGACGAATATGAACAACCATTATTTCGACCATGCCTCCACAACGCCCATGCATCCAGAAGCCGTGAGAACGATGGTAGAGCTGATGCAAGGCCCTGGCGGCAACGGTTCCAGCGTTCACGCGTACGGACGGGCTGCCAAAAGCCGAATCAGCCGTGCGCGTGATTCTATTTCAGCGGCAATCGGCTGTAAGCCAGGCGAGCTGATGTTTACCTCCGGCGGTACGGAGAGCAACAATACCGCCTTGATCGGAGCGGCAACAGCTCAGCGCAAAAAGGGCAGAAGCCATATCGTGACATCTGCTGCGGAGCATCATGCCGTGCTCCATACCTGCGAATGGCTAAGAGACGAAGAAAATTTCGAACTTACGATATTGCCCGTGGACGAGTATGGCAGCGTCGACCCGAATCAGGTTGCAGATGCGCTTCGGCCGGATACGGCGCTTGTCAGCATCATGCATGGCAATAACGAAGTAGGCACGCTGCAACGTATTGGGGATATCGGCGAAGCGGTCCAGGCTATCGGCGCGGTCTTCCATGTGGACGCCGTCCAGACACTTGGTTTGATCCGCTACGAGCTTTCCCGGATGCCTGTCGATCTGATGAGCTTTTCCGCCCACAAGATAGGCGGGCCTCAAGGCGTTGGCGCATTGTATATAGCTGCCGGAACGCCTTTCGAGCCATTAATCCACGGTGGTTCGCAGGAGCGGAAGCGCCGCGCCGGAACGGAAAATGTTGCCGGAATCGCGGGATTCGCCGCCGCGCTTGACATTTGTGTGAACGAACGAGAAAAAAAGCAACCTTATTTGGACAAGCTTCGTAAGAGATGGGTAGAGCTTTTGCAGGCAGGCATTGGCAGCGAGTTAATTGTTATTAACGGCCATCCTGACCCGGCCTTTCAATTGCCGCATATTGTCAATGTCAGCTTCTTGGGCTTGCAGACAGAGAGCATGCTTATGAATCTGGATATGGCCGGCATAGCAGCCGCAAGCGGTTCGGCGTGCACATCGGGATCTCTGGAGAAGTCACATGTACTCAAAGCGATGAACTTATCTCCGGAGCGACTGGACTCGGCCGTAAGATTTAGCTTCGGATTGGGGAATACTTTGGAGGAACTGGAGGATGCGGCCCGGGCTGTCGTGGCAATCGCGGACCGTATCCGAAACAAAGGATAGGAGGATTCCTTCCACAGTGATCAAACTCCAAAGGCTGATCGGGCTGCCGGTCATCGTAATCCATTCCGGGAAACTCGTCGGCACCGTCAAGGATGCTTGGTTCGACGAACATTGGCGTCTCAAAGGTTTAATCCTGGAGTTCGCCAAGTGGTTCGCGGCAACGGCGCGCGCAGTTTCATGGGACGATGTATTGACGTGCGGGGAAGATGCCGTTATCATCTCCAAAGAAGATGCGGTCATTGCCATGAAACCGAAAGAAGTGAGCCGGGCGTTTCACGCCGGCATTATCAAGTTGAAGGATCTGCCCGTCGTTACGGTGCATGGCGTTCAGCTCGGACGGGTGTCGGATGTTTATTTTTTCCCGTTTCAGGGTACACAGATAGTAGGCTATGAGCTTACAGACGGTTTTGTTTCGGATCTGATGGAAGGGCGTAAATGGCTGAAAGCGCCGAGTGATCCGGATGAGGTATTGCTCGGGGAAGACGCGATTATCGTTCCTGCTGTCAGTGAAGCGGAATTGGAGCCTGTCGCAGCTTCCAATTTCAGAGAATAGGGAGAAATGTTTATGATGAGATGTCCGAATTGCAATTCGAAAGATATCGGGAAGATCGGTTCCCACCAGTTTTATTGTTGGGGCTGTTTTATTGAATTGACGGTCAACGGCGAAAAGATGTCGGTGTACCAGGTCGAAGAGGACGGCACGCTTAGCTCGCTCGACGATTTGTTTTTTGAAGACGAGGCTGCTCACAATCACGTCCATGAACAGCTAAACGGATAATGAAGTAAAGGTCTTGGACTGCCATTATTTCCATGACTATACTCGAGGCGGCCGAAAGGCCGTCATTTAGTGTTTGTTCATAAAATGAAAAAACTCCCTCCCTCGTTCGGACGAGGGCAGGGAGTTTGTTATTAAAGGGTTATCGATCCATTTTCGGATATGACCGGAACATCTTCCGGACGATTGAGTGCTTTTGTGGCTTGTTGCGCAAGTAAGTTAAGATCCCACATTTTGCTTTCAAAAGTTATGCTTTTCTGAACGTTGTTTCTATCATAATAGTTGAAAATAAGATGTTGGGCCTTCTGTTTTACGTCGTAGCTGATTATTCTTTCGTTAGGAACTTCGAAACTGCTTTTTTTGGCATCCATAACGACTTTGTCCGGACAAACCATAAAGGTTACAAGCACATCCTTCGCTAGCGGAAGACCTTGCTGATGCTCGAGACCCCACAAATGAAGACCGCCTAATGATTTATATCTCTTTTTGGTTTTGCCTGCTCCTCTTGAAAACATTACTATAAACCCGATCACAAGAATGACTACGACCAAAAAAATCCACATGTGAACATCCACCCCTTCTTAAATGACATAGTTCGACAATCCATAATTTAGTACATCAAAATTTTCACTTCCAATATGTAGTATAAAACAGGATTCGACAGTTGCAAATAAAAATATTAAAAAATGTTACATTTATCTAAAAATAGAAGTGCCGTACAAAGAGGATGATTCCCCCAACTTGTACATATACTGAACTAGATGCACGCGCGATTGATGTCCGGGGCTTAAAGCAGCCCGTCTGACCAAAGATCGCGCTGCTGCAAGTTCGGGGGGTGCAGGGGTGGAACGGTTCACTAACAACAAGCTGTTCGTGTGGCTTGTCTACTTGATTCTCGGTCTTATCGCGATTTATTTCCTGCTGCAGTTGAAGCCGTTGTTCGCCACGATCTACGTCTTCCTCAAGGCGGTGCTGGGACCGTTTATTATCGCGATGATTATCTCCTACGTGCTTAATCCTATCGTGACCATGCTTCACGAACGCAAGGTGCCAAGAACGATCGCGGTGCTGCTCATCTATGCCGTATTCTGCGCGGCCATAGCGGTGCTGCTCGTCAATCTGATTCCCATGTTTGTGGGGCAAGTGCAGGAGCTCAATCATCATATTCCGGAATTGACGATGCGCGCGCAAAGCATCGTGACGGATCTCAATAATACATCGTTCTTACCGGAGAGTTTCCGCGATGGCGTGGACAAGGCATTGCTAAGTATCGAAAAGCGGATCTCGGAGTCGCTGCTCCATCTGGTCAACAATATCGGCTCCATGTTGAGCGCGGTGTTCGTCGTGTTCATTATCCCTTTTCTTGCGTTTTACATCCTCAAGGATTTTGATGTGTTCGAGCGCACCATCATTACGTATGTGCCGAAGTCCCATCGGAAGAACACGGTTCGCCTTATGAAGGACATCGACCAGGCACTTGGAAGCTATATACGGGGACAGTTCCTTGTCTGCGTCATCGTAGGCACGCTGGCTTACTGCGGGTATCTCCTAATCGGCATGCCGTACGCGCTCCTGCTCGCCAGCGTAGTGGCGATCACCAATGTCATTCCTTATTTAGGACCCTTCTTCGGGGCGGCGCCCGCGCTTCTCATGGCGTCCACCATCTCTCTCAAAATGATGATTTACGTGGCCATCGTAAATACGCTGTGTCAAATTCTGGAGGGCAACGTCGTCTCGCCGCAAGTCGTCGGGCGCACGCTGCATTTGCATCCGCTGCTGATCATATTTGCCTTGCTTGCGGGAGGCCAGATCGCCGGCATCGCCGGCATGATACTCGCCGTCCCGATCTTTGCGGCCTGCAAAGTGATTGTCCAGCATATGTTTGCCTATTATGTTAGGAGAAAGATCATTTGACAGCGATTCGAGGGACCGCTATAATTTGTGCAAGCATATATACAAATAAAGGTTCTAAAATCCGGTTTCAATATCTTGGATTTTTGAACGTCCTTAAAGCTATGATGAAAATAAGTAGGCTATTCATAACCCGCCTGCCAGAGAGAGCGCTTCTTCGTTTCCATTGCCGCAAGGCGGAAAACGTCGGTTGAGAGAGCGCTTCTGCGTAGAATGGCCGAAAGCTGTTTTCGGAGCGTGAAAGAACTTCACCGGATGGACCCGTTATCGTCCACGAAGGCGATCGTGCTTATGCAGCGCGATAACCAGGGTGGTACCGCGATAATCATTCGTCCCTGTCATTGACAGGGGCGTTTTTTATTTGTCACAACAGAGGAAGTTTTTTGAACACGAATTTATCGCGAGCGGGCAGCCGCATCGACAAACAGGGAGGAACGAAAACATGAAAGCTAGCGAAATCAGATCCAAGTGGCTTGCATTCTTCGAAAGCAAAGGCCATAACATCGAGCCGAGCGCGTCGCTCGTGCCGCATAACGACCCGTCCCTGCTCTGGATTAATGCGGGAATGGCGCCGCTCAAGCCGTATTTTGACGGCCGCATCATTCCGGACAATCCGCGGATCGCGAACTCGCAGAAATGCATTCGCACAAACGATATCGAGAACGTAGGCAAGACGCGCCGTCACCACACGTTTTTCGAAATGCTGGGCAACTTCTCCATCGGCGACTACTTCAAGGAAGAAGTCATTACGTGGGCATGGGAATTCCTGACCGACAAGAATTGGATCGGTTTCGACCCGAACCGTCTGTCGGTTACCGTGTACCCGGAGGACGAAGAAGCGTTCCGCTTCTGGAATGAGAAGATCGGCCTGCCTGCAGAGCGCATCTACAAGCTGGAAGAGAATTTCTGGGACATCGGAGAAGGTCCTTGCGGACCGTGTACCGAAATCTTCTACGACCGCGGCGACAAATACGGCGACCTGTCCGATCCGGAATGCTGGCCCGGCGGCGAGAACGAACGGTTTCTGGAAGTGTGGAATCTCGTATTCTCGCAGTTCAACCATAACAAGGACGGCAGCTACACGCCGCTTCCGAACAAAAACATCGATACAGGCGCCGGGCTGGAGCGCTTTGCGTCCATCCTGCAGGACGTGGACTCCAACTTCGACACGGACCTGTTTCGTCCCATCATCGACCGGACTTGCGACATTGCCGGCGTGAAGTATAAAGTCAACGAAGATCAGGATGTAGCGCTAAAGGTCATCGCGGATCATGTCCGCACGGTAGTCTTCTCCGTAGGCGATGGCGTTATGCCGTCGAACGAAGGACGCGGCTACATTATTCGCCGTTTGCTGCGCCGCGCGGTCCGTTATGGGAAATCGCTCGGCGTAGACCGTCCGTTCCTGTTCGAACTGACGCCGATCGTAGGCGAAGTGATGGGCGTATACTACCCGGAAGTGGTCGAGAAACGCGAGTTCATCGAGCGCGTCATCCGCACGGAGGAAGAGCGGTTCCACGAGACGCTGTCGGACGGCCTCGTCTTGCTGGAAGCGCTCGTAAAGGGCGCGAAGGAAGCGGGAGCCGGCGCGATCGGCGGCACCGACGCCTTCAAGCTGTACGACACGTACGGATTCCCGTTCGACCTGACGGAAGACTTCGCGATGGAGCACGGATTGTCCGTCGACCGCGAAGGCTTCGACGCCGCGATGGAAGCGCAGCGGGAGCGCGCTCGCGCCGCTCGCCAGGATACCGGCAGCATGAAGGTGCAGGGCGGACCGCTTGCCGACTTTACGGATAAAAGCTTGTTTGTTGGCTATAATGACTTGGTAACTAAAGCCCAAATTACGGCAATTATTCTGGATGATTCGTTAGTCGACTTGGCAGGCGAAGGCAGCCGCGTAGCGGTGCTGCTCGACCATACGCCGTTCTATGCCGAGAGCGGCGGACAAATCGGCGACAAAGGCACGATCCAGGGCGGCGGCTTCACGCTGCAAGTCGAAGACGTGACGAAAGCTCCGCATGGCCAGAACGTGCATCATGCCGTTGTCGTCTCCGGCACGGTTCGCTCCGGTGAAATCGTAACAGCGGCCGTCGCCAGATCCTCGCGTGAGGATATTATTAAGAATCATACGGCTACGCATCTGCTGCACAAAGCGCTGAAGGAAGTGCTGGGCGACCATGTCAATCAAGCGGGATCGCTTGTAGAAGAGGAGCGCCTCCGGTTCGACTTCTCCCACTTCGGCAGCATTACCGCCGAGGAACTTGCGCTTATCGAGCGCAAAGTAAACGAGCAGATCTGGATCGGAACAAATGTTGACATCTCCAATAGATCGCTTAACGAAGCCAAGGCGATGGGCGCGATGGCGCTCTTCGGCGAGAAGTACGGCGATGTCGTCCGCGTCGTGCAGGTCGGGCAGTACAGCCTGGAGCTGTGCGGCGGCTGCCATGTGGGCAATACGTCGCAGATCGGCCTCTTCAAGCTGCTTGGCGAGAGCGGCATCGGTTCCGGCGTGCGCCGGATCGAGGCCGTAACGGGCAGACATGCTTATGCTTACTACGAGGAGCAGCTGGAGCTGCTTAAGCAATCCTCCGGGCTGCTCAAGTCGAACATTGCGGACGTTCCGAAGCGGATCGAAGGTCTGTTCGGCCAAGTAAAAGAACTCTCCCACGAGAACGAGTCGCTTCAGGCGAAGCTGAGCCGCATCGAAGCGGGATCGCTGGAAACGCAGGCCGTCAAGGTTGGCGACATCCAGGTGTTGTGCGCGAAAGTGAGCGCGCCGTCGATGGACGCGCTGCGCGGCATCGTCGACGAACTGAAGCTCAAGCTGCCGTCGAGCGTGATCGTGCTTGGCGCCGTGCAGGAGGATAAGGTTAATCTTGCGGCGGCCGTCTCCGCCGATCTCGTGAAGCAAGGCTACCATGCCGGCAAAATCATCAAGGAAGCCGCTATCGTATGCGGCGGCAACGGCGGAGGACGCCCGGATATGGCGCAAGCAGGCGGCAAGGACGTCTCCAAGTTGGATGAAGCGCTCAAAATTGCCGAGGAACTGGTTGTCGGCAGGGCGAATGTGATATGATAGAATCAGGCAATGTCCCTAGGCGGATGCTGTTCCCGAAAGCGAGGTGCTGTTGGTGAGTTCCATGGACCAAACAATGAAGTTTAACGTGAAGGCGGAGGGGGTGGAAACTTCTTCCGGGGATATTCTTCTCAGCGTCCACGAAGCGTTGATGGAGAAGGAATACAATCCGATTAACCAGATCGTTGGGTACTTGCTGTCCGGAGATCCCGCGTATATCCCGCGGCACAACAACGCCCGAAGCTTGATCCGCAAGAAGGAGCGGGACGAGCTGATCGAAGAGCTGGTCCGGTTCTACTTGCAGCACAAGAAGCAATGAGAGTCATGGGATTGGATTATGGCGACCGCAATATCGGCGTGGCCGTCAGCGACGCGTTCCGCTGGACCGCGCAGGGATTAACGGTCGTGGAGCGCAGGAGAGACGGCGGAGAACTGGACGTTCTGGCCGGTCTTGCCAAGGAACACGAAGTGTCGGAAGTTGTAGTCGGTCTGCCCAAAAACATGAACGGCTCCGTAGGTCCGCGCGGTGAGATCAGCATCGCGTTTGCCGAACAGCTTGGGCAGAAGCTAGGTATACCTGTTCACCTTTGGGATGAAAGGCTGACGACGGTAGCTGCCGAGCGTACGCTTCTCGAAGCGGACGTCAGCCGGAGGAAACGGAAGCAAGTGATCGACAAGATGGCGGCGACGCTAATCTTGCAAAATTTTCTCGACTCTAAAACGAAAAGGTGAGGGTAACCATGACAAAAGAAGAGATGCAGTACGAAGAGCCGGAAATTATTTATATCCCGGACGAAGAAGGCAACGAGGAAGAATTCGAAGTCATCATGAAATTCGAGGTTGATGGTTCGGATCAAAAATATATGATGGTTGTTCCTTTGATCGGCAACGACGAGGAAGAGGATGAGGTGTACGCCTTCCGCTACGAAGAGGACGGCGACGATCTCAAGCTGTATACGATCGAGGACGAAGAAGAATGGAATATGGTCGAAGAGACGTTTAACACGCTCCTGGGCGAGCTGGAGGAGCAAGACTAATGTCCGATTACAATCAAACGCCTGTTCGGATTAACGGCCTTAAAGAAGTATTCGGCGATCATGTCGAGCTGATCGCCGAGGACGGTCATGCGGAAGTCTACCGGATCAAGGCCGAGTTCAAGCTGGGAGACGCCGTGTATGCGGCGCTCCAAAGCGATGAGATGGAAGCCGAAGACGAAGTCGAGTTTCTGCGCGTTCGTCAGGATGGCGAAGAACCCCAGCTCGAAAGCATCGAAGACGACGAAGAGTGGGAAGCAGCCTCCGAAGCGTACGACGATCTGCAATTCGCTAGCGACGACAGGCCCTAGCATCTCCTATATCGTTGACACGAAGGGCGGCTGACAACCGCTCTTTTTCACGGAAACTGACAGAAGAGGGTGTAGCAGGTTGGATAAGCCGGAAGAAAAGCAGGCAGCGGGAAATGAACCGAATGCTGTAAAGGCTACGAAGACGACAACAAAGAAAAAACGGAAGAAGGTTCGCAACCGTCCCAAAACCTGGGTTATTTCGTTATGGGTCGTATTAAGTTTGCTCACGATCATGTTATTAGGCGCCGGCGGCGTGTTGTATTACGTGTGGAGCAATCTGCAGCCGATGCCCGCGGGAGCTGTAAAGCAAGTTGCGATTTCGCGCGGGATGTCCGCCAATAGCGTTGCGGACACGCTTGAGGAGAACGGCATCATTAAGAACAGCTTTGTGTTCGGTTATTATTTGCAGCTCAAGGATGAAGGCTCCCGGTTCCAGGCGGGCTTGTACGAGATGTCTCCCGGCATGGACAATGCGGCGATTATCGCCAAGCTTAATGCAGGCGATACCATCGCGGAAGAGACGATCCGGTTCACCATTCCCGAAGGCTACACGGTGCTTCAGATCGCCGACAAGCTGGCGGCAGACGGCTTGATTAACAAGGAAAAATTTCTGGATGTTGCGGAGAACGGCCGCTCGTGGGCTAATGCCGAGTCGGCGCAAGCCATTCCGGATGACGATAAATTGCACAAGCGTCTTGAGGGTTACTTGTTCCCGGAGACTTACGAGCTGAAGAAGGACAGTACGGAGGAGCAGATCATTACCCGAATGCTGCAGGAGACGGACCGCAAGCTTGCGGCGTTGCCTGAAGATTGGCAGGACGCCATGGAAGCTTCGGGAAGAACGCTGCACGAGATTATGACGATCGCTTCGTTGATCGAGCGCGAGGTTGTCGTGGACGAGGAGCGCGCGCTTGTTTCCAGCGTCATCTACAACCGGCTGGCCAAGCCTATGAGACTCCAGATTGACGCGGCTGTGCAATATGCTCTCGACGAGCCCAAAGAACGTCTGCTCACGAAGGATCTGGAGATCGACAGTCCTTACAATACGTACAAAAACGACGGTTTGCCGCCCGGACCCATTGCAAGTCCAAGTCTTGCATCCATCGAAGCGGCGATCTATCCCGCGCAATCGGATTATTTGTTCTATGTCACGAAGAAGGACGGCTCGCAGAGTCACCTATTCGCGAAGACGTACAACGAACATCTCCGCAACATCGACAAGAGCGAGCGAGGCAGCTAATTGACAGCAGGCCAGGGAGAAGGAGAACAAACATATGACATACAAACCGGAGCTGCTGGCGACAGCATCGTCGATGGAGGAGCTGGAGCTGCTGATCGACGCAGGCGCCGATGCATTTGTCATCGGCGAGGGTAAATACGGCATGAGGCTGGCTGGCGAGTTCACTTTGGACATGATTGGCGAAGCCGTGAAGTCGGCGAAGCCCAAGGGCGTTCGCATTTATGTATCTATGAATACTCTGATCGACAACGATACGCTGGAAACGATGCCGGACTATATTCGCGGCATCTATAGTCTGGGCATCGATGGAATCGTGTTCGGAGATCCCGCGGTGCTCGTGGCGGCGCGGGAGCTGGCTCCAGGGCTTCCCCTGCATTGGAATGCGGAGATGACCTCGACGAATATCGTTACGGCACAATATTGGGCGCGCCGCGGAGCGACCAGATACGTGCTGGCTCGCGAGCTCAATATGGAGCAGATCGAGGATACCAAAGCCAAATCCAGTCTGGAAATTCAAGTACAAGTTCACGGCATGACCAATATTTATCATTCCAAACGTTCCCTGGTGAACAGCTATCTGGACTATCACGGCGATCGGGAACGGCTCGACAGTGTTGAGCGGGAACGCGGCTTGTATTTGACGGAAGCCGAGCGTCCCGGAGAACGGTATCCCATTTACGAGGATGATGGCGGCACCCATATTATGAGCTCGGACGACATTTGCATGCTGGAGAATCTTCACGAGCTGCTGAACGCCGGTGTCGACAGCCTCAAGATCGAGGGCATGATGAAATCGATGGCCTATAACGCGGTCGTGGTCCGGGCATACCGTCAGGCGATCGACGCGTACGTCGCCGACCCGGAAGGTTACTCCTTTCAAGAGGAATGGCTGGATGCCATCCGGGAAGCGCAGGATCCCAATCGGGAATTGAGCTACGGATTCTTCTATAAGGAGCAAGTGTACTGATGACGACCGGGCTCATCGGAGCAGTGAACAACCAGGAGGTGCGGGAGATGGGGACAACAAACGCGGCTGCGCCGAAATACAAAGGGAAGCGGAACCGGCTGGACAGACCGGAGCTTCTGGCGCCGGCAGGCAATCTGGAGAAGCTGAAGTTCGCCGTTCATTATGGCGCGGATGCAGTCTATATCGGCGGACAGAAGTACGGCCTTCGCTCTAACGCCGACAACTTCAGCTTCGAGGAGATGAAGGAAGGCGTAGAGTTCGCAAGCCGATATGGAGCCAAGGTGTTCGTCGCGACGAATATTTATGCCCATAACGAAGATATCGAAGGACTTGAGTCATACTTGCGCAGTCTGGAGGAGGCTGGTATCGCGGCCATTATCGCAGCCGATCCCGTTATTATCGAGACGGCGCAGCGCGTTGCGCCCAAGCTGGAGGTGCACCTTAGCACGCAGCAGTCGACGATGAACTGGCAGGCGGTCAAGTTCTGGAAGGACGAGGGGTTGCCTCGGGTAGTTCTTGCCAGAGAAACGAGCTTTAAGGAAATCGCGGAGATCAAGAGCCATGTCGATATCGAAATCGAAGCGTTTATCCACGGCGCCATGTGCTCTTCGTATTCGGGGCGCTGCGTGCTGTCCAACCACTTTACGGACCGCGATTCCAACCGGGGAGGCTGCTGCCAATCCTGCCGCTGGAAGTACGATCTGTTCGTTGACGATGAACCGATGTACGAGGAAGGGCAAGAGCAGTTCACGATGGGATCGAAGGATCTGTGCATGATCGAATATTTGCCTGAGCTTATCGAGGTTGGCGTGGACAGCTTTAAAATCGAAGGCCGAATGAAAAGCATTCATTACGTTGCGACGGTCGTCAACGTGTATCGTCAAGCCATTAACGCGTACTTCGAGGATCCGGAAAACTTCCGGGTGAAGCAGGAATGGATCGACGAAATGAACAAGGCTGCAAACCGTCCGCTGAACACGGGCTTCTTCCTGGATACGCCGGGCGCGGAGGATCATATCTATGGTCCGGAGGAGAAGGCGGCCCCTTACGACTTTGCGGCGATCGTCCTGGATTACGATGATCGCACGGGCTTCGCTACGCTCCAGCAGCGCAATCACTTCAAGCCGGGACTGGAAGTCGAATTCGTAGGACCGGGCGGTACGTTTTTCCGGCAGACGATTACGGAGCTGACGGATGTCGATGGACAACCCCTGGATGCGGCGAGACATCCCATGCAGCATGTAAGGGTCCGCACGTTAAAGCCGGTCAAGCCGATGGACATGATGCGTAAAAAAATTAGAAAATGAGACGTTGAGACTACCCGTCCGGGTAGTCTTTATACTATAAGTGCGTGTTCAAAAAGTTCGGTTATCAGTACCGAGAAGATTGGATGAAGGTAGAAATTGAGGAGCGGAGCGTAGTGGAAGCTACGTGAGCACCGGAAGTTTCGCCTGAATTCGAGATTCGATGCCGAGTATGCTCCTTGGTTTACTTCGTAATGGGAAGCGGACTTTTTGAACAATCTCTATACTTCGTTATTTTTTGTTCAGGCAATTGACAAGGCCCGGTCAATAACAAATAATAGATCTTATATACCATACATAATGTTTCAAGGTTCGCCAGATGCTTCCTTAAATCGACGAATCAACCAACTTGAAAGAGGGGTCTTCGACAATGGCCGGTAACACGAAGGAGAAGAATGCGACTTCAAGCCAGAAGGACAGTCCTAAACCTAACAAGGATGTAAACGCTTCCGGCGAAATGTCAGGCGCCAAGGCAGCTACGGGCCTTGCCGCAGCTGCGGCCAAAACGAAATCCGTTAAGGAAATGATGAAGGAAACGAAGTTATCCAATCCCGTTAAATCCGTAGGGATGAAGCTATTCCTGATCATTTTTGTCAGCATTATTGCATGCGTGCTGACGGTAGGACTCATAGCCTATAACGAAGCGCGTTCCATCGTCGAAAAGAAGGTATCCGACGCCAGCCTTCAGACGGTGAATCAGGTGGCCGAAAATCTCGACATCATCTACAAAACTTACGAGGACTTGACGCTGCAAATTTTGGTGGACAAGGACTTCCATACCATTGTAGGCACGATCGCATCGAATCAAGACGATTATTCGCGCTTCGAAGCGACGCGCAAGCTTAGCGAAAAGTTGCAGGCTTTTACCATCGGGAACAACACCATTAAGGGCATTATGCTGCTTCCGCTGAGGGACAAGCTTCAAACCGTCACTTCCGGCGCCTCTCAAACTAGCCGTGCAGAGATCGTTATGGCGCAAAGCTGGTTCCAGGAGACGATTGAGCTTAATGGCCGCGTCAACTGGATTGAACCAAATGCCGAAGGATTATCAATGGGAACGGACCAGAGCACGTTTGGCATCGCCCGTCTGCTAAAGGACAGCACTTCCAGCGAAGCCTCTTATATTCTGTTGCTGGAAATGGATGTAAACACGATCAGCAACCGTTATAAGGACGTATCGCTGGGCGACGGCAGCGAGATTTCCATTATCGACGGCAACGGCAAATATGTCATCGCAAATGATCTGGCTTTAATTGGACAAGATTCCAAAGTTCAGCTTCCATCCGGCGAGGCCGGGGCTAACGGAGCACGGAAGTTGACGACAACGGACGGGCTGGAAGTGCTGGCCGTGTACAAGTCATTCCAGGCAATGGACTGGAGGCTGGTAGGAAGCATTCCTGTCGAAATGCTCGTGAAGGATGCAAAAGCCATTCGCACGCTGACCTGGATTACGGTAGGCGCAGCCGCTATTATCGCTATTGCTATCGGCATTCTTGTCCTTTATTCGATCGCGACCCCGCTTGTGCGGCTCCGCAATCTGATGGTGGAGGGCGCTGGCGGCAATCTGACGGTACGCTCGACGATAAAGGGGCGGCGGGATGAGATCGGCGGCTTAAGCGACAGCTTCAACAGCATGATGGCGCAGATTACGGATCTTGCTCTCCAGACGACGGCATCCGCGGAACAAGTGCTGTCAACGGCTTCAGACTTGACTGGAGCGTCTAAAAAAACTTCAATATCTGCCCGCGAGATAGCCGTCGCTACGGAGGAGATCGCAGGCGGAGCAACCAGCTTGGCCGTAGAAGCGGAGCGCGGCAACGATCTGACGAGCAACATGAACGAACAGGTGCAGAAGGTGATCGAGGCCAATCAGGAGATGTCGGCATCTGCTGCGCTGGTGGAGAAGGCCAGCGGCCAAGGCACGGCCTATATGGGAATGTTGATCGAGAAGACGGGACTAACGGAAGAAATGACCCGTTCGATGGTGGAGAAGGTCGACAAGCTGAAGGAAAGCACAGGTTCCATCGTCAAGATTCTGGACGTGCTCAACAATTTGACGAAACAAACGAATATTTTATCGTTGAACGCGACAATCGAGGCAGCTCGAGCAGGAGCGGCGGGGAAAGGTTTTATGGTCGTCGCGGACGAAATCCGCAAGCTGGCGGATCAATCTCGTCAATCGATCGATGTGGTTGCCCAGATCACGGCCAAAATTTCCGGAGAAATTGAAGAGACCGTCCTGGTGTTATCGGATGCATACCCGCTTTTCCAGGAGCAAATCAGTTCCGTTAAGGAAGCCAATGAAATCTTCCTCACTGTACAATCGCAAATGGGCAACTTCGTCCATCGATTAGATGGCGTGACGTCATCCATCGAAGAACTGAACCAGTCGCAGTCGGTATTGGCCATTGCGATGACCAATGTCAGCGCCGTTGCGGAGGAAGCCTCGGCAACATCAGAAGAAGTTGCTTCTCTCAGCAGCGAACAGCTATCCATCAGCGAAGGACTTGTCCAATTGTCCGAGAAGCTGGATTCCGTGTCCAGAGGCTTAAAGGAATCGCTCAACAAATTTAAAATTTAACAGGATCGTCTCACCGGTTTCCCGCAAATTGCGGGAAACTTTTTTTAACTTCGAAAGCAATCCTTTAACTTCGCTTGCGTTCCATCTTCGATGTCGAATAGGCTCCATGGCCTACTCATGATCAAAAGCGGACTTTTTGAACCTGCTCTATTATTTATTAGGCCGCAGTGGTCGATAAGTAATAGATAGGAATAAGATGCTGGGTACATATCACTAGGTCGTGTCTGAAAACCCGCTCAGGGGCGTCTTTCACCGCCTTTCCGCCCCCTGCTTCGTCACTTTTGCTTGACGTACCCCCGGTACGCCTTCACAAAAGTTCCTTGCATGGAACGAAAATTCGGCAAAATCTGCTCCCCTCGGAGTATTCAGACACGCCCTGGAATCAAAACTAACAAAGGCGGTGCAAAGCTTCATGTCAGACTTGAACAAAAATCATTCGGGCAAACAAAAAAAAGATAATGAGCGGTTAAAGGACGCATCCGGGAAAGACACTCCCGGCGGTTCTCTTGCTGGAATGGCAAAATCCTGGGGAGCCGGCTTAAAGGATGTAAAGCTAAAAAATCCGGTTAAATCCGTCGGACTCAAACTTCTCTTGATTATTTCCGCAAGCATAATAGCTTGCGTAGCCATTGTCGGCATGTTGTCATATAACCAAGCGAAGCAGCTTGTAGAGCAGAACGTCTCCGAAGCGAGCCTGCAGACGATTAAGCAGGTTTCGAACAACTTGAACACGGTACTGCAGAACTACTCCGAATTGTCTATGCAAATTTTGATCGATAAGGAAATTAAGGATGACTTGCAGGCATACTCGTCTAAGGGCGACGACTTCGAATCGTTAATGGCCGGCCGCGAGGCCGCAGACCGGGTGACTGCTCTCATTATGGGCAACAATACGATTTCCGGTGCGGCTCTTGTTCCGGCTAATGCGGGCCTGAACCCGATCACGGCAGGCCTTGCGGATAGCGTGCTGCTTGGAAGCGCCCGAGATAAGGAATGGTTCCAGCAAGTCATTGAACTCGATGGGCGCGATATGTGGATAGCTCCGCAAGCAACTGGCATTGCTGCCGCTAAGGATGCATCGTCGATAGCTTTGGCGCGCCTTATTAAAAATGTTGGCCAGGCCAGCGAAATGTTCGTGCTTGTCATTGAAATTCCACTAGAAAATATTATAAACCGATATCAAGACGTCGACCTGGGCAACGGAAGCCAGCTGTTTATTGTGAGCAATGACAACGAATACATCGCACATAGCGATAAATCGTTAATCGGTCAACCTGCAGCCGTTACGCTGCCTGCCGATTCCGAGTCCGGCCGTCCAACTCTCAAGAGCTCGGAAGGCGATCAGTTGCTGGCCGCCTACCAAACTTTCAATAACGTGAATTGGAAGCTCGTCGGTACGATTCCGGTAGAGGAGCTTGCCAAGCAAGCAGGAGGAATCCGAACCCTGACAATCTGGATGGTCGTGTTGGGCGCGATTATTGCGGTAGCGATCGGTCTGGTTGTTATTGCGACAGTCGCCAAACCGCTGGTTCGCCTGCGCAACTTGATGGTTGAAGGCGCTAGAGGCAACCTGACCGTACGTTCGAAAACAGGCAATCGTCAAGACGAAATCGGTGAGCTGTCGAACAGCTTTAACGATATGATGACGCAGATTCAAGCATTGGCGCTGCAAACGACGAGGTCGGCCGCAGAAGTGTTGACGACCGCTTCGGAGTTGACGGAAGCCTCGAAACAAACCTCGATCGCCGCCAAGGAGATTGCGGTTGCCACAGAAGAGATTGCAAACGGTGCGACGAGCCTGGCCGTTGAAGCGGAGAAGGGCAGCGATCTGACGATTCATATGAACGGACAGATGAAGGAAGTCATTACCGCCAATGAAGAGATGTCCAGCTCGGCGCTCGAAGTAGAGAAAGCGAGTCAGCAAGGGACCACTTATATGGGCGTACTGATCGAGAAAACCGGTACAACGGAAGAGATGACGCGTTCCATGGTCGAGAAGGTGGACGCGCTCAAGGAAAGTACAGGCTCGATCGTGAAAATTTTGGATGTGCTAAACAATTTGACGAAGCAGACGAATATCTTGTCTCTTAACGCTACGATTGAAGCTGCAAGAGCTGGAGCGGCCGGCAAAGGTTTTATGGTCGTAGCGGACGAAATTCGTAAACTTGCGGATCAATCCCGTCAATCGATCGATGTCGTAGCGCAAATCACAGCCAAAATTCAAGGCGAGATTGAAGAGACGGTCTCCGTATTGTCCGAAGCATACCCGCTGTTCCAAGAGCAGATTTCATCCGTTAAGGAAGCCAATGCGATCTTCCTGCAAGTAGAAGCGCAAATGGGAGAATTCTCCGGGAAGCTGGAGCAGGCCACAAATGCGGTAAGCGAGCTGGAGAAATCGCAGGATATCATGTCGGATGCGATGACAAGCGTCAGCGCCGTAGCGGAGCAGTCGTCCGCTACTTCGGAAGAAGTAGCATCGCTGAGCAGCGAGCAACTGTCGATCAGCGAAAGCCTGGTCCGTCTGTCGGACAAGCTGGATTCTGTATCGCGAGAGCTCAAGGAATCCTTGTCGAAGTTCAAGATGGATTGAGAAATCCATTCATAAAATGGATCCAGGTACCCCCGAGCGGCTGCTCGGGGGTTTTGTTATTGTGCGAGGTTTGAGGGGTTGGCCGGGGTGGAACACTGTCAGCTAGGAGGTGCTGATGTTGCACTTGAAGCGGCTTGTTCTTACGGGACTCTGTATGAGCGTCCTGTTTATCGTTTTGTTAGGCCGATTGGCATGGCTGCAGTTAATGCCTGGGCAGCACGGAAACGCGCCTGTTCACGGGATGATGCATCGGGACAGCTGGAAACGGATGGCTGTCGTCCAACGGCAGAGAAACTTAATTCTGGATACGGGACGAGGCGACTTTGTTGATCGGTACGGGACCCCGATTACAGGCGAAACGTATGAAACGGTTGCTTTATTTCCCGTCCAGCCGCAAGCAAGAGGAGAAGAGGCGGAGCTTTCGAAATTGGCGAAAGCTCTTGGCGTCGAACTGAAAGAATTGATCGCTCGATGGGATGCCATGACCGAACCGGATTTCTGGCGTCAAGCTAAGAACTCGGCTCCTTATCGGCTTACAGAGAAACAAAGCAAGGAGATAGGCGCGCTTCAGACGAACGGCGTAAGGGTGCTGCCCTACCGGAATCGTTATCTCGACAGCTTCGACGCCAAACATATTATCGGCTTCACGAGCCAGCATCCGGAGTGGCTGATGCGGGCGCATCCCAACGATTTGAAGGCGGGCAAAAGAACCTTGACGGAGCAAGTAGGCGGCTCCGGCCTGGAGAAATCGCTGGATTCGTTCCTTCATGGCGTTGGGGAGACGTCCGTTTCTTATTTCATCGACGGAAGAAACTCGCCGCTGCATGGGCTTGATCTGCGTATGCACGGGCCAAAGAACAGCTATTATCCGCTCAAAGCTGTAACGACGATCGATCTGGACCTTCAAAATGAGCTGGAAGCTTACGCCGATGCATCAGGCTTGAAGGAAGGAGCAATCGTCGTGCTGGATGCAGGCAACGCGGATATTGTGGCGATGGTATCCAGACCCAAGCTTCCCGACCGGTTCCAGAGTGCCGATGGGTCCGAATGGATCAATCACGCGTTGAAGGCTGTAGAGCCCGGTTCTATCTACAAGCTGGTAACGGCCGCAGCTGCCCTCGAGAATGGCGTTGTCCGCAAAGGTGAGATATTTCATTGCGACGGCGAATATGGTAAATATGGCTTGTCATGCTGGAAACACGGCGGTCATGGCGATCTTACGTTGGAGGAAGGATTGGCGCAATCCTGCAACATCGTGTTCGCTACGCTGGCAGAACGGCTTCGAGCGGAGCAGCTTGATCGAACGGCTGCGGCGCTGGGCGTGAAGGAGCGCATAGGCTGGCATAACGAAAAGAGCCAAGGCATGTTGTCGGCGGCATTCCGCCTGCTTCAAGAGGAGGAGAAGGGGAGATTGTTTGCAGGCGATCTGAATATGGTGGATGGAGGCGTTATGGCACAAAGCGGGATTGGACAGAGGGATGTGAGGGTGACGCCGCTTCAGGCGGCCAACTTGATCGTAACGTTGCTTCACGGGGGAGAAGTGCTGGAGCCAAGACTAGTAAGCGAAATCGATTACGCCGATGGCGGCCGAATGATCGAATTTTCTTCGCGCAGGGATCGAGATTTAGGCGGCGCACGGATTCATCCATCGACCGCGAGGAAGCTGCTGCAAGGCATGGAGTCGGTCGTGGAGCATGGCACGGCTGCGTCCATCAAAGGGGGACGATGGAAAGTAGCGGGGAAAACCGGCACGGCGGAGACGGCGAAGAACGGCGTACAGCTTAATCATCAATGGTTCGCGGGGTATGGACCGGTAGAGTCGCCGAAGTATGCGATTGCCGTCTTGGCTTCGAATCGGGCTGTGGGCAGCCGACATCTCGCAACGCAATTATTCGGCGGAGCCATGAATATCGCAGCCCGCCATTCGGAAAAGCCAAGTGGCGGGCTGCGATGAAAAAGATAAATGCCGAATGAATCGAACGAAGCCTATTTGTCGAGCTTCTTTAATCTGTCTACGAAAGGTTCCTTGCTTTTCGCGCGGCTAATGCTCGGTTCTATGTCTTGTACAGCGGTATCGTCGTCGTATTCGTCCACTGGCGTATGAATCCAGCGATGGAAGTAACCCTGGTCATACAATGACTTGACCAGTATAACAAGAATCGGGGATAAGATGACGCCTGCAAAGCCAAACAGCGAGAGCGAAATGATCATGAACGCCAGCATCGTGAACGCGGATACGCCCAGAGAGTCGCCAGTGATTTTTGGCTCCAGTATTTGCCTCGTCAGAATGACGACAAGGAGCAATACAGTCAGCCAGATGGCAAGCGATGTCTGCCCCACGATAAACAAGTAGATGATCCATGGGATAAACAAGGTGCTTACGCCAAGCAGCGGCAGCACGTCGAAGATTGCGGATACGATTGCGATGACGAAAGCGTTTTTGACGCCTAAGGCGATCAAAGCAATCAGAATGACAATAAAGGTGATCGAAATCATTTTGGCCTGTGCCTTTATGTACGATGCAATTCCTTTGAACACATTGTCGCGCAAGAAAAAGAAGGCGTTTTTAAACGTCTTGGGCGTCTTGTCGGAAGCGGTTCTCTTCCAAGATTTAATCTCGATGCTCAGGAAGTAGGCTAAAATGATTCCGACAACGAAATTAAAGATAAAGGACGAGAAGGAAGAAACATAGCCGATAAGGCCTCCCAGAAAAGCCGTGCCGAAGTTTTTCAGCATGTCCGACGCGCCTTGGATAAGATCCTTGGAGCTCTCCTCAATGTTGAAATCAGCAGGCAGCTTATCCAACTGGCCTTCCAATTGAGCCGACAGCTTGCCGATTTGCTCGGTCAAAATTTTCTGGTAGCGGGGGAAGTCCTCAATAAGCGCAGTGCCTTGCTTCGTAATCAGGTATGCGGCGCCCGTAAAAGCGGCCAGGATAAGCAGGGAAAACAGCATAATGGATATGCCCGATGCAATTGATTTGGGCATTCCCCACTTGTTCAGCTTGCGGGCGAGAGGTTCGATCATCAGGAAGATAATGAACGCGAAGATGATCGGGGTCGCGATCGAGTAGAAAAAACTGAACGCGTACATGGTCAGGAAGACGGTTAAGGCGATAAGACCGATGTCGAAGGCGGTTCTCCAATATTTTTTGTAAAAAGGCAGCACAGTATTCCCCACTTTCTTTTGAACGGATTAGGATTTGGCAGTCATTCCATAAAGATTGTACTATAGATTTATTGAATTGTGCCTATTTTTTGACGAGGTATGATACAATTAGAGGTATTGTTATTGTTCTGAACCGCTACGCACTCATTGACAATTTCATCCAAACGGTGGGGATAACACAATGGAAAACTTATTCTTATGGGGATTCTACGTAATGACGTTCTATGCGTTTCTCCCTGGCCTCATTAGCCGCACATTCGGGTTCCGGGTGTTCAAACGCGGGAGGACGGAGCGAGAGATCGCTCTTACTTTTGACGACGGTCCCGACCCGCAATATACGCCCCAGTTGCTTGATCTTCTAGCGCGATTCGATGCGAAGGCCACCTTTTTCGTCGTAGGTTCGCATGCGGAGCAACACCCCGAACTTCTGCGCAGAATGGAAGCGGAAGGACATATCATCGGCATTCATAATTATGTCCATAAGTCGAATTGGGTTATGCGGCCGCGAACCGTGAAGCGTCAGATCGAACGCACCAACGATATCATCGAGCAGGCAACGGGCAAACGCGCCATCTATTACCGCCCGCCATGGGGAATCGTAAACGTGTTCGATTATTCCAATCTCGGTTACTTGCATATCATTTTGTGGTCGGCGCTGTTCGGGGATTGGCGCAAGCGGCTGGGAGCCGAACGGCTGAAGAAACGTATGATGAAAAAGCTTCGCCCCGGCGAGGTTCTGCTGCTCCACGATTGCGGAAGAACGTTGGGAGCCGACCAGGATGCGCCTCGCAATATGTTAATCGCGCTTGAATCGTATCTGGAGGAAGCCAAAGCGAGAGGTTTTCAATTCGTGGGCATCGACCGCATGATTAAGCTTACGGATGTACAACGCTCCAGGCATCGCTCCATCGTCAAACGTTTCGCCATATCGTTATGGCTGATGTGGGAGCAGGCCTTCCATGCGGTGTTTCGGCTTAAGAAGGTTGGAGAAAGCGAAATTCCCGCCTTCCATTACCGAGTGACTAAATATACCGGAGAGCCGGTGACCTTCGCAAATGGCAAAGGGGTAAATAAAGGCGACGATATTGCGGAGATTCATTTTGACAACAAGCTGTTGTCCAGTATTGCCGCAACCTCCAAATCACCGCTTGCGACAGGTCTAAGGCTTATTAGGGAAGTGGAGAACGCCCTGCCTGCGCTAGCGAATCAGCTGGCCGAAGACGCGGCCGCGCAGTCGATCAAAGCCGTATATGGCGTGACGATGATCCATCGTGGCGCAGATCGGTTGGGCTTCGAGGTGTTCCAGCTTCCGGAGGGGTGGTTCAAACGTTCCACACAGGTCTATTTGCGACTGCTGATGAAGGTGCTCACCAATACGAAACAATACAAGGCAGGCCGGATCAAAGCGGCAAAAACGGAGATGGTTACGCCTCGCATGTTGTTTATGCCGCTCGAGCGCGTACAGGCTTATGCAACGGTTAGCATGGGCAAGCTGCATGAGGAAGCGGGACGATTGTCAGAGGCTGTTGAGCGCTCTATCGTCAGTGCGGCGGATGATGCCGCATCGCTGGGAACATAGCGGTATCAAGGACTTAAGGCTGTTATCCGAGAAGCTCGCTTCTTGGGTAGCAGCTTTTTGTGTTGTTGCGTGGAGTCAGGCAATAGGAACGATAAAAAAGCCTCCACGCATGTTTTAAACAATGCATGGAGGCTGTCTGCGATATTATGGTTTTGCTAAGCAGCTTACATTTTCATTACGCCGCCCGTGCTGGCGGATGTAACGAGGTGAGCGTAACGCGCGAGGTAGCCGCGTTTGATTTTGAGCTCGAAGCCCGGCCATGCTGCACGGCGCTGCTCGAATTCTTCGTCGCTGATCAGCAGGTCCATCGTCCGGTTGTTCATGTCGATCTCGACGATATCGCCGTCTTGTACGAAAGCGATCGGTCCGCCCTCAGCTGCTTCCGGAGAAGCGTGGCCGATACTGATGCCGCGGGATGCTCCGGAGAAACGGCCGTCCGTAACCAAAGCAACTTTGGCGCCGAGTCCCATGCCGACGATCTGCGATGTAGGAGCAAGCATCTCCGGCATGCCAGGGCCGCCCTTCGGTCCTTCGTAACGGATGATAACGACATGGCCTTCTTTGATTTTGCCGCCAGCGATACCGGCAAGCGCATCGTCCTGGGAGTCGAAGCAGATGGCAGGGCCTTTGTGATAGCCGCCAACCGACTTGTCGACCGCGCCTGTTTTGATGATTGCGCCGTTTGGAGCCAGGTTGCCGAACAATACGGCCAGGCCGCCGCGTTCGGTATGCGGATTATCGATGGGACGGATTACGTCGTGATTCTGAATGTCACAGCCCTCTACGTTTTCGCGAAGCGTTTTGCCCGTTACGGTCATGCAATCGCCGTGAAGCGCGCCTTCCTTTTTGAGCAGCTCGTTCAGAACGGCGCTCACTCCGCCGGCATTGTGCACGTCCTCGATGTGCCAGTCGGAAGCTGGCGCGATCTTGGCCAGATGCGGCACACGCTCGGCAACTTCGTTAATGCGCTCGATCGGGTATTCGATGCCGGCTTCGTGCGCGATCGCCAACGTATGAAGCACGGTATTCGTAGAGCCGCCCATCGCCATGTCCACAGCGAACATGTTGTCGATCGCTTCCTTCGTGACGATGTCGCGAGGCTTAAGGTTCATCTCGATCAGTTTCATGAGCTGGCGAGCGGATTCCTTGACGAATTCTTTGCGCTCAGGCGATACGGCAAGAATCGTGCCGTTGCCCGGCATTGCAAGACCCATTGCTTCTGCAAGGCAGTTCATGGAGTTGGCCGTGAACATGCCGGAGCAGGAACCGCAAGTCGGACAGCCGTATTGCTCAAGCTCGAGCAATTGATCGTCGTTGATCTTGCCCGCTTGGTGCGCGCCTACGCCCTCGAATACGCTGGAGAGGGAGATGGAACGGCCATCGGACGTCTTGCCGGCCTTCATGGGACCGCCGCTGACCATAACCGTCGGGATATTGACACGGAGAGCGCCCAGCATCATGCCTGGAGTAATCTTGTCGCAGTTCGGGATGCACACCATGCCGTCGAACCAGTGTGCGTTTACGACCGTCTCGACGGAATCCGCGATGATCTCGCGGCTTGCGAGGGAGTAACGCATGCCGATATGGCCCATTGCGATGCCGTCGTCGACGCCGATCGTATTAAATTCGAACGGAACGCCGCCGGCTTCGCGGATCGCTTCCTTGACCAGCTTGCCGAATTCCTGCAAGTGGACATGGCCTGGAACGATGTCGATATAGGAGTTGCACACCGCGATGAACGGTTTGCCGAAATCTTCGTCTTTAACGCCTGCAGCGCGGAGCAGGCTGCGGTGAGGTGCGCGGTCGAAGCCTTTTGTAATCATGTCAGAACGCATTCTTTTGGCCGCCATAATAATGAGTACCCCCTTTAATATTGGCGAGGACGCTGCTCGCGCCTCGAAATAAAACGATAACCTTTATAAAATATCAATAGCTACTATTTTATCATAACGGACAAGCATTGGCTACAAGCATGGCAGAATGCCCAAGGTTCATAATAAAACATTAAGAATGGCTTAAACTTGCTGAAGTTTCGCTGAGGCCGATAGTTTTCCGCCTAGGCATGCGGTATAGTGAATGGCAAAGGGACTACTCGTATTTAACAAGGAGGATGAATCTGGTGGAAAGACGCGTATTAATCGTAGACGATGAACGCGAGATCGCGGAATTGATCGAAATTTATCTTCGTAATGAGGGCTTTCAGACTGCTATCGCATGCGATGGCGAACAGGCGCTGGAGATGTACGAGCTCGACCCGTTCGATCTCGTCGTGCTGGATATTATGATGCCTAGAATGGACGGACTCGAATTATGCCGCAAGCTGCGCAAGGATCAGAACGTACCTATCCTTATGGTGAGCGCGAAGACGCAGGATATGGACAAAATCATGGGGCTGATGACAGGGGCGGACGACTACATGGCGAAACCGTTTAACCCCATGGAGCTCATTGCCCGCGTACGTTCGCTCCTGCGCCGCTCGTACCAGTACAGCAAGCCCGAGGGGGCAGGATCTGGCCGCGATGTCAGCAAGGAGCTTCGCCTGGGACAGCTCAGAATCGATAAGCTAAGCCATACGGCGGATGTGGACGGCAGGTCGCTGCAGTTGACCTCGACCGAGTTCGGCATCCTTTATCTGCTCGCCAGCCAACCGGGCAGAGTGTTCAGCGCGGAGGATATTTTCCAGCAAGTATGGAAGGAAAAGTATTTCGAGTCCAACAACACCGTGATGGTTCATATCAGCAAGCTGAGGGATAAGCTGGAGAAGGAACTCGGCGAAAAACTGATTGTGACGGTATGGGGGGTCGGCTACAAAATTGAAGGATAATTTCGCTGCGCGCCTGATGTGGCGCTCTGTGCTCAATCTCATAGCGAGCGCGGTGCTCGCGTTGATCTGCTTGTCGCTCCTGTTCGCCGTCACGTTGTTTTTAACCAACACATTGCCCGGCCTGGGTTTCGTAAGGGCCGTGGGAGAAGCTTTTGTCAACGGTACGGGATCGATTGGCATGATTTTTTTGTGGGGCGTATTATTCCTGATCTGGTTCTTGACTCTGCAATGGTTCCTGTTCGCGCCGCTGGGCAAGGTGAACGATGCCATTACGAGAGTGGCGGACGGACAGCTCGATCTTAATCACCAAATCCCGGTTCGATCCGGCGTGTTCGGAATATTGGCGGGGAACGTCAATCGATTGTCGCATCGGCTGCAGCTTGCCCTGGACGAGGAACGCCGCGCGGAGCAGACGAAAAACGAGCTTATCACGAATGTATCCCATGACCTGCGCACGCCGCTCACCTCCGTGGTCGGCTACCTGGGTCTGATCGAGCAGGATGGTTACAGGGATGAAGTGGAGCTTCGGCATTATGTCAGCATCGCGTACGACAAGTCGCAGCGGCTGCACGAGCTGATTAACGATTTGTTCGAATACACGCGTATGCGGCACGACACGATCGCGCTCAAGACATCCCCTATCAATCTAGTCGAGATGCTCGGCGAATTACTCGTACAGTATCGCGTTCCGCTGCAGGAAGCGGGCATGGAGAGCGGGATGAAAAGCGCCGAGACGACGATCATGGTTCAGGCGGACGCGGCAAAGCTGGTGCGCGTCTTTGAGAACCTGATCTCCAACGCCATGACGTACGGCAAGGAGGGGAAACGCGTGGACGTCGTCGTGCGATCCGGGTCGGGTCCTTCGGTCGTTGCCGAGGTGGTGAACTACGGGGAAGCGATTCCGGCAGTGGACCTTCCTTATCTGTTCGACCGATTTTACCGGGGCGACAAGTCGCGTACGCAATGGTCCGGCGGCTCGGGGCTCGGACTTGCGATCTCGAAAAGCATTATAGAGAAACACGGCGGGATGATTGATGTCGTGAGCAATTCCGAATACACTTCATTCCGGGTTACTTTACCCAAAATTTAAACAGGATTTAAGAATTTTTTATGATTCGCTTTCGGTCTCTTTAAGTTTGTCGGTCTATACTTCTATCTATAGACAAGTTCGAAGGGAGAACGATGACCGACATGAGATATGAAACGAGACGCAGGAGCGGCGGCGGAATATGGCAGATTGCAGTGATGGCCGCTATCGCCGCAGCCATATATATGGGATATCAGAAATTGCAAGGCGGGGTTAGCGCGGATCAGCTGAATGTAAATGCCGCTTCGGCGATCCTGATCGATGCAACGACAGGAGAAGTGATGTATGCCAAAAACGCCGATACGCCGATGGCGCCCGCGAGCATGTCCAAGATGATGACGGAAATCCTCGTTCTGGACGGCATTCACGGAGGAACGCTCAAATGGCAGGATCCCGTCACGGCAAGCCTTTATGCAGCGCAGGTGCCCGGGGCGAGATTGGGGCTCAATCACGGCGACGTCACAACCGTTCGGGAGCTGTTCGACGCGATGACGATCTATTCGGCAAATGACGCCGCTGTCGCTCTAGCAGAGCATGTCGGCGGTTCGGAAACGGCGTTTACGGAGCTGATGAACGATCGGGCCGCTCGAATCGGCTTGTCCGAAGAAGCTGTATTTGGCAACGCCTCCGGTCTCAGCCTATCCGATATTTCGCATTTGGAGGGGGCTGCGGCTGAGAGGGATACGATGCTTACGGCACATGATACCGCAAAACTTGCAGGATATTTGATCGGCAAATATCCGGAGGTGCTTGAGGTGACAAGTCGCCGGAGCGTCAAGGTGCCGACGAAGGGACAGACATTCGCCGCAACGAATTGGATGCTGGAGGATCAGCCTTACGCTTATCCCGGCAATGACGGTCTAAAGACGGGTTATACGCCTGTCGCGGGTTATTGCTTTACAGGGACTGCGAAGCGGGATGGCAAGAGGCTCATTTCCGTCGTTATGGGAGCCTCGAGCAAAGAGGAACGATTTACGGAAACGATTGCGTTGTACGATTTGGGCTTCGGTTCTTCGGGTAGAGGAATCCAGGCGGCTAGTGGAAGATAATGGTTGTGAGGTATTTGTCGATCCGAGTCTATCTTTTAAGAGAAGACTCGGATTTTTGTTATTTTGCAGAAAAACATGTTATGTATTCTAACATAAAAAGATTTACTTCCTTCCGATTGCACACTATAATTAAGGTAATTTTAGGGTAAGAGGTGATAGCTCGCATGCAACTGACAGACCGGGAGAAGGAGAAACTATTAATATCGATTGCAGCGGATCTGGCCAGACGCCGGCTGAACCGCGGAGTCAAGCTGAATTACCCCGAAAGCGTAGCACTCATAACATCCGAGGTACTGGAAGGAGCGCGGGACGGCATGACGGTCGCGCAGCTTATGAATTACGGCACAAAGGTGCTGCGCAAGGAACAGGTGATGAACGGTATCGCGGAAATGCTTCACGAGGTGCAGGTGGAAGCGACGTTTCCGGATGGAACGAAGCTTGTTACGATTCACCATCCCATAACGGGATAGCCGGGCAGTGGTCGTTCGTTCATAGTAGGGACGGATTGTCGATGAGGGGGTTCGATGTTGATACCAGGAGAATATAGAACGGCGGAAGGCGACATTGAGCTGAATGCAGGGCGCCGGAAGGCGTCGCTTATTGTCGTGAATACGGGGGATCGGCCCGTGCAGGTGGGATCCCACTATCATTTTTTTGAATGCAACCGGGCATTGTCGTTTAATCGAGAGGAAGCTTTCGGTATGCGGCTCGATATAGCGGCTGGTACGGCTGTCCGGTTCGAACCGGGCGAAGAGAAGCCGGTCGCGCTGGTAGAGCTGGGCGGAGCCAGGTTGTCGTATGGGTTGAACGGACTTAGCGACGGTCCCGCGATCGCAGGCGATATGCCCCGGGAAGTGAAGGAACGGCTTGCCGCATGGGAGGGGAAAAAGCCGTGAGCAGAATGAATCGCAAGAGCTACGCGGCCATGTTCGGCCCTACGACGGGCGATGCCGTTAGATTGGCTGACACAGAACTATGGGCAGTCGTCGAGCGAGACTATACCGTATACGGCGACGAGTGCAAGTTCGGCGGCGGCAAGGTCATTCGCGACGGAATGGGCCAGTCCAGCGGGGCGCTGCGTGATGAAGGCGTGTTGGATACGATTATTACGAATGCGCTCATTATTGATCATTGGGGTATCGTCAAGGCCGATATCGGCCTCAGGGACGGCATGATTGTCGGTATCGGCAAAGGGGGCAATCCCGATATTATGGATGGCGTGGATCCCGGCATGATTGTCGGGGCCAGCACGGAAGTCATCGCAGGCGAAGGCAAAATCATTACGGCCGGCGGGATAGACGCGCATATTCATTTTATATGTCCTCAGCAGATTGAGACGGCGCTTTCGTCGGGAGTGACGACGATGATCGGAGGCGGAACGGGACCCGCGACAGGGACGAATGCCACGACGGTGACGCCGGGCGCTTGGCACATGCGCCGCATGCTGGAGGCGGCGGAGGCGTTCCCGATGAACATCGGGTTCACGGGCAAAGGCAACGCTTCGATGCCTGGGCCTCTCGTGGAACAGATCGAAGCGGGCGCGATCGGTCTCAAGCTTCACGAGGACTGGGGAACGACGCCGGCGGCCATAGAAGCTTGCCTGCAGGCCGCGGATATGTACGATATCCAGGTTGCCATTCATACCGACACGTTGAACGAAGCCGGCTTCGTGGAAGATACGCTGGCTGCGATCGGCGGCAGAACGATTCATACGTATCATACCGAAGGCGCCGGCGGGGGGCATGCGCCCGATATTATCGTTGCCGCCGGTCATCCCAACGTCTTGCCTTCCTCGACCAATCCGACGCGGCCATTTACGATCAATACGATCGAAGAGCATCTGGACATGCTGATGGTATGCCATCATCTCGACAGCAGCATTCCCGAGGATGTAGCGTTCGCGGACTCCCGGATCCGGCCGGAGACGATCGCGGCCGAAGACATTCTGCACGACATGGGCGTCTTCAGCATGATCAGCTCCGACTCGCAGGCGATGGGGCGTGTGGGCGAGGTGGTCATCCGAACGTGGCAGACGGCTCACAAGATGAAGGAACAGCGCGGACCGCTAGCTCCGGATATCGAAGGCGCGGACAACTTCCGGATCAAACGTTATATCTCCAAATACACCATCAATCCAGCCATTACGCACGGCATCTCCCATCTTGTCGGCTCCATCGAAGTCGGCAAGCTGGCGGATCTCGTCTTCTGGCAGCCGATGTTCTTCGGAGTGAAACCGGATCTGGTGCTCAAGGGCGGCTCGATCGCCTACGCGCAGATGGGGGATCCGAACGCGTCGATCCCGACGCCGCAGCCCGTATTCGGCAGGCCGATGTTCGCGGCCTTCGGCAAAGCGGTTCACGCCAGCTGCGTAACCTTCGTGTCGCAAGCCGCTTACGATCGTGGCATTGCCGAGGAGCTGGGACTCCAGAAGCGGGTGGAGCCGGTGAAAGGCTGCCGGTCCATCGGTAAGAAGGACATGATCCATAATGACGGAACGCCGGAACTTGCCGTGGATCCGGAGACGTATCGGGTCACGGTTGACGGCGAGCATGTGGCGTGCGAGCCGGCGACGGTGCTGCCGATGGCTCAGCGATACTCCTTGTTCTAGAGCCGAAGGCTGCGGGAAGGGGAGCTATATGAACGATTCAACTCGTCTGATGGCGACGCAGCAGCTGCTGGATTCAGCACTTCCGATCGGCGGCTTCTCCCATTCCTTCGGTCTGGAGACGCTGGTGCAGAATGGACGGATCCGAACATCCGCCGAGCTGTTCGACTTCGCTTCCGCGATGCTTATGCAAAGCTGGGCAACGAGCGATGTTCTTCTTGTAAAAGCCGTTTATCGAGATGTCTCCGATGGTCAGTGGGATAGGCTCTGGGCTGCGGAGCGAAGGATTCATGCGCAGAGATTGTCCTCCGAGACGCGGAGCGGCATCGAGAAGATGGGGCGCCGGCTCCTGCAGCTTGGGGGAAAGCTGTTTCCCTCCTTCGATTGGACGCCGCTCCATGCGGCTGTGGCAGACGGCCGATGCTGCGGCAGTCATCCGCTCGTCTTCGGGTACGCTTGTTGCCGACTGAATGTTCGCTGCGAAGCGGCGATGAGCGGTTTCCTGTACACGAGCATCGTACATTGCGTCAACAGCGCGCTCAGACTGATGTCGATCGGGCAGACGGAGGGGCAGGTGCTAATCGCGCGCCTGACGCCATTAATCGAAGACGCGCTCGATCTTGCACAAGGTCTCGAACCGGAGGATGCCTACAATAATATGCCTATGGCAGAGCTCGGCATGATGGGACACGAGCGTCTCTACTCCAGATTGTTTATGTCTTGACGGCGGCATTATGTCGGAACGCGAACGTTTGCAAGCAACTTTAACCAAGGGGGAATCTGCAATGTGCCAGGGACAAGGACATACGCATGCGCATGGAGGGTGGGAAAGTCCGGAGATCGAACCGGGGAGGCCGATTCGGATCGGAATCGGCGGACCGGTAGGCTCCGGCAAGACGGCGCTGGTGGAAAGACTGACAAGAGAGCTTCACGAGAAATATAGCGTTGCGGTCATTACGAACGATATTTATACCAAGGAAGACGCGCGTATTCTGTTCCACAATGGCGTACTTCCCGAGGACCGGATTATCGGCGTGGAGACGGGCGGCTGTCCGCATACGGCCATTCGCGAGGACGCCTCGATGAATTTCGAAGCGATCGAAGAGCTGGAGCGCAGATTTGATCCGCTGGAGCTGATCTTTATCGAGAGCGGCGGCGACAATTTGGCGGCGGCATTTAGCCCCGAGCTTGTGGACCGGTTCATCTATATTATCGACGTAGCCCAAGGGGAGAAGATTCCGCGCAAAGGCGGTCCCGGCATTATGCGCTCCGATCTGCTGATTATTAACAAAATCGATCTTGCGCCGTATGTCGGGGCAAGCCTCAAAGTGATGGAAGAGGATTCCTTGCGCATGCGCGGCGATCGGCCGTTCGTGTTTTCCAACCTTAGGGGAGAAGAAGGATTGAACGAAATCGTTGCATGGCTGGAGCACGAGATCGCCCATGCCCGCGGCCATGATCATTCGCATATCATTCGCATCGATTCCCTCTCTTCCTCCCATTCGCATGGCTGATGCGGCGAAACCGCAAGAGGCGGTGCAACGTTCCGTATTGCGAGCCACCTTCAGGTATAACGGCGTCGGTACGGAGCTGATAGAGAAGTACCATACGGCGCCGGTCAAAATCGCAAAAGCTTTCCCCGTCCAGAAACAGCTGGCGGTGATCGTCATGGACGTGTCTCCAGGCATGCTGGAGGGAGATGTCTACGAGATGGAGTGGACCGCGGGCTCCCGGACGCACACAATGATAACGAATCAGTCCTTCATGAAGATCCATCCTTGCTACGGAGGCGGCACCGCTTCGCTTACGCAGACCTTCGACCTGGAAGCGGGAGCCGTCATGGAAAACATGCCGGAGCCCGTCATGCTGTACAAGGAGGCGTCATTGCTGAGCGATACAACGATTCGGCTATCCGCCGGCTCCGTCTGGATGGGAGCCGATGTGCTTTGTCCCGGCCGCGGGCTGCGGGGGGAACGTTTCGTCTATCGCGACTACGATAATCGATTGTCTGTCTATCTGGGCGAGGAGTTGATCTTTGCCCAGCGACAATGGATCAACCCTGCGCGGCAGCGGCTGCAAGCGAAGGGGAGCTGGGAGAAAGCGACGCATTGGGCGTATTTTTACGTATTCTCGGATGAGGTTGGGGGCGAGCTTGTCAATAAGCTTCAAGCAACCATCGACGGATACAAATCCCCCGCAGCTCATAACGTGACTGCTGCAGCATCCTTGACCTACAAGCATGGCGCTGTCGTGTCCGCCTGCTCTACGGCAGCTTGGCCGCTGCAGGAGCTGATGCGCCTGCTGTGGGACACGACCCGGGACGCTCTCTTCGGGATGCCTCCGCTCAGGCTGCTGCAAGGTTAAAGGAACCCGATTTGCTTTTGTCGTCGTATCCGAACAAATTCGCAGTTGCATAATGTTATGATAAAGGTTATTATAGAGTCATTAAATCCATGATACAAAAAACGGCATCAACCTTCCTTGTATTAAGGTTGATGTATCGTTTTTGGTCAAATAACGGATATTAAAGCTCTGCAATAGATCTTATGAGGAGGAGAAACTTATGTATTATGATGTTGCGATTATCGGAGGAGGACCTGCGGGGCTTAACGCCGCTCTGGTGTTGGGCAGAGCCAGAAGGAGCGTCGCGCTTATCGACAACGACAAACCAAGGAACGCCGTGACTCATTCTTCCCACGGCTTTATTACCAGAGACGGCATCAAGCCTGCAGAGTTCAGGCGGATTGCTTACGAAGAGGTGCTCCGTTACCCAGCGGTTCAACATTGGAAGGACGAAGCGGTCGATATTAAAAGAACGCCGGATGGTTTCGACGTTCGTACGGTTACGGGCGAAACCTTGCAGGCGCGCAGAATCATACTTGCGTTGGGACTTAGAGAGGAGCTTCCCGCGATCGAAGGGGTAAAGGAGTTGTATGGAAAAAGCTTGTTCGTATGTCCGTTCTGCGACGGCTGGGAGCTGAGAGATACTCCGCTTGTCCTACTGTCGGATCTGCCCGCAGCGTTCCATGCGGCCAAGCTGCTGCTGAATTGGAGCAAGGATATCGTTGTCTGCACGAACGGGGGCGACAATCTGTCGGAGGAGCAGCGTCGCGTTCTCGTTTCCCGAGGCATCCGGATCGTGGACACGCCGATAAGCCGTTTGGAAGGGCATGAAGGTAAGCTGGAGCGTGTTTATTTCGCCGACGGCACGTTTATCGAGAGAAGCGGCGGCTTTATCGGTCCGGCCCAACTGCCCAATGCGCGATTCGAGGAGGCGTTAGGCTACGAGATGAATTCGGCGGGAGCCATTCGGACAGACGAGATGGGAAGGACGGCTGCTCCAGGCGTATATGCGGCCGGCGATTCGGCCTACGTTATGCCTTCTCAATTGATTTTGGCCGCGGCTTCGGGGAGCAAGGCTGCCATGGCCGTCATGTCGGATTGGCTGGAAGAAGAATGGCGGGAAGTGTAATCGCGTCGGCTGATCTTAACACTGCGCCAATTCCGCAGAGACTTGATCGTTCTTCGACATTCGACACTCCCTTGGAATAATTGCCCGCGAAAACGTTGACGCTATAGGGAGGCCAGTCTATACTGATTTCAAGATGAATACAGGTATAGATCCGGATGGGAGTGGCGTACGTTGAACGAAAGCAATGGAAGACGTTATGCTCTGATGAAGGAGCTGGACGATATATTCCGCGAGGTGCGGAAGCTCATTATCGCGGAATGGAATCGGCACAACGTGCATGGGCTTAATATGACGCATGGCCGGATGCTCATTATTTTGTCCGAGACGGGAGCGATTCGTTCTTCCGAGCTTGCCGAGAGACTATCCATCACCAACGGAGGCGTGACGGGAATCGCGGACAGACTCATCGATCTCGGGTTCGTAAAGCGCGAGCGGAGTGAGCGGGACAGGCGTGCAGTGCAGCTTATGCTGACAGAGCAAGGCAAGGCGGTCGTCGGCGAGATGATGAAAACTCGGGAGCGGGTTATGATGAAGTTGTTCCATAATTTGAGCGAAGAGTCGATGACCGCGGGCATCGAACTGTTTCGACAGATGAGCGTGAACATGGCGGAAGCGCAAGAGTAAGTGGACGCCGAATGTTATCAAATTTATGACGATATAGTACAGGAATGATCGTTTACGTAACCGGCTGCCACTCGCAGCTGGTTTGCTTGTTATATAGGAAATTATGCGACTCCCAGACTTGTGAACATAAGATTAAGGAGTCTAACAGACACCAGCGACGCTATTTGTCCAATTTTTACCTCAAACAAAATCTAACAGACAGGAAAGACGCTATTCGGTCGTAATGGAGCTAATTTGCGCTATGATGATGCCAATAATGTCGTGTATGTCCGTTAGCGAGCGGAAGCTCGGGTTGATTACCCTCTAGGAGTGTGAGCGGAAGATGAATAACAAAGCGGAAAGACTGAAGAAGGTTTCCCCCAAGCTGCCTCAGGCGCCTGCGGAAATTGCCCATCGCGTGCCGCCGGGCCAGACGGTGACGGAACGGTTCCCAATCCTGCACGAAGGAGACGTGCCGGAATACGATCTTGCGTCCTGGAAGCTTCGCGTGTTCGGCGAAGTGGAACAGGAGAAGACGTTCTCCTTCGACGAACTCCTCGCTTTGCCGCAGACCAAAGTGCAGTGCGACATCCATTGCGTCACGCGTTGGTCGAAGCTGGATACGGACTGGGAAGGGATCAAGTTCTCCGAATTGCTGCCGCTGCTGGGAGCGAAGCCGGAAGCCCGCTACGTCATGATCCATGCGGACGAAGATTACGAGACGAATATTCCGCTTGCGGATCTGCTTCGCGAAGACGTTATTCTGGCGCATCGCTTCGACGGCGAGCCGCTGACGGACAAACATGGCTGGCCGATGCGGCTCGTCGTCCCTCATCTCTACTTCTGGAAAAGCGCCAAGTGGATTACCGGCATCGAATTTATGAAGGAGGACCGTCCCGGCTTCTGGGAGCAGAACGGCTTCCATAATTATGCCGATCCCTTTAAGGAAGAGCGGTTCTCCAGCGAAGAATTTCACATGCCAGAGGATGAATGGCTGAAGGAGGAGTTTGATTAATATGTATTTGCCGATGTACGAGGCGGTGCAAGCTTTATGAGCAATGATCCGGCGCCAAGCTTCGGCCTGTTCAAGCGCGAATGGATGAACAGCGAGCTGCATCCGCTAGTTTATGCGTACTACTACAAGCAATGGTCGGACTACTCGATGGATTATCATACGCATGACTCCATCGAGATCATGTACGTCATTACTGGCGAGTGCCGAATCGAGACGGATTCGGCGCCCGCGTATTCTTCATCTTCCCACGCGCTTAGAAGAAGCGACTTCATCGTATTGGATGCCAACGTTCCTCACCGACTCATTGTGGACGATCGCGGGCCGTGCCGGATGCTCAACATCGAGTTTACGATGCAGGAGAAAGCTACAGGTCTGCCATCGCTTCGAGCGCTGGCTAACGAGGATCCTCTCGTGGCGGAGCTGACGGAAGAGAAGTCGCCGGTGCTCGTGCTGCGGGACAATGACGAGCTGTATCCGCTGCTCAAAAGTCTTGTGCTGGAGTTGGATGCCGGCGAGCGGAGGCGGGAGATGCGGACGGGGCTGCTGTTCGCTCAGTTGTTCGTAACCTTGGCCCACATTCGCAAGGAATCGCTTAAGGTCGAAGAAAATCCGATCCATCATTATGTGAAAGCGGCCGTTCATTTCATTCATCATAATTACGATCGCGATATACAAGTAAAAGACATCGCCGCTTCCGTCAATCTGCATCCCGGATACTTGCACCGCATTTTTCGGGAAGGCACGGGCGAGACGGTGACCGCTTACCTCAATGAAGTCCGAATGGCCAAAGCGAAAATGCTTCTGGGTCAGACGGATATTCCCGTCGCCGATATTTGCGATTATGTCGGGGTGGGGAGCCGCCCATACTTCCATGCCATGTTCAAAAAACATACCGGCATGACGCCGATCGCTTATCGGAATTCCTTGCAAACCCATAAGTATTCCATTGAATAAGTGACGATTTCTAACACCTCTTCCGCGAGCTCGTCAGGATATTGATAACGGTTTCTTCTTTGTGTTGCTACAATAGGGATGAGAAACACATACCCAGTTGTCAACCATTAGAGAAGGAGTTGATTTTATGTCTTCTTACAAAATTACATTCATCGGTGCGGGTTCGATCGGATTTACGAGAGGGTTGTTGCGCGACCTGCTGTCGGTGCCGGAGTTCGCGAATACGGAAGTAGCGTTTACGGACATTAACGAACATAACTTGCGCATGGTGACGGAATTATGCCAGCGCGATATCGACGAAAACGGTCTGTCCATCCGAATTCAAGCGACCACGGATCGCCGGTCAGCGCTGCAAGGGGCCAAATACGTGATCTGTACGATTCGCGCCGGCGGTTTGGAGGCATTCGCGACGGATATCGACATCCCGCTAAAGTATGGCGTCGATCAATGTGTCGGAGATACGTTAAGCGCGGGAGGCATCATGTACGGTCAACGCGGCATTGCCGCGATGCTGGACATCTGCCGTGATATTCGGGAATGCGCGTCTGAGGACGTGCTTTTGCTCAACTACGCCAATCCCATGGCGATGCTGACTTGGGCATGCAACAAGTACGGCGGCGTTCGCACGATCGGCCTGTGCCACGGCGTGCAGGGCGGACACTGGCAAATCGCGACGGCTTTCGGGCTCGAGAAGAAGGAAGTGGATATTATCTGCGCCGGCATTAACCATCAGACCTGGTACATCTCCATCAAGCACAGGGGGGAAGACTTGACCGGCAGGCTGCTGGAAGCATTCGAGAACCACGAGGATTTCAGCCGAACGGAAAAGGTGCGTATCGACATGCTGCGCCGTTTCGGGTACTACAGTACGGAATCCAATGGACATCTGAGCGAATACGTGCCATGGTACCGGAAACGTCCGGAGGAGATCGGAGATTGGATCGACCTCGGTTCGTGGATCAACGGGGAGACAGGCGGTTACTTGCGAGTAAGCACGGAAGGGCGCAACTGGTTCGAGACGGACTTCCCGAACTGGATGAAGGAGCCCGCGTACGAGTACAAAGGCGAGAAACGCGGCGAGGAGCACGGCAGCTACATCATCGAAAGCCTGGAGACGGGGCGGGTGTATCGAGGGCACTTCAACGTCGTCAACAACGGCGTCATATCCAATCTGCCGGATGACGCCATTATCGAGGCGCCGGGTTACGTGGATCGCAACGGCATCTCCATGCCGCATGTCGGCGAGCTGCCGCTAGGCCCTGCAGCGGTTTGCAACGTGAGCATCTCCGTGCAGCGATTAGCTGTGGAGGCGGCGGTGAGCGGCGACGATCAATTGCTGCGCCAGGCGTTTATGATGGACCCTCTGGTGGGTGCGGTATGCAACCCCAAAGAAATCTGGCAGATGGTCGACGAGATGCTGGTGGCGGGGGAACAGTGGCTGCCGCAATACGGCGACGCCATCGATGCGGCCCGCGAGCGGCTGGAGAAGGGACCTTTGCTGCCTACCCGTGATTACAAGGGAGCTGCCCGTCTGAAGATCAAGACAGTGGAGGAGATGCAGCAGGATCGGGAATCCGCCAATCGCAATGCGGGCGAGTCGGATAAAGGAAAAGATCGGGAAAAGACGGCAACGTCTTCGAATGGCTGATGGATATAATGCCGCTTGCATTGCGGCTGCAAGAACGCAAAGAGAAAGACCCGGATACGGCATCCGGGTCTTTGCTGCGCCGCCAAAGGACGGCGACAGCCGTTTCGCCTTGGTTGTTATGCATGGCGAATTAAGCTTCGCGAGGCGCGTATTTCAGCTCGATCGGCACAAGTTTGGCGTTTGGGGGACTCCACTTGGGAGGGCCGTATTTTCTCATATATCCGAGCACGTTCAGCGAATCCATTGCCGGCTGTTCTTCATGCATTGTCCGGAACAGCTCCCAGCAAGCGATGACGTCGTTTAAAGCGCGATGGCCGCCGATCAGCGGAATGCCGTAGCGGTCGCACATATCCTTAAGGGTATGCGGGTATACATGTCTTGCTCTGCTGATGGTCAACGTATCGATAAAATCGTTCCGGAACGACCTTCCCGCGATTCTCATCAGGGAATGATGAAGAAAGCTGAGGTCGAACTGGGCGTTATGGGCGATAAGTATATGATCGCCAAGCATCCGGTTCAGGATGCGGAACGCGGTATCCTCGTCCATGCCGCATGCCGTCATGTCGTCCGTAATGCCGGTAAGCTCCGTAATTTTGGGAGACAGCTTGCCGTCGTACTGCACCAGCGTGCTAAACTCTCCAGCGACGACTCCGTTTACGACACGGATCGCCGCCATCTCGATGACGCGGTCGTTTTTGGGGTCGAGCCCGCTCGTCTCGAAGTCGAATACCGTAAAGCTAAGCTGTTGAATTGCATTTATTGGAATCACCGCCTTCTCGGTACTGAGAACCGAACTTTTTGAACACATATTTTATGTATTCTACATCAGGCAGGAATTCCCTCCTTCAGAAGCGGATTCCTGCAAGGGAAGCTTTGTAGCGAGCGTAGAATCAGTGATAGGCGGAATTCTGTTTTTGGATAGAATTGGACTTCCCATCCCGACCCGATATGATAAACTAATCGTATTGGCAACAACAACGGAGATACGTGTTGAGCGACGAGGGGGAACGTCAGATGGCATTGCGGCATTTGTGGCATACGATGAAAGACATGGCGAAGGGAGAGGGCATACCGCCGGAGAGAAGGCTTGGCAAAGATGCCGTAACCGCTCTGCTGATTCATAGCTGCTTTCAGTTCGGGGCTTCTATGTCGGGCTTATTTTTGAACTTGTATCTGTGGCGGTTGACCCAGGATCTCAAAGTTAATGCGCTGTACAACCTCATTGTGTTCGCGATTACCCCCATTGCTTTTGCGGCGGGCGGCTTGATCGCGAAAAAACGCGATCGGATGGTGACGTATCGAGTCGGCATCGTGATGATCGCGTTGTTTTATTTGATGGTTATTTTGGCGCAGGAGCAAGTCCCGCAATATTACGTCTGGTTCGCATTGTTCAACGGGATCGCTTCGGGTTTCTATTGGACGGGTTATCTCGTTCTTCAATACGATGTGTCGACGGAGGCGAACCGGATTCGGTTTTTGGCGATGAACATGGTCATGTTCAATGGCGCGGGGCTGCTGGGACCGGCGCTTGCGGGATTCGTCATTCAGCGGAATGACGGACTGCAAGGGTATATAACGATCTTTACGATCGCATTTGTCATGTTCGTCATAGCCGCCGTTGTCAGCTTTCGAATCCCCATGGTGGAAACCCATCACAAGGTTTATTATCTAAAATTAATGGGGCTCGTCATGCACCGTAACCGACGCTGGCTGAAGGCGCTGTACAGCTTCTTTATACTGGGCCTGTTCCAGGGGCTGATGCTGTTCTTGCCCAATATTATGTTGTTCCAGGCGGTGGGACGGGAGGACTGGGTCGGATATCTCGGGGTTTTCTTCTCCTCGCTGACTGTCGCTACGGGGTATGTTATCTCGCGCAAGGCGCAGAAGGAGAACGTCAGACAATACGTATTCCTGTCCACGACAGGCGTAGTGGCAGGTTCCGGGCTGCTCCTCTTCGGCGTGGAATTGTGGTCCGTCGTCCTGTTTATGATCCTGTTCTCGATCTGCAATCCGCTTGCCATCAATACGCTAACTTCTTATTACTACAGGCTGATCGGCACGCTTCCGCTCAAAGGACAGCTGCGAATCGAATCCGTCGTTATGCGGGAGTTGTTCCTGAATGTAGGCAGGGTGCTGTCGATCGCGCTGCTGGTGCTGTGGGCCACCGATCTGGAGTCGGCGATTATGCCGGTCATCTTGTTCATCATGGCCGTCCTGCAATATTTATTGGTGTTCCTTATCAGGGAGAAAGGGCGGGACATGGAAAAAGCGGAGCATTAAAGGAAGTTATTCGCGCTTCCGGTATTGGCTCGGAGTAAGACCGGTCAGCCGCTTGAACACCGCGTTAAAGGAATGAATGTCCTTGTAGCCGACAGCTTCGGCAATATGCTGAATCTTGTCGGACGTTCGCAGCAAGAGCTCCGAGCTTCGGCGAACCCGGACGGACTGCCAATATTTGAACCAGCTTTGGCCGGTGTGTTGGTGGAATAACCGTTGCAAGTGTCGCTCGCTGAAGCCGCTTAAGTGAGCGAGATGCGATAAAGTCAGCTCCTGCTCGCAATTATTGCGAAGATAATGCAGAAGATCCTGGAAAGCCGCTTCCTTGGGCAGCGACTGGTCCGTATTCTCGCTCTCTCTCATGGAACGGTGCAGCTCGACCATGAGCTGGAATAGCAGCGCATGCAGCATATCTTCACAGCCTGGCGCACGTGTCGAATACTGCTCGAACATAGACTGGAACAGGCGCTCGAAGCGGTCGTTCCGATCCCGGACGCTGTAATTGCTTAGGAGGCCATCTCTCATTCGCCACAGGAAATCGACTGTCGGCTTCTCCGAGGCAAATGCGATAAGCTTGGGCAACAAGTTGGGGGAGAAAAGGCAATTGATGACGACCAGCTTCTGTCCCGAGGTGGATTTTGGACGGAAGACATGGGAGATGCCGATGGGCAAGTAAAACAGCTCCCCCTTGCGGACCTTCTGCACCGATTCTCCGATATGGTGGAAGCCTTCGCCCTCCACGATATACGCGATTTCGAGAAAATCATGATCATGGAACGGACCAACAAAGTTTTCGTCGTTCCGATTTACATAAATCAGCTCGTCTTGCTTAAAGAAGTAGTTGCCCCGTAACGTTTCTGTCGTTTTTTTCATGAAAACTCCCTCCAGCTTCCTGCAAAAAAAAAATGTCCGTTTTACCCATTCATTATGTCCATTATACCTATAATCGAATGTAATTGCTCTCTTATAATAAGAACTATATTACGTGCAGCTCTTAGGAGCCGTTATTATGGGAGGGTTAACGATGATCCAAGTTACAAGTGTCCAATGCGAATACCAGCACAATCCGATCGGCATCGGGGAGAGGCAGCCACTGCTCAGTTGGAAGCTGGAAGCGACTTCTGGCCAACGCAAAGTCAATCAATCAGCTTACGAGCTCGAAGTCGCATCGGATGCGGGCTTCCACGACATTATGTGGCAATCCGGCATCATTTACACGGAGCAATCGACCTTCGTCGAAGCGGCAGGTCTAATCTCCGAATCGTGCAAACGTTATTATTGGCGCGTTCGCGTATGGGATGGGGACGGAGTCGTATCGGACTGGTCTCCTGCCGCATTTTGGGAGACGGGCAAGCTTAAGGGAGAGACGTGGTCGGGCCAGTGGATATCGGCGCCTTTGGCGCAATTGCCTGCGGATGCCGAGCAAGTACCGCTGCTTCGCAAAACATTTACCCTGCGCGGTCAGGTTAAGCAAGCTCGAATCTATGCAACTGCGCTGGGCCTGTACGAACTGGAGCTGAACGGAAAGCGGGTTGGCGATACGTATTTCGCGCCGGGCTGGACGAGCTACAACAATGTGCTGCAGACGCAGACGTACGACGTAACGGATCATTTGACGGCTGGCAACAATGCCATTGGCGCTTGGCTCGGCAACGGTTGGTATAAAGGGAATCTGGCTTGGAGCCATCAGAAGGAGATTTATGGCAATCGGTTGGCGCTTCTAGCTGAGCTTCACGTCCAGTATGAGGATGGCGGCGAAGAGGTTATTGCCACGGATGGAAGCTGGACTTCGGCCCCGGGCCCGATACGGATGTCGGAAATCTATCACGGGGAAACCTATGATGCTTCGCTGGAACACCCCGGCTGGAGCACGACTGCATTTTCCGAATCGTCCGCTTGGCAGTCTGTTGAGGCGATTTCGCAAACCTACGAAGTGCTGACGCCGCAGATTAACGTGCCGGTACGGAAAAAGGAGACGCTGAAGCCCGTAGAATGGCTGACGACGCCGAGGGGCGAGACCGTTATCGATTTCGGCCAAAACATGGTCGGATGGGTGAAATTCAGCGTACGGGGAACGGCGGGTGACGAGGTATCTTTGAAACATGCCGAAGTGCTTGATGCCGAAGGTAATTTCTATACAGACAATCTGCGATCGGCGAAGCAAAATATCCGTTATACGTTGAAGGGGGAAAGCATCGAAACGTTCGAGCCGAGATTTACGTTCCAGGGATTCCGTTTTGTCAAGCTGGAAGGGGCGGTGTCAGCGTTCGAGCGGGATGCGTTCGAAGCTGTCGTTATCCATTCGGACATGGAGGAGACAGGGAAGTTCTCTTGCTCGAATCCGCTAATTAACCAGCTTCAGAGCAATATTCGTTGGGGGCTGAAGGGGAACTTCGTCGATGTGCCAACGGATTGTCCGCAGCGCGATGAACGTCTGGGCTGGACGGGAGATGCCCAAATGTTTATAGGAACGGCCGTCTACTTGAACAATGTGGCGCCATTTTTCGCGAAGTGGTTAGGCGATCTCGCAGCGGATCAACGAAGCGACGGAGCAGTTCCGTTCGTCGTGCCGCATGTGCTGGCCGACGACTCTTACGGATCGGCGGCATGGGGCGATGCGGCCGTCATTATTCCGTGGACGTTGTATGCCAGCTATGGCGACAAACGTATTTTGGAGCGGCAATATGACAGCATGAAGGGCTGGGTATCGTACGTCGAGGCGCAGGGAGATCAACCTTACCTGTGGAATACGGGCTTCCACTTCGGCGATTGGCTGGGGCTCGACGCCAAGTCCGGCGATTATATCGGAGCGACGGATCGCGATATCATCGCATCGGCCTTCTACGCTTATTCCGTTAAGCTTGTGCGGAAGTCGGCGGAGGTGCTTGGCCGGGAAGAGGATGCGGCGCACTATGCGGAGCTTGAGCGTCAAGTCGCGGATGCGTTCCGCAAGGAATTCGTGACGCCGGGCGGACGTCTCTCTTCGTCGACGCAGACGGGACATGTACTGGCGCTTATGTTCGAGCTGCTCGACGAACCTTCCGAGCGTCGTTCGGCGCTGCGATTGAAGGAACTGCTGGAAGCCAGCAAACATCATCTGACGACGGGGTTCGTAGGCACGCCTTATATCAGCCACGTGCTAAGCAAACATGGCATGCTGGACGAGGCGTTTACGCTGCTTCTGCAACAGGACTACCCGTCCTGGCTCTATCCCGTAACAAAAGGAGCAACGACGATCTGGGAGCATTGGGACGGCATCAAGGAGGATGGCAGCTTCTGGAGCGCGGATATGAACTCGTTCAATCACTATGCCTACGGCGCCGTGGGAGACTGGCTCTACCGCACGGTCGCGGGAATACAGCCTGAGGAGTCCGCGCCAGGATACAAGCGCTTCGTCGTTGCGCCGCAGCCGGGAGGCGGGCTAACATTCGCCGAAGGCGAGCTGGAGACGATGTACGGCAGAATCCGCTCGGCTTGGAAGCTCGGCGAAAACGGCGTCATCGAGCTGGAGGTTACCGTGCCGCCGAATACGAGCGCGGAGATCCGGTTGCCGGGAGCGGCCGGCTCCGACGTCGTCGCGGAGAGCGGACAGCCGCTGGAAAGCTCGGCAGGTTTAACGCTGCTGAAGTCTGGTGATGGCGTAATCGTGGAGGCAGGCTCCGGCACGTACAAGTTTGCGTACGACTTCAACGGCCAGCCGGCTGTTGCGATTAGCTAAGAGTTCAACTTGGCATGAATATCGTGAGCGTAGGAAAGATAGCGAAGATAGAGATGACAACCGTATAAACCCAACCGTACAACAGCTTCTTCGGATTATGACCGGAGGAGCTGTTTCTTTATAATATAGGAAATTATGCGATATACCAGACTGTGGGTAATGATTTCAGCTGTTATGGGAAAGCGCCCATAGGCGTTAGTAACGCTTATGGCTCCGAAAAGTAGGCGAACGAGCAGCTGTAGGCGTTAAAAAAAGCGTTGCCAAGAGCAGCCGATTGTGCTTGCTGTTAGTAAAAGGGGGTTATAGATAAAGATTTTTTTGGATAGCGCGTAATGAATTCCGAAAAATGGGGATAGTAAGCAAGGAAATAAAAACCCCTATTTAGAGAGGCTGTGTGCGATCCAGTGAAAAATCAAGTCAGAGATGCTTCAGGAAAAAAAAGAAGGCAACACCCTGCAATTCGTGCAGCTAAATATGTAAGTGTGGCTGTTATTACGTTAGCGCTTATGTTCAGTCTGCCTCAAACGACTCAGGCAGTTGGCAAAAAGGCGAAGGGTCCCGACGTATATGTCATTCAAGGCATGCTGAAGTCGATCGGCAGCTACGCAGGTCCAATTGATGGTTATTACGGACCTCAAACCGTAAAAGGTGTAAAGTATTATCAAAAAATGCACGGATTGCAGGTAACAGGCTCAGTGGATGCAAAAACGTTACAATCGATTACCTATTCCTATTCCGCTGCTAAGGCTGGCACGAAAGCGCAAGCCAAATGGAAAGGAAAAGCAAGTGGCAAAGGTGCAGGCGTTGGAGCAGGCGGTGCAGGCGGCGCAGGCGGTGGAGCTGGTGGTGCAGGCGGCGGTGCAGGCGGCGCAGGCGGCGGAGCTGGTGGTGCAGGCGGCGGAGCAGGTGGCGCAGGCGGCGGAGCTGGTGGTGCAGGCGGCGGAGCTGGTGGCGTAGGCGGCGGTGCAGGTGGCACAGGCGGCGGAGCAGGCGGCGGTGCAGGCGGCGGAGCAGGTGGCGCAGGCGGCGGAGCAGGTGGCGCAGGCGGCGGAGCAGGCGCAGGCGGTGGTGCAGGAACCGGTATCGAAGGAGGTGCCGGCGGCACAGGAACAGGCGGCGGCAAAGGCAACATCGGCGGCGGAACTGGCGGCACAGGAACAGGCGGCGGCAAAGGCAACATCGGCGGCGGCACTGGCGGTACAGGAACAGGCGGCGGCAAAGGCAACATCGGTGGAGGCACAGGCGGCGAGAAAGGCAACATCGGCGGTGGTACTGGCGGCGAGAAAGGCAACATCGGTGGCGGTAAAGGCAACATCGGCGGTGGTACTGGCGGCGAGAAAGGCAACATCGGTGGCGGCAAAGGCAACATGGGCGGTGGCACTGGCGGAGCCGGAACAGGCGGCGGCAAAGGCAACATGGGCGGCGGCACTGGCGGAGCCGGAACAGGCGGCGGCAAAGGCAACATGGGCGGCGGCACTGGCGGAGCCGGAACAGGCGGCGGCAAAGGCAACATGGGCGGCGGCACTGGCGGAGCCGGAACAGGCGGCGGCAAAGGCAACATGGGCGGCGTGGACAGCAAGTCCAAAAGCCAGCAATAACGTGGCTCCGCGCTAAGCGGAAATGAAGGACCTGACGATTGGCGTCAGGTCCTTCTCTGGTTGCATTGGGGGATACGACTGACGCAGTAGAGCTATTCGACTAGGGCAGGTGGTTGACGGAACTAAAAAAGGGTAAACTAGCAGTAGAAGATTCTAGCAATTATAACAAAGTTGGTGATGGGAGCATGCGTAAGAACAACATCAAATCCCAAGCGAATGCATTGCTTGCTCTATCGGCGGCAGGCATATTGGCCACGTTCCCGTTCCAGCATACGTTCGGCGGAGGGCTGCTGTTCGCGGCTTTCAGCGCGGCGACAATCGGCGGGTTGGCGGATTCGTTTGCGATCAGCGCCTTGTTTGGCAATCCGCTGCGAGTAGCGTGGCCGTCGTGGATGGGTACGCGTATTATCGCAAAAAATCGGGAGCGGCTGATTGGCGAATTATCGGATATGGTAGAGAAAGAACTGCTTACCGTCGACGCCATCAAAGAAACGTTGGAGGAGTTGAACTTGGCCGATGTCGTCGTTCGTTATTTGCGTGAACATGGCGGGGAAGAGAATGCGAAGGAGCTTGCCGTCAAGCTGGTCGCTGACTTGCTGGGCAAGGTGGATGCCGAACAGCTTGCGCTAGGTATCGAAGCGTTTACCAAGGAACGGGCGGGTACGATCCAGATTGCCGATCTTATTGCGGACGTAGCAGAGTGGAGCGTAAAGAACGGATACGATGATCGAATCATCACGTTCGGCGCCGAGCAATTGGCCAGATTGGCAGGTACGCCGCAATTTGGCGAGCTGATCGAGAAGTTTGCTACCGCTGCCATCAAATCCTACGAAGGAGATAAGTTCAGAAGACGTTTGGTCGACTTTACGGCCGGCATGAACGCGCATGCCATCAGTTCCAAGGTGCAAGCCTGGATCGTTCAATTTCTCTCGGAGCTCGGTCAAGCCGATCATCCGCAAAGAGTGGTGCTGCGCGGTAAAATAATCGATCTCGTAAAAAAGCTTCGCGAAGACGAGGCATTACGGCAAAAGGTCGAGGCTGGAAAACATCAGCTGCTGCAAGCCGCACACGGAAACCTGAAGCTGGACGAATTTCTGGCAGTCCGCTTGGAGAGAATTCGAGATAAACTGACTGAAGCGCAAGGTATGTCTAACGACGATTCTGTCTCACAGCCGCTTATGTGGCTGCGCGCGCAATTGAATAAAGGGATGGCTCGGTTGGCGTCGGATAGAAGCCTTCAAACCTCTCTCGACGTTATGATGAAACGTGGATTGTTATCCTGGATTACGCAGAAACATGCCATGATCGGTTCCCTCGTAAGAGAGAAGCTCGGCGCATTCTCGGAGAAGGATCTGATCGAGCTCGTCCAAGATAAGGCGGGCAAGGACCTCCAGTATATCCGGTTAAACGGGATGCTCGTGGGATCCTTCGTCGGAATCGTGCTTTATTGCGCAACCTTCTGGATAGGGGGTGGCGGTTCATGACGATGAAACAAAAGGCAAATGCTAGCCTGCTGTTGCTTGCCTTGCTGTTTATCGGCGCGGCGGTCGGTCATTACTATTATGCCGCTGCCTGGTGGTCACGGCTTTTGCTCTATACGGCCGAAGCCGGCCTTGTCGGAGCGCTGGCGGATTTGTTTGCGGTAACGGTACTGTTCCGCCATCCGTTCGGCTGGAGCTGGATACCTCATACGGCGATTATCCCAAGGAACCGCGACAAGCTGGTGGACGGCGTCGCTTATATGGTAGAAGAGCAATTGCTCAACAAGGAGCTCATCCGCGACAAAATCAAACAGTTCCGAATCGTGGAAGCGCTGATCTCGTGGGCGGACAGTCGCCCGGATGGCAAACGGATATCCGATCTGGGCTGGACGTTGGCAAGCAACCTGATTAAGAGGATGGATACATCCGCAACATCTCAAACTTTGGATCATCATACGAGGAATGCGCTGCGGGGAGTCAATCTGTCAGCGTATGCCGGCAAAGGGCTGAAATGGATTCTTCGGAGCGGAAACGTTCAGAGCTGGCTAGGGTATATTGTCGATTATGCTGCAAGGCTGACAGCAGGCGATGCAGTCAAAGAAGCTATTCGAGAGATGCTGTCCCGAGAGAAAAACAAGTTCGTGAACGAAGGCGGTTCTATCGCAAGATGGTTCAAACAAAAAATCGTCGAGTTCGCGGAATCCGCGGATGCGCTTAATCTTGACGATGCGGCCCAGACACTCCATCGCGATCTGCTCACGTTTATGGAAGAACTGAAACGACCGGACCATGAAATGCGCGTCTTGCTGGAGACGCAGCTCCATGTATTGGCGGATAAGTTGTCCGACAGCAAGGACATTGCCGCTTCTATCGAAACGTGGAAGCTGGAGATGCTGGAGCAAATCTCTTTGCAGCCTACCATTGAGGCTCTGCTTAAGACTGTTCAAGGATTGCTGACTGAAGGAGCAGAGGTAAAGTATGTGGTCACCGACGAAGGCACTTTGCGCCAGGCGGATGTGAAGGCTTGGTTTGCAGGACTGTTGGACTCGTATTGGGAATGGTTTAAAAATGACGAAGAAACCAAGTCGCAATTGGAAGAATACGCTCAGCAATTCGTCAGACAGGTAATCGAGACGGAGCATGCCGTGATCGGAAAAATTGTGCGCAAGACGCTCGGCGGTTTCACGAAAGAGCGACTCGTCTCTTTTATCGAGAGCAAGGTTGATGTCGACCTTCAGCGTATTCGACTTAATGGCGCTTTTATCGGTGCCGGGGTAGGCGTCTTGATCTATGGTTTCTTGCACGGAATTTACGCGCCGTTGCTGAATTGGATATTTTGAACAACCTCTTAGGGCTATATGCCCGAGCAGGAGCCCCGAATGGATGCCTCGTACCGGCGATCGTTCGGGGCTCCCTTCATAAATTAGGACTATCTGTTCTGTATACCGCACAAATGCGGTGGTATAGTTGGAAGGTAGTGGAATTTAAGGGGGGATATCATGAAATTAATCCTATTTAGTGCACTCATTGCATGCCAAGTGGCAATGACGGTGGCGTCGTTATCAGGCTTTCAGCGAACAATTGTGCCTGCCGCAGCGAACGTATTAGCAGGCATTACGCATAGTGTGAGTCGAAGCGCTGCCGTAAGCTTGCAGGAGGCAGAATTGCCTGACGGGGCAGATCCCACGGCCTACCAAACAAAGCTGCATACCATCGATCTCAAACGATGGGGCATTCGCAACGATGGCAGCAAGCCGGTTGAAACGACGCGGGGAATAAACAGAGCGCTTGTTTGGGCGCATAACTCGGGCATTACGGCAGTCACACTTCCTGCGGGCACGTATACCATCGACAAAAACAGCAACATCGAGATGGTCGCCAATATGCTGTTCGAGCTTAGCGACAAGGTGACGATTCAGAAGGAGCCAAACGCGAAGGAAAGTTATTTTTTGCTTCAAGTGAGGTACGGCGACAATAATGTTACGCTCAGAGGCGGAATCTATAAAGGCGACAAGGACCAGCATGATTACTCCAAGAAGGAAAGTCCATATACTCCCGGCACCCATGAAGGCGGATACGGCATCAGCGTCATCGGCGCGGAAAATGTGACGATCGATGGGGTGAAAGCGACACATTTTACGGGAGATGGATTAGTACTGGGCGGGCATGGAACGATGGTGCGGGATCTGTACGAGAACAGCTTTGAGTCGGGAGGCATAGACGCCAAAGGCAAACGGGTCGCCGATCCGGCGAAAATTAGAACATCCATCCCGTTGAAGTTCGACCATGCGATTTTTAAAGATCGGCGCGAATTCGAAATGGCTAATAACCTCAAGCTGCCTCGCAGCTTCGATATCTTCTTCTATTCCAGCAAAAACACGCTAATCAGCAGTCTTAAAAGCGTCAATGCTCGCGACATCATCGCTTTGCCGGACGGAGCGAGCTATGCCCATCTCGTGTTCTCGCAAAAAGGCTTCAAAGGGGCCTATATCGAGCAATGGAACCGTGTAGTCAGCTCTAACGTCGTCGTCCGGGATTCGGAATTCGCCTACAACAGAAGACAGGGGATTACGGTGGGCGGCGCGGATCGCGTGCTGATCGTAGGTAATGAGCTTCATCATATGAAAGGCACGATGCCGCAATCCGGGATCGATGTGGAAGGCGGCTTCGGCGAGAACGGCAATCGAAACAGCAATATTATGATCAAGGACAATAAGTTCCATAATAACGCCTCCTATGACGTTATCCTGTATGACGGAAGGGACGCCATCGTGGAAGGGAATCATTTGGCCTCCAAAGGAGCCATCGGATTGGCCGTATCGCCTCCGTTTACAGGGGCGCTCATAAGAGGGAATCATTTTGACGGAACGCGTATTATCGCTTATCACGACGTCACGTTCCAGGACAATCGGCTAAACAACTCGTACACGACGCTGGAGGGGCCTCGCATTACCATCGACGGCATGGAAGTAACGGACGGAATTTTGGGCATCAGCGCAAAGGAAGCATACGGGGTTACGGCAAAAAACGTGACGATCACTAGCAAAAACAAATCGGCAGAGGCCGGACTGTCGTTATTCGGCAAGAAGGTGAAGCTGTCCAACATTACGATTATCGGCGAATCCAAGCTTCGTACCTTTAACGGCGGCGTTGAGCCCGGCAGCGTGATCGACAACTTGCAGGTGTTGAATTACAATGCCACCTATGGTTTGTCTCTGCCTCCGGCTACCTACACCAATTGCCGTTTCGAGGGCGCGGAAGGCGCCAAGTCGGGAGCAATCGGTTTATCCTTGGGCGGGAAATACGTGTTCGACGGTTGTTCGTTCCGAATCGGCTCTACCGCGATGAACGGACTGATCGCAGACAATGCCAAGCTGGATCTGACTATAAGGAACTCAACCTTCGAAGGGCTTGGCGATGCGTCCCTGATATCCGTGCAGTCGGCAGCTAACGTGCTGATAGAAAATAATACCTTAATCGCGAATCGATTGACTCGGGAAAATGTGGAGTTGATCAAGCTCAACGATTATTGGAAGCGGAACGATAAACACGATATTTTAAAGGCGGTCATCCAAGGCAACGACATTTCATCTAACCTGTATGCCATCGGGATCTCGACCTTATACGCTGGAACGGATGCGCCTGCCTATACAATCAAAAATAACAAGCTGAAGCATGCAGCGTTGACCATCAAAGACAATGACGTATCGGAAGGAAACGAGCTAAATAATTGAAGAAGGCCTCCAATCATGGATAAGTCTGCTTTCACTGCCGCATACTAATCCGATTACTACGGAAGCGGGAGCTGAGTGACAGATGAGCTTGACTTGGATATTGGCAGCGATGATGCTGATCGGAACGCGGGAGACGGCGCAAGAGCCGATCAACATCGTTCACCAAGGCGAAACGTTATCGCAAATCCAACAATCGGATTATATACACGATCTTCCTGTAGGACCGTTGATTGACGAGAGCAAGCTCGACGCGCTGATCAAGCATGTGGCTGAGCGGGTGGAGACCGAACCTCGCAACGCGGTGCTTGACGGGGCCGGTCGAATCGTGCCGGAGAAGCCGGGCATGAAACTGCACGGCGCAGAGTTTAGACGTCGATTATATGGGAGCATGTTCGAGAAAGGCGGGGTCGAGCTTGAGGTGCCTCTGCGCCCTGTCTTTCCTCGCGTAGACAGCGAAGTTCTCTCAGCGATCAAGGTCAATGCGATTGGCTCGTATTCGACGTACTTCAACAGCCGGAATCGCAATCGTTCCTCTAATATCGTGTTATCTGCAAAAGCGATTAATAATACGGTAATTTTCCCAGGCGAAAAATTTTCCTTTAATGGCACAGTAGGAAAGCGGACGCGGGAGAAAGGATATCTTCGGGCGCCGGTTATCGTTCGGGGAGAGCTTTACGAAGATATTGGCGGCGGCATCTGCCAGGTATCCTCTACGTTGTACAACGCGGCGGATCGGGCAGGGCTCACGATCGTCGAACGATACTCTCACAGCCGTAATGTCCACTACGTGCCCCCGGGCCGCGACGCCACGGTGAGCTGGTATGGCCCCGACTTCGTATTCGTCAATCCGTACAATCATCCCGTTCTTATTCGCGCATACGCGGGACCGGGTTCCGTGAGCGTCACGATCTTCTCCTCTGACATGCTCGAAACGCGGCCGCGCGAGGTGCCCGGAGCATCGCGCACGCTCCCCGAGGAAGTGGACCTCGAGGAACGCGGCGTAAACGGAACGAGCGATTAATCGTTCAGCTTTACTTCAATGCCAAGGTAATAGTCGCCTTCCGCGCCTTCCTGGAACTGCGGTGATACAGCTCCTTCGTAGAGATCGTCGCTGCTCGAAAGGCGCAGTGGCAGAGCAACGGGAAGGGCTCCATCCGGCATGTAATGGGCGGTTACCTCATAGTTCCCGATGGGGAGCAGGGGCACGCCGATCCCGCCTGTCAACTCGGAAGCGCGCTTTACGATGGTTTCGCCTTCCGTGCCGTCCAACAGCGGACCCTTCGACGACAAAGTGATGACGATATCGGAGGGATTCCAGAGGGACTGACCTGATGCGTCAACTTCCATAAACAAGGTTCCGGTAATGGGAGCTGCCGTCAATGTGCGAATGCCGCCTTCTAGGGAATCGACAGGCCCGGACAGATCGGCATGGAGATCGCCGATGTAACTTTTGCCATGATATTGAATCTCGTACGTAGGAGACAACGTCCAGTTGTCTCCTTTTGTGCTTAATGGAAGCTCGATGGAATAATAGCCGTATTCGCTAGACAGTCCGCTGGCTTCCATGTCAGGAGAATCCGTATGAACAGCGATGACCGGAATGCCAGGCTCAGCCGAGCCGCTCTCGTCCGTCACGCGTCCCGCGATCTGCCGCGGCTCCGCTCGCAGGGGAATGGGATCCATATCATATTGATCATAAATGCCAATTGCAAAGGTATCCTGCGTTGACATATAAACGACGTCATATCCGCTATGTTCCGATACGAACCGCAGGGGGACTAGCGTATTGCCGCCTATCATTTTTGCCGGAGCGTCAAGCGCCGTTTCCTCGCTCCCGACTCTAGCGATAAAGCTGTTTATCGTCAATTCAATTTTGAAGCCGTCCTTTTCCCCGCTGGCTACTTGTTCCTCGCCATCCCATGTTACCGTATAACCCAGCGCCTCGAAGATCGCCCGGAAGGGGACAAATGTCCTGCCGTCTTGAATGATAGGGGATGCATCCCCAAACGTTAATGATTTACCGTTCACGTATACCTCGACCGTTCTTTCTGCCGAAAAGGCCGCACCCGGGAACAACATGGCCGAAATCCATAACAAGGCGAAAATTAATGTAATCGTTTTCCTTCGTTTAAGCAGCGTCTCCTTCATACTTCTCGTCACTCCTTGTCGGGAAGTCGGTATGCTTGCATGAAGTCATTATAACGGAAATCTAATGTCGAATACTGTCGAATTTGTCCGTCGATCTACAAATAAGTCGCTCGACGCAGACGAAATCTGCATGTACCTATCTTTGTTAGCCAATTGTTGCAACAGAATAGCCAGATTATGCAAGACGGTGACGCCCCTGATCGGTTAAACTACTAGATAACAAACATATGATCAGTAATCGAAAGGGATGAATGGAACGATGAAAGAACAACCCGCAATTGCCGTCTTGGGCAGTATAAATATGGATATCGTAGTCAGCGTAAAGCAGCATCCGCTGCCGGGAGAGACGATACACGGCTCGGAGCCGATGTACAGCCCGGGAGGAAAAGGAGCCAATCAGGCTGTAGCGGCGGCAAAATCCGGCATTAAAGTCAGGATGGCCGGAGCGGTAGGAACGGATGGGCATGGACGAGATCTGATGGCGTCACTAGATGGCTACGGGGTGGATACCGGCTCCGTTGCCGGCAAGGAAGGCTCGTCAGGGCTTGCTTTTATTACGGTAGACGAGGCTGGAGAGAACTGCATTATTTTGTCGCCAGGCGCCAACGGCAAGATGTACCCAGAGGAATTGGAGAAGGTGTGGCCGGCTATCGAAGGCTGTTCCGCCGTGCTGCTGCAGAACGAAATTCCGCTTAAGACGACTTTGGCGGCAATGAAAGAAGCAGCGAAGAGGGGGCAACGAGTCTATTTTAATCCTGCACCGGCTGTCGAGCTGCCCGAGAATGCTTATGCGGCAATCCATTGTTTGATTTTGAACGAAACGGAGGCCGATACGCTGATTGGCGGGAGGTTAACGGCAGAAGAAGGAGATGAGGCCGCCGCCGAAATCCGGTCTGCGCGGGCGCTGGTTGAAGCTGGCGTAGAGAGCGTAGTGCTCACGCTGGGAGCCAAGGGAGCCATTTACGCGGACAAATCCGGGGAGACGATTCGCGTCAAAGCGTTTGCCGTAGAGGCGGTCGACACCACTGCCGCCGGCGACACATTTATTGGCGCGTTCGCCGCGATGCGGGAGAGCGGCGAGACAGTGGGGCGTTCTTTGCGTTATGCTTCCGCTGCCGCGGCGTTAACCGTAACGAAGTCTGGCGCTCAGCAGTCGATACCGGTAAAGGAAGAGGTCGAATTATTTTTGGAAGGAAGAAGTTTTTTGTTAACGTAAAGGTTGGAGGGAGGTGAACGTATTGAAGTCCAAAGTACTCTTTACAATCGTAATCATGGCCATGTTCATCCTTTTGTTAAGTGCTTGCGGCAATACGGAAAAGTTTAAGCATATTGAGGTTTTCGTGATAGAGACTTCGGAAAAAAACGATGAAGGTTACTTTGAAACGTCGGGATATAAAAAGGTGAATTCCGTAACGGTTATCGAAGAGGGAGAAAAGCATATCCGAACGGAAATAAGAATGATTGAGGACGTTTATGATATAGAAGGGAATTACGTGAAAACGGAAGTGATTTACAGCAAAGCCTACCAATCGAATTTATCGTTCACCGACGAGGGATTTGAGCATAGAGAAGAGCTTGTCAAGCCTTCGACCATCTTAATTCCGGACGAAAAGTGGGAGAGATTTAAAATTCAAGATTTGACGGAGGAGCAACAGTCCGCCGTAGAGGAGCATGTACGAGCGCTTACGGAGGGAATGAAATAACATCCGGAATGTAGCCTGACCTTCGGATCCGAGTATGCCGTTACACGCTATGAAAATCGTTTGGGAGGCCGGGTTGCCGTAATCGCCTATGATTTGCAACAAAATAAATCCGCATCGATTTACAATTACAAGCGAAAGGAGCAAATCAGAGGCATTACGGAATGGCTTGGACGGAGTAATCTACCCGTTTATGCATTGATGGATCCGAGTGTGTTCGTCAGTGCGCAAGAACATCATGAATCCGGCGATAAGCTGATTGCCGCTTACAATCTAAGCCTGGATCCGCTTGAGCAATTTACGCTGGCAATCAATTCAAGCTGGAATAAACCTTTCGCTTACCGCTTACAGGACGACGGTGTCTGGACGTTGGTCGATCAAACCGATAACTTGGTGCTAAAGGAAAAGGTTGTCATGCATGTCCGTGGGCCTTTTGCTACGCTGCAGCCGCTTGTTTTGCGGTTAAGCAATCGGGCGATGTAGCCCGGAGTTGATTCCTGCACAAGAAAACCACAAGCTACCTGGATCTCAATCCTGGAAGCTTGTGGTTTTTTCCAAATTATAAGAATTTATAAAGTTTCACTTTTATAATTAGGCTTATAATTCATCGGTAAACGCGCCCGTCCAAAGGACGGCGTTAGCCGTTTATCCTTGTGCTGCTCGCTATGTATGACGGCCTTTCACTGTCACTTCTCGAAACCGACTACAGAATCTGTCCGATTCGAGGCTGAAACTCTGGGTTTTGAGGATCATAGAATACCATCTCGCGCTCAAAGTTATTTCCGTACTGGTCAAGCTTTGTAAGATCCAAGTCAATTCCGAAGCCAGGTCGGTGTGGCAGGGCGATTTTACCTTGATTAAATACTAATGGCTCACGAAGCAGATCGCCTGTCATGAAGTTGAGGTGGGTATCATTCGCAAATGGGAAATTACGCGATGAAGCGATAAGATGAACGTTGCCTAATGTTCCAATGCCTGTTTCTGCCCAGCTGCCAGTAACACACCAAACGCCGGCTTCATTAGCCAAGTCGACAATTTGCTTGGCCTTCAATATGCCGCCAGCTTCAGAGGGGTACACGAGGAAGCAAGCACAGGCTCTTTTGTCAATTAATCGCAGCGCATCTTCGAATGTAGCACAACCTTCATCAGCGATAATCGGCACATCGACTGCACGAGCTACTGCGGCCATTCCGTCGATATCATCATACCGTGTCGGTTGCTCGACCATTTGCAAATCGTACTTTTCCATACTGCGAATCGCTTTAATTGCTGTAGGGACACTCCAGTTCTGGTTGGCGTCTATACGAATTTTAACGGCAGGTCCAACTGCTTCGCGGACGGCCTTCACGCGTTTCTCATCCAAATCAATGTCACGTCCAACTTTGAGCTTTAACTCCGTATATCCAGCCGCAACAAATTGGCGAGCTTCTTCGGCGTTAATCTCCGGCTTATCAATAAAAATATATCCGGCAAATGCAACTTCAGATTTACACTTCCCGCCAAGCAGGTTATAAGCAGGTGTATTCAGAATTTTGCCACGTAGATCAAGCAGTGCCATCTCGACACCTGCCATTCCGTAATAGCCGATTTGTTTCCAATTTACACTATATTCCTCTAATTGATGAAGGATGGATTCCAGCTCCATGGGGTCGCGACCGATCAAGAATGGTGCAAATTCTTTGTCAACGACCGTCTGAATAACGGGGATCGTAGGTCCTACGGACTCCCCTATTCCGATTAAACCCTCGTCCGTCTCGATCTGGATAATAAGAGAAGGAGCGCTGTATCGTGTACCACCTGACCATACTTCTCCCTTAAAGAAAGGAATTTTAATGGCTTTTGTTCTGACAGCTGTAATTTTCATTGGAATACCTCCATGTATGAGTACTAGTTATTGGTTACAATGATTTTAATAGCTTGATTAGAGGGGAGCCTCGCGTAATCCAAAGCCTCATTCATTTGATCAAAAGGATAATGATGGGTAAGCAGCGGCTTAACATTCACCGTATGGCTGGCTAACATGTCGATCACCCGGGGCCATACGTGGGGGGCATTTGTTGAGCCCAGCAGCTTTAATTCCTTCATGACCACAGCTTGAATATCGACCATAATCGGTTTGCCTGGCAATCCGAACAGCAGTAATTGCCCCCCTATTTTTAACAGCTCGATACTTGACCGCAACGACTGTTCCGTTCCTGCTGCATCAATCGCAATATCTTGCGTGTTCATTAAAGGTAAAAGGTCAGCGTCCACTGTTTTCAAATTTACACAATAATCCGCACCTAATGATCGTCCTAACTCAAGCCGAGCTTCTTGCATGCCTACCAATGTTACACAACGGACTCCCGCAGCCTTCAATAGCTGTACATAATATAAACCCGTCGGTCCATCGCCCATCACCACGGCATGCATACCTAATTGAATCGATAGTTTGTCGATACCGCCTAAGCAGCAATGCAGCGTTTCCGCTTGGGATGCTTCCTCGAAGCTGACGGAATCAGGCAATGCGTACAGATTCGAAGCAGGTACCGTAAAGTATTGCTGCCAGCCCCCCGGATAATGAAGGCCAATTTCGCCAGCAGTAGGACAGCGATGTTTATTGCCTGAACGGCATTGGGGACAGCTCCCGCAGCCAATCAATGGATCGATGCAGACGCGATCTCCGATTGACCAACCATCCGATTGCTTACCGATTCGCACGATACTGCCAGCTAATTCATGCCCTAAAGGGAGCGGAGGAGAGTTGAATTGCGCGTGACCGCTCATCAAATGTAGATCAGTACCACAAATCCCGATCGCTTCCATTCTCACCTCAACTTGGCCGATGCCGGGCGGTTCGCGAAGAACATGGCGCATCTGTACTTCATTCACGCCAATCCATTCCCAGATCTTCTTAAGCTGCTCGATATGTATCCCTCCTAAACGATTCACATGATGAAGCATGTATGGTCATTACGGTAGTAAATGAGATCCACCCATGACAGGATACAGAGGAAGATTGCGGAATGCCTCCGCATATTTCACGCCGATCGCCGAACCCCGGATGACAGACGGTCTTGACAATAATTCAACATAATCATCTCCGTACATATGCTGCAGCCACTCATCTTGACTTTTATGACACTTTATCATCTGGCTTTTCAACTCAAAGCTGTCGGACACATCTACATAAACTTCAGGGTCAAATCCAATGCTTCCAACATTGTCCATAATAAAAACATGCGGAATAGAACTCATTGGCGGGTATTCCGTTTCAATGAGCGGAACGGTTACAGGAATGCGGCAGTCAATGGCAATTTCACCGCTAATTCGGTGGTCCGGATGATAATCATTCGATCCGTGCACGATCATAAAATCCGGATTTGCTTTGCGAATGGCGTTAATGAAGGCTAGCCGTGTCTCACGATCATGGAATAGAAACTCATCATCATACCCCATCCAGATCAGATCTGCCCCAATTAAAGCAGCGGATGCTTCTGCTTCCTTCTTGCGTATAGCTGCAATTTCTTCCCTGCTTAGCGTCGGAGATCCGACGTTCCCATTTGTTGCAATCATAATCGTTACATGGTCACCTCGTGCGGCACACTTAATTAATGTACCTCCGCACAAGCCCTCCACATCATCGGGATGTGCTCCTATAGCCAATACTCTCATTTAGTCATCCTCCGTCGCTAAAGCGATTACAAATTCATTTAATTTAATAGGTGATTACAACCAAATTAAACCACAGACAAATAAATATTGTCAACAATATTCAAATACTATTCTGTTATTCTTTTGATTGAAATATTGTCATTTGAACTTTGTTGACAAAACATAAACAACTCAGTAAGGTGATAGAAAGTAAATCAGATCGTTGAAGTAGAATGGGGGAGTTATGAGGTGAAAAGCTTTACTTTTAATCAACAGACGAATATCTCCCTTAGGGAAAGGGTCACCAACCATTTACGGGATGCCATTCTTAAAGGGGAATTGATATCTGGTAGTCGGTTAAAGGAAAAGGACGTAGCGGATCAAATGGGAGTAAGCCGTGGGCCGGTTCGGGAAGCCATCCGACAATTGGAGAGGGAAGGTTTGCTCGACACCCACCCCTATCGAGAAACAGTTGTTGCTGACATTGGCACCGACGAAGTTAAGGAGATATTGATTCCGATTCGCTTATATCTCGAATGGTTCGTGATTAAGAAATATATGGATCAATTCGACGATGCGTTCTATGAAGAATTGCAGCAGGTTGTGAACGAAATGTCGATCTGCTTCAAAAATAATAAAATGGATCAGTTGATTGAGCTGGACATTCAATTTCACGCCATGCTCATTAAAGTTGCATCCGAGAGAACCGTATTAATGAGCTGGAATAGTCTCCTGAACCAAACACGCCTACATTTCATTAAAAATATTCGCTACTATGCAGACGATCGGATCGTTACAGATCATCAAATACTCCTAGATAAGCTAAAGACGAAAAAACCCGACATCATCTTGCCAGAGCTACAACGTCATCTTAAAGGAGAAGAATCTTTTCTTTTCACAAAGTAATTCTTCATTCATGTAAGATGGAATGTTTACGGATTATAAAAAGGAAAACCGATTTATCATATTTTGAAAGGGACGCGGCCTGATCAGCAGCGTTCCTTTCGTTTTTTTTAGGGGGAAAATGGGAAAAGCTCTGGAGCCCTATGAGGATCAGTGGCGCCTAGTGATGGGAGAATTCTCAATTGAGCCCACTTTTAGCAAAAGTGAATCGAGAGAAAAGCGCGGTAGATCGCCCTAGGAGCCGTAAGATCCTCGAATTCAGTTTCCTGTGGGATTAGAAAGCGACGCTCCGATTAGCTCCACAGACCATCTCGCGATTTAAAGAGAAGGTACGAGAGTTGACGAACCGAACGCGGTTGATGTCTATGGAAAGTCGCATTATGCAATTAAACCGCTATCTCGTCGGCTGGAGGTTATTTACCGCGTTATGTCTAATTCCAGGCGAGAAACGTGGGAAATGTCTCGAAACACAAACAATGCCCTTCCGACTTCCTATTGGGAAGCTTTCCGGAATCAATCAGCGTGCTGTGCAGCGAGGTAAATCCAAACCGATGGCGACATGTGCGAACGGATCTTTACTTTAGATGCTGGCGTAGTTCAATGCGGGCGAAAAATAGGGAGCGAAATCGGATAAAAAAGGTAAGCTCGTGTAACGAATGGTTTATTTCGGCGGCAGGTGAGGCGTTTTATGATGGTAGGGAATACGTAAACGGGAGGTTGGATGTTGTGCAAAAGGGAAAGATTACGCTCCCGGAAATCGGGGGCCAGGCGGAAGCGATAGCCGCGGCTTGGATAGGGCTGCAGGAGCAAAAGGAGTGGGTTTCATCTTATATCGGGAACGAAAGCTTTGATGAGATCGTCTTCATCGGCTCGGGCTCGTCTTATTATCAGGCGATGATCATGGCTGCGACGACCCGGTTATGGCTTGGCAGAAGGGCCGTTGCCTTGCCCTCCTCTGACATTTTGCTTTTCCGGGAGCAATCGGTAGCGGGGGCGGGAAGAGTCTTGCTGGTCGGCGTGTCGCGATCCGGCGAATCGTCAGAAGTCATTCTCGCGTTGGAATCGGTGAGCGGTCTAGCGGACTGGACGTCTTGCGGCATTACCTGTTATCCGTCCAGCAGGCTGGGTGTCATGACCGACTGTCTGTTTTCCCCGCTGGGACAAGAGTCGAGCACGGTCATGACGAAATCGTTCAGCAGCATGACGTACATGATGCAGTCCGCGATCGCGCTGGCGGCAGGGACTTCATTCGCAGGGCAAATGGAAACCGTGAAGGATCTCGCGCCAGACATCGTAGGACGAAGCGCCGAATTCGCGGAACGGCTAGCGACGGACTACCGGCATGAAAAGTATATTTATTTGGGCATGGGCTCGTATTACGGCGTAGCGCAGGAAGCATGCCTCAAGCTCAAGGAAATGGCGTACGTTTGGACGGAAAGCTACGGGACGCTGGAGTTCCGCCATGGCCCCAAATCGATCGTGGAGCCCGGCACGTTGGTCTGCCTGCTGGTATCCGAGCAAGCGCGCGCGTACGAGCTGAAGGTAGCCGAGGAGATGAAGGAATACGGAGCTTCCGTATTATTGCTGACGGCAGCCAAAGGCGAAGATACCGCGTTTGCCGACGAAGTGTTCGAGATCGGGGCGGTCTATCTCTCCGATGAAGCGCGTGCAGTACTCTATTTGCCGTTGCTGCAATACATTGGTTTCTATACCGCGCTGCAACGAGGCGTGGATCCCGATCATCCCCGCAACTTGACGCAGGTTGTCACGATCTGATGCGGAACCTGGATCGTAAGCATAGAGAGATTGCCGGGGCCGGTCATGGCGCAACGAACGAACGAGGGTCCGTCCTCACGATCGGCATCGACGTCGGAGGCACGAATATCGTATGCGGCGCGGTAGACGCGGCGGGGCGGGTTATCGGCAAGAGAAAGCTGCCTACGGACGCGCGGGAAGGCCCGAATGCGGTGCTGGACAGAATCGCGGCGATGGTTGAGGTCGTAAAGGCCGAATGCGGCGGAGTCGGCACGATAGCGGCGGCAGGCATCGGCATCCCGGGTCTGATCGATCCGGAGGCGGGCATCGCCAGGGCGGCAGGGAATCTGGGATGGCTTGACGTGCCCGTTGCCGCCGAGCTCGAACGGCGGATCGGCGTTCCGGTGCGCGTGGACAACGACGTGAAGCTTTACGTCTACGGAGAAGCCGCGGCCGGCGCGGGCAGAGGTTATCGGCACGTGCTTGGCATGACGATCGGAACGGGAATCGCTTCCGCCGCGATCAGCGACGGCAAGCTGTTGTACGGACACAAATCGATGGCGGGAGAGCTTGGCCATATTCGGATGGAAGGCGTGCAACTGCCCTGCACCTGCGGTTTAAGAGGCTGTCTCGAGACGGTCGCTTCGGCTTCCGGCATGCTGCGGCGCGCCAGAGAGCTGCTGGAGCAAGGCCGGGAGAGCGTGCTGCGCGAGCGGTTCCCGGGAGCATGCATTCACCGGTTGACCGGCGCCGATTTGTCTCTGGCGATGGACGAAGGAGACCCGCTGGCGACGGAGATCATCGTAACGGCGGGAGAGTTATGCGGGCAAGTGCTTGCGAGCGCCGTGTCGGTGCTTAGCCCGGAGATCGTCATTATCGGCGGGGGCGGGGCGCTTGCCGGAGAACGTTTGTTGTCTCCTTTGCGCAAGGAGCTGTTAGACCGACTGTTCCCGGCTTTTCGGGAAGGGCTGCGGGTCGTCGCGGCCGAGCATAACGATGACGCCGGCACCATCGGAAGCGCTTTGTACGCGCGCGAACGGCTGTTAGAGAAGGGACAAACAGGGAGGAAGTTCATATGACATTGGTATCTTCGACGCCGATGCTTGCCGCCGCCCGCGCGGGCGGCTATTGCGTCGGCGCCTTTAACGTGCACACGCTTGAGATGCTTCAGGCCGTCGCGGAAGCGGCGGAAGAGGCGCGCTCGCCGCTTATCATTCAGTCCACCGTAGGCACGGTCAAACATCTCGGAGCCGATTATATCGCCGCCGCGGCCAAAGCCGCCGCGGACAGAAGCTCCGTGCCGATCGCGCTGCATCTCGATCATTGCTCCGACTTCTGCATCATCATGCAATGCATCCGCGCGGGGTATACGTCGATTATGATCGACGCCTCCCACGATCCGTTCGAAGAGAACGTAGCCGCAACGCGCAAAGCGGTCGAGGTCGCGGAAGCGGTCGGGATCAACGTGGAGGCCGAGCTCGGAAGGGTCGGAGGAGTGGAGGACGACATCGTCGTCGACGATCGCGACGCGCTGCTCGCGGATCCGGACGAATGCGCGGAATTCGTGGAACGGACGGGCGTCCATACGCTGGCGCCAGCAATCGGCACGGCTCATGGCATTTACAAGGGCGAGCCGAATATCGACTTCGAACGTATCGGCCGCATCGCTTCCAAGGTCGGGGTGCCGCTCGTTCTGCACGGCGGCTCCGGCATTCCGGACAATCAGGTGAGAAGGGCGGTGGCGCTCGGCATGTCCAAGATGAACGTGGCGACGGAGCTGCGAATCCTTTTCTCCGATGCGATCAAGTCGGTGTTTGCCGAGTATCCGGACGAGAACGATCCAAGAAAATATATGGTGCCGGCCAAGCTGGCGCTTAAAGCGGCGGCGATCGAGAAGATGCGAGTATGCGGCTCGATCGGCAGAGCATGAAACACAAAGTGACGACGGTAGCGCTTAACGCGTCGATCGACAAAACGTGTTACGTGTCGGCTTGGTCCAAAGGCATGGTGACGAGGGCAACGGAGTCGATTGCCACGGCGGGCGGCAAAGGAGGGATTCAGGTGGGACAGATCAAAGTGTTGTTTTGGTTCGACGTCGAGGATTTCATTAATCCCGAATCCGAGGAAGCGCTGCTAGGCTTGCTGGATATTCTCGACGAGCGGGGCATTGTCGGCATATTCAAGCTGGTCGGGGAAAAAATCCGCGTGCTCGAGCGTAACGGCCGCGAGGATATCCTTGCCAAGCTGAGGAGGCACGAAATCGGCTATCATACTGATTGGCATAGCGTGCATCCCGTGGTAACGGAATATTGCGAGCCGCTCGGCTTTCGCGAAGGGGCGGAATCGTTCCTTAGCCGCGAAGGCGGCGGCTTCGGCGATTTGGCGCGGATCACGGGCCGGCCGGTGCGATGCTACGGTCAGCCCGGCCAGGCTTGGGCGCCGCAGTCGTTTCCGGCGCTTCGCCGGTGGGGAGTAGAGGCTTACTTGGACGGCCATGATCAAGTGTCGATGAACGGCAGGCCGTTCTGGTATGGAGGGCTGCTGCATCTGGCATCGCTAGAAGGGCTGATGTTCATGCCCCTGCAGGATGGCGCGTTGGATGAAGCAATGGCGAAATTCGATCGTCTCTGCGAGAAGCAACGGGACGAGGAGGTTGGATTTATCAGCATCTTCTATCATCCTACCGAATTCGTGTTCGAGGAATTCTGGGATGCCGTTAATTTCTCGGAGGGGCGTAATCCGCCGAAGGAGCAGTGGGTCAAGCCGCGCTTCCGTCCGGACGGCGATACGCGAAAGTATTTGAACCGAGTGGGCGAATTTATCGATTATACGTTGACGAAACCCGGAGTAACGTACGCCAGGTCCCAAGAGATCGTAACGATGGAACGCTCCGATCGGCGACCGCTCAGCCGGGAAGAGGTGGTACGGTTCGCGCGGCAGACGGGGAACGAATGGGGTTACGTTACGGACGGAGCGTTATGCTTGTCGGCATCCGAGCTGTTTTCGACGTTCAGGGAGTACGTTGCGGGGGCGGATACGCCCGTTCCGGAGCTTCTGTACGGCCCGGAGCGGGAGGTTGGCGACAGGATTGCGAAAGGTGGACTCGTCGTCGTGGCGGATGTGCTGGAAGCGCTTCGGAAGCCCATGCCCGAGGTTCTCGGCTATAAGCATTTGCCGGATTCCTATGCGGTGGGGGACTCGGTGCTCGGTCCCGTCACGATGGCTTGCACGCTTGCGGCGATCATCGGGGAAGGACTTCGGCCCGAAGACGCCGTCGTTCCGCGGAAAGGAAGGCTCGTCCCTGAGAGGCATTCCGCGAACGGCGGGGAGTGGGCCGGCTACTGGAGCATTTTCCCCACGGACTTTAAGGCACCGAACGTCGTCGAGCTGTCGCGCTTGCAGACTTGGACGATGAAACCGGCGATATTCTAAATGCAAGATGGAGGTATGGTTAAGCATGGGCAACAACATCATGGAGTTCTTGGAAGCCGCTTCCGTCAGGGAGGCGAATAAGCTGCTGCGCTTGCCGGAACCCGCAATAAGCGCCGTTCTGGACGCGGCGGAGCTCGCGCGGGGGAATCATAAGCTGGGAGAGGTTTTGAGCGAGACCCTGGCAGCAGTCGTATCCGCCGCCGATCCCACCGAATTCGCGGCCGCGGCAGGTCAGATCGCGAGCGGCCTGCCGTCTCATGCAGCGCTGCTTCAGGAGGAGATGGGAGATCAATCGGGGCTATTCGCCGTTCTGATCGTCCTTGGTTGCCTGGATTGGACCCAAAAGTATTATGCGGAGCGCGGAATACCGGAAGAGATATTGGAGGAAACGTTCGGCGATCTGTCCTTGTGGATGAAACATTACGAACGGAGGCATGGACGCTGGGGATTGGATGAATTGGGCTGGCTGCTGAATCACGCGGGAGGGAAGTTGTTCCGGCTGGGGAGGCTGCAATTCATCCATACGACCTTGAATCATGGGGTCATGGTCTTGCGTCATGAAGGGAATGGAGACATTCGTCTTCTATCCGAGCCTGGCATTGTCTACCGCAAAGACGGACGGGTGAACGGCACCAACGGCATTTATGGGACCGATCGCTGTTGGACGGCAGCTTACCAGGAGGATGCCGACGGCTTTGCCGGCCATCCCATCGACGGCTCCGGGCTGGCGGCGGAGGAGCTGGTTCGGTTGCCGGCTGCGGAGTGGCGCGTTGTGCTGCGCTCCGGCGATGACGTCCTCGACATGCATATCCCGGAGGGAGAGCCGCTGCGCCCGGAACCTTGCGAAGACTCGATGAGGCGGGCCATCGGTTTCTACGAAACTTATTTCCCGGACAAACCGTTCCGCGGATTCGTCTGCGTTTCTTGGCTGCTGGATCGGCAGCTAGCAGAGTTGTTGCCGGCGGATTCCAATATCGGGGCGTTCCAGCGGCTGCTGCATCTGTTTCCCGCCCGGTCCGACGAGAAGGATACGTACCGCAGGGTTTTCGGCGCCGAAACGTTGGATCCGGAGACGGCGCCAAGAGATACCGGCCTCAGGAGAGTGATTCTCGGGCATGTAGATTCCGGCGGCTTCCTGCACGGAGGCGGGGGATTGCGTCTGTGCTAGACGATGCGTACAATAGCGACTCTCTTGCATCATCCCTATAAATAAACACCTGCGATCGGTCAAAGGACAACGCAGGTGTTTATTCGTTCTAGTCAATATTGCAGGTGCAGACGAACCAATCGCATGAAGACGGTAACGGCCACGAAACCTAGCGATGCGGCATCGCGGAAAGAACTTCTCGCTCAGTGTCCTTGAATATCCGAGAAGTCCGGGTCGGAGTCGCCGTCGTCGGCCACCGTGATCCGTGCGTCGGATTCGAACATCGCGCGACCAATAGGCCAGGGAGAAGGGAAGGCGCTGAAAAAGAAAGCCGGCGGAGCACACGCTCCGTCGGCTTGGCGGGGAACACCGCATTCGCAATCGCGTTTAATGCTTCCGCTATATCGGTATTGGATGCACGGTTATTTCAATACGTCCGGCAAGCTGTCCATAATGTCCTGCATCGAGAATGAAATACAAGACAATATTGGAGAACTGACAACATCGTCCCCGGCGAAAACATTGGCGAGTGTATACGTATTAGAATCCCGATTCAGAAGGTATTGCTCCAGGAAGCATTCTGAGTGGTTCACAATCCAATATTCGGGTATTCCATGCTTTGCGTAGCTGATCATCTTGGACAGCTTGTCTCGCTTCGCCGTGGACTGCGACAAAATTTCCACAACGATATCCGGCGGACCTTCGATTCCTCTATAAACCAGTCGGTGCAAGTTGCTCCGCAGCAAAATGATCAAGTCGGGCTGGCGCACTTCCCGCTCGGAGAGGATAACATCAAGCGGTGCGAACAGAATAATCGCCTCATTCTCGCAAGTGCGAGATATTCGCTTCTGAATCTCAAAACTGACCAACTGATGAATACTGTTCGGCCCCGGACTCATTAATTCCAGGCGACCGTCGACAAGCTCGTAGCGGTTGCCGTCATCGAAACCGGCGTAATCGTCATAAGTTATGGTTTCCTCGCGTAGCAGATCCCTGTTTTTTTTGCGGTTCATATTGCGCCCCCTCAATCTCGCAACGAATGTTTGTTCTTATTATAGCATTATCGTCTGCTGATTACAGCTTATGAGGTGGAATACATAAGTACAGGCTACCCCTGATATGACAATGGAAACATTCAAATTTTCGTAGTTTATACAAGTATTGTGAAATAGTTCAAATTGGTTAAGCCATGACAACAACAGTATCTATGTGACTTGCGTCGTCGCGAATTATACAATTCTCGCAATCGGAAATGCCATCTTGGAAGCGAATACATGCGGGAATCTGCTTAGAAACTTGGAATCTCGCGTAACACATTGAAGAAACATCTACGGGCCGAGAAGCCGTTTACACGAACGTAAAGATGCCGATCCGTTTCAGGTAAATCATGATTAGTATAAATCAACAAGCGTTTATATTCTCCTATTGAAGCAGAGGGTATAATGAAAACGCATTCGTAAGCTTGCATGTAATTTTGTGAAGAAAGGTGGATCGAAAGCGAGAGAACAACGAAGAATTGCTTCCGTTTACATTTCAATCGATCGGCTAGTCCAACAATTCGGACAAGGGAGGAATATTCAGAGTGCTAATTTCAAGTAAACGCATGTTGTTTTCACGCAGTTTGATTGTCTTGCTTGCGGTGATGTTGTTGATTCCGTTATTGCCTACTAGCGTAGCCATGGCGGATGAACCGAACCCAACGCCGAACGAATGCAATACGATGCAGTCAGCATGGCTGTTCTGCGACGACTTCGAGCAGGATCGGTTAAGCAACTATTATTTAAACAACAAACCGGGTACGTTCGCACGATCTGTCGGTAATGGGATTGACGGATCGACGTCCATGAGCGCGAATTTCAATTCGGCCAGCAGACCGGGGGATCTTGCTCTCGCCTTCGGCAAGACGCCGGACAACAGCGCCTATCAACCTGTCGGCGATCCGGATGAGGTCGTGCGCGAGTTCTACTGGCGATTCTACGTGCAGAACGACGAGACGTGGACCAATGGCTTGAACGGTGATTTGGCCAGAGTGTTCGCTTATGGTCCGGACGATCAGATCATCGCCCAGATCAGCGTGAATATCAATGGCGGAGACATCCAGACCGCGATTCGCACGGCGACGTTCGATGAGAACGGAGCGCCGAACGGTTCGCAAAGCGCGGGAAATACTTTCTTGGATTATCCGTTCATGAAGCTGGATTCCGTCGGAAAGTGGAATTCGCTTGAAGTTCACGTCAAGCTGAACGACCCCGGGCAGAGCAACGGATTATATGAGTTGTGGCTGAACGGGCGAGTGATGGCAAAGTGGGAGAACGTCAATTGGCTGGGTTCCTACGAGGATTACGGTTTTAATGTCATACAACTTCAAAACTATAATAGTGCAGGCAGCTCGACCTACCGCCATTATGACAACATGGTATTGAGCCAAGAGAAAGTCGAGCCGTATTTGCCGGAAATCAATCGTGATCGGGATGCGCCGGCGCAGGTGCTGTTCGAGGATGATTTCAACGGATATACCGATGCTCCGAGCAACCATGGGTGGGGGGCAAGCAGTGCGATCAGTATCGATCCGACCGGCGGCGTTGATGGCTCTCATGCGGCAAAGGTAACGATAATCGGGGAAGGCACCCGTCCTTTATCTCGCAATGTGGCTCGGGATAATATATCCCAAGTATACGTCAAGTTCGACTTTCGCATGGATAATCCCTCGGGCGGAATCAAATTCCTGAAGCTGTTTGGCAGGCATATAGAACCGAATGCGAATTTCGGTTATGCCAATGCGACCTTTGGGCTAAATTACTGGCAGAATTGGCTGCAGGATATCCAATATGGCAATGGGAATACGAGTCTCAATAACGATTCGAATAACATCATCTACTATCAAGGCAATCATAACGACCCCGAGGTCGTCGTGGATCACAGCAGTCAACCTTTCGATCCGAAAGACGGGCAATGGCATACGTACGAAGCGTTCATGCGGTACAATACAGTCGGCAATCGCGACGGCGAGTTCATGGTTTTGATTGACGGCGTACCTACGTTGCATGCCACGAATGTGAAGAATCATCACGACCTGAATTCCGGGGAATTCAACAAGGTGAATTTGGCGGATTACACAAGCGCGCAACATAACGGGACGCCTTGGCATCTATGGTATGATAACGTCGTGATCATGGACAATGTCCCGGCCGATGTGCGGCAGAAGTTTGAGACGTATGTCGACCCGACGCAATTGATCGTGAATGAATGCAACTTGATGCAGCCGGATTGGATCTTCTGCGACGATTATGAAGAGAATCGCCTTAGCCAATATTATGATTATTTTAATCGCTGGGGAAGATTTCTCATCAAGACGACCGGCATGGAGAGCTCCAAGGCAATGACGTCCTATTACGGCCATTACGCTGGCGACCCGGTGACCGACCCGCACGGCACCTGGATGAAGCTGGCGTTCGGGAAGACGCCGGACGCCGCGGTGTACAAACCGAAAGGGGATCCCGACGAGATCAACCGGGAGCTGTATTGGCGCTTCTACGTGCGCAACAACACCGAAGCGACCGGTGATACGCCGATAAACAACGGTCCGCTTGCACGCGTGTACGGTTATGGACCGGACAATACGCCGATCATGAGCATCAACCTTCATTACCCGGATGCGAGCGGCAAGTTGAACTCACAGCTGTATACCGGCCAGTTCGACGGCAGCGGAAATCCGACGGGAGTCGTGTTGGCCGATGAACTGGCAGGCACGAAGCCGGTCATGCATACGGATTCGGCAGGCGAATGGCATCGGATCGAAGTCCACGCCAAGCTGAACGATCCCGGGCAGGCCAATGGGGTATACGAACTGTGGATTGACGGCGAGCTGGAGTCGAGCAAGAGCGGGATCGACTGGGTCGGCAATTACGCCGACTATGGCATCAACGCGGTGGAAATTTACAATATGAATAACCAGGCCGGGGTGCCCGGCGGGAACAATGAATACCACGCCTTCGACAATATGGTGCTGAGCCGCAGCTTCATCGGCGAAGCCGGGCAACCGGTCACGAACAATGCTAACCTGGGCGACCTGAAGCAAAGCGTCGGGAAGCTGGTTCCCGCCTTCCAGCCGACGGTAACGGCGTATGAACTAGTCCTGGAGGACGGAGTGACAGCGGTTGATCTCACGCCGGTGCTGTCCGACTCGCAGGCAACGTTGAAGGTGGATGGCGCGACGCACACCAGCAATATCGCCTATACCGTGAACGGTACGCAGACGAGCATCGAGGTCACGGCCCCGGACAGGGTGACCAAGCGGACGTATACGATTGAAGTCGTGCACGAGGAGCCGTTCCTGGTGAACGAGTGCGCCAGTCCGCAGTCGGGATGGCTGTTCTGCGACGATTTCGAAGCGGATCGGATGGATCAATACTTCGAACATACCAGGGCATCGCAGTTCTACCGGACAGAGGTTGTCGGGCTCGGGGGCTCTTCCGGCATGAAGGCGGAGTTCAGGGAAGCAGATGGGGAACAGCATGATACAGGCACGCTGAAGTTGGCGTTCGGGCGGACGCCAACTTCGTACATGACGCCAGTGGCTGCGCAAGGTGAGGATCTAGAGGAAATGTACGTCCGCTTCTACGTGAAGAACGAGGAAGGCTGGACGGGCGGTGGAGGCGACAAGCTGGTGCGAATCTCGAGCATGCAGACTGCGAACTGGGCGCAATCGATGATCGCGCATGCGTGGAGCGGCGGCAGCGGCGGCAAATTCCTTACGGCGGCTCCGGCGAGTGGCACGGATGCGGCGGGTGTCCTGAAGTCCACCAAGTGGAACGACTTCGATAATTTGCGCTGGATGAACGGGAACACGTCGGCGACTCCGATATTCGACGCGAATCATGTGGGCGAATGGTACGCGGTGGAGACACATGTGAAGTTAAACGATCCGGGCCAGAACAACGGTATCTTCGAGCTGTGGATCGACGACAAGCTGGAAGCGAGCGCCTACGACTTGAACTGGATCGGGGACTACGAAATCGGACCGGGCGCTGGCTATGGGCTGAATTGGGTCGCGCTCGAGAACTACTGGAACAACGGTACGCCGCAGGATCAGGAACGGTACTTCGACAACCTGGTCGTAAGCCGCGAGAAGATCGGACTGGCGGAAGCAGAGCAAGGACTGGCCAGCGGAGTCATCGCTGGCAGCGACAGTCCGCTGACCGCAGGCGGGAATGCGGACTTGACGATCGGCGTGGTTAATCCCGGGGATGGCTTCACAACCTTGCAAGCCGTCGTGAACTACGATCCGGCGAAGCTTCAATTCGCGACGAACGGCACGGCCTTGGCCGAATCGGCGATCGAATCGCTGCGGGCGAACTTCAGCGTGATCGGCACGGCGATCAAGCCGGAACTAGGCCAAATTATGGTGATGATGGCGAGCACCGGGCAAGACAACGCCGTGAATGAAAGCAGCGACTTGTTCCGTTTGCACGGCCAGGTGAAGTCAGACGCGGCGATAGGCAGCACGACGGTATCGCTGAGCCAGTTCGATGTAGCGATGAACGGCACGAACGTCGCACTGGATGTGTCGCAAGCGTCGGATGCACTCACGATTGAAGAAGCGATTGTAGAGGCGAACAAGGAAGCGCTGACGGCAGCAATTGCGGCGGCACAGGCGAAGTACAACGCAGCTCCGGAAGGAACCAAGCTCGGCCAATACCCGGCTGCAGCCAGAAGCACGATGCTAAGCGCGATCGGCGCGGCGACGGCGGTGTACACGAACACCTCTGCGAGCCAAGTAGAAGTAGATCAGGCAGTCATCGACCTGAACGCGGCAGTCCAGGCACTGAAGGCGAGCATCATCACCCTGGTGGAAGGCGCAACGAGCATTACGATCGCGGACCTGTCGGTTATTGCGCAATACTATGGTCTGTCGAGCACGGATACGGCATGGGGCGATATCGAAGCGGCGGACGTCTTGAATAACGGCGTAATCGATATTCGCACGCTGGCGGCGATCGCTCAGATGATCTTGGATGACTGGTTGCAGCAATGAGTAGAACGTTATGTATGTGGATGATCATTCTGTTGCTGGCAGCCGCAGCGGTGGGAGTGCCTGCAGCGGCCAGCGCCGGCAAACAGCCGGTATTTCAGATGGAGATCGTTAAATTAGCAGATCGTGCAAAATATCAAGTTATGGTCACAGCCAAAAATCTGGTTGATGTGTATGCCTACGAACTGAATTTCGCTTACGATACTAACAAGCTGAAGCTGTCAGGGAGCAAGAGCGGCGCGAGCGGGTTCGAGGCGCCGATCGAGAAAGAGCGTGAGCTCATCTACGCGTTTACCAAGATTGGTAACGCAGCAAGCCTGCAGGGCAGCGCCACATTGGTAACGCTGACTTTCGAACGGGCCGGCCACGAAGAGACGGATATCAAGCTAGCCACCGTCAGCCTGGTCGATTCGGAACTGAACAAAATCGAGTTTGAGTCCAATTTTTCGGTTTCGACAGCTGATGTGAAACAGGAGATTTCCTTCACGGATATCGATGGCCATTGGGCCGAATCGGAAATTCGGAGCGCTGTGCTGCAGAGATTCGTCAGCGGTTATCCGGACGGCACATTCCGACCTCAGCAGCCTGTATCTCGCGCCGAGTTCGCGTCGATGCTTGCTCGCGCGTTGAAGCTTGCTGTCGACAGCGGAACGGACACCGGGTTTGCCGACAACGATGCGATTCCCTCCTGGGCCCGATCGTTCATTAGGGCGGCTGTCGCGATGCAGGTGGTTCATGGCTATGACGACCGTACTTTCCGAGCCGGACAGACCATTACGCGCACGGAGATGACGGCTATGCTAATCCGTGCGCTAGGCATCAATCCGGGAGCGCAAGCTCAAGCGTCTTCTTCTTTCGTCGATGCTGAACAGATTCCGTCCTGGGCGCAAAGCGAAGTGGCGGCAGCAGTGGACCACGGCATCATACATGGCCGAGGGAACAACTTGTTCGCGCCTAATGAAAACACGACCCGTGCTGAAGCGGTGACGGCCATCTTGAACTTGCTCGACCAGTAGATTCGCGAGAATGCAGAAGACCGTCAGAACTCCATGTTGGATGGAGAGCCTGACGGTCTTCTTTCATCAATTTGGCGCAGGTGTGCTCAACTGGACCTCTGTCAAGATAGTATTCAAAGTTGCGTCATCGATTGGGAACGCTTTTCAGATATGATTCCGGGGGTATCCTCATGAATCAACTTGGAAGTATTCCCATGAGGGGTTAGGAGCGTGCGTGATCAGTATATTTGTGGAATCGCGGGCTTTAAACAAACCGATGTTGCGATTCACGAACCGGGAAGAACGAATTTGGCTAGCAGCGTCAAAAAGGTAAGCCGTCTATAGCTTCTGGCCGTCCGATAACAAACGTTCGCGAAGTTCCTCGTAGTTTACTTGCTGCACGCCGATATCCGCTTCGATCGCCATCGCCGCCGCGGTTGCCGCCGATTGTCCGAGCACCATAAAGACGGGCTCCATTCGGATCGAGCCGTAAGCGATATGGGAGGAAGAGAGGCAAACGGGAACGAACAAGTTGGCGCATTCGGATTCCTTCGGCACGATGGATCGATAGCTGATGGGATACGGAGAGGGGAGTCCGATCTGCACGTCGCCTTCGTTGACGACGAACCCGTCTTGACCGACATGCCGCTGAACGTGATGGGAGTCCATATTATACGATCCCATCCCGACGCTGTCATGGACGGGGGAACGCAGGAAGATATGGTTTTCGTTCATGACCGTCTCGCCGATCATCCGTCTGGATTCCCGAATATAGAGCTGCGGCGTCCAATATCCGTTCTCTTCGAATTCGTCCAGCGGAAGTCCCCACTCCTTATAGTAGTCCCTGATCTCTTTGGGAACTCGTGGGTGGTTCTGGAGCGTCCATACCAATCCCTTCTGATAGTTCTCATGTTCTCGTGCGATAATGGCCCGCTTCTTGTAATCGGCTTCGGGGTAATCGTAATTGCGGCCGATGTAATCCGTGGAGAAGCCGTTGTCGTTGTTGGAATCCGTCTTGCGGCCCGGCAGCATCCTCAATTTAAAGAACCGTCGTTGTCCCTGCTCGATCGCCCGGAACATCAATTCGTATTCGCGCTCGTCGTAATCCGACGGCCGATCGATCATGATCCGGTTGTCGGGCTTGTCGGTCAGACACATCCGGTAGCAGTACGCTTGCACGCGACGGTCGCCGTCTCCGTCCGCTCCGCCGGCTTCCGGGTTGACGCCGGGCAGCAGGCCGCTTAGCCGATCTCCCTTGACGATATAGGGATCGATGCCGCCGGGCAGCTGATTGAATCGGGCGACGCCGGTCTGGATGCCGTTGTGCGTCTCCCCGTAGACGGCGTTTCCTTCGCGCCCCGTCGCGTAAGAAACGCCTGAAGCTTTCATCAAGTCGCCTTCGTAGCTCGCGTCCATAAACATGCGGCCGGCGACGGTTTTGCCGGATTCCAGCACAATGGATGCGATGCGGTTAGCATCCTTGCGGACGCCGCCTGCCTCGTCCAGCCTTTCGTTCAACCATACTTCGACGCCATACTCGTCGATCCACTCGCGGAATACGTCGAGCGCGACCTTGGGCTCGAACATCCACGCGGGCTGATCCTCCCCGTAGCGGATTCCGACTCTGCGATAGAATTCCATGGACAAGCCGCCGATCGCGGCGGATTTGCCGAAATCCGTGTCGCCAAGACCGCCGCTGCTTAGTCCGCCAAGACGTCCCGACGGTTCGATCAGCAGGGGGGCAAGTCCGAGGCGTTTGGCCTGCACGGCGGCCGAGATGCCCGCCGAAGTGCCTCCATAAATAACAAGATCGTAGCGCAAGTCAATAACCTCCCATTCGTTGTGTAAATCTATGATTCAGTTTCCCGCCGGAAAGATATAAAGATGTAACGGACCGGCAATATGTTAGGCATTCAGGACTACGAGTTGGCCCATTATCGGGAAGCGACATGTTGTTCCACCAGCATGTCAGCATCGGCCAAGCGGCCGAATACGTAGGTTTTTGCGATCAGGCGTATTTCAACCGGGTATTCAAAAAGATTTACGGTTTCCCGCCGTCGGTTCTGCTTAAGGAGAGGGGACGGGGCGCGAATCCGTAAGCGGCAAAAACAACAAATAAACCGGGGACTTGCCGTTGACTATGATTTTAAGTTGAACATGCCTCTAGGCGATTTGGGAAGCATTGGCGATACGGCATTTAACGATCGTACTTTTTATGGCGCATTAAGGAAAGCAATCGAATTTCTGCATAGCGCAAGGCCGGAACTGCGAATCCTGATGCTTACGCCGTTGCATAAAGATCATTCTTCATATGACGTCAATTTCGTTAATGGAGCGGGACACCGGCTTGCAGAATACGAAGTCGCGATCAAAAAAATTGGAGTCATGTATGCCATTCCGGTGTATGACGCCTTTGCCCTCTCGGGGATTACCAAAATAAATTTAGAGGCGTATACGCTCGACGGCCTTCATCCCAATGACGCGGGTTACCGTCGAATCACGAGAGGGCTAATTCCGTTCATCGATGCTTTCACTCATCAGCGATCTTGCAGCATGTCGCGGTATTCCTGCGGGGCGACATTCATTATTTTGCGGAAAAATCGCGTGAACGCAATGCCCGACTGATAACCTACCTCGAGAGCGATCTCATGAATCCGTTTGTCCTGACGAGCGAGCAGCAGCTTGGCCTTCTCAATTCGAGCTTCCATAATATAATCCGATATGCCTTTGCCCGTAATTTGCTTGTAAAGTCTGGAGAGGTATGTCGGATTCAGATGGACATGCTCGCCGAGCCGCGTCAGGGACAGGTCGGTATGAAGATGATCGACGATGTACTGCTCGATATCTTGGACTAACCGGTCCGAATGGTTCTTCTGATCGCTTACGACATGTTCGAAGAGATAGTGAGCCAGATCGCGGTAATAGTTTGTATATATCGTCCAGTCGACGGTCGGCTTGATCTGCAGGATAGGCTCCAATCCGAATTTCTCGGCGATCGCGGGAACGAGACCCCTGCGGTTCATGTAGCCGATAAAGAGATGGGCGAGGTAATGCAAGGTTTCGAGCCGCAAGCCGACATGATCGCCGGCCGCTCTTACGGTAGCGATCAGGTTCTCGTATAGCTCCAGAAATTCCTCCCGCTTGCCGCTGGCCAGCAGGCCGGACAACGACGAGAATTGCGCGAGACGAAGAAACACGCCTGGCTCCAATTCCTCCCCGGACGCCGTCACAGAAGCCGGTTGGTTATTCAGCAATTCTTCCTCCGTCGTCAGAAGCTCGTGATTCATCCCGATGCCGCTCTGCATCAAGAATTCAAGGTGATGCAGCTTGTCGCCGAGCTCTTCCCAAGGGCAAGCGGAGCCAAGCACGACGGAGAGATGCAACTTGAGCAGCTCCCGGCAAGAATGCTGAATCGTCTCGAGCGTTCCGTAGAAGAAACGGAACGTCTTATTCGCCTCGCGCGGGTCCTCCTGCGTCTCCGCGGGCTGCCAGATGCCGACCACGTGGGAGGTGTCGAGGCTTAGCGTAGCCATCCGCACCTTGACGGCCAAATATTCGTTCATGATATTTCGGACGGAATAGAGAAGGAGGGCCCGATCCGACCAGTTCATGGATTGTTTCCAACGATCGATCCTCGCGATCACGAGATGGACGGGCCTCTCCGGATCCAAGTCGATGTCAAGCGCGCGGAATTGCTCGGCGCGGTCGGACGACGATACCCGTCGGCCCTGCAGAAGCTCCAGCAGAAATTCGCGCTGCAGGGAGGGGAGGGCGAGTCGGAACTGGGCATGCGCCTTGGCGATCAGCGCCCGGGAGCTGCGTTCCTCCAGCACCTTCTCCGCGGCTTGGTAGACGGAATCCTGAATTCGCGTGTCGCCTTCGGTCTTCAGAATAAAGTCGAAGCTGCCGAGCATGATGGCCTCCCGGGCGAACTCGAAATCATGATAGCTGGTCAGAAAGATGACCTTGCACTTGGGCTGAAGACGGTTGACTTCCCGGAGGAGGTCGAGTCCGGAAATTTCGGGCATCTTGATATCCGAAACGATAATGTCGATCATATGCTCCTGCATGACGGCGAAAGCGCCCGGCGCGGAGTATGCTTTATATACTTCCATCGCCACCTTCTGATCCTCGCAAAACAATTCGTACAAACCATCCGCGATAATACGCATGTCGTCAACGATCAACAGCTTCAACATCAATAGGCACTTCCTTCCTCTCCATGACGATTTGCACTCTTAAGCCGCCGAATGCGCTTCTCGACAACGACAAGCCCGACGAGCCTCCAAACTTGAGACGGACCCTTCTGTGAACGTTCATCATGCCGGTGCTATCTTCCGCTTGGTTGTTTTCGCGGTCCAGCTTTGCGATCATTTCCTCAATATGACAGTCCTCCAACTGATTGCCGTTGTCGTCGACGTTGATCATGTGAGCATGTTCGCTGCTTTCGAAGCTGATTCTCAGCTTGCCCTGCTCGAGCTGCTTCTCGAAGGCGTGCTCGAAGCTGTTCTCGATGAGCGGCTGAATAATCATCCTTGGCACCATGACGCGCTTCATGTGATCCGGCAATGGTTCGTAAGCGACGGACACATGTTGATCGAAACATACGGATTGAATATCGACATAAGTCTGCGCGTGCAGCGAATCCTCGGACAATGCGATTTCATCGGAGCCGTCCCTCGTAATAAATTGAAAGTATTTGCCCAAATAACCGGCAAATTGCTTCGCCTCGTCCCGCTTGCCGGAGTGGATGAGTCGTTGAAGAACAAAAAAGCTGTTGTACAGAAAATGAGGGTTGATCTGCGACTGCAGGCGTTTGAGCTCGGAACGCTGGCTAAGCAGCTTCTGTTCGTAAACCACGTTGACCATGTTGTCGAGCGTATCCGTCATGTTGTTGAAGCGTCTGTAGAGATAGCCGAATTCGTCTTCGTTCCGGTGCACGAGCGTGAAGCGCATCTGGCCCTGCTCGACCTTGCGGAACGCCTGAACGAGCGTCATCAGAGGTTTATGAATGATCCGATACAGCCCGAACGAAAACAGGAAGATGGCAAGCGCGGTCACGGCGGACAACGCGTAGAAAAGCGTTTTGTATATGGAGAGCGAACCGAAAATTTCGGACTTCGGCGCATAAGCGGCGAGCAAAACCCCGGGATAGGAAGTTGGCTCGTAAACGATCAGATACGGTTCGCCGCCGATCGTCCGGGTTACGATTCGCGGACCGGACGAATAGGAAGAGCCGCCTGGCTCGCCGGACAATGATTGTCGAATCTCGGGGCCGGCTTCGTCCTCGGCTCCGGAGGCAATGCTCCATGAACCGTCGGAATCGAACAGAACCGCGCCGCCGCGATCGAAGCTCATGATGTTGGATAGATAGGAGGAAATGGTAGGTTCCGAGATTTGCACGGCAAGGATGAACATGCTGTCCGTGTCGTTTGACGACGTCACGAACGGAGAATTGATGTACAAATTCCCGTTCCATCGGATCAACGGCTTCGATGGCGAACGAAGCGCTTCGAACGCGTCGCCGTCGAAGTCGGACAACCCCCCGATCGTTGCTTGCGTCTTGTCAAGCAGGGGAAGGTAGGCGATCGTATCTTTAATGAAGCGGGTCGAATATTGAATACGGCTTAAGTAGGGTCCGATTATGCTGGAAAACGAGGAATTCTCTACATAAGTAAGCTCCGGCTTGACATATTCGACATGCAAGATCGCGATATCCAGGGCGCTCATCCGCAGCATCTGCTGAATGCGGACGAACTCCCCGTCCAAAATATTGTTGTAGGATTGCAGGGAATTGTTCAACGCTTGCTCGATTTCTTTGCGGTTGTTCTCCGAGCCGATCGTCGTAATGGCATAGTTGAAAGCGTACAGCGGCGTCACGATCATGAACAAGCTGGCGATCAGCTTCGTCAGAATCGATCGGTTCGCGATGAATCCCGGGATCCTTCTCCATGGCGGGCGCAACCTAATCCCCCTCTGCAAGGTTCGTCTATCTACCTATTAGTATAGCAAACGGAAGCGCCGGCCGGTGTTAACCAACATTAACTTCCGCTAACAAATCTTTACGCCGTCCCCGCGATTCGGAAGAGCGGCCTTGCCGTTTCGCCGTCCCAAGAGGGAGACAACGGTCTCCTTATGTACGAATCGGTTTATTTCGGCATGGATAAAGGTGTTTTATGATGAAATAGCAAACTAATTCAGGAATCGATGCGAAGGGGAGTCGGAATATGAGAAGAAGATGGTCCACGGCAATAACGATGGTTCTAATGCTCGCGCTGACCGCGGCGTGTTCGAATGGAGCCAACAACGAACCGCCCAAGAACGAAGCCAGCAACGCGCCGACAGCGGCCGCGACGGAAGCCCCGGGCGACAAACCGCCGACCAAGCTGACCATGATGGTGCAGAGCCACGCATCCTGGCCGATTAACAAGGATTGGCTCGTCTACCGGGAGCTCGGCAAGCTTGCCAATGTGCAGCTCGACGTTAGCGGATACCAAGGCGACTGGTGGGAAGCGATACCGCTCGTCATCGCGTCGGGAGACATGCCGGACTTGATGTGGATGTCGGGTCCCGACATCATTCACAAGCATGGCGGCGAAGGCGCCCTCGTCAACCTCCTGGATCACATGGACCAGATGCCGAATCTGAAGTCGTGGATCGCGGAGCATCAAGAGATCACGAACGCACTGCTTTCTACCGACGGCAAGCTGTACATGAACCCCGCGCAAGGAGCGTACGGCGATTGGGACGGCCTCTGGCTGTACCGCGAGGACGTGTTCAAGAAACATAGCCTCGAGATGCCCAAGACGTACGACGAGCTGTTCGCTACGATGGTCAAGCTGAAGGAATTGTATCCGGACAGCTATCCGTTGTTCGTGCCGAACTGGGGCGCGCTCAATCGAATCGCGATCAGCTTCGGCTCCGCCAATACTTTCTATTTCAACGAAAAATCGCAAAAATGGCAGTACGGCCCGACCGACGAAAGCTACAAGCAGGCGTTGCAATTCCTGGTCGACGCCTACGAGGCGGAGCTCATCCCGCTGGAGTTCGGCAGCTTGGACGGCAATAAGCGCAACGAAATGATCACGACGGACAAATCCTTTATCGTACATGGATATATCGGCCATATCGATACGTACAACAATTTGGCGAGGACGACGAATCCAGAATTCAAAATCGCGCATTTCACGCCTCCGGGAGGCGCTGGCGAGCCGGGGTATCATGGCAATCAGTTTTTGTTCCAGGAAGGCTTGACGGTATCGTCGACCTCCAAGAACAAAGAAGCGGCGTTCGCGTTCATCGATTCCATGTTCACCGAACAAGCGAGAGAGCTCGTCAGCTGGGGCGTGGAAGGCATCACGTTCGAGAAGGTCGACGGCAAGAACAAATATTTGCCGATCGTCAAGGACGCGACCGCGCGCGCGGTCAGCTTTGGCCTTCGCACGGCGGGAGTCAACGCATGGTTCGACAACGAAGCGAATATCACGCTTTTCAACGAAGAGACGAAGGCTGCTTATCAGGAGGCCGGCAAATATATCGCTCCAGCGAGCAAAGTCGTGACCTTCACGCCGGAAGAGCGCGAATCGATTTCGCTTAAATCGGAAGCGATCAGCAAGTTCGTATCGGAAAATATCAGCAAATTCATTCTTGGCCAACGTCCGATGAGCGAGTGGGATGCGTATGTGAAGGGCGTTAACGATCTGGGCCTCGCCGATGTACTGCAAGTATACGAGCAAGCGTATGCCCGTTCGAAGCAATAAAGAAGGGAGGGCTACCATGATATGAACGGCATCCGCAGAAGACCATTTTTGAAGAGATTGGACGATAGCAAATATTTGCTGTTATTGTTCTTGCCCGCAGCCCTATTCTACCTGATCTTCGAATATGCTCCGATGTTCGGCATCGTGGTAGCTTTCAAGGATTACAATACATTCGCCGGCGTATGGGCCAGCGATTGGGTAGGCTTCAAATATTTCAAAATCTTTTTGTTCGAGAATCCCGACTTTCTCGTGCTCTTGCGCAATACCTTCCTGATCGGCGTCTATTCGCTCGTCTGGGGTTTCCCGGCGCCGATCATCCTCGCCCTGCTCTTGAATGAGCTGCGCAGCAGCATCTTCAAACGCACGGTGCAGACGGTCAGTTATTTGCCGCATTTCGTATCCAATGTCGTCATCGTCAGCATGATTACGATGTTCCTGTCGCCTGATGGAGGATTGGTGAACAAAATCATCGGTATTTTTGGCGCGGATCCCGTTTATTTCTTGTCGAAATCCGAATTTTTCCGAACGATTTACGTCTCCTCCGGGATCTGGCAAGGCGTAGGCTGGGGAACGATTATTTATTTGGCCGCGCTAACGGCGGTTGATCCTCATTTGTACGAGGCGGCCGAACTGGACGGAGCGGGCCGGTGGAAGCGGATGCTGCATGTATCGATTCCCGGCATCGTCCCCGTCATCATTATCCTGCTCATCCTCAATATCGGGGGGCTGTTGGGGACGGGCTTCGAGAAGGTATTTCTTCTCTATAACCCCATGGTCTACGAGACGGGGGATATTTTTTCCACTTATACGTACAGAGTTGGACTCTTGCAGGGGAACTTCAGTTATGCGACGGCAATCGGCGTGTTTAACGGCGTCGTCGGGTTTATCTTGATCGTCGCGACGAACCGTCTGGCCAAACGAACGCAGGAAACCAGCTTGTGGTAGGGGAGGACAAAACATGAGAAACAAAACAGGTCTCTTTGATATCGTCAATATCATCCTTATGCTTGGGCTCATCGTGGTCACCCTCTATCCCTTCTGGTATATGATCAGCGTGTCGTTAAGTGGCGAGTTGTCCGTTATGCAAGGCAAGGTGAATTTCTGGCCGGTCGACTTTACGCTGGGGTGGTACAAAACGGTGTTAAACGATCCGCGCATCGGCATCGGCTACCGCAATACGATTATGTATGCGGCTGTGGGAACGGCGATTGCGCTTATGGCGACCTCGATGGGCGCGTTCGCCTTGTCGCAGAAACGCATGATCTTCCGCAAGGGCATCATGCTGGCGATCGTATTCACCATTCTGTTCGGCGGGGGAATGATCCCGAGCTTTCTCGTCGTCAAAGAACTGGGCATTCTTAATACGATGTGGGCGATGGTGCTGCCCGGCGCGGTAGGCACGTTTAATCTGCTTGTATTCCGAACCTTTTTCGAAGGGCTGCCGGAAGAACTGTACGATTCCGGCCGAATCGACGGCTTGAACGACATCGGGTTGTTTTTTCGGATCGTCATGCCGCTGTCCAAAGCGGTGTACGCGGCTATCGGCTTATTTTCGGCCGTTGGCATCTGGAACAATTTTTATAGCGCGATCATCTATTTAAGAAATCCGGATTTGTTCCCGCTTACGATGATCCTCAGGGATCTGATCATCAAGGGAACGCTGGATGCGGAGATGGCGGTGCAGTCGACGGTAGGAGGAGACCTCGTCACGACGGACGCGCTGAAGTTCGCGACGATCATGGCGACCACGCTGCCGATACTGTTCCTGTATCCCTTTCTTCAGAAATATTTTGTCAAAGGCGTCATGTTAGGATCGGTGAAGGGGTAATCGGGCGACCGATGTCCTATCGCAGGCAACAATAGAATCAATATGCGGATGGGAAGTGGATAGACATGATCGAAGCGGCATTGCTTGGCGCGGGCGGCAGGGGGATGTTCGCCTATGCCTCCTATGCGCTCAAACGGCCGAATGAAATCAAATTCGTGGCGGTTGCGGAGCCAAACGACGAGAAGCGGGAACGATTTGCGAAGGAACATGACATCCCGCAGGAGCGGACTTTCTCAAGATGGGAGGATCTGCTCGAGGAGCCCCGGATTTGCAGAGCGTTGTTTATCTGCACGCAGGATGCCGACCACTACGCTCCGGCTATGAAGGCGCTGGACCTCGGCTACGACATTATATTGGAGAAGCCGATGGCCACGAGTCCCCAGGAATCGCTGGAAATCGCGCAGAAGGCGGACCGGCTCGGCCGCGCTCTGAGCGTATGCCATACGATGAGATATTCCAACTACTTCAGCAAGCTCAAGGAAGTGGTGGACAGCGGCATCATCGGACGAATCATGAACATCCAGTGGACCGAAAACGTCGGTTATTGGCATCAGGCGCACAGCTTCGTGCGCGGCAATTGGCGGCGCAAGGACGAGACAAGTCCGATGATTCTCGCCAAGAGCTGCCACGACATGGACATGATTCAGCATATCGTTGGCGGAGAATGCCTCAAGGTGTCTTCCTTCGGGAGCTTGTCGTACTTTAAACCGGAGAATGCGCCGGAGGGTTCGACGAAACGCTGCACGGACGGGTGCAAGGTGGAGCATGACTGCCCGTTCTCCGCGATCAAATGGTATTACAACGAGAAAGACGAATGGCCGCAAAGCATTGTTTCTCTTACGCCCAAGCTCGAGACGCGGTGGAAGGCGCTTAAGGAAGGCCCGTACGGCAGATGCGTATTCCATTGCGACAACGATGTCGTCGACCATCAGGTCGTCAATCTGGAATTCGACAACGAGGTGACGGTGTCGTTTACGATGTCCGCGTTCTCGACGGATAATACGCGCAGCTTCAAGATCATGGGTACGGCCGGAGAGATTCGCGGGTATGACAAGCTGAACGAGCTGGAGATTATCCGCTTCTCGGGAGAACGGCACAAGGTACATCCCGAGATGGTCGAAGGCGGGCACGGTGGGGCGGATACCAAAATGATGATGGACTTCGTGCGGCAGTTGGAGCAGGGCGACGCAAACGGAAAGTCGCCGGGTCTCGTCTCGGCTCACAGCCATCTGCTTGCGTTTGCGGCGGAGCACTCCCGGATAACGGGACAGACGGTCACGATGAGCGAATTCGTGGCGGCATTGCAATAACGACAATGGTCCCCACCGCTATTTAAGCGGCCCTGGGGACCATTCTTATAGAGGTTGTTCAAAAAGGAGATGGAATCATCATGGGATTCGGCAGCTATGCCAGCGGTTATTATGACATCGGCACGCAGCTTCCCGATTATTTGAAGCGGCTGGCGGACAATTATTTCGCACGGGATCGGGAAGTGAAGGAAGGCCTGCGAGACGTGGAAATATTTGAGCCGCGCAAAGCGGGATTAAAAAAGTATTTCATTGAGATGATCGGCGGTTTGCCGGAGAGCAAGACGCCGTTGGAAGCCGTATGCACAGGCATCGCGGATCGCGGCAGCTACCAAATCAGGAAAATGGTTTATCAAAGTCTGCCCGGCGTATACGTAACCGCCAATCTCTATGTGCCGACCGCCGGAACCGGGCCGTATCCAGCCGTCCTGTTCGCGTGCGGCCATATCGAAGCGGGCAAGGCGGCGCCAATCTACCAAAAGGTCTGCATCGAGCTGGTCAATAACGGATTCGTTGTGCTTGCCGTCGACCCGATCTCGCATGGCGAGCGGATGCAAGGGTACGATGCGGTGGCTGGTAGAACGATCGTCCGCTGGCACGCGGAACATACGTACCTGGGGCTGCAGTGCGAGCTCGCAGGGAGGCATATCGTTCGTTATTTCGTATGGGATTTGATTCGCTCCGTCGATTATTTGTGTACAGTTGAAGAGGTTGACAGCACGAGAATCGGCATTACGGGCAATTCCGGCGGAGGCATCCAATCGATCATGGCCATGATCGCGGACGATCGGATCGCAGCCGCCGCTCCATGTACGTACATATCTTCCCGCGAAGCCTATATGAAGACCGGGCAGCCTCAGGACGGAGAGCAAGTGTGGGATGGCGCGATCCGTGCGGGGATGGATTACGACGATTACATCACCTTATTTGCGCCTAAGCCGGTGCTGATCGGAGCCGTGGAGTCGGATTTCTTCTGCATCGAGGGGACGCTGGACAGTTACGATTGGGCAAAGAGGGTATACGCTCTCTACGGCAGAGAGGATGACGTAGAGCTGGGGCTCGCTAAAGGGACACATGCCTTTAACGACGAGCTGAGGGGCATCGTCGTCTCTTGGTTCGTAAAGAGATTCCTGGGGCAGGGTCAATCCGTCTTGTTATCCGAGGGCATGATACCCGAGAGCACGGACACGCTGCAATGCACGCTGACCGGACAGGTGCTGCAGGAGTACAAAGACGCCGTGTCGGTACAAGCGGACAACGCGGCATCCGTACTGGAGCTGCGGCGCGGACTTCGCGAGCTGGCGCGCGATTCTCGGCGGATGAGGGAGGAGGTTGCCGCCTGGCTGCGCATGCCAGAATGCGGCGATCCCATCCGGCCGCGAATCATAAGTACTGAGCGAGTCGACCGGGAGGGCTGCCTTATGGAGCGAGCTTTCCTCCGAGAGAGCACGCTTTTCTTTAGCGAGCCGAATATGATGGTCGGTGGTATCATGATCGAGCGGGAGGGGAGTACTTGTGACCGAACCACTGTCCTGCTGCTCGATAAGGGGACGGACGGCATTTATACGGAGAACGATTGGATAACGTCGTTGACGGCGGAGAGCCGCGTATTCGCCTTCGATCCCAGAGGGACCGGGGCGTTCCTCAGCAGAGCCGTGAACGGAAGACAATATGACATGATGTTCGGCACGGAATATAAGCTGGGCTGCGATGCCCGCATGCTCGATCGGCCGCTCGCGGGAATGCGCGTATTCGATGCGCTGAGGGCGCTCGACTACGCGGCGCAGCGAGATCCCGGGACGAAGCTTGGCATCGCGGGTCAGGGATATGGGGCAATCTATGCCTTGCTTGCCGGAATCGTGGACGATCGGGTGGATGAGATCTGTCTTGAGAATTTGCCGGGCTCCTTTGCCGACATGGTGGAGACGCGTTTCTACCCGTACGATGTCCGCAATCATTGGTACGGAGTGCTGCGGCACTTTGATCTGCCTGAGCTTATTGAAGCATTCCGGGAAACCAAGAGGATTCGCATCGTTGATATGCCGGATGTCGGCCGTATCGTCAAGTTCTAGTCGCTGCATGCGGGAGGAGGAATCTCATGTCAAATACATTATGGCATAACGCCACAATTGCGACGCCTGCCGGACTGCTGCAGGACGGATATGTGTTGGTGGATGACAATGGAGTCATATTGGAAGTTGGAATGTTTGGGGACGGGAGGCTGTTGCCGCCTCGTGCAAGAGTCAGCCAAACGAAGGATCTGCAAGGCGCTTTATTGCTGCCCGGCCTTATTGACGTTCATGTACACGGCGGCGGAGGGTTCGAGACAATGGCAGGTACAGCCGAGCATCTCGACGGCATGAGCCGGTTTCATGCGGAGCATGGCACAACGTCGTTTCTTGCGACGCTGATGACGGATGATCCGGATAGGATAGGCGGCGTTCTGGAGGCGACGGCGGATACGACGTTAAGCGGCGTGTCGGGAGCGGAGTTGTTAGGCTCCCATCTTGAAGGCCCGTTCCTGAATGCGAAGCGGGCTGGCGCGCAAAGCAAATCGTTTATCCGCAATCCGGACGCCAGGATGATTGACTGCTTCCTTGCGGCAGCGCGGGGAACCATGCGGCTTGCAACGCTGGCGCCGGAGCTGCCGGGAGGATTAGCGGCTGTTTCGGCTTTCGCCGCCGCCGGGGTTACCGTCTCGGCCGGACATACCGACGCGACGTTCGCCGAGATGGAAGAAGCCGTGCGGCATGGCGTCTCGCATACGACGCATCACTTTAACGGCATGCGGCCGTTCCATCATCGGGAGCCCGGGGCCGCCGGAGCCGGGCTGCTGCTCCCGGAGCTGACCGTGGAACTTATCGCGGACGGCATCCACTGCCATCCCGAGGCGATTCGGCTGACTTTCCTGACAAAACCCGCATCGCGCATCTGCATGATTACGGACGCGATGTTATGCGCCGGTCTGCCGGACGGCGAATACGGAGATTCCGTCATGGAGAACGGGCAGATCTATTCCAGGGATCGCTCCACGTTGGCGGGAAGCTCCTTGACGATGATTGCGGCGCTGCGCAACACGATGCGTTTTACCGGGCTGACAGTGGAGCAAGTGCTGCCATCCTTTACGAGCGTGCCTGCTAGGCAAGCAGGTGCAGATGGGCGCAAAGGGACGCTTGAAGCGGGGAAGGACGCCGATATGATTGTCGTTGACGATCGGTATGAGCTGTTAATGACGGTCGTTCGCGGTCGGACGATTGTAGATCGGAACGCACACATCTGATACGAGGGAGTAGATGCATAATGGCGAATGTCGAACGGACGGTTGCCGTCATTGGAGCCGGCGCTATCGCCGGCCATCATTTTGGCGCGATTGCCGGAATGAAGGGACTGCGGGCTTGCGCGGTTGCGGATCTGAACGCGGTACGGGCGGAAGAGCTTGCCGCCCAATTCGGCGTCGCTGCTTACCGGGACTATCGCGAGATGATTCGCTCGGAAAGGCCGGACATCGTTGCGATTGCGCTGCCGCATTATTTGCACAAGGAGGCCGCGTTATTTGCCGCTTCCTATGGCTGCCATATGATGCTGGAGAAACCGATGGCGTTATCTGCCGCGGAATGCGATGAAATCATCCATGCGGCAAGACTTGCGGATGTTCGGGTGCTGGTCGGGCATACGCAGCATTACATGGCGGAGAATATTATGGCCAAAACAATGATCGACAGCGGGGCGATCGGTTCGCTGGTTATGATGAACGATATTCGCCATATGGATTATTACCGATCGTCCAGGCCCGACTGGTTTCTGGAGAAAACGAAATCCGGCGGCGGCATTCTTGCCAACCTCGGCACGCATTCCATCGATAAGATTCAATGGCTGGCGGGCAGCGCGGTACGCAAGGTAAACGCATCGGTCAGCTATCATGGCAGCCGGGGAAACGTGGAAGGCAGCGGACTGGTTTATTTGGAGCTGGAAAACGGCATGCCGGCCACGATCGCACAAGCTGGATATAACGGAGCCGCCCGCAACGAAACGGAAATCATCGGTACAAAAGGGATGCTCAAGCTGATGACGGGAGACAGCTTGTGGGTCAGCACGGGGGGACCGTACGAACAGGTGGATGTGCCGCGTTCCGCCGCGCCGTTCGAATTGCAGTACGGAGATTTGCTTCAAGCCATTGCGGGCGGCGGGGAAACCAGTTGTCCGCCAAAGTACGGCAGAGACGTCATCCGGGTGCTCGAGACGGTCTATGCATCGGCCGCTTCCGGGAAGGAGCAATACATGGAAGGTGAAGATGCGACATCTATGTAACGTTGCCGATTCGTGATAAACTGATACAAGTGTATTTGTTGTCATATTGAAGGAGGCGGACAGCGTTGGATAAGTTGAAAGTCGGAATAATCGGTACGGGCAATATTAGCGGTATTTACTTTCAGAATGGCAAACGATTCGAGTCAATGGAGATTGTTGCCTGCGCGGATCTCAATGCGGAACTCGCCGCTGCCAAGGCGGCCGAATACGGCGTTCGGGCATGTACGGTTGAGGACTTGCTTGCGGACCCGGATATTGGGATGGTCATTAACCTGACGGTTCCCAAAGTGCATGCGGCCGTCTCGATTCAGGCGCTGGAGGCAGGCAAACATGTGTATTCGGAGAAACCTCTGGCGGCAACGCGCGAAGAAGGGAAACGCGTGCTTGAGGTTGCCCGGAGCCGAGGGCTGCTCGTTGGATGCGCGCCGGATACGTTTTTGGGCGGCGGTCTCCAAACCTGCATCAAATTGATCGAAGACGGTTGGATCGGCACGCCAATCGGCGCCACTGCGTTTATGCTGGGGGGAGGGCCGGAAGGCTGGCATCCGAACCCGGATTTCTTCTACCAGCCAGGCGGCGGTCCTCTGTTTGATATGGGACCCTATTACTTAACGGCGCTTGTGGCCATGCTCGGCCCGATCACGCAGGTGACGGGCATGGCCCAGATTTCGTTTCCCGAAAGGATTGCGACAAGCAAAGAGCTGTTCGGAAAAAAAATTAAAGTCGAAACGCCAACCCATATCGCGAGTACGCTTAAATTTTCCTCCGGCCCGATCGCTACGCTGCTGACAAGCTTTGATGTCAAGGCCGGCTCCACGCTGCCCAGAATCGAGTTGTATGGCAGCGAAGGTACTTTGGAAGTGCCGGATCCCAACACATTCGGCGGGAAGATCCTTATCCGGCGCGCAGGCGCGCAGGAATGGTCCGATATTCCTTTGGCTTACGGCAAAGCGGAGAATGCGCGGGGAGTCGGTGCGGCGGACATGGCAACAGCGATTTTGACCGGCCGCGCTCACCGCGCGAACGGAGAGATGGCGTATCATGTGCTTGAAGCGATGTTCGGCATCCTCGACTCCTCGGAGCAAGGCGTCCATTACACGATGGAGAGCACATGCCGGCGTCCAGAGCCGTTCCCGCTCGGTCTTGCGGACCACAGCTTGGGCGAGTAACGTTGGAGCTGCGGAGGAGCCGGGCAATAAATGGGACAATCTTGTACGGAGAAAGGGAAGGACGGGGCTCAGAGGCCACCGTCCTTTCTTTTTTAATCGATTGTTAAGAGAGCTTGAGCTGCCGCGATTCTAGCCATAGGAACACGGTATGGCGAGCAGCTGATATAGTCCAATCCGGCCGAATGGCAGAAACGAATGGAACGCGGATCGCCGCCGTGTTCGCCGCAGACGCCCGTCTTTAGAGCGGGATTGGCCTTACGTCCCTTATGGAGCGCGATCTCGATTAGCTGACCTACGCCTTCCGCGTCCAGAACCTGAAACGGATTGTCAGGCAAGATTTGTTGATCCACATAACAGGATAGGAACTTTCCTTCCGCATCGTCTCTGCTGTAACCGAAGGTCATTTGCGTCAAATCATTGGTTCCAAAGGAAAAAAAGTCGGCCTCCTTCGCAATTTGATCAGCTGTGAGCGCGGCTCTTGGCACTTCTATCATGGTACCGACCTTATAATCCACATGATGATCTTCGCCAAGGATATCGGCTGCGACGCGATCTGCCAAGTCGCGGACCCTCTTTAATTCGTTGACATGCCCGACCAATGGAATCATAATTTCAGGCCGGACTTTCATCCCTTTCTCCTTGCAAGACAAAATGGCTTTAAAGATGGCTTTGAGCTGCATCTCGTATATTTCCGGAACAACAATGCCTAAACGGCAACCCCGCTGTCCCAGCATCGGATTGACTTCATGGAGCGATTGAACTTTACGAATGAGCTTGTTCGTTTCTTCATCTTTATTTGCCGATTCCCGTTGCCGTTGTTGCAATAGTTCAAGCTTTGGCAGAAATTCGTGCAATGGCGGGTCAAGCAACCGTATATTAACGGGGAGTCCCTCCATGGCGGCGAATATACCTTCAAAATCCTCTTGTTGCATAGGCAACAGCTGATCCAGCGAATGTTGACGTTCTGCCTGGTGTTCGGCGAGTATCATCGCCTGAACGACAGGCAGCCGTGCCGATGACATAAACATATGTTCCGTCCGGCATAATCCGATTCCTTCCGCGCCGAATTGTCTGGCTTTCCGTGCATCTTCCGGATTGTCCGCATTCGCCAGCACCTTTAGTCGGCGAATCCCATCCGCAAATTGCAACAATCTTGTCAGCTCTCCCGTCATCTCCGGTTCCTTAAGCGTTACCGTTCCCAAAATGACCCGTCCGGTGGAGCCGTCCAATGTGATCCAATCTCCCTCATGTACCTTCCTGCAATTCTCTTCCAGACCGCCAGGGCCGGCTACATAGAAATGGCGGTTCATCTTGTCGATCCTTATTTCCTCGCACCCGCAGACACACGGCTTGCCCATTCCTCTGGCAACGACTGCCGCGTGGCTTGTCATTCCGCCTCTGCTGGTCAGTACGCCTTCCGATGCGATCACTCCATGAATATCATCCGGGCTGGTCTCGGCGCATACAAGAATGACTTTATGGCCTGCGAGCTTCCAATCCACTGCCGTGTCGGCATCGAACACTGCCCGGCCGGACGCCGCTCCAGGGGAGGCATTAAGACCCTTGGCAATAGTATCCAGCTGTTGCTCGGAATCGATAGCCCGGTGCAGCAGCTGATCCAAGTGCTCCATCTCAATGCGTATCAAGGCCTCTTCTGCGAGAATAATCCCCTCGTCGACCAAGTCAACGGCAATTTTTATCGCCGCTTGAGCCGTACGTTTGCCGTTGCGTGTCTGCAAAATAAACAATTTATTCTGTTCGACCGTAAATTCAATATCCTGAACATCCTTGTTAAGCAACTCGAGCTGTTTGGCTATATCGGTTAATTGAGAATAGATGTGAGGCATTTCTTTATTCATTTCGTTTATAGGCAGAGGTGTTCGAGTACCCGCTACTACATCTTCGCCTTGCGCGTTGATGAGATATTCCCCGTACAGCTTCTTTTCGCCCGTTGACGGATTTCGTGTAAATAGTACCCCGGTGCCGCAATCGTCGCCCTTGTTGCCAAATACCATCGATTGAATGGTTACCGCAGTTCCCTGCTCGTCGGGAATACGATAGGCATTGCGATATGTAATAGCCCTTGGATTATTCCATGAGCGAAACACCGCCTCGACGGCCAGTTGCAGTTGGATGTAAACATCTTGGGGGAATACGTTGCCGGTATGGTTTTTAATCAACATTTTGTATGATTCGATCAGTTCCGTCCAAGCCTCCGCAGCGACGTCCCGGTCTTGTTGATAGCCGTATTTCTGTTTCAATTTATGGAGGAGCAGTTCGAAGTGAATCGATTCCACGCCGAATACCACATTGCCGAACATCTGAATAAAACGGCGGTAACAGTCAAAAGCAAACCTGGCATTTTTTGTTTCGCCGGAGAGTCCAAGAACGGTTGCATCATTTAAGCCAAGATTGAGGATCGTATCCATCATGCCCGGCATCGAAGTGACTGAACCGGATCTGACCGAAAACAGCAGCGGATTTCTCTCATCGCCGAACCTTTGGGATTTAAGCTGCTCGATGCGCAATATTGCGTTACGGATATCCGGCATTAAACCTTCCGGAAGTTGATTGCCGTTCTCGTAAAAAGCTCTGCATACATTCGTCGTGACGGTAAATCCGGGCGGGACGGGGAGGCCCGCGCGGGTCATCTCGGCAAGGCTCGCGCCTTTTCCGCCAAGCCATTGCTTCATTCCGGCATGACCTTCGTGAAAATGTACAATTGAACTAACATTCGTCATAAACTGCTCCTTCGGGTTCGCGACGGGCCCGGTGCTCCAACCGATCGCATTCCGTATAGTAGGTGATTGCGCCTCCATCAATGGAACCTCCTGATTCTTTTTTGGCGTTAAACGAAATATTGAACTCATATATCTTTTATCACATTCTTATATAATACGCAATATATAAAATAAGAACACTATAATTGAGTCATATATAAATCATAAACCATATATATGACGTATTATATGTAGGACGAGTATAATAGCGAGCAGTACATTACAATTAGAAGCTTCATAACATGGACCACACTTCCGACTTCATGATAGGGTATATGACATCGTGCAAACGCTTCAAAAAAATGATCGCGCTTACCTTCATAATGAAATCGCTTTATATTCTGATGCGTTTGTGTCGTGTGAATTATTTTCACAAAAAAGAAAAAAGATATTTACTTTTGATTAATCATTATATATTATACATTATATATAATCCTACTTTGAGAGGGGGCTAACGGCTTGAAGATGACGAAGCAAAACATTATGGAAAAACAGAATATAAGCGAAGACCTTGTGCAATTGATCAAGCAGCAAATCATTGAGGGAGAGCTGAATCCAGGCGATCGTATCGTAGAGACGAAGTTCGCCAAAGACCTCGGGATCAGCCAGACGCCCGTGCGCGAGGCGATCAGGCAATTGTCGGGAGAAGGCGTTGTCGTCATAGTTCCTAACAAAGGGCCGATGGTGCGCGAGCTTAATATGCAGGATGTGTTCGAGATTTATTCGTTAAGGGCGGTTTACGAAGGACTGGCGATTCGCCTGGCTATCCGTAATGCTTCGGATCAGGACATCCAAGAGCTTGAAAGCGTGTACGAAGATATGAAGAGGAAGATGAACGACGATGAAGTTCCTTCGTTGCTTGAGGAATCGCTGTACATCCACCAATCGATCATTCGTCTGTCCAAACATGAACGTCTGATTCGTATGTATAAAACGATCTCGTTTCAGATTGCGCTTGTCAATCGGATTCTCGGAAGGGCCTCAACCAAGCAGAAGGAAGTCGAGCAGCACTGGGAGCTGATCGATGCAATGAGAAGGCGCGATCCCGATCATGCGGAAGGAGTCATGCGCGAGCACATTCATCGGTCCTATCAAGAATTCGCGGATATGAAGGAAGTAGACGGTACATTGTTCGATGAACATTCGTGGTTTTAACCCAGAGGGAGGACGTTTATTATGATGCATAATTCATTGCTTATTGCCGATCGGCTCCTTCGTGCGAATCAGGATGAAATCGCGATAGAGCGGCGAGCTCCTCACCGGTCCATAAGACGTCTGGCTGCAGTCGATACTGACAGGCCGAACGCAGTCGGGCTTGGCGGCAGTTGGCTGGTAGCACGGGAGGCTTCGTTTACTGGCGCAACGGAGGCTGCCGAGGATTTATCCGATTATCTGTCACGCGCCGGCATTGAAGTGAACGAACATGCGGAGCAGAGGTTTGTTATTCGCGAAGACGCCAGCATCGGTAAAGGATGCTTTAAAAGAGAGGTTCGGTCCGGTGAAGTTGTTATAGAGGCATCGGAAGCCAAGGGACTTTGGGCCGGCATCGTCTGGACGGAGCGAGAGTTGTCGGCAAGCGGAGTCGCTTGCCTGGAAGCAGGAATCGTCGAACGTTCTCCGCAATGGCAAGTACAGATCAGTCAGGCGCCATATCTCTCCAACTATCTCGTGCCTGATCTTGATGAAGCTTATCTCTCCGACGAAGCCTTCGGATTGCTCGCGCACTATGGGATTAACGGAATGATGTTATACGGCGATTGGCTGTTGTACGTTGAGAGTCGGATCTTTCCCGAACTCAATCATCCGAAAAGCAAAGAAAACCTGGAGAAGCTGCAAGATGCGGCCAGGCGCGCGGCGAAGTACGGCATTTCATTATACTACGTACCTGTCAGCCCGAAGCTGGACGGCAATCATCCCTTATTCCAAAGAGTACCTTCTGCGCGGGGAGCCCGCATCAATCCGGGGCTAGTCCAGAACGGCAAGGAAATATACAATTTATGCTCGTCGGATCCGGACTGTCTGGACTTCCACGGGGAGACGATGGCGAATTTGTTCCGGGAAGTACCCGAATTAGGCGGCTTGATTTTGATCATCGGCGGCGAGTCTTACTATCATTGCTTTATGAGGCCCGATTTGAGAGATATGCCGGAAGAGGCCCGAACAAATTGTCCGAATTGCAGGGACAAACAACCGGAAGATGCAGTGAATGGCCTTCTTCGTGCGACGGCGGATGCCGTGCATGCCGTGAAGCCGGATGCGCCGATAATGGCATGGCCATACAGCGCGTTCGTGTGGTCGAGCGACCCGGCGCAGTTGGCGCTGATCGACGGCATGTCAAACGGCGTATCGCTGCTCAGCACAATCGAAAAAGATGAATGGGCGGTCAAAGAAGGCTACGACAAAAAAATTTGGGATTATTCCGTCGATTATACTGGGCCTGCCACCAATCTGCTCCAACAAGCGGAAGACGCGGCTGGCAAGCATATCCCGTTATATATCAAGACGGAAACGGCGATTGGTCTCGAGTGCATCCATATTCCCTATATGCCCGCGCTGGGCCGACTGGAAGAGAAATGGCGGAATACGGCAGCCATGTCACCGGCCGGAGTGCTTCAATCATGGATGTTCTTCGGAATGTGGGGATCGCGCGCAGAGGAACTGGGGTGGTGGGCATCATGGCGTCCCGAACTGCCGGCAGGAGAAGCGGCAGCCGTCATGGCCAAACGGGATTTCGGACCGGCCGCCGAAGCGTTTATAAACGCTTGGAGAGAACTGGATCAGGCCGTCGCGCATTTGCCATATATCCCGATTTATTTTACGGGACCCGAATTTATCGGCCCGGCTCATCCATTAGCATTCGGGGACTTGCCTGATGAACCCGAGTTGTATGAAGCGCTACTCTATTACTTGCAAGAGAATGAGGAAACTTTCTCCAACGCAACAAACGAAGTAAAGCATTCCCTTGTATTGACTTCATTGCCCCATTCGCATATGGAGTTCACCATCAGGCCCCGAAACGACAGCGAGCCGGCAGACATCTTGATTCGGGAATACGAAATTGCATGCAGGCATGCTTTGCAAGCTTATCAGGCAGCCGCATCGGCTCCCGCATCCGAGGATTCGCTGCAAGTCAAGATGGCGGCCGAAGAATGCGCATTAATCGAATATGTGTACAGGACGCTCCTGACGACGCTAAATACTTACAAGTTCTTATTGGCCAAAGAGAGCGGAAACAAAAATCTGATGCTGGAGATTGCGGCAAAGGAAAAAGAAAATGCGGAAGCGGCAGTCCCGCTGCTTGCGCGGGCGCCATGGCTGGAGCTGTCGCGCCGTACCGATGGAGAGTTTCCGTCCACGGCAACCATGCTGGAAGCCAAGTTGAGAAGCCTGGCTAATGTGTTGGGCCGTTAATGGAAACGGTCGACGCCGATTTAAGCTTCCCGCACGTCCGCGAGCAAGGGGCGGCGTCGAAGGGGAAGTTTAAATAGATCATTAAATCGATGTAGAGGGGGATCGGAACAGACTTTCGGTGAGAAAGAGGGGTGAAGAAAACAAAACATGAGACCAACCGAAAGCAGCAAACAGGGCAACCTGGAAGGTTGCGCTTGATGAACTACGAGTTAGACAAACACGCGAACAATGGGCAAGAGTTGGGCGGAGATGCCAGCACGATTGCGAATAGCTTGCAGAGCTACCCGGCAAATTGAGTGAATAGGCTGTTAATTCAAAGGAGAGTGACTTTTCTTGAAAAGAAAGTTTACAGGTATTCTCATTGGCGCCATTATCGCCACATTATCGCTAGCAGCATGTGCCAACAACTCGAATGACAAGGCATCTCCGTCCCCATCTCAGACTTCGGACGCGCCGGCTTCCCCGACAGGAAGCACGGGCGGCAAGTATGATCCGCCGATCACGCTTACTACAGTAAACCAATCGCACCCAACCGTCAAGTATGCAGATGGAGATACCGTCGACAACAATCCATGGACGCGAGAATACGAGGACCGGTACGGCATCAAGATCAAGTCTTTGTGGAGCGTGGATGCTACGCAATGGGAGCAGAAAACGAATCTCATGATCGCGACAGGCGATATTCCGGACTTCTTCCAGGCTACGCCCGTTCAGTTCAAGCAATTGGCCGAGGCCGATCTGCTTCACGATCTGTCCGCCGCTTATGACAGCGCGCCCGAACGAGTCAAATCCTTGCTTAATGAAGGCGGCAGCGCCGCGCTGGATTCGGCGAAAATCGGCGGCAAGCTGCTGGCAATTCCTTTCACCGGGACACCTAAGGAAGGCGCCCAGATGGTATGGATTCGTACCGATTGGCTAAAGAAAGTGAACCTCTCCGAGCCAAAAACGATGGACGATTTGTTGAAGATTTCCGAAGCCTTCACTACGCAAGATCCGGACGGCAACAATAAAAACGATACGTTCGGGCTCGCGGTAGACAACGCCTTCTCGACTTTGACGGGCTTCTTCAATGGTTTTCATGCGTATAACAATATCTGGATCAAGGGGCAAGACGGCAAGCTGGCATACAGCAGCATTCAACCTGAGATGAAAACGGCTCTCGGCATCTTGCAAGAAATGTTCAAAAATAAACAAATCGATCCGGAATTCGGCTCCAAGGACTTCTCCAAAGTCGTAGAATCAATCGTTAGCGGAAAGATAGGCATGTTTTTTAACAGTCCGTTCTCCGGTCTGTATCCGCTGCAGCAGAACATTGACCAGGATCCGAATGCGGAATGGAAAGCGTTTCCCATCGTCTCCAACGATGCGGAGCCTGCCAAAAACCAGGCTGCGCTCGGCACGATCGGCTATTGGGTCGTCAAAAAAGGAACGAAGAATCCCGAGGCGCTATTCTCTATGCTCGATATGTGGACGGAAATCTTCTACGAAAATAAAGATCCGGAAATCAATTCGAAGTTCGTCAACGATGGCAATACCGAGATCTGGCAAATGAACAAAATTGCCGCATATCGCGCGTTTAAAAATACGGACCAGCGCATTAAAGTCATAAAAGCGCTCGATTCCGGAGACACCTCGGATTTGACGGGCGACGACATGGGCGTCTATGACAAGATCCAAAAATTCGAAGCGGGCGACCGTTCCCTGTGGGGCTGGAACGCCATCTTCGGCAAGGAAGGCTCGATGGGCGTTACGGATCAGTACCGTCAGTCGAATGCCTACTTGTCCGACGAGTTTATTACATCGCCTTTGACCTTGATGTCCGAAAGAAGCGCAGATATGAACAAGATTCAATTAGAAACGTTTACTAAAATTATTTTCAATGCCGCGCCGATCGACGAGTTCGACAAGTTCGTCACGGAATGGAAGAAACGCGGGGGCGACGCGGTGACAGAAGAAGTCAATGAATGGTACGCCAATCGGTAACAAAAGGCGCGTCATCCGGTAACAGAGGTTTCCGACCACGTCGGAGAAGAGCGGCTTCGGCCGTCTCTTCCCGACAACGGGAGGAACGGAAGGAAGGTTGAACTCATGAAGCGATCCACATTATCCAATTGGCCGCTGCATCTGCTGTTGCTCCCGGCTGTGATCCTGCTTCTTGTCTATTGTTATGGTCCAATGTTCGGAATTGTCATCGCGTTTCAGAAGTTTATACCGGCCAAAGGATTCCTTGGCTCGGACTGGATCGGCTTTGATAACTTTCGCTATATTTTGAGTCTTTCGGACATGCGAGAGATTATGTGGAATACGGTGTATATCTCCGTCATGAAAATTATCGCCGGCGTTATCGTTCCGTTGACCGTATCCCTGCTTCTGAACGAAATCCGTCACCGGTTATTCAAACGCGGCGTGCAGACGCTTATATATTTGCCTCACTTTTTGTCATGGGTTATTTTGGGCGGCATACTGGTCGATATCCTGTCTCCCTCCACCGGGATTGTTAATGCGTTTCTGGGTTTGTTCGGTATCAATCCGGTTTATTTCCTGGGGGAAAACAGCTGGTTTCCTTATGTGCTTGTCATCTCCGACATTTGGAAGGAATTCGGATTCAGCACCATTATTTATTTGGCGGCGTTAACCGGCATTAACCCATCTCTGTATGAAGCCGCGGTGATGGATGGAGCGAGCCGAATAAAGCAAATATGGCATATCACTTTGCCCGGTATCCGTACAATCGTTGTCCTGCTGATGACGCTTAGTTTGGGCAATGTGCTTAACGCCGGTTTTGAGCAGGTCTTTAATCTCTATAGTCCGCAAGTATACGACAGCGGCGATATTATCGATACGTACGTGTACCGGATGGGCTTAATTTCCGCTCAATATGGCCCGGCGACCGCAATCGGACTATTTAAGTCGGTCATCTCGCTCGTTCTTATTTCGACAACCTACTATCTGGCCTACAAATTCGCCAAGTATAGAATTTTCTAGGGAGGATTCGGCATGCATTACACTACAAGACCTATGCGGGTGTTCCAATGGTTCAACGCGTTCTTGCTTGGTCTGCTCGCATTGCTGTGCGTACTTCCCATTATTCATATTCTGGCCGTATCCTTCAGTTCAAGCGCCGCTGCCACAGCAGGCCTTGTTCGATTCTGGCCGATAGACTTCAATGTGAAGTCTTATGAATTCGTGCTCAGCTCGGGACTATTTTTGAAGTCGTTGCTTGTTACTCTGGAACGGGTGGGCATCGGCGTTGCCGTCAATATGCTTCTGACGCTGATTACGGCATATCCGCTCTCCAAAGACAGCGAACGTTTCAAGCAACGCACGATATACACCTGGTTCATGTTGGTGACCATTCTGTTTAGCGGCGGAATCGTCCCCTTGTTCATGATTGTCAGGGAGACGGGAATCATGGGTTCGATCTGGGCGCTTATTTTGCCGGGAGCGGTGCCCGTATTCAATGTCATTTTGCTGCTTAATTTCTTCCGCAATCTTCCGAAGGAGCTGGAGGAAGCAGCTTTTATCGACGGAGCGGGCCATATGTCCACTTTGTTTCGGATATTCGTACCGCTATCTCTTCCGGCGTTGGCGACCATTGGTCTGCTAACGGTCGTAAACCACTGGAACGCTTGGTTCGACGGACTGATCTTTATGAACTCGCCGGATCGTTACCCGCTGCAAAGTTATCTGCAGACGATCATTATCCAGCGCGACTATTCGAACATGACGGAGCAGGATCTCAAGACGATGCAGCTTATATCCGACCGCACGATCAAGTCGGCTCAGATCTTCCTCGGCGCGTTGCCCATCTTGCTTCTTTATCCTTTCCTGCAAAAGTACTTCGTGACCGGCATCACGCTTGGGAGCGTGAAGGAATGATGAGCAACAACATAGAGGCGGTTGGCGGAGCGGGGGCTGTAGCTGGTTTTACGGGAAATCATCCGGTGCTGGAAATACTGGAGGATTTGGTCCGCATTAACAGTGTCAATCCCTACTACGAAGAGGGATCTCCCGGCGAGTCGGACGTTGCATGTTATGTGGAAGAACGCATGAGGCGAGCCGGCATCCCCGTACGTCGGCAGCAGGTATTCGCGGGACGCTGGAATGTAGTCGCCGAGCTGAGCGTCGGCAAGCCGGAACGCGCCCTGCTGTTCGAATCCCATATGGATACCGTTCCGGCCGGTTCGATGGAAAAGGCGTTCGAGCCGCAGATTCGGGACGGCCGCCTGTATGGCAGAGGAGCCTGCGACACGAAAGCGACGCTCGCAGGGATGATATGGGCGATCGAATATTGGGCGGCAAGACGAGATTCGTTGCCGCGCGATCTGGTGTTATGCGCGGCTGTAGACGAAGAAGCTGCCTTTCGCGGCGTATTGCGATTTCTGGAGGAGGATCGGGAGCATCGATTGGCAGGCGCGGTTGTCGGCGAACCGACCGAACTGCGCGTCGTATCAGCAACTAAAGGCTGCGCGCGCTTCGCGGTCGAGACCAGAGGCAAAGCCGCCCACAGCTCGATGCCCGAGGAAGGTGACAACGCCATATACCGGATGTTGGCGGTATTATCCTATATCCGCGATCGGGAGGCGCCGCGGCTTGAGGGGTTATCGCATCCTCTATGCGGTCGGGCATCGATCTCGGTCGGCACCATCGAGAGCGGCGGTCAGATCAATATCGTGCCCGAACGCTGCGAGATTCAAGTCGACCGGCGAATATTGCCCGGCGAGCAGCCGGACGTCGTGCGGGAGCAATTTAAGCAGGCGCTCGGCGCCGTTCTTCCTTCCGACACCGTATTCGAGGTTCGCGAGCTGCTGTCGGATTGGGCGCTCGATACGGACCCGCAGGCCGCGATCGTGAGGGAAGCCCTTCAGGTTGCCGGGAAGCTTGGACTCGCCACGGAAGCTGTCGGCGTACCTTACGGCACGGATGCAAGCAAGCTCCAGCAACTTGGAGGCATACCAAGCATCGTCTTCGGACCCGGTTCGATTGCGCAAGCGCATTCCAAGCACGAATGGGTCGATCTTGAAGAAGTGGTACAGGCAGCAGCATTTTACGCAACACTGGCAGGCGTTCAATCCGCCGAATGACAAAAAGGAGTGAAATCGAACATGCGCAAGCAAATCATCGTCACGGATAAGGCACCGAAGCCAAGCGGCGCGTACGCGCAAGCCGTGAAGCTGGGGAATATGGTATATGTCTCGGGAACGTGCCCGTTCGATCTGGAGACGGGATCGGTCCTGGCACCCGGCGATGTGGCCAAGCAGACGGCCATTGTCCTTGATTATATGAAGGAAATCCTTGAGGAAGCGGGCTCATCGCTGGAACATGTTGTCAAAGTGACGGCCTTCCTGGACGATCTGGACGGATTCAAAGCCTACAACGAAGTTTATTCCGGTTATTTCGAGCACGAACCGCCGGCCAGAAGCACCGTCGAAATCGTCAAGTTCCCGCCTGGCATGACCGTCGAGATCGAGTGCATCGCCTACATGGACGAGGAGGAGACAGGACATTGAAGCTAAGGGAAGGTCTGTGGCTGGTCGGCAGCGGACAATTCGGCTTTGAGATGACGCATAGACTGGACTGCAACATCTACCTGATCGGCGACGGCGACGAATATGCGCTGATCGATGCCGGCGCCGGCGCGGATACGGAGCTGCTGTTGAGTTCCATAGCATCGACCGGCGTTCCCGCCTCCCGTATCCGCAAGCTGTTGTTGACTCACGCGCATGCCGATCATGCCGCGGGAGCGGCGGCTCTCCGGCAACGGCTCGATCTTTGGACGATCGCGTCGAAAGATGCCGGACCGTGGATCGAATCCGCCGACATCGACAGAACGAGTATCGGGGCAGCGGTGTTTGCAGGCGTCTACCCTCCGGATTATTTATACCCGCCTTGTCCGATCGACGAAACTGTAAGCGACGGGGATATCATTAAGGTTGGCGCGCTTTCGCTGAAGGTGATAGAGACGCCGGGACATGCCCGGGGACATATCGGCTTTGCTTTGGACGAAGGCGACGGCATGTCCTTGTTCGCGGGAGACGCCATATTTGCGGGCGGCAAAATCGTACTGCAGCAAATTTGGGATTGCGAGATCGACGCTTATGCCCGAACGATAGCCAGGCTTAACGATCTGCGAATCAAACGATTGTACCCGGGCCACGGTCCATTTCTGTTATCGGCGGCTGACCGGCATATCGCCAAAGCATACGACTGCTTCGAGAAGCTCGAGCTTCCCCCGAATTTATAATCCAGAATGAAATGCTAGGAGCGAGAGCAGATGGAATCATTAATAAGCAAAAAAATGTTCGAAAATATCGGCGATCGTGTGTGGTTCTACAACGGGGCGGAATCGCCGCCTCTCAAAGGGAGCGTTGACGCGGTCAGGCGCTATATGGAGCACCGAAGCTACGGTCCGGGCGGCAGAAGCTCGAATGCGGAGGTTGAGGATTCTTGCAAGTCGAATCTGGCGAAGATGCTCGGAGGCCAGCCCAATCAAATCGCGCTGCTGTCCAATTCGTCCGATGTCATCTCCATGATTGCAGGAGCTTTAGGTCTCAAGGCCGGCGACAACGTAGTTGTCAACAAGCTGGAGTTTCCTTCCGGCATTTTGCCTTGGCTGGTGCTTCAGGAGGCCGGCGTCGAGGTGAGGTTCGTAGATCATGTCAATTGGCGCGTGTCGCCGGAGGACATCCTGTCGCGCGTTGACGCAAGGACGCGAATTGTCGTCTCCAGCCATGTCAGCTATCTCTCGGGGGCGAAGCTGGACTATAAGGAACTGTATCGCGCGCTCAAACAGACGGATACGCTGCTGATGCTCGATGCGACCCAGTCGCTCGGCATTACGGCTGTAGATATCAATGAGACCGACTTTGTGGTCTGCAGCTCCTATAAGTGGCTGCTTGGCATACACGGTCTGGGCATTCTCGGCATTAATCCGGCACGGACGAGCGATTTTATGCCAAGAGCGGTCGGCTGGAGAGGCGTGACGGACATGTTCAGCCCCCTTCGCGACGGAAGCTATCGCTTCCAGCCGGATGCCAGACGATTCGAGACGGGATATCCGAGTTATCCTTGCGTATATGCGCTTGACTACTCGACCCGGCTGCTGCTTGACACGGGCATCCCGCTTATCGAAGATCATGTGCTCGGTCTTGGCGCCGAGCTGATAAGCAAGCTGGAAGCGGCAGGCTACGAACTGATGACGCCGCGGGAACCCGAATTCCGCGCGGGCAATATATGCGTCGTCAGCGACCAGGGGGAGGAGATCTCCGCGGAGCTGGAGCGGCAAGGCATCTATCTGTGGGGCGGGGACGGCCGGTTCAGGGCGTCGGTCCATGCCTTTAACGACAGCGCCGATGTGGATCGGCTCATAGCCGGCTTGTCGGCGATCCATTCGAAAGGGGAGGCAATCTTATGATGAAAACGGCGGTATGGACGGCCCCCGAGAGTATCGTCATCGAAGAGAGATCCGTTCCCGAGCCTGGAACGGGAGAAGTGCGGCTGCGGGTAGAAGCGGTAGGAATTTGCGGCTCGGAGCTGGAAGGATATTTGGGCCATAACAGCTTGCGCGTGCCCCCGCTCGTTATGGGGCATGAAGCAAGCGGCGTTGTGGAAGCGGTTGGCCCGGGAGCTGGACGGTATTCTGTCGGCCAGCGCGCAGTTATTAATCCGTTGCTGTTCTGCGGCAGCTGCCGCAGCTGCTTGAGCGGCTTGACGCAGCTTTGCGCCAAGCGGCAGATCATCGGCATTCACAGACCCGGCGCCTTCGCCGAATACGTTGTTGTGCCCGAATCGGCAATCGTGCCGATCTCGGACGGATTATCCGCCGAACGCGCCAGTTTGGCCGAACCGCTTGCTTGTTCGCTGCGCGCGGCGAGACGCGCGATGGAAAGGCATCCGTTCTCGGCCGTTGCCGTGCTTGGCGCGGGAGGGATCGGTATCCTGAGCGCGATGGTTGCCCGCATTTTGGGCGCTTCCGACGTTCTCGTCGCCGATACGAACGAGGAACGGCTCACGATGGTGCGAGGCCTTGGCTTTAACCTGACCGCGAATCCGAAGACGGAATCGCTCGAAGATGCGGTGCGCCGCCATTTCGCCGAGAAAGGCATCGATGTGGTTATCGATGCCGCCGGATTCCAGCCGACGCGAGAAAGTGCCCTGCGATCCGTTAACCCGGGCGGGACGTTTATGAATATCGGTCTCGGCATCGATGAGACGCGACTGCCAATCAATCACTTGGTCCGCAGTGAAATCGCCATTCTCGGTTCCTTCTGCTATACCGCCAGAGACTTTGCGGACGCGGTCGATTTGCTTGAGCAGGGCAAGATCACGGAGGAAGGCTGGACCGAGATCTGCCGGCTCGAGGATGCGGACCGGGCGTTTAAGATGCTGGTCGGCGGCAAGGTAAGCAGCGGCAAAATTACGATGAAGCTTAACGAAAAGGGGGGGCTGGCATGAATAAGCTGCGCGTAGGCGTGATCGGTTTGGGCAACTGGGGGATGTGCCACCTCGAAGCTTTCCGGTGTCTGCCGCAAGTCGAGATTGTCGCCGTATGCGACAATCGTCCAGAAAGACGGGAACTGGCGGAGCAGCGTTTCCCTCAGGCGGCTATATACGCTTCGTATGAAGAGCTGTTGTCGAGAGACGACTTGGACCTCGTGAGCGTCGTTACCTATGAGAAAGAGCATCTGGCACCGACTCTGGCGGCGCTTGCATCCGGCAAACACGTCATCGTCGAGAAACCCGTCTCCACATTGCCGGAGGAGGCGCGCCGCATGTTCGATGCCGCGCGGGTCGCAGGGAGACATGTGCTACCGGGACATTTGCTGCGCTTCGATCCAAGGTACGCGGAGATTAAGCGCCGGATAACAGATGGCGGAGTTGGCAAGCCGGTCAGCATGTTCTTTAAGCGATCGCGGGAGCATTCGCTCTTCGAAACCTATAAGCGGACGCATACGGTCTACGAGCTGTCGGTCCACGACCTGGATTTGGCTATCTGGTATGCGGGAAGCCGAGTCGTCTCCGTTCGGGCGCAAGGCTGCTATATTGAAGGGGTCGAGGCGCCGGAGGTGTTGTGGTCGACGCTTGTCTTCGAAAACGGCGCGATAGCGGTTCTCCACAGCAATTGGATGACTCCGGATGCTGCAGGGATAGCGATTGTCGACCAGGTGGAGGTCATCGGAACAGAAGGCGTGGCGCATTTCGAGACGTCAGGATCTGGATTGCAGGTATGGAACGACGGCGGAAGACGCACGACCGAATTTGCCATCCATCATGAGTTCAACGGCAAAGTATATGGCGCCCTACGCGATCAGCTCGGTTATATCGCTGACGGCTTGCTCGCAGGCGGACAGGGATTGGACTACCTGTCGTTCGACGATGCGATTCATGGCTCGGAGGTTGCCGCCGCTATCGTCGAAGCTTGCGCGACCGGACGGGAAGTTAGCGTTGCGGGAACGCCATCCGACTCCCAGTATAGGAGGGTATAGACCATGACCAACGGGCAAAGCTTGCCGGAGAGCGGCAAGGATCATACCGCATCCACGACGGATGCGACCGGGACGAAGATATGGAAGGGGGCTCTGATCGGAATCGGGTTTATGGGCCGCGTTCACCTGGCGCAATACCAACGCCTGGAGCGCGAGGGAGCCCCGGTGCGTTTGCAAGCGATCTGCGATATCGATGCCCGCAAGTTCGACAACGTGTTTGTCGAAGGCAACCTTAATGAATCGTTCGAGCGCATCGACTTTTCGCCCTATCGCCTCTACACGGATATAGGCGAGCTGCTGGAGCGCGAGGAGCTTGATTTTGTGGATATCGCGCTGCCGACCGATTTGCATGCCGCAACGGCGATCCGGGCTATGGAGCGCGGTCTGCACGTGCTGTGCGAAAAACCGATGGCTCTAGGCGCGGACGAAGCGTCCGCCATGGCTCAGACGTCGGCGAGAACGGGCACAACGCTGATGGTAGCGCAGGTGCTGAGGTTCTGGCCCGCTTACGAGTATTTGAAAAATTGTACGGGGCAGCGCCGTTATGGAGATACGCTGGCAGCGACGTTTTTCCGCGGCGGAGATACTCCTGTCTGGTCGCATGACAACTGGATGCTTCGCGAAGCCCGTAGCGGCGGCAGCCTGCTCGACCAGCATGTGCACGACGTAGATTTGATCAATTGGCTGTACGGACAGCCGGAGAGCGTATCCTGCGTGGGCCGCAATGTGCTGCCGGGCAGCGGGTACGACATCGTCTCGACGCATTATCGTTACGCGGACGGCAAGGTTGTGCTTGCGCAGGATGACTGGACGTTAAAGGGGGCCTTCGGTTTCGAGATGAGCTACAGAGTCAATTTCGAACGGGGCTGCCTCGTTTTCGAGCATGGCATTCTTACCGATTATCCGGCCGAAGGAGAGGCGATCAAGCCCGAGCTGGATGAGGATGCCGGCTTTTACCGCGAGCTTCGTTACTTCGTCGAGATATTGTCTGCCGGAGACGAACCCGAGCGCTGCATGCCTGCGGATACTCTCGGCACGATCCGCATTGCCGAGGCGGAGCTTGCCTCCGCCAGAAAACAGGGAGAATGGGTGGCAGTATCAATATGAAGGAGCCCTGGTACCGAAGCAGTTATCGTCGCAACTTGATCGATATGCACATACCGGACGACGACATTCGTTTCATGGCGGATTTTGACGCCGCGCGTTATGTCGAGCTGTTAAAGACGGCTCGCGTCGATACGGCGATGGTGTACGCCTCTTCTTGTCTCGGACTGTGCTATTGGCCGACGCCGCGCGGCAGGATGCATGCCGGCCTCGGCGAGATCGATCTTATCGGAGAGGTCACGGCAGCTTGCCGGGAAGCGGGAATCCGTACGGTGGTCTACATGAATTACTGGAATAAATGGGCCTACGACAACCACCCCGACTGGCGCTTTGTTTCGGCGGACGGCCTGAACACGGCGGAATATTTGTGGGACCGCGGACGCTTTGGCGTCTGCTGCTTCAATACGCCGTATGGCGAGCATCTCCGTTCGCAGATCGAAGATTTATGCCGCAATTATTCGTTCGACGGGCTGTGGATCGATATGATCCACTGGCCGTATTCTCCCTGCCATTGCGGAGCGTGCAAGGCAAGATATATGGCGGAGACGCAGCGCGAGATTCCGCGAACGGTTGATTGGAGCGACCCGGATTGGGTCGCATGGCAGCGTACGCGCGAGAGCTGGCTGGCCGATTATGCAGGCAGCCTGACGGAGCTCGCCAAGCGGGTTAAACCGGGAGTGACGGTGGGCCAGCAGAGTTCATCCTGGTCGGTTGGCTGGCAGAACGGGCTCACCGAAGCTTTCTTTCGACATACGGACTACTGCAGCGGCGATTTCTATGGAGACGCGCTGCTGCAAACCTTCACCTGCAAGGCGCTCGACAATCTGTCGGAGAACCGGCCTTTCGAGTTCATGACGTCTCGTTGTCCCGATCTGACCGAACATACAACGACCAAATCGAAAGCCTTGCTTCGCGCACAGACCTTCTCCGCCATTTTAAACGGAGGCGCATTTTTGTTTATTGATGCGATCGACCCGACAGGCACTCTCGACGAACGCGTATATGAGACGATGGGCGAAATATACGGCGAGCTCGAGGCTTATGAGCCGTATCTGAATCCCGATGCTGTGCCAATCGCAGACGTGGCGCTTTACTTCAATTTCGAGTCGCTGTACGATCCGGCCGACAACGGCAAGCCCGTGCTTGACGGGTCGATGGACAAACCGCTTATGAAGGCGGCGAAAAACGCGGCCCGGACCCTGATGAACGCCAACATTCCGTATACGGTCATCACGCGGCGCAACCTCGGTGAATTGGACCGTTTCGCCGTCGTCGTCTTGTGTGATCTGCCGGTCGCGGATGATGAAGAGATCGAGGCATTTGCCGCTTATGTTCATGGCGGGGGAGGGCTTTATGCGAGCGGAGCCGGAACCCTGCGACGCAAGGACGGAACCCTGCGCCCGGACTTCGGACTTGCCGCCGTCTTGGGAGTGTCGGATGAAGGTCAAACGGAGGAACCGATCACCTATATGGCTCCAGCGCCGGCATTCGAACACTGGATGCCCCGAAACGATGCAGCCCATCCCATGATGATTGCAGGACCGCAGCGTTTTGTACGGGTGACGACAGGGGAGATTGCGGCGACTTTGACGCTGGCTTATACGAACCCCAAGGACCCGAGCCGCTTTGCATCGGCTATCAGCAATCCGCCGGGCATCGCCACGGAACGTCCGTCGCTGGTGCTGAACGAATATGGCGCAGGCAGAGCCGCCTATTGCGCCGGAGGACTGGAGCAGATGAGCTCCGATGATCATCGGCAGCTGTTTACGCAAGTACTGCGCCGTCTTGCCAACCGGGCATGGACCGCTTCTTCGGACGCTCCGCGGCCAGTCGAAGCCGTCTGGTACCGAGGTGGAGATTCTAACAGCCATACACTGCGAGTGCTTAATTATCAGGAATCGCTGCCGAATATCCCGGTCCGCAATATCGAATTCCGATTAAAATGGGAAGAATCGGCGGGGGCGCGAGTCCTTCTATTGCCGGGGGGCGAACGGCTGACGTCGTCGTATCGGGACGGCGAGCTTGTATTTACGCTGCCGGAACTGGAGACGTTCGCCATGGTGGCGATCGAAGAAGAGAACATGCTTGAGGAGGAATCGGCATCATGAATATCGGTGTAATTAATCAAATTCGCAATGGAGGCGATTGCTTCCGCCATGTAAAGGAATTCGGGCTTGACGTGTGCCAGTTGATGAGCTGGAACCCGAACGAAGCGACGCCGGAGCTGGCGAAGAGCGTCATCTGACACGCCGACGAAGCCGGAGTACGCATCTGCGCGGTATGGGCGGGCGTATCGGGACCAAGCGAGTGGAATTTCACTGGAGGACCGACGACGCTTGGACTTGTTCCGCCGCAATATCGCGACATGCGTGTCAACGAATTGAAGCGCTGGGCCGACTTTGCCGCCATGATCGGCGCGCCTGCCATTATTACGCACTGCGGATTCATCCCGGAAAATATGACCGATCCGGAATATGAGCCGGTCGTGGGCGCGATTCGCGAGGTGGCGGAATATTGCCGGACGCTTGGACTGGAGTTCTGGTTCGAGACGGGTCAAGAGACGCCCGTCGTTCTGCTTCGAACCATTAAACGGGTAGGGACCGACAATCTGGGCATTAATTTCGATCCGGCGAATCTGGTCTTGTACGGCAAGGGCAACCCGCTTGATGCGCTTGACGTGATCGGCCCCTATGTTCGCAATGTGCATGTCAAGGACGGCTTCTATCCAACCGACGGCGAAGCGCTCGGTCGCGAGGTTCGCCCGGGCCAGGGCAAAGTGCGATTTCCCGAATTCGTCGCCAAGCTGGCGAGGAGCGGATTCGCAGGCGAATGGATTATTGAAAGGGAGATCGAGGGCGAAGAACAGGAGCGGGACATTCGCCAAACGATCGGCGATCTGAGGGCATGGCATGATTCGGCCCCATACTTATGAGCCAATCGCAAGTTAACGAAGGCCGATCAACATGAGAAAGAGGGGAAATGCGTCATGAAACTGTTGAATTACAACATCGACGGAGGTCTGAAACTCGGCATATCGACCCACGGGGGCGTGCTGGATGTCGCAGCAGCCGCAGAGGCACTGTTACCTGGAACAACGGTACCGGATACGGCGTCCGAGGCTATTGAGGGCGGTACCCAAACAAGAGCCCTATTGGAATCACTGTTATCCAAGGCGTCTGCCGAAGATCGTCCCGAATGGTGGCTTAACGAAAAGGAACTGCTCCTTGGACCTTGCGTCGATTCGCCGAGCAAAATCATCTGTGTCGGTCTTAATTATCGACAGCACGCAATCGAGACGAATATGGACATCCCCGCGCACCCGGTCCTGTTTAACAAATTCGCCAACGCGCTGGCAGGTTGCGGGGAAGATATCCCTATGCCACCGGACAGCAAGATGATCGATTATGAGGCTGAATTGGCGATTGTGATCGGCAAGCGCGCCAAGAATGTATCCCGAGAGGACGCACTTGCTTACGTTTACGGGTATTGTAATGCAAACGATCTTTCGGCAAGGGATTTTCAGCTTCGCACCTCCCAGTGGATGCTCGGCAAGAGCTGCGACAAATTTGCGCCGCTTGGCCCTTATTTGGTTACGTCCGATGAAGTCGGTGATCCTCAAGCATTGACCATCAAGTGCATCGTCAACGGGGAGATCCGCCAATCGTCAAATACGTCGGATATGATTTTCCGTTGTGAAGAGATCGTCAGTTATATATCCCGCCACATGACACTCATGCCGGGCGATGTTATTTTAACCGGAACGCCCGAGGGCGTCATGATGGGATATCCGGAGGACCGCAGAATTTATCTGCAAGACGGCGACGTGGTCCAGGTGGAGATTGCCAAGCTGGGATCGATAACCAATCGTTTGATTGCGCATGCCTGATAAGGAATTTAATTAAAACAGGCCAATCGAAGTATGGTGAAAGTCGAAAAGGTACAGTCTCTCGTTTTTTGGAGAGCTGTACCTTTTATCCGAAATGCGGACTATTTGCAACGATTAACGGTCCTTTTGCTAAAGAATAATAGATTTGCAGGGGGTACACTGAAGAGGAATGATAGCAGTCTAAAAATCATTTATGAACGGGAGAGTGCTGAAAAATGAATTTCATGCTGACGGTCAAAGGCTCGATGCTGGACGGTTTCTACCCTGCGGGATGGGACATGGATAAAATCGACAGTTGTTGTTCGAACCCTCCAGAATCGATTGTTGAGCGGCAGCCCTTCTGGAATGAGAGATTTGTGCCGTTTTCTTGTTCCGACGTCGGCGAGCTTGATGTAAAAATGGGGCATGAGATTGCGGTTCAAATTCGCAAGAGCAAGGATCAGGGACGGAAAATCGCTTTTATTTTACCGGTTGGCCCAATGGGGATGTACAAATGGGCGGTCTACTTCCTAAAAGAATGGCAAGTAGATTGCAAGCATGTTTACGGGTTTAATATGGACGAATGGAGCGACGAAGAGGGAAGGACATTGCCGTCCGACAATCGGGGCTCTTTTCAATACGCAATGGAGCAAGCGTTCTACGGACCATTAGGCGAATACACCGTGCCTGAGGATCAGAGACATTTTGCGACTGCCGACATGCTGCCGACTTACGCGGAGAGAATTGCCGCTTTAAAGGCGGAAGGCGCTGAGCTCGTCACCGTATTTGGAATTGGCCGAATGATGCATATTGCCTTCTGGGAGCCGCATTTCGGCGGGGAGTTCAGCAATGATGCGGATTGGAGCCAAGCAACGCATAGAATTGCCGCACAGCTCCATCCCCTGACGATAGAACAAAATGCGATAACGAGCTTTAAAAGCCGGACAACGCTGGTGCCATGTCGGGCCAACACGATCGGACCGGGTTTGTTCCTGCAATCCGACTATATCATTGGCGGCTGCGACGGGGCGCTGGGCCGAGGCATGCAGTGGCAAGGGTTATCCCTGTGGACAACATTGCGCCATGGTCCGGACCGCTGGCTGCCATCGACATTTATGCCGACTTTACCGGGCAAGCTGTTTTTCTTAAAGGAGCTCGCCGGACCGCTTGAGGCCGATGTGAACTAAAAAAATCGAAGCAGGTCCTTGAACAACCCATAGATGACACGGATTTCAAGGGCCTGCTATACGTACACCATTCGCAATGCGTTAGCGTGGTTCTTGGATCACATCTTGGCGATAACCGTTTTCGCATATTCCGATGGGGACATGCCCGTGAATAGCTTGAAATGTCTCGAAAAGGTATGAACGCTGCTGTAGTGGAGGAGCTCGGATATTTCAGTAAAATTGTGGCGCTGCTCGCGAATCATTTGTTTGGCTTGATCGATCTTAAGTTTACGATAATGTTTCATGATGCTTTGTCCGGTTTGCGCTTTAAAGATCGTAAGCGCGTGACTCTTGCTTAAGTTAAACGTTTTATAAACTTGTTCAAGCCGAATTTCATCGAACACATGCCGCTCCATATAGTCGCACATTCGCTGTGCCAGCTCGGCTTCGCTTCGTTGTTTTGTCGTTCCCGACAACCGCTGCTCCTGTTTGGTCCGATCGTCATGCTCCCGCAAGCTGATCAGCAACATCTCCAAATAGAGTTTAATCAACTGCTCTGAACCGATCGGCGCATTTGGCCGTCTGTTCAGCGTATGATTTCGCGGATCGTCGAACGGGGGATAAAAAGCGGCAAAGCCGTTTTTAATAATTTGCGCCAGCATTTCCCGCTGACGGGTGTCCAGATTAAAAATTTTATTTTCAAAAAAAGCGATTTCCTTCGAGTGGCATACAAACGAAATAATAATGACGTTTGGCGCTATCTTTCTGTTGGCCCAAACGCCATGAAATTCGTTCGGTTTATGGAAGATGACATCACCCTGCTGCAGGCAGTATCCCTCCATATCGGCAAACACGTCGATCTCGCCCTTGTCTACATACACAAACTCCCAAAAGTCATGTTTCTCTCCTTCGAATTTAAAATTCTTTGAGAATTCGAAATAATGCAGAGATATAATGTCTTTCACTGTAAAAGACTCTTGAAGCCTGGTTCGCACGAAAGGGTCAGTTGCAGCTGACATGGGATTATGACCTCCGTTGACGTTCAATCTATCGTTCTATTATAACATGCTTAAGAGTGGACTAAATGCAACTTTTAAAGGTCTTTTTGCTAAAGAATAATAGATTTGCCGGGAGTACACTGGAGTAGGAGTTGCTGATGCAGCATTTAGAATCAATCTACGGGAGGGAATAAGATGAACGTATTGGCAGTAGGTTGTCATCCGGATGATCTGGAGATCGGCTGTGGAGGCACATTGGCGAAGTTGTCGTCGCAAGGTCATAAGGTAACGATGGTTCATGTGGCCAATGGGGATAAAGGGCATAAGGTGATTCCCCAGGACGAGTTAATTGCGATTCGACGACTGGAAGCGCAAGCGGCAGGTTCCTTGATCGGAGCCGAAGTGATCAGCTTGGATGTGCCGGATTTGTCGGTCAAGGCCGATCATGACGAGCTGATTTTGAAGCTGGTCAAAGTGATTCGCGAGACTAAGCCGGATTATATCATTACACATCCGCCCGAAGACTATATGAAGGATCATATGGAGGTTTCCAAAGCGGTGTTCGATGCCAGCTTTTCGGCGACGGTTCCTCATTACAACAACGAAGAAGGACATGATATCCATCATAAAGTAGCGCCCATCTTTTATATGGATACATTGGCCGGAGTAGGCTTTCTGCCGACAGAATATGTGGATATCTCCGATCATATTGAAGTTAAAATCGAGATGAACAACAAACATGAGAGCCAGATCAAATGGCTGTACGAACATGACGGGATCGATTTTTTGGATTTTGTAAGAACCGTATCCAAGTTTCGCGGACTGCAATGCGGCAAGGCTTATTCGGAAGGCTTCACGAAGTGTCAGGCTTGGCCAAGATTGTCCGCTGAAAGGCTTCTGCCGTAAGAAAGTGGTTAAAGTCATACAACATCAACTTGGAATCAGCTATAACGGCGAATTGTATTTAACTGAAAACAGTGTGAGACGGAAGCCTTTGAAATCAATGATTTCGAGGGCTTTCTGTGATGTTTCGCACCCGGTAGTTGCCAACTGGAACCAGTTCATTCTATTTGAATATCAAGCTGGAATGATATAATAAAATAAGAATGAATGCGAGGAGGTCAGTTGCATGACCAAAGGCAAACCTGAGCGTACTGCCAAGGTTAAGGAACAGCGGGAAAGCTATGATACGCCCGAGAGGTATGAGATCATTGAAGGAATCCGATACGAGTTTCTATCTTCCCCCAAGTACGTTCACCAAAAGATTTTGACAAACTTTCATCTTGCTTTTCACGCTCCTTGTAGTCAAGACGGGGAAATCTTGCTCGCCCCAATGGACGTTCATTTCGACGAAGAGAATATTGTCCAGCCAGATATCATTTTTATTGCCAATGAGAACCTTCACATCATACGGGACGGATTTGTGTTCGGAGTTCCCGATTTGCTTGTAGAAATTCTGTCAGATAGTACGGGACGCAGAGATAAAACGATAAAAAAATCACTTTATGAGAAACACGGTGTTAAAGAATACTGGCTTGCCGATCCAATCTATCGTACGGTAGACCAATTCGTGCTGGAGGGCGGTGAATACCGTTTAGCAGCAACGTTAATCGAAACGGACACTCTTCATTCGCATGCGGTTCCTTGTCTTGTCATCGACCTTGGAGCTATTTTCCCGGAAGATGATCGGCAATAAACCCAACCAAGCATCTCGTTCATCTGCCATGCGACGTCTTCATATCTTCGATCCTATGTACAAAACAACTAGAATGATAAAGCTGGATACGGATAACGTGTATGGCATAACACTTTTTAAATAGGATCGTGATACTTCCGCATGCCTTTCAAGTCCATTGCCTCCGCTACGATGGACTTGGAGGGCATATTTGCGAAAGTCGATTTTAATAGCTGTTCCTCATTCGCTTCATTGATACACCCAAATCCCCGCCACCGTCATAACCGCTGGCAGCGCGCCTTCGTCCACCGCAACATTGTCGTACCACCCGCCTACAGCGAGGTTCAACACGGGATAGAAGGGTTGGTCGAACGGCATGACGCCCGCCTCCATGGCGCGTTCGGCATAACAATGGCCGTCTACGAGCCAGCGGATAGAACGTTCATCCCACTCCAAAACGTAGTCGTGGAACTCCGCGATCGAACCCTTGTCGAATGTATAAGAAAATTCGTCGAGACGCTTGTGATCCCAGTCCTTGCCGTAATGAAGCGTGCCTGACACTTGTTGGGGCAGCCGGCCCCTGGCTTCCATAATGTCGATCTCGCCGGAAGCCGGCCAAGGACCGTAGGCCTGATCTTGCGGCAGAAGCCAGATGGCGGGCCACAATCCTTGTCCGACCGGCAGTCTAGCACGCCCGACGAGCTTGCCGTAACGGAAGGAGAAGTGATCCTTCGTATCGATTCGGGCGGATGTATAGGCGAAGGTTCGACCGTCCGAACTCTCGATAGTCTCGCGGCGCGCGCACAGATTCAGCCCTTCTTCGTCGATGTACAGATTCCCGGCTTGCCCGGTGTAGTATTGCCCTTCCCCGTTGCCCCATCCCGACATTACGGCGTTGCCCTCATTGTCCAGCAGGTCGTTGCCTAGGCGAATATTCCAATCGCTCAGATCCGTGCCTCCCCCCGCAAAATCCTGCTGCCATATAAGCGTGTTCATCGTAAGAAATCCTCCCCTCGAATATTCTCAGCATACTCCATTCCCGCGCAAGATCAACGGAACCTAAAAAAATGGGATAGGGTCAAAAACGGTGGTCTTTTTTTTGCATGCCGAAATGCTTACGATGAAATGGAAGGGGGCAGCAATGTGATCCAATCCAAAACCGGTCAAATGAAAACGTTTTTAAAGCAGTGGCAGCTGCAAAGCATGGTGATCCCGGGCATCGTCTGGATGTTGATTTTCTGTTACATCCCCATGTTCTGGCTCATTATCGGATTTATGGACTACAGTATCGCTAAGCCTATGCTCCAGTCGCCGTTCGTAGGTCTCAAGCACTTCGAGGATTTCGTGACGGACGAGAGATTCTGGCGTTCCATCCGCAATACGCTTGGCATGAGCAGCATCAAGCTGGTGCTCGGCTTCTCGATTCCGATCGTATTTGCCTTGCTGCTCAATGAAATTCGAAGCCTTCGATTTAAACGAACGGTCCAAACGATCTCCTACTTGCCGCATTTTATCGCATGGACGATATTCGGCGGCATTATGCTGAACTGGCTGGGCGAAGGCGGCGTCATCAATCAACTATTTATGGGACTCGGCATTCAGGAACGAGAGATTTTGTATAACAGCGACCCGAAGTACTTCTGGTGGATTACCTTTTTCTCCGACACGCTAAAGGAAACCGGCTGGAGCGCGATTATTTACATCGCGGCCATTGCGGGCATCGACCCTGCGCTGTACGAAGCCGCGGAGCTGGACGGCGCGAACCGCTGGCAGCGCATGTGGCATATTACGATTCAGAGCATCCGTCCGACCATCGCGATCCTGTTTATTCTCGCTGTTGCGGGCATTCTAGGCAGCAATTTCGATCAGATCTTTATGCTAAAAAACAATATGAACATGAAAATGGCGGAAAGTCTGGATTTGTACATCTACAACATGGGACTGGTATCCGGACGACATTCCTTTTCGACGGCCGTCTTGTTTGCCCGCTCCATCGTGGCGCTGGGGCTGCTGTTCCTGGCGAACTACTCGTCCAAAAAACTAACAGGCGACAGCATCTTTTAGGAAGGTAGTTCAAAAAGTCCGCTAACCGAACTTTTTGAACATGAATTTTAAATTGGAGGCAGTGCTATGAACACTAGAAGAATACGACGCATCGGCCTGTTTGAGGTCGTTAATACCGTGCTGATGATAGCGGTATGTTTCATTACGCTGTATCCCATGTGGTTCGTGTTCGCCAACTCGCTGAATGCGCCCGAGCACGCCACGCTGGGCACGGTCAACTGGATTCCGAAAGCGATATCGTTCGACAGCTACCGCGTCGTATTCAGCAATGAAAATATGATGAACGGTTTCTATATCACGACCATGCGGACCGTCATAGGGACAGCCGCCCATGTGCTCTTTACCGCTATCGTGGCGTATGGCTTAAGCAAGACCAACTTGATTGGCCGCAAGATTTATATGAAGATCGCTCTGATCACCATGCTGTTCTCGGGCGGACTGATTCCGACCTTCATTTTGATGACGAAGCTGGGCTTGTACGACAATTTCTGGGTATTTATCATTCCCGCGATGTACACGTTTTTTAACATGGTCATCTTCATGAGCTTCTTCCGCACGATTCCCGACAGTTTGGAGGAATCCGCGAAGGTGGACGGCGCTTCCGATTACGGTGTATTGTTCCGCATCGTGATGCCGAACAGCATGGCGGTTATAGCGACCATCTCGCTTTTCTCCGCAGTCTATCACTGGAACGACTATTATCAGGGCGTCATCTATATTCGAACGCAGGATCTTCTGCCGCTGCAGACCATGTTGTTCAAAATCATCGCGGAAAACTCCATGTCCTTCATGCAGCAGCAAGCGATGGCGCAATTCGGCGCCAGGCTGCCGGGCAATTCGATCAAGTTCGCTTCGATGATGGTGGCCACTTTGCCGATTCTATTGTTTTATCCGTTCATCCAGCGCTATCTGGTCAAGGGCGTCATGATCGGAGCTATCAAAGGGTAAGTGCCGTGCGTCTGTCCAAGCTTGGATTCAGGGGGCGTATGGATCAAATAAAAATATACAGATGACAGAAGAAGGGATGATCAAAAGATGAACAAAAGCACCATAAGAAAAAGCACGGCCCTGGTATTGTCCGCGCTTATGCTGGGCCTAGCCGCCTGCACGAACTCCGGGAACGATCCCGCGCCTACTTCACAGCCGGATTCCAGCACGCAGCCGGAGGCTACTCCCGCGGAGACGGCGCTGAACCCCGACGAACCCGCATGGAGGCTGGACACGAGCCCGGTCGAATTAAGTTGGTTCGTAGGCGCATCCTGGTATCCGCATAGCTGGGGAGAGAGCTTGAATTCCAAGTATATTACGGAGAAAACAGGCGTTAAAGTCAATATCGAGGTTCCGTCGGGCGATGCAAACGAACATATTACGCTCATGATGACTTCCGGCAAGCTGCCTGACCTCATCAGCATGGGATCATGGGAAACTGCCGTCAAAAAGCTGTGGGAAGGCGATCATGTCTATGCTTTAAACGAGCTGGCGGATCAATACGACCCATACTTCTTTAAGGTGGCCGGCGATGGCACGCTCAAGTGGTACCGTCAAGCGAACGGCAACACGTATGGCATTCCGAATGATTCCTACAGTCCTAATCTGATGCATGAGACCGGCATGACGGCTGCAAACCAAACGTTCCTGGTGCGCAAAGATCTCTATGAGGAGATGGGCAAGCCGGATCTGTCTACGCCCGAGGGATTCCTTGGCGCGCTTCAGACGATCAAGGATCAATACTCCGAGTACAAAGGCCAGGCCATCAGTCCTTTCTTCGCTCAAGGCAATGTTCCTTATGGCATGACGGAATATTTGCAGAACCTGTTGGCCGTTCCGCATGAGAAGGATGGCAAAGTCTACGATCGGATTACCGATCCCGATTACGTGAACTGGCTTAAAACGTTCCGCACCGCTTACGAGCGCGGACTCATCAACGTCGATTTCCTCGTGGACTCCGATACGCAGGTGGAGGAGAAAACGAACAACGCCCGCTATTTTATGATGGTTCGCGAATGGAACGGCATGGCGGCCGTAAACCCGATGCTGGCCGCAAGCGCCAACCCGGATTCTTATTATATTGCCGTAGACGGACCGCAGAACAGCAAAGGCGACAGCGCGAAGCTGTTCCCCGGCAATATGGACGGCTGGATGGTTACGATGATCAGCAAATCCGTCAAAAATCCCGAACGCGCTATCCGCTTCCTGACGTACTTGGCCAGCGAAGAAGGACAATTGGACCTGTTCCTCGGCAAAGAAGGCGAAACATGGGATTCCACAAGCGGCAAGCCGCAATTAAAGCCGGAGCTGGTCGAGCTGCTTAGCTCCGATATCGAGAAGCTGGAGAAGGAATACGGCGTGATGGATACGTACTGGATGATGCGCAACCCCGTCATTATTAACCAATGGAGACCGGAGAAGTCGCCCGTCATTAAGCAAATGGAGGACTTCGCCAACGCCCAGGCCGATATTGACAGCGGCATCTACAAGGGGCTGGACCCGCTCGGCGATTCCGAAGTTGCGGTGGCTTGGTCTCGCATCGCCCAAAACTGGGAGGAGGTCCTTCCTGAGCTGATTACGGCCAAGGACAATACCGCTTTCGATAAAATATTCGAAAGCTTCCTGTCCCGCCGCGACAGCTACGGCTTCGCGCAGGTCATGGAGCATCGCCAAGCGGAGCTGGATGCGAGAAAAGCGAAGATGGCGGAATAAGAGTTGCTATTTATTGCCGGCTGCCGGATAGGCAGCCGGTATTCCCCGCTTTCCAACTATGATATATTACTGAAGTGGGGAGGACATCCAAATGAAGGCCGTAAGCATAAAAATAAGGAAAATCTATCGAAATTCCAGCATCTCGCAAAAGCTGTTTCTGGCGTTCAGCGTCATGATCGCCATACCGGCGATTGTCGTATCTTTTTTATTTATCCGCGTGCAGGAATCCCAGTTATACAAGGAAGCGATGTCCGCCGGTAACGGCCATGTCTCACGGATGAGCGAACAGCTGCGGTCCAGAATGGGCATACTTGAAAACGCTTCCTCTACCGCGCTTACGCAGAAGTCTTTTATCGATTTTATCCATTCCAACATGCTCGGGGACGGACTTCGTCTTGTAAAATTCAGGCAGAATCAGTTCGAGCAGATGCATAATATTATCCAGAGCAACGAAATGATCAGCGAGCTCAGCTTTTACGTCGACAATCCGAACGTGCATGAAATTTGGCCGGAAATCTATCATTACGACAAGTTCTGGCCGCAGCAATACTGGACCCGGCTTCGTGATGAGGGAGGATCCTCTTACCAATTGTTTGCCTTTAAGGACGGCGAGCACACATTATCCTATTATCGCCTTGTTCGTCTGCAGGGTCAGGGCGGAAAACGTCCTACAATAATGGAAATTCGGTCGGAGCATCGCGTTTTTTTTGAAGGTATGCTAGAGGAGACGGGGGGAGACTTTTTTTCCGTAGTCATGGACGGAAGGGATCCCGATCGCTTCGTCTACAATCCTCAGCATACATTTTCGCTCCAAGCCGGTGATGAGCTGGGCGACATTCTGAGCGGTATTCATCGGCAGCTGGACGTTCTGCAGAGTCAGGAGCCCATCAAGGTTTATGTCGGCGACCATGCCTATTACGCCTTATATCGTTATATCGCACCGCTCAATGCCTATGTCGTGGATATTGCCTCGCATCAGGATCTGATGAAAGGACCTCGCAACTGGTATTTTCTTGTGGTGGCGGTAACGCTGCTCGTCCTGCTGCTCATGCTGCTGCTCGTATCGCATACGACGAGGCGCATTTTTCGCCGGATGGACCGGGTGCTGATCTCCATGCGCAAGGTTCGCAGGGGACAGTTGGACGCGAAGATCGATCTGGGCCTCGCTGCCGGAGATACCGGCGACGAGATCGACGAGATGGCCATCAGCTACAATAATATGCTGGACGAGATCAAGCAGTTGATGACCCAGGTCGTCGACAAGCAGCTGATTGCCAAAAACGCGCAGCTTCACTCCTTGCATTCGCAGATCAACTCGCATTTTTTGTACAACGCGCTGGAATCCATTCGGATGCTGGCAGAGGTGCGGCGGGAACCCGCGATCGCAGACGCCCTGGTATCATTGGGATCGCTCATGCGTTACAGCATGATGTGGCGCAATGATACGGTGGCCTTAAGCGAGGAGCTTGCCAATATCCAAAGCTACGTCGGGTTTATCAACTTCATGGAGGGCGGAAGCATCTCGCTGTTATCCGACATTCCAAATGAGCTGACGCGGTATGCCATTCCTAAGATGTGCATGCAGCCTATCGTCGAAAACGCCGTGCATCATGGAGCTCCGAGAGGGGGCAGCTTGACCATCGAGATCAGCGCCCGGGTTGAGAACGACAGCATGCTGGTCATTCGGATTCGGGATGACGGAGGCGGAGTCGATCCGGACATACTGGCGGGCTTGCAGGCTGTACTGGAGGGCGAATCGGATACGCCTATCGTTGCAAGCAAGAATGGTCTTGGTCTCGAGAACGTGCACAAACGGCTGCAGCTTCATTACGGCCGGGGCAGCGGCCTCCGGATCGACAGCGAGCAAGGGGCTTACACCTGCGTCACGATAACATTGCCTTGGGCAAACGCCAATCTTGGAGGGTGGTAACCGATGATCTCTATTTTGATCGTGGATGATCAAAAGCATATACGCGACGGTCTGCAAGCCATGCTGAGCCAATTCCCTCTTGGCCTGGAGCAAATTTTTACCGCTGGCAACGGATTGGAGGCGTTGCAGTTGCTGCGCGAACACAGCATTGGGCTCGTCATTACGGATATCCGGATGCCGGATATGGACGGTCTTACGCTGATGGAGCAATGCAAGGAGGAACGGATTCGGGCCGATTTCCTCATCATTAGCGGATATAGCGACTTCGCCTATGCGCAGAAAGCAATCGGGCTGGGCGCCAAAGGTTATCTGCTTAAGCCCGTGAAACGGGAGGATCTGCAGAAGTCGGTAGAGCATGTGCTGCGGGAGGTTTCGACAAGGCAAGCTCTCTCCCGCAATATGAGGCAAGTATCCAGACGGGCCAGAGAGACGGATCGCAAGGAGCTGTATATGTTCATGCAAGGGGCGGTCTATGATGACAGCTGGATAGCCGAAACGGAGGAGCAGAACTCGGAGCTCTGGCGGCAATACCGGCTGTGTCTGCTGCGAGAGGAGCTCTGGATAAACCAGCCGGGAGCCGTCAGCGCCCATGGCATGGAGTCCATTGCGTACGGCGTATATGGCAAGCGAGGGTGTTTGCCTTTGCAGCATCGTCCGCATCTGATTCTCGCGGTCGACGCGGGCGTCGAACCCGGAGCGTTGGCAGCCGCGCTTAAGGGCGGAGGCATCGATGCCGTTGCCGTGATGACGGGACCGCGGCAAGGGTTGAAGGAGCTGCCGGATAGTTATTCGGCGCTTGTGGAGCTGTATCGCCACAGCTATCTGTTCCCGGACAAACGTTGTCTGACGCCGGCACATATCGAGGGATTGGAGCAGCATTGGCAGCTGCCGTACGAAGAGATTTATGCCTTGTTCCAACTTGTCGGCACAAAAAACAGCGGCCAAATCGCCGACGGCATATCCGGATTATTCCACAAGAGCGTCTTGCAGCGTTACCACATTCGTTACACGCAGCAGCTATGCCGCGCCATGGTGGAGATGCTGGACGAATACGAGCGCGTCATCCGTCCCTACCTGGGGGAGGAGGCGCTGGATATCGATTGTCTGCGCAATCTGTTCGACTATCCCGGCATCCGCGATTATATCGGGGCGCTCCAGCAGCAGCTGCTTCGGCTCAACCAGTTTTATTACGAATTCAAGTGCAGCTACCGCAATACGCAGGATCTTAACGAAGCTATTCGTTACATTCACGAGAACTACCATAAGCCGCTGGATCTCGCGATGGTATCCAATCACGTGTCCTTGAATTACGCTTATTTTTCGAATCTGTTCAAGAAAAACGTGGGCAAAGGGTTCGCGGAGTATCTCCGCGACGTTCGTCTGGATAAAGCGCGGCGGCTGCTCGCCGATACCGAACTGAAAATCGTCGAGGTGGCCGACATGGTGGGCTACGAAAGCTATAAAAGCTTTACAAGGACGTTCCGCGACGTGATGGGCATGCAGCCAACGGAATACCGGCAGCAGATCCGGCGGAAGCAGGGAAAGGAAGAAGAGGCATTCCGGGATACGGCGCTTTGACGAGCTAATGCAAAGCCGTTCATGAGACGCCTATTGCTTTGCCAGAAGCTTTAGCAGAAATGATTTTACATCAATGAGCCGCAAGTATTGCGGCTTTTGATCTGTTCCACTAACGATAAGAGGAACCAGGGATTCCGCTTGTCCAAGAGAGCCATGACCTCCACCTCCCTTGTGCGTAGGTGAGCTTGTGCCTGCCAATTCATAACCTGGCTTTGCGGTGACAACCAAATAATTTCCAGGGTGAGAAAATAAAGCTCCCGATAAACGTTGCAATACATCAGGGTAGTGACCGTATTTCAATGTATGATGCTGAGTATTTATTTTCAAATCCAACACTTCCGCATTTTGTTCGACGGTCCATTTTTGTTGGTAGGGATCAATAAGTTTTCCATTGGCTTTAAATCTGAGCTCTTTGGAATTTTCACCTTGAATGGCGTAGATCCACTCCTTTTCCTTCCACGAAATGATATCTATGCGAGGATCAGTTTTTAATAAATCGGCAATGTCTCTTAGCGGTTTGTCCGCTTTAAGATTATAAACGTAAGCCATGGTTTCATTTACCGCGAGTACGATTTCCGTTTCGCCCGTTGCTGTTTCACCCTGAGGCAGAATTTTATAGCCGCTGAAAAAGGAAGGCAAATCGATAACCGGATTTTCTCGTGCAGGCAAGATTTGGGTCATTCCGCTATCTCCAACTAGAATAAAAATCACTTTATCCAAAGCTTCTTTCGGCGAATCGAAGCTTTGCAATAAAGAGTGAAGCTGTTGATCTAATTTCTTGACTCCATCTAGCTCCGAAGGCCCCTTTTTATGGAGTTTTTGATCCAAGTCAGGCAGATAAACATATAAAAAATCGGGCAATTTATTTGCTTCTATTAAATATTTGACGGTTTCAACTGAAAATTGATTGTTTAAACCCATGCGGCTGATTAAACCGTCAGGCATTTTTTTAATGTCTTCAAGCGGATCGGACAATGAACCGAGCGCTAAAAAATCAGGACCTTTGACAGGAATTGTTTTAGGTAAAGAAGCGGGAACCTGGATCCAGGGAGGAATGGTTAAATTATGATCCATGTTGCCCCGATAAATCAAACCGTTAATACTGCCTGATTTCAACCCGAGTCGGGCCAAGTCCTCATAGATGGTAGGCAGTTTTCGGTTTAAGTGGCTGCCATTCAAGTTGACTAACGCATCGACCAACACCGGGTCAACGCCATGCTTAATGACCTCCATCGGTCCGGTTCCATAGTTGATTAGTTTACGATCTTTCATCGAATACCATATCAAACCAGGCACATGATGACGATCCGGATATGCTCCCGTAAGCAGTGAACAATCAATCGTCACGGACATAGTGGGAAAAGAACTAACCACATTTTTATAATATTGACCATTTTCGATTAGAAATTGTATGGTGGGAAGTTCTTTTTGCGCTATGCCTCTATCAATCGCTTGAGCCATTAAGGAATCGATTTGCAGCAAGATTACTTTCTTTGAATCTTCACCTTTAATGGATTTGACCCGGACTAAATCTTGTTCTTTAGGCGCTATTTCCTGCTTTTGGCATCCCAAAGCCATAATCAATGTAAAGATCATCATCAGGAACAGACTCTTTTTTGTTCGCATGATTGAAGTCCGCCAGCCTTTCCATAATATAATTATTATGAATATACTGTTCCATCATCTTACTTTTATACATAGGCGATTTTGCTTTTTTTGCCTGTTGGAACAAGTCAACGGAGGACGTTCCTCAAAATGCCAAAAAATTGGGTTATAACAAAAACAATTGTACCTTTAAGCCCAATTGGCGATTCGATAGAATGAAGATACATCGAAATTGAAAGCGGTTTTCGAACTCAACCCCCGGCTTTTTCCCCCCACGTCCCAGGAGCCGCAAGCCTCAAGAGAGCGAGCTTGCTCTATCCGACAGCCGAACCGAATAGCGGTCGCACGGGAGGTGTTCCATCGATTAGTTAGAGCTTGGTCCCATTAAAGATTGTTCAAAAGTCCGCAATAAGGCCAACTGGCAGAACGGAGAAATGACTAATTTATTGAGGAGGCAATTATGAAATTATTCCGCAATTCGGAGAATCGGTATATGCAAAGGGTCCTGAGCCTTATACTCGCAATCGTGATGATCGCTGGCATGAGCCTTATGCCGGTATCGAAGGTAGAAGCCGCGACGACGGTAAGCTCCATGGCTTACTTTTCGTCAGCGGATGGTCCGGTTATTACAAAATCGGGAGTCGGGCAGGCCAGTTACGGCTTCGTCATGCCGATCTTTAACGGCGGCGCCGCAACATGGAACGATGTATCCGCGGACGTAGGCGTTAAGGTGAAGGTGGGCGGCAACTGGGTTGATATCGACAGCGTAAGCGGATTTGTCTACAACCAGAACTGGGGACATTGGAGCGACGGCGGGGCAAACGGCTATTGGTTCACGCTGTCTCAGACGACAGAGATTCAGCTGCATTCCAAAGCAAACAGCGGAGTTACGCTGGGTTATACCCTTCAATTCCAAAACGTCAACACGACGACCATTACCTCCATGACGCCTACGCAAGGTCCGCAATTAACCGCAGGGTTCACGGGCGGAGCGGGATTTACGTACCCAGTTTTTAACAATGATCCCGGGATCATCTATCAGGCCGTAGCCGACGATCTTAAGGTATACGTCAAACCCGTTAACAGCAGCACTTGGATCGACATCGACAACAATGCGGCCAGCGGATGGATCTACGACAGCAACTTCGGACAGTTCACCGAAGGAGGGGGCGGATTCTGGTTCACGGTGACGGAATCCATCAACGTGAAGCTGGAATCCGTCAGCACATCGGCCAGTCTGATCTACACGATCACCTTTAATCAGCCTGTCCGGAATTCGTACGTCATCTCCGCTTATGATGGCACAACCTATACGGCAGACAACAATGGCTCCATCGGGATCCCGCTGCCCAAAATCGACGGCGGGGCGCCTATCGGCACCGAAATTGGCAAGTTCGTTTACCAGATCAACATAGGAGGCCAGTGGGTCGATATGTCGAACTCCGGTCATAGCGGATTCGTCTATTCCGGCAACGGCTACAATAATATGTCGGACGCCAATCAGTGGGGATATTGGGCCGACTACATCTACGGTCTGTGGTTCCAGCCGATCCAAACCGATATGCAGATTCGAATCGGCTATCCGTTAAATGGACAGACGGGCGGCAGCGTCGGCAGCAACTTCGTCTACTATACGTTAATCGGCAATCCTAACGCACCTCGTCCGGACGTCTCCGATCATGATGATGTAGCCATCGGAACGCCAACCGATCCGGCTATCAGCGGAATGAACTTGATCTGGCAGGATGAATTCAGCGGAACGGCGCTCGACACGAACAAGTGGAATTACGAAACCGGTTATTACATCACGAACGATCCGAACAGCTGGGGCTGGGGCAACGCGGAACTGCAGCATTACACGAACAGCACGCAAAACGTATTCGTGCAGGACGGAAAGCTGAATATTCGCGCTTTAAACGATGTCAGATCATTCCCGCAGGATCCGAACCGATACGCGCAATATTCCTCCGGCAAAATCAATACAAAGGATCATATGACGCTGCAATACGGCCGGGTCGACATTCGCGCGAAACTGCCAACCGGCAACGGCCTGTGGCCGGCTCTCTGGATGCTTCCGGAGGATTCCGTTTACGGCGCGTGGGCCGCGTCAGGCGAGCTTGACATTATGGAAGCGAAGGGCCGTCTGCCGGGTACGACGAGCGGTGCCGTTCACTTCGGCGGTCAATGGCCGGTGAATCGGTATATTGCCGGCGAATATCATTTCCCGCAAGGCCAGACGTTCGCCAGCGATTACCATGTCTATACGATGATCTGGGAAGAAGACAACGTAAAGTGGTACGTGAACGGCGAGTTTTTCTTTAAGGTCTCCAGGGAGCAATGGTATTCCGTGGCAGCCCCGAACAATCCGAACGCGCCGTTCGACCAGCCGTTCTATCTTATTATGAATCTGGCAGTCGGCGGTCACTTCGACGGCGGTCTGGCGCCATCTCCGTCCGACATACCGGCGACGATGCAAGTGGATTACGTACGCGTTTACAAGGAAGGCAACGGCGGCGGCAATCCCGGCAACGTAGCCGTAACCGGCGTCACCGTTACCCCGTCTTCGGCGCAAGTGCAAGCGGGACAGACGGTGCAGTTGAGTGCGGCCGTAACGCCATCGAACGCAACGAATAAGGCCGTCAACTGGTCCGTTGCCAACCCCGCGGTCGCGACCGTAAACGGAAGCGGCATAGTGACGGGTGTCGCCCCAGGTACAACGATCGTTACGGCGACCACGGCCGACGGCAATAAAACGTCGGTGTCGGCCATTACGGTAGTAGCGCCGCCGCCAACGACCTACATCATCGGCGATGCCGTTCGCGGGATCAAAAAGACGGGCAACAACCTGCTGTTCTACGTCAACGGAGCCACATTCGCAGACCTGCACTACAAAGTGAACAACGGCGTTCAGCTCAACGTGGCGATGACCTCTATTGGCAACGGCAACTATACGTATGCGGTCAATAACCTGCAGCAGGGGGACGTCGTGGAATACTTCTTTACCTACAATCCCGGGCAAGGCGCGCTGGATACGCCATGGCAAACCTATGTGCACGGCGTGACGCAGGGTACGCCGGAGTAAGGGAGATGATCAATCCCGATATCGGCGCCGAATCTTAATCGAAGTTGGCCTGCAAACATGCGGGCAATGGAACGGGTAGAAAGTTGAACATGATCAGGCAGCTCATCGCGTGCTGCTGAAGGTAAACGGCATCCTCTTGCCATGCAGGAGGGGCCGTTTATTTTTTTATTGATAGATTTCGGATGTTTTCTAAATTCGGTGGGATATAAGTGTGCAACGGGGAGGGCTATAATAACAACTATATTACGAAATCATGAAGCTGGAGGGGACATCATTGAACATTACCAGACATGCCGAAAACCCGATTGTCGTACCGGGCCTGTACGATTGGAGATTGGCAACCGTATTCAATCCTGCCGTTATTAAAGATAATGGGAAAACCTACATGATCGAAAGAACGGCGGGTTCGCTTACGCCTTGCAAAAACTATTTGGGCCTGCTAGAAAGCACGGACGGCGTCCATTTTACCCACGTCGTCGATACGCCGGTGTTAACGCCGGACGAGCTCGGTTTCCCATACGGCAGCGTACAGGATCCGCGCATGGTCAAGATCGAGGATACGTTTTACATGACGATTGCGCTTCGTCCTTGCGCTATGAACTACTATCCGACGGGAACGGGCATTCCGGAGCGTTCCATCCCAACGTACCCTGACGGCTGGGGAGAAGAGGAAGGCCATTGGCTGACTCGTTCGATCCTGTTGTCCTCCAAGGAGCTGATTCATTGGGAGTATGTATCCACAACGACGCCGCTTGAGATCAACGACCGAAACAACATCCTGTTCCCGGAGAAAATCAACGGCAAATACGCGCTGCTCCGCAGACCGGAAGAATATATCGGAGAAGAGTACGGCACCGAGCAGGCGGCAATCTGGATTTCGTATTCCGACGACCTGAAAACGTGGGAGGATCCGGTGTTGTTCGCGAAAGCGGAGCAAGAATGGGAAATGAAAAAGATTGGCAGCTCGACACCGCCAATTCGTACGGAGCAGGGATGGCTTCTGTTCTATCATGGAGTCGATCAGCAAACGGTATATCGGCTTGGCGCGATGCTGCTTGATCTGGAGGATCCGACGAAAATTTTGGCTCGTACTTCGAACTTTATTATGGAGCCGGAGACGTATTACGAGAAATTCGGATACCAAATTCCGAATGTCATCTTCCCGACCGGATGTGTGCTGGATGAAGGGATTCTGCACATTTATTATGGCGTCACGGATACGGCCATTGCGCTTGCGACCGTGCCTCTCGATGAGATGCTTGAACATCTGCTTGAACCATCGAATCGAAAGTAACTGACATAATACAGGATAAAATCGAAGAATTTTGGGATATTTCCGATTATTAAGATTTTTTATAATGGAAGTATAGATCAATTGGGCGCCCCGATTACTGATCTTCACAAATAAAGCGATTACAAATATGGAAAGAGGGTTAAAAATGGCTCATTCAAACTTCAAAAAAAGAACTCTTCTTGTTTCGCTGGCAGGATTAATGGCTGTGTCGACTGCGGCATGCGGCAATTCCGAAGAAAACAACGCAAGCGGCGGCTCTAAAACGGAAACGGTTACGTTAACGATGATGCATCCTTGGACAACGCCTAACATCGACAACGATGTGTATAAGGCGCGAATCGAACAGTTCCAGAAAGATCATCCGGAAATCGTGATCAAAACCGATGAAGTCCCTTCCGCTCAATATAAAACCAAGCTTCGCACGCTCGCGGCAGCCAATAACCTGGCGGATATTAACGTTGTGTGGCCCGGAGCAGATTTGGCGCCGCTTGTAGAAGGCAGTTTGCTTGAGCCGATCAACGGTCTGATGGATAACTGGAAAGAAATTTTGCCGGAGAGCGCGCTCTCGCCATTTAACGTAGCCGATCAGCAATACGCAGTTCCGACGAAGCAAACATTTGTTGATATCGTTTATTACAACAAAGAGATGCTGGCAAGCGTAGGTTACGACGCATTCCCTACCACTTATGCCGATTTCATCGAACTGGTGAAAAAGCTGAAAGCGGCGGGCTTGACGCCGATCTCGCTCGGCAACAAAGAACAATGGCCATTGCAGTCCTCGATTCTGTCTATTGTCGGCGACCGTTTTACGGGCAGCGATTTCCTGGAGAAGGTAATGAAAGGCGAAGCGAAATTCACAGATCCTGAATTTGTCAGCGCCATCTCCGTTATCGATGAGCTCGCCAAGCTGGATGCCTTTAATACGGATGCGAACAACATGGACTCGGTACAAAGCCAGGACTATCTGATCCAGGGCAAAGCGGCTTTGCATATCACGTCCTCGACTGTGGATGCGCGCGTGCGCATCAATAATGAACAAGGCGACAAATTCGGCATCGCGCTGTTCCCAAGCGTAGAGGGCGGCAAAGGCGATCCGGCCAAAAGCGCCGGCGTCGTTCAGTACGGCATCGCCATCAAAAGCAAGCTGGACGAGCGTAAAAAAGCGGCTGCCGAAGAATTTATGAAATATTTCGTAAGTGAAGATTTATACAAAGACTTGATCAGCAACGGCGTTGTCGTTCCCGCTAAGGTCGACGTTCCGGAGGATGCAAGCCCGTATCTTAAAGAAATGCTTGAATTGACGGGTAAAGGAACAGCGCCTGTATTCGACAGCATCATTCCGACTCAGGTTGTCAGCGTCATTCAGAACGGCTTGCAGGCTCTGACCGTAGGTCGCGGAACGCCGCAGGAAGTCGCGCAGGATACGCAAGCGGCAATGGATGAGTACAACAAGAAATAAGCTTCGATTGTCAGGTTTGAGGCAATGACAGAGAAAACCCGGGTTCCGGGTTTTCTCTGTATAGAGCCCAAGAAAGTAAAATGAAAGTTCAAAAAGTTCGGTTCTCAGTACCGAGAAGATTGAAGGAAGCTAGAAACTGAGTATCGGAGCGTAGCAGAGCTACGTGAGAAACGGAAGGTTCGGCTGAATTCAATATTCGACGTCGAATATGCTTCATGAAATACTTCGTAATGGGAAGCGGACTTTTTGAACTACTTTTGAAAGGAGAATGATGGATGCATACGCTTAAACGGAGCAAGCTGGCCATCTTTATCGGATTGTTTCCAGCCCTCCTTATCTACCTGGGAATTGCCATCGTTCCAATCGGAATTTCCTTTTATTATTCGCTTATGGATTGGAACGGAATCGGCGCCAAAGAATTTGCCGGATTCGACAACTACGTGAGAATGTTCAATAGCGATACGTTTTGGCTTTCGGTTAAAAATAATATCGTCATTATGATTACGGGCCTGGTCGGTCAACTGCCGTTAGGCCTTCTGATGGCATTGCTGCTCAACAAAGGCCTTAAAGGTTCGGGTTTTTTCCGTACGGTCGGCTTTATGCCGGTCGTAATCTCTTCGGTTATGGTCTCGCTCATTTGGGGGATGATCTACAACACGGAGTTCGGTTTGCTTAATAATTTCTTGAAGTTCGTGGGGCTCGAGAGCTGGCAGCAGAATTGGCTTAGCGATCCCAAGTGGTCGATTCTGTCCATCAGCATCGCCTACATCTGGCAGAACGTCGGCCTATATATGGTCATGTTCCTTGCCGCTCTTCAAAATATACCCGACGAAGTCAACGAAGCGTCGGAGCTGGACGGAGCGACGGGGCTTAAGCGGACCTGGTTCATTACGCTTCCCATGATTCGAGCCACGCTGATGGTCACGATCGTGTACAGCATCAGCAACTCCTTCCGCGTGTTCGACCTTATCCAGGTTTTGACCGGAGGCGGTCCGGCGCATCAAACCGAGGTTATGACGATCCATATGTATTCCAGCGCTTTCGTCAATTTGGAGTATGGGTATGGAAGCGCGGTATCGATTATGATTCTGTTGTTCAGCTTGGTCGTGATTACGATTGCAAACCGGCTCGGCAAGGAAAAGGCATAGGAGGGAGGAGCAATCGTGAAACAGAGATCTCCATTATTCAAAATATTCGCTTACGTATTTTTAGGTTTGTTCGCTATTATGAATCTGGTCCCTATCTTCTGGATGATCATCAACTCATTTAAGACGGAGCAGGAATATGCAGCGGATCCGTTTTCCTTCCCGACGGGTATCGAGCTTTCGAACTACGTGAAGGCTTGGGATATCGCCAATATGGACACTTATTTTATTAACAGCTTCCTGATTACGTTTATTTCGCTTATCGTGACCGTGTTTTTGGGCGCGCTTGCGGCGTTTTTCTTATCCCGATTCGAATTTAAGCTGCGCGGATTTACGTATGCCTTGTTCTTGCTCGGCATGTTGGTTCCGATCCATGCAACCTTGATTCCGATCTTCCTTATCATGCAAAAACTGAGCTTGATCGATACCTATTTCTCGCTCATTCTACCTTATACGGCTTTTCACTTGTCGCTCACCGTCTTTATTCTGGAAGGTTTTATGCGCGGCTTTCCGAAGGACATGGAGGAGTCGGGCATCATGGACGGCGCGGGCATCTTCCGGATCTTCTGGTCCATCATTTTGCCCCTTACGCGTCCCGCGATGGCAACCGTCGTTATCTTGAACTTCATCTACAACTGGAACGAATATCTATTCGCTTTGGTTTTGATCACGTCCAACAGCCTCAAGACGCTGCCGCTTGGCCTATCCAACTTCGTTGGCTTGGAAACAGCGAATTATACGCTTCAGATGGCTGCGTTAACGATTGCTTTTATCCCGATTGTCGTTTTCTATCTCCTGTTGCAGAAGCAATTGGTTACGGGCATGACGGCCGGCGCGGTAAAAGGTTGATTCGTTATTCCACATAGATGTACAATATGTCCCACAAGGTTAAACGCTAGGGCGTGTATGCATACACGCCCTAGAACCGGCAGCTAAGGAGGCGCATCATGACAATGGGCAGAAGAAGTTGGGCAAGGCTGAGCTTGAGGAAAAAAGCGCTCATCATCTTTCTGTTGTTCGTGATTTTGCCTACTGTCGGTGTCGGCGTTATTGTCCAATACAACTACCAGCTCGTTTTGCGAGAACAATATATAAGCGCCATCCAACGTAATTTGGACAATGTCACAAGCCAGCTGTCCGAACAGACGAAGATGGTGACGGATATGGCCGACTACCTGATTTTAAGTCCGGATATGCGGCAATATTTGCGGACCTCTCCGCCTCTCGGAGATCAACACAAAGCAGACTTGAAAAACGATATCGAAAACTTCCTGACCTTCCAGTTGATGTCCAAAAGTTATATCCGATCCATTGAGATCGTCGGAAACAACGGCAATTCCATCGGGATGGGCGAGCCGTTTACCGGCGATGAAAGCGGTTGGCAGGTTCAAGCCATAGCCAAAAAGGGCGGCTTGTTCTGGACGCAAGGTTATGCCTTGGAAAGCGCCTGGTACGGTCAGGTTAACGTGTTTTCGTTGATAAGAGTGCTCAACTCCTATGTCGATATCACGCGGCCGCTAGGCTTGCTGACGATCCGGCTGGACGAGCAAAGCATAGTGTCCGAGCTGGAGAAGGGCATCCTGAATGATTCATCCGGCCAGGTTTATCTATTGGGTGCGGAGGGAGAACTGCTTCTCGCTTCGAATGATCAGACGCCTCAAGATTACAAGCCTTATGCCGAACAAATCAACGAGCTAGCCCGGGGCAAGCGAAGCTTTAGCACGGTCGAAGTAAACGGCGAGCCTCACATGACGCTTTATCATCGAATGCCCATAACGGATTGGACGATCGTCGCGATGATCCCCGAGTCGCATATCTCCGAACAATTCCGAAGCGCGGAATGGATGATGACAGCGATATTGGCGGCTATTATCGTATTGGCTTTGGCCGCTTTTTACGGCTTTAATTATATGATCATACGGCCCATATTAAGGTTGAAGAAGGAAACGGTTCGCGTTGCAGGAGGCGACTTCAGCGTAAGGGTTCCGGTGGAATCGCAGGATGAGATCGCGGACTTGAATCGGAAGTTTAACGCGATGGTCGGTACGATCGAAGAGCTGATCGAGCATAAGTACAAGCTGGAGCTGAACGAAAGAGAGTCTGAGCTCAAGCTGCTCCAGAATCAGATCGATCCTCATTTTCTGTATAATACGCTGGATATGATCCGCTGGACGGCAAGATTGGAGAAAGCGGACAAGTCGAGCCGTCTGATCGAAATGTTGTCCAAATTTTTCCGGGCTCGGGTAGGGAATAATCAACATCAGACTACGCTCGCCAAAGAAATGGAGTTTGTACAGGCCTACTTATTCTTGCAGCAGTACAGACTGGGCGACAAGCTGGCGTACAAGTTGCATTTGGAAGCCGAGATCGAGGAAGCGCCAACGCTAAGGGCCTCGATCCAACCATTGGTCGAGAACTTTTTCAAACATGGGGTGGACAAGTCAAAGCCTGTCCATATCGTCGAAGTTATCGCCTATCGGCATGAGGAAGATATCTGGGTGGACGTCTCGGATAACGGGAAGGGAATGACCCCTGAACGCAAAAAAGAAATCATAGAGGCTATACAAGGAAGTCATTCGCTAGAACCGATGATGGGCAAGCGCGGCGCTTTGCACAATATCCATGAGCGGATGACGATTTCCTTTGGCCAGCAGTATGGCTTGCAAATCGTCGAATCATCACCCGAGGGAACCGTGATCAGGCTGCGGCTGCCTCTACCGAATGCAGAAAGCTAAGGCGGTGCACATCTTGGACAACCAGGTTGAAGAGAAACGGCAGCTTATCAAATTAATCATCGTAGACGATGAACCCGTCATATGCCAGGGACTGCGTTATACAATCGACTGGAAGGAACTGGGCGTCGAAGTGATTGGGGAGGCTTATGACGGCGAGGAGGCTCTTCGCTTAATGGAGCGGGAGCAAGTGGATATCGTGCTGACGGATATTCGTATGGATGGCATGGACGGCTTGGAACTCTCCAGACAGCTCGCGCGGCGTTATCCGGATGTCCGAATCATCATCATAAGCGGTTACGAGGACTTTTATTATGCAAGGCAAGCTATGCGGATCGGCGTTCATGATTATTTGCTCAAACCCGTTGAGATCGACGAACTCAGCAAGGCCGTTACCCGGATGGTGGAGGAGATGCGCAACCGCAGCCAACTGGACGGGATGCAGGAGATCAAGCTTTGGCTCACCAACGTTGCCAGAAATGGAATCGCGTACAGCAAAGAAGCGCCTTCGTCCTTGCAGGGCTCCCAATATCGTATTGTTGCCAGTCAACTGGATCGGTATCAGGAGCGATACGGGGAGCTGGCGCAGGAGCAGCTCGATGAGCTGCGGGAGCAGTGGTCGGGCAACATTTTGCAAATGACGGACGGTCGGCCGGAGCTCCGTTCTTTCTCTATCTTTGATCACGAGAATTTATTGGTCACCTTGATTGTGGCCGATCACAAGCTGCAAGCGATGGAGTGGGAAGCGATATGGGATCAAATGGCCCGCGCGTGCAAGCAACCGCCTGCCGTCTATTTTGGGGTGTCGCAGCTTTATGAGGATTTAAACGAAACCGCCCTGCGCTGCGCGGAAGCGGCGAACCTGTTGAATTACTATGCGTTAGAGCAGGCAACGGTGCTCGACTCCCGGACGGAGCTAGTGTGGAGCGAAAGAAGGCGGCCGGCGGCACTCGACTTGGCCCAGTCGGTACAGCTGCTATCTACGGCCTTGTTTAAGCAGAGCCAAAATGAAATGAAAGAAGCGGTTGCGAGCCTGTTCGCCTTCTTTAGGGAGCAGCTCTACTTTCTGCGAGAAATCGAGTCCGCGTACGAGGAGCTGCTTACGTTGCTGAGACAGCGGCTGCGCAAAAGCGGCATAACGGGGCTGGATTCGGGAGTGGGCGGCAGCGCCATCGATACAAACCTCTTTAATACGTATGAGTCGCTCGAACAAGCGATCCTGCGGGACATGCAAAAGCTCTTCGAGATGATCGAGCAAAGCGGCGGCGACCGTTCGTACTGGATTGTCGAGAAGTCCAAACGGTATATCGACGAGCATTACACCCAGGAGCTTAAAGCTTCCGAGGTTGCTGCTTGGCTTAAGATTACGCCCAGTTATTTCAGCTACATTTTCAAACAAAGCACGGGCAAAGGTTTTACCGAATATTTGAACGAGTTGAGAATGGAACGGGCCAAACGTTTATTGGCCACCACGCATGACAAAGTGTTCGAAATCGCGGCTCAGGTCGGCTATAAGGAATACAAATATTTTGTTTCCGTGTTCAAGACATACATGGGGATGACTCCCAAGAAATACAGAAGCATGCAAGCAGGAAACATGGATCCGGGGTGAAGCATCTATGGAAAAATACAAGCAGTCCGGCTTGCCGATCAAAGAGCGCGTAGACGATTTGATGTCAAAAATGACGCTCAGGGAAAAAGTCGGGCAATTAAATCAACGGATGTACGGCTGGAATGCATACGAGAAGCAGGAAGGCGGAGCCTATGCGCTAACGGATGCGTTTATGCAAGAGACAACCGCATTCTGCGGGATGGGCGCACTGTACGGATTGTTCCGCAGCGATCCATGGTCGGGCGTCGATTATTCGAACGGCATTGCGGCCGGTGACAGCGCCGTCGTGGCGAATCAAATTCAACGATATATGCTGGAGCATACCCGGCTTGGCATTCCCGTTATGTTTAGCGAAGAGAGTCCGCATGGCCATCAGGCGCTGGACGGGACGATGCTGCCGGTTAATCTTAATGTGGGATCGACTTGGAATCCGGCGTTAATGGAACGTGCTTATCGCTTGACCGCGGCGGAAATCCGAGGCCGAGGCGCGCATCTTGCTTTGGTATCCGTGTTGGATATTTTGCAGGATCCAAGGTGGGGACGTTCGGAGGAATGTTACGGCGAGGATCCCTATCTGGCGTCGGCGTTTACGAAAGCCGTTGTACGGGGCATGCAAGGGGATTGGTCTCAGCTCGCGGAGGCGGATAGAGTCGCCGTCATATTAAAACATCTCAGCGCGCAGGGAGCCGGGATTGGCGGCAAAAACGCCGGACCGGCCAGCATCGGCGAGCGGGAGCTGCGGGAGATTCATCTGCCGGCCGCGATGGCCGGAGCGAAGGCGGGGGCGGCCGGATTTATGGCCGCTTATAATGAAATCGACGGCATTCCATGCCATGCCAACAGCAAGCTGCTGACGGGAATTTTGCGTGAGGAATGGGGCTTCGAAGGGATCGTGATGGCCGACGGCCAGGCGATTGACCGGTTGCTGGCGCTCACGGGCGGACATGAAGCAGCTGCTGCTCTTGCTTTATCCGCGGGAGTCGACTTAAGTCTGTGGGACAAATCGTTTACGACGCTGGAGGCGGCCGTTTTGTCTGGACTCGTCGACGAGTCGTATATCGACAGGGCGGTTGCCCGCGTCCTTCGCTTGAAGTTCGAACTGGGCTTGTTCGACCGTCCTTATACGGACGAAACCAAGGCGGCATCCGTCGTGGGCAGCGAGGACATACGCCGTATCAATTTGGCTATTGCGCGCGAGTCCGTTATTTTGCTTAAAAATGACAACATGAGACTGCCGTTTGATGCAAATGTTAAGCGTATCGCGGTGATCGGGCCCAATGCCGATCGAATCTATAATCAGCTGGGGGACTATACGAGCGTCCAGCGTCCGAAGACCGGCTCGACCGTGCTGCAAGGGATTCGGATGGCGGCAACGGAAGGCGTCGAAGTCGTGTATGCGCACGGCTGCGGAATCCGCGACGCATCGACAGGAGGAATCGCCGAAGCGGTTGAGACCGCCAAGGCCGCGGATGTCGCCGTGCTTGTTCTGGGCGGCAGCAGTACGAGACAATTCGGCGATCTGTTCGACGGCAACGGCGAAGCGGTCATTGCGGGCGAGCGACCCGCCGAGATGGATTGCGGCGAAGGGGTAGATTTGGCGGATTTGCGTCTGGGTGCAGCTCAAATTCAGCTGGCGGAGGCAGTGGCGGCAACAGGTACTCCAGTTGTCGTTGTATTGATTCAAGGTCGTCCCCATGCCATCGGCGAGGTGGACGAGCTGGCGGACGCCGTCTTGTGCGCATGGTATCCGGGCAAGGAAGGCGGGCAGGCAATCGGAGAAATCCTGTTCGGACAAGTTAATCCGAGCGGCAAGCTCCCGGTATCCCTGCCGCGTTCGACGGCGCAGCTGCCGGTGTATTACAACCAGAAGGATCCAGGAAGGCCGCGTGTTTACGTCGATATGACGCCGGCGCCTTTGTATGCGTTCGGGCATGGGCTCAGCTATACGAGCTTCGAGTACAGGGAGCTGGGCTTGTCTGCCGCGACGGTTGCCGCAGGCGATCTCGCAAACGGAGAGCGCGTCAAGGTTGCCGTCAAGGTGAAAAATACGGGCGATGTCGCCGGCTCGGAAACGGTGCAGTTGTACATTAAAGCCCGGGAGTCCATGGTGACCAGACGTATCGCCGAGCTGAAGGGTTTCGTCAAGGTTGCTCTTGAGCCGGGCGAAGAACGAGAGGTCACGCTGGAGCTGGGAGCTGACGAGCTGGGCATCTGGGACAGCTCGATGGCCTTTGCGGTCAAGCCATGCAAGGTGGAGGTTAAGGTAGGCGGCAATTTGCAGCATACTTTGAGCGCGGAGCTGGCGATAGTTTAGGAGAATATATTACCGGATTTATTATCTTGCTTTTATTGAAAAAGCACTGCGATCTCGACTTGGAGAAACGCAGTGCTTTTTTAATCGTTTAGGAAATAATGCGACATACCAGACTGTGGATCATGAGCCTGCGGTTGTCATGCGAAAAATAGATTGACGGTTCCATAGGCGATAATAACGTCTATGAAGCCAAAATGTAGGCGAACGAGCAACTTAGGCGTTAAAAACGCCGATAGCCCCGAAAAGTAATTCTGATTAGCGTCCATAGACGATAATAGCCTTCATGCTTTCATCGGCAGCTCATAACTATTTCGGCTACATACAAAACGGTTTCTTGCTGCTCCTATACCGACTAAAAAGAGCAAGACCGAAGCGCCAAGCAGAATGAATAGTGGCAGGTTCCAACTATTTGTCGCATCATGCAGATATCCTATAAGAGCAGGACCGACTGCGGCAAAAAGATATCCGATCGATTGAGCCATGCCAGACAGTTTCGCTGCTTGATGCGCATTTTCAGTACGTAACCCGAAAAACATCATGGCCAAACTAAAGGCGAAGCCTCCACCAATTCCGAGCATGATGATCCACAACAGAATCATATTGGGGCTTCCGTAAAGAAGTCCAATCGTTCCCGTCAATAGCAAAAAGGTTGTAATGACCACTAAAAACCGTTGGCTAGACATGCGCCCAGCAATAACGGGGACAATAAAGGCAAATGGAAGCATAACTAACTGCATGATCGAGAGATACCATCCTGATTGGTTTGGATCAATTCCTTGCTGCTTTAAAATTTCAGGCAACCATGCGATCAAAACGTAGAAAACCATGGACTGTATACCCATAAACAAGGTTACTTGCCAGGCAATAAGGGATTTCCAAACATTCACATCGTTGTTGGCCATTTGTTGACTCGACGTGGTTGTTTGCTTGGTTTGATTTCTTAATTGGGGTAACCAACAGAGGATGGATACAAAGCTTAGAATCCCCCATATTCCCAATGATCCTTGCCATTTTAGACCTGCGTTTACGGCTAGAGGCACACTGATTCCCGTTGCAATTGCTCCACTTAAATTCATTGAAATGGAGTAAATACCTGTCATGGAGCCAATTTTATTTGGGAAATCCCTTTTGATTATACTTGGCAATAATACATTACATACGGCAATTGCGAATCCAAGAATTGCTGTCCCGATAAACAGATTAGCTGCGCCAGATAAAGAACGTATTACAATACCTACAGTCAGAAAGAGTAAGGCGATCATTATGATGCGTTCAATCCCATACCTTTGTCCTAATTTTGGTACTAGAGGCGATAATAAAGCAAATGCAAGCAAGGGTACCGTTGTGATCAGGCCTGCTGATGTATTTGAAATATGAAGGTCATCCCTTATCAGACTCACTAAAGGACTGACGGATGTTAAGGGAGTACGTAAATTAGCTGCGATAACAATAATGCCGAGAATGATCAGCCCTGTAGAGGATGGTACGGCTTTATTATTTAGTTTGTTCGGCATTCTTAATTTCTCCTTCCTGAATTCTTGCGTATTATTTGCTTCCTGCTGATTTTTAAAAAAACGATACACCCGCGCGAATAAATAAAGTATATTATAATATATTTTATTTATCAATAAGTAATTTATAATATACTTTTGTTCATCTGAAAACAAAAATACAACTCTGAAATTCCCGTCATGGAATTCAGAGTTGTATTTAATAAGTGGCATTTTCGACTTTAGAAATCGTACTTTAAGGATATATGGAGCACTGTTTCGCTATCCGTATGATTGGTATAAGAATGAGGACAATCCGCACGAAAACTGATAGTATCATATTGATTCAATGTGAAAATCTCTCCATTGACTTGAATTTCAATGGAACCAGTCATGACTGTCGCAATTTCAGTTGTATTGACATGATGACCTTCAGGCTGATACGAGCTATTTGGCTGTAAGTAAGCCCGACACATTTCAATATCGTTACTTTTAAAGATTGGTTCAATGCTCCAATTTTTTTGATCATTAGAAAACCGCAGTCCTTCGCCTGCTCGATACAAACTAGCAGAGTCTTCTGATTTGAACAAAGCCAATAGCGGTAAAGATATACCTTTTGAAATTTTCCATATAATCGCCAAAGTTGGATTTGTCTCGCCACGTTCGATATTCCCCAGAGTAAGTTTGCTTACGCCCGTTAGTTCCGATAAGTCGTCCAAGCTCATGTTTTTTTCTTTTCTGTACTTTTTCAAGGCAACACCGATTTGTAATACAATTTCCTTTGATTCATTGATTTCATCCATTAGATTCACCTCAACAAAAAACAGTTATAGCTAGTATATTATTTATCTAGATTCTTTTCCAGATCGCATATTTGAGCTTGCCAATCTCCCTACCCCTGAGCGATGCCATAATAACGTTTGCGGTATTCGGTGGCCGGGATGGATTCGTTCGACTTGAACATCCGGCTGAAGCGATTCAGCGTCTGAAAGCCGGAAAGCTCCGCAATTTCACTAAGCGAGTAGGTTGTATTGACGAGCAGGTCCTTCGCACGCTGAAGGCGGAGCTGCCGCAAATACTCCGAAGGCGAGATACCCATTGTTTTGCGAAACAAAAGACGAAGATGGCTTTCGCTTATAAATAAATATGCGGCCAAATCGGGCAGCGCAAGCTTTTTTTCCAGATTCATCTGCATATAGTTGCACAGCCTGCTGATGCGGGGGTCAATCTCCTGGGCTTTGTCGGGCATATAACCTCTCATCATGTCGAAGAAGCGCGCCACCCAGACGTTGAAAGAGGCGTTAACGGCGAGCAGCGCAACCGTTTCGTCGGTATTGACCTTGCTAATGATCAACTGGGGCTGATCCAGTGCATGCAGTGATTTGATCACATCCAAGGATTGCTCCAGAAGCTTGGCGGTCAATCGAGTGAGCTCTTGAAAGGCGGATGTATCCTCGATTCGAGCTATTAAGGGGAGGTTATACAGCTCCACGAAGTTTAAAGAACCGATCTTGATATCGCAGCCGACTGTATAGTAGTGAAACGGACTGGCAGATGCGTCGCTTGCCAAAACAATTCTAGGCGTTTGTGGCGGAATGACGACAATATCTCCTGCCCGTACTTCGCGAAGGTTACCGTTTACTTCGATCGTTCTCGTCCCGTCCAGGACTAACCATATAATCGTTTTTGGGTAACTCGCCCGAGGGAACTCCGTCTCGGCATCCACCACATTCTCGATCACCCATGCCATCCGTACAAAGAGGTCCTCCACAAATCTGATTCTGCTTAGAACGGCCATCCTTGCAAGCTCCCTCCTGAATCTGTAACAACATAATCGAAAATGCCTAATGGTTAATCGACAGCTCAACAATAACCTGTGCTACTATTTGATTGTAGCACATTCGCTGAGCGATAACCTGGCAGCGTTTTCAAAGAGCCACCTTGCCGAATGAGAATTCGGCAGGTGGCTTTTCATGGTCATTACGATAGACGAGGGGAAGATGACATTGCGCACCATTCAAGGAAAAATGTTTATAGCTTTCAGCATCATGATTTGTCTGGCAATTATTCCGATTTCCTACATTACGTATCAAAATGCATCAAGCGTCATTGAGGAAAACGCGACGATCTTTATATCCGACAGCATCCGCAGAGCGGATGAAAAGCTCCGTTCGACGATGGAGGAAGCGGATCAGGTGGCCAAGGTAATCGTCACGCGGGATATGGTTGCGCAAAGCCTGCTAAGCGACACGGCCGCTCCCTCGTACGAATGGTTCCAGGAGAAGAAACAGGTCGAAGATTATATCGCATCCATGGCGGCCTATAAATCCTATATTCAGAGAATATCCGTTATGGGCTTTAACGGAAAGCTGTTCCAGAACGGCTTTTCGCGAATCAACCAGACGAAGCTGCAAGGTCTGATCGAGAAGGGCGAGCTGCGGGAAAATCGAAGGCATGTGTTATTCGACGCTTCCACGGAGAACTCCATGCTTCTTGTTAGGCCGTTATTAACGGGCGGAAAAAGCATCGGGCTTGGCGTAATCGAATTTCATCCCGATTTCATGAAGCGGGTCTTCGAAATCCAGCCGTTAAAAGGGAGCGTCATCGGCGTGGTGGACGGTCGCGGCCAGATTATCTATCACAGCGGCTCGAATGAGAACGTGATCTCCGATCTATCCGCGGTAATGGGGGACATGAACAAGGGGACAGGCTCGGAAGCAGCAGGCAGGCTAAAGGAAGTAAACGGCGAGACGTACTTAACCGTACAGATTGCATCCGATCTCACCGGCTGGACAACCATAGGCATGGTCCCAACAAGCGAGCTGCTGCGGGAAGTGGAGCAAATTCGGAAACAATTGATTTTGATTACCGTACTGGTGCTGTTGGCCGTACATGTCATCTCTATCGTGCTCTCAAAGCAGATTACAAAAAATCTGAAACGGCTGCATAACACGATGAAGCGGGTCGGAGAAGGACAGCTGAAGGCACGCCCGCGCATTGACACCCAAGACGAAGTTGGACAGCTAAGCGAAATGTTCACCACCATGATGACGAATGTGCAGGAGCTGATGGAGGAGACGGAGGAGAGGGGCAGACAAAAGCGGGAAGCCGAATATCGGGCGCTGCAATCCCAAATCAATCCCCATTTTCTCTATAATACGCTGAATACCATCAACTATTTGTCCAAAATTCAACAGGTGCCCAATATCGGCGAAATATCGGCGGCACTTGTGGAGCTTATGCGATTCGCGGTTGATCAGAAGCGGGATTTGATTCCGATTCGGGAGGAGCTGGAGCTGCTTAAGCGATATTTGAGCATTCAAAGATACCGATTTATGGACCGGATAACCGTAAGCATCGATGCGGAGGAGGCTACGCTGGATTGCCTGATTCCGAAATTCGTGCTCCAGCCGATCGTGGAGAACGCGCTTCTGCATGGGTTCGGCGCTTCATCGGAGAGGGCAGGAAGAATTACCATCAAAAGCTATTGCAGAGAGGGCTCAGATATGACTATCGACGTAACGGATAACGGAGCGGGGATATCGGAGGAGCAGCTTGAGGCCCTCCTTAAGCACGAATCAGAGCGGCATGCACGGGAAGGAACCGGTATCGGCATTAGCAATGTAAAAGACCGCATCAGGCTGGCTTTCGGCGAACAATACGGATTATCTATTGTCAGCGTGCCGGGGATATTGACTACGGTAGAGCTGCGGCTCCCGCAATGCAAAGAGAAAGGCGTGGTGACCCATGAACTGGAAAATCGCTTTCGTTGATGATGAACCGCTGGTACGCAGTCACCTTCGTTCCCTGCTGGAATGGGAGAAGGAGGGGTTCGTGCTTTGCGGAGAAGCAGGGGACGGACGGCAAGCGCTGGAGCTGGTCAAATCGCAGCAGCCGGATGCGGTAATCGTCGATATGAGCATGCCCGGGATGAACGGTCTGGAGCTGACCCGTCAATTGCTTGGGGCTAATCCCCGCCTTAAGGTTATCGTGCTGAGCAGCTATGATTCCTTCGAATATGTTCGTGGATCCCTTAGTTATGGCGCGGTCGATTATTTGTTGAAGCACCGGCTTTCCGCTGACACGCTTAGCGTTGTGATCCGAAGTGTCCGCAAGCAGCTTGAGGAGCGGGCAGCCCAATTGCGTGTAAAGGAGCTTGCGGATATTGCGCTCTCCAGATCCGTCCTTCATGACCATCTTCTGGGCATGGAAGTAGACATGCAGCCCCTGGAGCAATATTTCTCGGAGAGCGGCTCAAGCAGAGACAAACCCCGCTTTGTTCTTATGCTCGTACAGCTCGCTCACTACGATGTGCTCGCAGCGCGGCTGCGAGAAGAGGAATTAATTCCTTATCTTCGGTCGGTAACGGATCTGTGCGATCAGGCAGGAGGCGGATACCCTTGGAGCTGTACCGTGGCTCTGGATCGCGGAAGGTGGGCGATGCTGATTACTTGCGGCACGGAGCGCAGCGAACTTGCGGTAGCCCAGTGGATTGCCGCGAAAGGCTCCCGCTTGGAGGCTTCTCTAAAGCTGTACATGAATTTGGCGGCCACGCTACTGATCAGCCCGATCGTTCCTTCCCTTGGCAAAAGCCAGGAGGCTTATCGAAAGTTGGTCCAGGAAGTAGAAGGACAGACTCGCCAGCCAGTCCATGCCGGACTTTCCGCGAATGAGCCTTACGTGACTATCGGGCAAGAGAAGCGGCTGCTCGCCGCGATGGAGGCAGCTGATGGAGAAGAAGCGGTGGCGATTATTGGGGAGATCATGGGTTCTGATAAGAAGGGGCAAGGGAAGGCGTCGCTTCTGGAACGAGTGTCTGCGGAGCTGGTGCAGATTGCCGCCAAAATAGCACGGAAAGCAGACATTCCGGCGGAGTGGATGGTACAGGAGCTATCGATCTTCCAGCGCCCGGGATTGTCGAGCGACCAGGCGCAGGCAACTGTATGCGGCATCTATACAACGCTTGCCCAGGAACTTCAAAGATTGAACCTGACCTCCGGCCATTCGCGCCACGTGAGGCAAGCGCTGCAGATGATTGCGGGTCGATACCGGGAAGGACTCACGCTGGACGAGACCTCGGAGCGGCTGGGCATCACCCCTTCGTACTTAAGCAGGCTCGTCAAGGAAGAGACCGGACGTACGTTCACGGAGCTGCTGACGGAGCATCGCATCGAGCGGAGCAAGCAGCTGCTGCTGGAAGGGGATACGCCGCTCAAGGAGCTTCATGCCAAGCTGGGATTCAGCAGCAACAGCTATTTCATCCGCGTGTTCAAGGACGCGACGGGAGAAACGCCGCTTGCCTATATGCAACGAATCAAGGGACGCTCCTAGACGCTCCAACAAGCGGCTGCTGCATAAATTTAATATGAAAGTACAAAAAAGTGAAACGTTTTCAGATTCCCATCCGATTTATAATCAGTGCAAGTTCCTGAATGTAAGCCTTTGCATGCAGCGCTAAGGAGCCTAACAATAAGAAAAGGGGATGGACCGTAAATGTTGGTAAAAACAAGAAAGCGAATGATGATGATGCTCGCGGCCGCCTTAACGGCGACGACGCTGACTTCTGCCTGCAGCAATTCGAAGGAGGAGCCGGTCACTAGCCCAGGGAATACGGATGCGGCGAGCAACCTTACGGAAGCAGGCTTCCCGATCGTCAATGAGCCTGTAACCCTGAAGGTTTTCGGCTGCAAGGATCCGAACCATGCGGAGTGGGGGGACGTCCTCATCTTTAAGGAATATGAGAAAATGACCAATGTCAAGCTGCAATTCGATGAGCTCCCGGCGAATGCGCAAGGCTGCGACGAGAAGCGGAATCTGTTGTTTGCCGCGAATGAGCTGCCGGATATTTTCCTGAGGGCCAACCTGACCAATACGGACATTGCCCGCTACGGCCAGCAGGAGCAAATGCTCATCCCGCTGGAGGGATTGATCGATGAGCATGCGCCGAATCTAAAGAGCATCTTCGAGCAATATCCCGAGGTCAAAAAGTCGGTGACGGCTGCGGACGGTCATATCTATTCGCTGCCCACCGTGCGTCTGCAGAGCTCCGGACGATCGGAGAAGATCTGGATCAACAAGGAATGGCTCGCCAAGCTGGATCTGAAAGCGCCTGCGAATGTGGACGAGCTGTTTACGGTGCTGCGCGCGTTCCGCGACAACGATCCCAACGGCAACGGCAAGCAGGACGAGATTCCGCTCGGCTTACGGGATATCGGGATGGTCTATTCCACCTTCTCGGGGTCCTTCGGCCTGGAGCAGCAAATGGGTTATCAAATCAATATCAAGGATGATCAGGTCAACATTTGGCTGAAAGACGAACGCTTCAAGGAGCTGTTGCAATTTCTGAATCAGTTGTATAGCGAGAAGCTGCTGTGGCAGGACTTTTACGCGGGCGATATACCGAATTGGAGAAGCAATCTGTCCCAAACTCTGATCGGCATGTTCTTTATTCAGGCTTCCGATCCTTTCTTGCAGGTGGAGAATCAATTTACGGGCATGACGCCGATCGTAGGTCCTCACGGGGATCAGACCCATTCGGCTACCGGACCAATTGCAGCGCCGATCGGAACGTTCGCCATCTCCAAAGTAAATAAAAATCCGGAGGCCGCCATTCGCTGGGTCGATTATTTCTTTAGCGAAGAGGGCTCGAAATTTTTCCAATACGGCGTGGAAGGCGAGACGTATACGATGAAGGACGGCAAACCGGTCATCCATGAATCCATCAAAAATGACTCCCGCGGCTTTATGGCGGCGCTTGGCCAGGTAAATCTGGTGCCGGGAGGCAGCTTCCCGCATGTGGTCACAGACACCTACGGCAACATTGTGGAGAACGACAAGGTGTTGGAGGCTAACCAATTTATTGAAGATTATTTGCCGGAAACCGTCCTTGGCGCTCCGATCTTCGACAAGGCGACTTCGGACCAGATCATCCCGATCAAAGCGGACATTGATAAATATGTAAGAGAATCGGTCGCGAAGTTCATCATCGGCGAGCTCAGCTTCGATAAATGGGGGGAATACGCAGCTACCCTCGAGAAGATGAAGATTGACGTGCTGCAGAAGGCGTATCAAGAAGCCTATGACGCGAAGAAATAAGGAAGATTTGCTGCGGGCGGCGGCTATGCAACGCCGCCCCTGGCTTTTCCAGACCTGCGATAGGAGTGTGAAATGATGCAAGCCGAGGCTGCGAAATCGACTACATCTACAAATAGCGAGTGGAAGCCGAAGCATGTACTGCGGAAACGGATACTCGTTCGATATGAGCTCTACTTGATGTTATTTATTCCGATCATTTGGTATATTCTGTTCAAATATGTTCCGATGTACGGGATCACCATTGCCTTTAAGGACTTCTCCGCAACGAAGGGAATTTTGGGCAGTCCATGGGCGGGCTTGGCCCATTTTGAACGTTTCTTTTCTTCGGTGTACTTCTGGGAGCTGCTATGGAATACGATCTCCTTAAGCTTGTTCCAGCTGCTTGTCGGCTTTCCGATTCCTATACTGCTGGCACTTTTGCTTAATGAAATCCGGCTCCGCTGGCTGCAAAAGCTGCTGCAGAATGTGTCCTATATCCCTCACTTTCTATCGATCATCGTACTGGTGGGGATGCTGAACATCTTTCTTGATCCGGAAACGGGGAAGATCAATCAAATTTTGATGATGCTGGGCATGGATCCCGTTAATTTTATGCAAAAAGCGGAGTGGTTCCAAACCATTTTCGTGTCTTCGGGGATCTGGCAGCATATGGGCTGGGGCTCGATCATCTATCTTGCAGCGCTCAGCGGCATCGACCCTACCTTGTACGAGGCGGCCAAAATCGACGGAGCCACCAGGCTCCAGCGCATCAAACACGTATCGATACCGGGCATACTGCCGACCATTATTATTTTGTTCATCCTGCAGATCGGTCAGCTGATGGATGTCGGCTTCGAGAAGGCGCTGCTGATGCAGAATCCGATTAATGCCAGCAAAAGCGATATTTTGCCGACATTCGTGTACAAAAACGGAATTATGGGCGGCCAGTTCAGCTATACGGCGGCGGCGGGCTTGTTTAATGCCGTCATCGACTTTACCCTCCTCGTGTTGGTGAACTGGTTTGCAAAGAAAAAGACCGATTCGAGTCTATGGTAGAGAGGAGCAAAGAGCATGCAATCATCCAATGAAAACAAGCTGCGGTCCAGAGATGACAAAATTTTTGATGCCGTTCTGTATGTCATCACTGCCTTGCTCCTAATCCTCGTGGGTTATCCGCTGCTGTTCGTGGTCAGCGCCTCGTTCAGCAATCCGATTGATGTCGTGGAAGGCAGGGTCTGGTTGCTGCCGCAAGGCTTTACGCTGGAGCCTTACAAGCTGGTATTCGAGAATGAGAAAATATGGAGCGGTTACGCGAACACCGTATTTTATGCGATAGCTGGCACCTTCATCAATCTGGTTTTGACCGTGCTGGCGGCTTATCCGCTATCCCGCAGGGATTTGCCGGGTCAACAATTTCTTATGTTTTTTGTTACGTTCACGATGTTTTTCAGCGGGGGGCTGATTCCGACCTACCTTTTGGTCAAAAACCTTGGCATGAATAATACGATCTGGGCGATGCTGATTCCCGGCGCCATCGCGACCTATAATCTCATCGTGATGCGGAGCTTTTTCCAAAACAGCATTCCGAACGAGCTGCAGGAGTCGGCATGGATGGACGGCTGTAATTTCTTCCGGATGTTATGGAGCATCATCTTGCCGTTGTCCAAGCCGATATTGGCCGTTATGGTGCTGTTCTATGGCGTAGGTCATTGGAACGCGTATTTCAACGCGCTGATTTATCTCAAGGATAGGGAATTATTCCCGCTCCAGCTGATTCTGCGGGAAATCCTCATTCTGAATCAGGACGACATGGGCGGCGGCGATGTCGGCATGACGGAGCGCGTCATGCTGGCCGAGAGCATCAAGTATTCCGTCATCATCATTTCGAGCGTGCCCGTCCTGCTGCTGTATCCGTTCATTCAACGTTATTTCGTTAAAGGCGTGATGATCGGTTCGATCAAAGGTTGATATGCGGTTGCCAGAAGGAGGAAACAAGATGGATAAACGACCTAATTTATTGCTTATTCAGACGGACCAGCAATCGGCGGAAACGCTCAGTTTATACGGCAACCCGGCATTAGAGACGCCAGTACTCGAAAGCCTGGCCGAACGCGGCGTTGTATTTGACTTCGCCTTCTGCAATTATCCCGCCTGTTCCCCGTCAAGATCATCGATGTTTACGGGCAGGTATGCCTCCTCCATCGGAGTTCATGCGAACCACATGATGATTAATCCTGCGGAGACAACGCTGCCGCAAGTGCTCAAGGAGCATGGCTATCAGACGGCGATTATCGGGAAAAATCATGCTTTCATGGAGAATACCAAGACCTACTATCCCGCCGAAGTCGCGGATCGCGAGAAAGCCAGCGTGCTGAGACAAGTATTCGATTACGTCCGGCTGGCCGATCACGGGCATCTGGTTGACGGCTACAGAGACGATCCCGAAACCATGGCGGCGCATGAGTGGTCCCATACTTGCTGGGTAAGCCCTTTGGGCCATGGAACCAATCCTGCCCGTCCGGAGAAATGCGGCACCTACCTGCTTGGGGAAACGATGATGGATTATCTCGAAAATGAACGTGATCCCGAGAAGCCGTTTTTCGCCTGGCTTTCCTTTCCGGATCCGCATACGCCTTATCAAGCGCCGGAGCCTTACGCCAGCATGATTGATCCCGCCAAGGTGCCGCTTCCGCCAAAGGACATGTTGGAAGGAAAACCGGAGCGACAGCAGGTGGCCTATCTGATGGATGCGATGGATACGGCGGACGATAAGCTGATTCGCAAGGTACGGGCGATCCATTACGGCATGATCCGATTTATCGACGATACGCTCGCCGGCGTGTTCGCGAAGATGGAGGAGCTCGGCTTGACGGACAATACCGTCGTCGTTTTTACGTCCGACCATGGCGACTCGATGGGGGCTCACGGGCTCATTCAGAAGCACAACATGTTCTACGATTCCTTTACCCATGTGCCGTTTATTGTCGCGGCTCCGGGATATCAGGGACCGCGACGAACAAAACATCCGGTCGAGCTGGTCGATATTATGCCGACCTTCCTGGACATGGCGGGCATTCCGATTCCGCCGGGGGTTCAGGGCAAGAGCCTGGCTCCTTATCTGAGGGGAGAGGATTATACGCCACGGGAATTTGTCGTCATCGAGAGCGGCGAAGAAGGGGAGCCGATCCGCGTCTCCGATATTACCGTGCGCCCGGAGCATCCGTTCGACGATCGTTATTTCGTCTGGTGCGCCTATCGCGAGGCATGGGTGGGGAAGGGCAAAAGCATTCGCACGCTGGAGTGGAAGCTGAACATCTACGCCAGCGGCGAAGGCGAGCTTTATGACCTGGTTAACGACCGCGACGAGCTGCACAATCGCTTCGAGGACCCGGCCTTCGCGAGCATTCGTTCGGAGCTCGAGCGCAAGCTGCTGCTTTGGACGATGGAAAAGGAAGACCGTCTTCCTTTAAATGCGACAGTGAAGTTGAATTATGCTGAGGTTAAGGCGAAACATGCGTAGGCGGGGGCTGATTCGTTTTGATCTTTTGGCATGTTGACAGCGCTACAGTGTCCCTCTACGATGAAGTCAGAGGTGAGAAGCATGGTCAAAAGCATGCGTCTGAACATTGAATACGAACATGATATCGCGATCAACGCCTTTTATTGGACGCCGCGTTCGTATAGAGAACCGCTGCACTATCATGCGAGCCTGGAGATCGGCTGCTGCGTGTCGGGCGAGGGCGAGTTTTATTTCGGCTCCAAAAAATACGTTGTCGCTCCAGGAGATATATTTATTGTCAATCATACGGAAAGGCATATCGCCTGCTCGGCGGAGCATAACCCAAGCTCCTATTTGTTCCTGAATTTCGATCCTGGTCTGTTGCTGGAGGAGGACGAACGATTGCTGCTTCCCTTCTCCATTCCTTCGGAACGGTTTCAGAACCTGATTCCTTCGGACTCGGCATTGGCAACAGCGATTTGGCCATTGATGCAATCCATATGGCTGGAGCTGGACCGAAAGCTGGAGGGATATCAAATGATGGCCAAAGGCTTGCTGCTGCAAATCGTTTCCCATCTGCTGCGTAGCTGCAGCACCGATATTCCGCCATCCGAATGGAGGGAAATAACCGATTCCTTCTCGAACTTCCGCATCATATCCGCTTATATGCAGGAGCACTTCAATGAGCCGCTGGATCTTGAACAGCTTGCCCGTATGCTCCATCTGAGCTCCTCCAGAGTGTCGAGAATGTTTCAGGAAGTACTCGGACGAGGCTTCAAAGATTATTTGTTATTACTCCGGCTCGCAGAGGCGCGCCGTCTTTTGGTACGGACGGATATGCCGGTGACCGAGGTTTGTTTTGCAAGCGGATTCCAGAGCGTTTCTTCCTTCTATCGTTTATTTGCCGGAGCGGAAGGCATCTCTCCTATGGCCTATCGGAATAAATATTCTGGAATTGCAATTTTTGAGAATGAGCTGCCTTGATCTGGGAAGCGCTGAGACTAGTCTTCTTATATAATCAGTCCTAAATAAGCGGAAGGGATTGAAAACTTATGGCTGGTTGGGATCCATTGAAAGCGCTCGTAAGAGAAGAGGTTGTCCAAAAAACGGAAGAGGGGTGCGACACGCAGGGCTTCGCTCAAAGAGTGGAGGAAGCGGGCGAAGATGAAGGGAAGCTTATGAGTCTGTATGAGGAACTGTCCAAGCTGCAAGCGAGAACGGACTTCCCTTATGAGGAGCCGTCAGAGCTGGAGAGCATTCGCAAGCTGCGTCCGGAAGGACCGCGCCGTCTGAAGGCTGGATGGTCGGAGCAGCAATGGCGCAACAAATTTTATGGAGCGTGGCTGGGACGGAGCGTCGGTTGCGCCCTTGGCAAGCCGCTTGAGCACGGGCCTTACATGGCTGGAGCAAATGGCAATCCCGGCTGGAGAAACGTTCAGCTCTGGTTTGAAGGCGCCAACGCCTGGCCGATTCAAGGTTACACGCCGATCGAATCGCCGGGAGCGAAGGAGTTGGGTCTTGCTCATTACGGTTTGAAGAGCACGCGCGAGCGGATCGCATTTATGGAAACCGACGACGATATTCGTTATACGGTGCTTGGATTAATCATGCTCGAAGAGAAAGGACTGGATTGGGATTCATGGGATATCGGCAAGCTATGGCATAATCGCCTCACTTATGCTCAGGTTTGTACGGCCGAGACGCAAGCGTATTTGAATTTTTCTCAAATGACCTCTCATATGAAGCCTGACAGACCGGAGAACTGGAAAGAAAAACTGGAATGGGTTCGCACGCATTTGAATCCATATCGCGAGTGGATCGGCGCCCAAATTCGCGCAGACGGCTTTGCGTACGGGGCAGCCGCACAGCCCGAGCTGGCTGCCGAACTGGCATGGCGCGATGCCTCCTTCTCGCATATCAAGAACGGGATTTACGGAGAAATGTTCGTAGCGGCGATGATTGCCGCCGCGTTCGCCGAGAAGGACCCGCGCCGGATCGTCGAGATCGGCCTTAGCGAAATTCCGGCGACGTCCAGGCTTGCTGCGGATATCCAAAAGGCAGTGGAGATCGCATCCGCGGCCAGGGATCAAATCTCGCTGGTTGATCGAATCTGGGAATCGTTCAAGCATTATCATCCGGTTCATACGAATAATAATGCGGCGCTGGTCGCGGCTTCCCTGATCTTTGGCGGCGGGGACTTTGAGAAGGCGGTCACAACTTCCGTACTGGGCGGCTGGGACACCGATTGCAACGGGGCGACGGTAGGATCCATTATGGGCGCGGCATTGGGAGCAGATGCGCTTCCTTCCTCATGGACGGCTCCTCTAAACGATACGTTGTATGCGGACCTGCCTGGCTTTCATCCCATTGCCATTTCGGAATGCGCGGAGCGCAGCTATAACGTTTTCCGCAAGCTGTCTGGACAATTGGCAGGTAACAGCTAGCTGCTTGGGAATCCGGTACTCCGGGCTATTTGCCGACAGATCCGTTCACGAACAAGCCGTTATCGAATTTGAGCGAGCAAGCGGTATCGGGCTTTCATTCCGATGCCGCTTTTGATGATGTTCAGGCTCAGAATGAGCGTTACCCGTTCATGTTAGTCATTTGCGTGCAAAGCGCCCCGCCTTCCCGCCTTCGAAGGGCTGTAGCCTCTAACTTTCTTGAATTGCTTGCTAAAATAATAGATGTTCTGATAGCCAAGCGCTTCCGCTACCTCTCCTACCATCATGCCGTGCTGGTTTAGCAGCAGCTCCGCGCGTTCTATCCTTTTCTCGATGATATAGCTCTCGATCGTCTGGCCCATCGTTTCCCTAAACTTCATGGAAAAGTAGCGCGGCGACAAATACGCCTGCTTCGCCAGTTCCGCGATCGTGCCGGCCTGAGCCGGATTTTCCCGAATCGTTGCGGCGATCTTCGTCATGGCTTCGAGATGCGGTCTCCGTCTTCTAGAAGCCTCTTTGCTGGACAAGCTCTCCCGTTCCAATCCCATAAGAAGGAGGCGAAGCAGCATGCAGGCTTCTTCTTTATGGCGGTACTCCCTTAAGGTCATAACTTGCACGAATCTGTCCAGATAGGCTTCGAAAACGTACGGGAAAGAAATATCATAGCGGGACGGGAGAGCGGCCAGCATTTCGGAGCTCCCTTTTGCAGTGAAATGAATATAGGTGACGACTAGCGGCAGGTCGGGATTATGCCAGGCGTCCACGCGGTCGCCCGGCCGAAACAGATAACACTGGTTGTGCGACAGCGGATGCTCCTCGCCGTTAAGGACAAGCCGCCCTTCTCCCCGCCATACATACCACAGATCGTAATCATGAAACGGAACATCGCCGCGATTCCACTTCCACCCCCGTTCGCAAACGACCTTGCCGTAAGACTCTCCCGGAATGAACAATGGAATCTCCAGCATCTCCCACCCAGCTCCTTTCTTCCTGCGTATACGTCAAATTGTATAAATAGTTGAATCAAATCATTCATTTCTTTCACCTGTTTATTACTCTATCATTGAGTGATAGAAACGACAAATATTATAAACGGGTGGTGATCGGCGTGAAGAAATCGGCAAATACGCATACATCTGAGGGGCTTTTGAGGCGCATCAACGATGGATCGAGCCTGCCCCCGCGGCTGGAAGTTCATCAATCCTGGTGGGCGATGAACGGACCGTCCGAAGAGGACACTTCGATAGAGCGGAAGCTGGAGCGGGTGGCGGAGGCGGGTTTCGCTGGGCTGCTAAGCCGCCTGCCCGAGCATGGCCAGGAAGACTGGGTCCGATTGCTGCGGAGTCATGGTTTGCAATGGGGCGTCCAGAGCTTTCCGTCATCGGGTGACACGTTCCTTCCGATACTGAAACGGTGCCGCGAGCTCGGCGCGCAATACGTGAACGCTCAGGTCGCAAACAGCTTCGTGACGGGCGACGAGGCCGTTCGTTTGCTAGGCGGGCTGCTGGAGTCGGCCGAGCGAGCCCAAATCCCGATGTTCGTCGAGACGCATCGAGGCAAAATTACGCAAGACCTGCTTAGAACCCTGTCGTACATCGAAGCGCTGCCGGAGCTGCGCCTCACGTTGGACTTATCCCATTACGTTCTCGCGGGCGAGATAACCGCGGAGCAGGATGCGATCGAAGCGGGGCGTTGGTTCGTGCCTTTGTTCCGGCGAGCCTCCTGCATCCATGGCCGGGTATCGAACGGCCAGCAGATTCAGACGGAGATCGGCAGAGAGGGCGACGATCCATGCTCTGCAAGGTTCGTGAGCTGGTGGTCGAGTTGCATGCACGAATGGTTTACAGAAGCGGGACCCGGCGACGTATTTCCATTCGTCTGCGAGCTTGGTCCGGCGCCGTACGCCATGAAGTCGGGAGATGACGAGCTATCTGACCGTTGGGAGCAGGCGCTCATTCTTAAGAGGCTGGCCGAACGGGCTTGGGCATCGGCTGTTGGCGCTGGCTTGGGGAGCCAATGAAGCCTAAAAATATGCTTCGTTTGCCGTATGGCTGGCTCAAAGAGCCAATGAAGCATAAAACTTCGTCTACGTCACTCGCCTGTTCTGCCCCCGGCTAAGCCCAATAAAGCGGATATATCCGCTATAAAAGTCCGAACGCCCCCGGCTAAGCCCAATAAAGCGGATATATCCGCTATAAAAGTCCGAACGCCCCAGGCTCAGCCCAATAAAGCGGAAATTTCCGCTATAATATTCCGAACGCCCCCGGCTAAGCCCAATAAGGCGGATATTTCCGCTATAATATTCCGTTCGCTTCCCGCTCGCAGGGTGGTGTTAACCAGAACGAACAAGGACTTTTTAAAAACCGAAAATGCCGAAAATCGACAAAAAACGGACAGGAAAACACTATTGAGTCGTAACCGGATAATAAGCTTCAGCAGTAATGGGAAAATAGGTTGGCGGTCATTTTTGCGACTATAAGTAGGCGAACGAGCAGCTGTAGGCGTTAAAAACGCCGATGGACCGAAAAGTAACGCTGATTAGCGTGCTTAGTCGTTAGAAACGCTTATGGCTCCAAAAAGTAGGCGAACGAGCAGCTGTAGGCGTTAAAAACGCCGATGGACGGGAAAGTAACTCTGAATAGCAGCCATAGTCGTTAGTAACGCTTATGGCTCCAAAAAGTAGGCGAACGAGCAGCTGTAGGCGTTAAAAACGCCGATGGACGGGAAAGTAACTCTGAATAGCAGCCATAGTCGTTAGTAACGCTTATGGCTCCAAAAAGTAGGCGAACGAGCAGCTGTAGGCGTTAAAAACGCCGATGGACGGGAAAGTAACTCTGAATAGCAGCCATAGTCGTTAGTAACGCTTATGGCTCCAAAAAGTAGGTGAACGAGCAGCTGTAGGCGTTAAAAACGCCGATGGACGGGAAAGTAACTCTGAATAGCAGCCATAGTCGTTAGTAACGCTTATGGCTCCAAAAAGTAGGTGAACGAGCAGCTGTAGGCGTTAAAAACGCCGATGGACCGTTAAAGTAACTCTGAATAGCAGCATAGACGATAATAGGTCTTTGGCTAACGCAAACGAATGGTGAGAAAAAAAGGAAGAAAGGAAGCGAGTTTGACGACAGATCGCATATTTGAGCTTGACAGTCATCCTTCAGGTGATTTTATTCTTCTCAGGAACATGAGTGCCCGATCGATAAATTGTATATTGCCGATCGGGGCAAATCAGAATATAATAATGTTGTGCCCGGGCACGGAAAGGTCGAAGCCGATTTCGTGCTTCTTCTTTCCTCATAAATGTGCCCGGGCACGGAAATTGATTTTTTTAATCATAAAGGAGGTAGGCTCATGGCAATCGTCGTGCAAAAAAGAGATTACAGCTTGACCGGTCCGGAGGGCAAACGAGCCGAGGAGCGGGGGCTGGCCGCGGCGGAATGGTATGCAACCCCAATCCCGCGCGCCAAGATGAAGGAACTGATGAAACGAAAGGACGGACCCGCGATCCGTGATACGCTCATTTGGTTTGCTACGCTTATTGTATTGGGTTATCTCGCTTATTTGTCCTGGGGCACATGGTGGTCCATTCTCGCTTTTTTTGCATACGGCACCTTTTACGCTTCGCCCGGCGATTCCCGCTGGCATGAATGCGGACACGGCACAGCCTTTAAGACGCAATGGATGAACGATGTCGTCTACCAGATCGCTTCCTTTATGGTATTGCGCTCTGCGACGCCATGGCGCTGGAGTCATGCCCGACATCATACGGATACGATTATCGTCGGGCGCGATCCGGAAATTTTGACCGAAAGACCGCCAATTTGGAAAATTATTGTGATGCAAATTTTTCATCTGTATGGCGGACCGATTGAGATCAAACGTTTTTTCCTGCACACGGTCGGCAGGATGGAGGTACAGGAGAAGGAATATATCCCTCCAACCGAACATCATAAAGTGTTTCGCGAGGCCCGGGTATACTTGCTCATTTTTGCGGCCGTTATTGCCGCATGTATATATACCGGCAGCATTTTACCGGCGATGTTTATTGTGCTGCCTTCGTTCTACGGCAACTTGATGGTGCTGCTGTTCGGCATGACGCAGCATCTCGGATTGTATGAAGATGTGCTGGACCATCGCTTGAATAGCCGAACGGTCTATATGAATCGCGTATTCCGGTTCTTGTACTGGAATATGAACTATCACGTCGAACATCATATGTTCCCGATGGTTCCGTATCATGCGTTGCCCAAGCTGCATCAGGAGATGAAAAGTGATTGCCCGGAGGCGCGTCCCGGACTTTGGGCGGCGCTCAAAGAAGTCATTGGCGCATTGCGCAAGCAAAAAGAGAATCCGGCTTACGTCGTCGTCAAGCCGCTGCCGCCTACGGCACAGCCGTATATGCACGATTTCGACAAACAAACCGAACAAAGGAGCCAGATGCCATTATGAGCGGAGAATGGATTGAAGTATGCGCAGTCGATGAGATTGAAGAGGAGGATGTCATTCGATTCGACCATGGAGAGCGCACTTTTGCTGTATATCGTACGGACAAGGGACATTTCTACGCTAGCGACGGCTATTGCACGCATGAAAAATTTCATCTGTCTAACGGTTTGGTCATGGGAAACGTCATTGAATGCCCGAAGCATAACGGCCGATTCGACATTCCGACCGGCGCTGCCAAGCGCGCGCCCGTATGCGTCGACCTTCGAATGTATCCGGTTAAGGTGGAGTCGGACAGCGTGTTTATTAAGATCGATTAGACAGGAGCGGCAGAGGATGAATGAGAGTGGAATGGTTGTCGTCGGAGCCGGCGAAGCCGGGGTCAGGGCCGCGCTGGAATTAAGAAGTTTGGGATGGGACGGCGAAATTACGTTAATCGGGAACGAAGGTTTATTGCCGTACGAGCGGCCCAAGCTGTCCAAGGAGTTGCTGATAGCGGTGGAGGAGCCGTCTTTGGCAGCGGTAGTAAGCGAGGCGCAGCTGGCAGAGGAGCGCATCGACTGGGTCAGCGGCGATGCCGTGCGCCGCATCGACCGAGAGGGGCATCGCGTGGAACTGGCCAGCGGGAGAGAAATTCCTTACATGCGGCTGCTGCTGGCAACAGGAGCCAAGCCGAGAAAGCTGGAGATAGCCGGGGATGGAGCGGGTGATCTGATCTATCTGCGCCGCTACGAGGACGCGGTTCGTCTCCGCGAATCGCTCCGGAATGGCTCGCGCGTCGTCGTTATCGGCGGAGGGTTTATAGGTCTGGAAGTTGCGGCAAGCGCTATACAGCGAGGCTGCGCCGTTACTTTGCTGGAAGCGGGTCGCCGTCTGCTGGCCCGGGGCGTGCCCGAAGCTATAGCGAAAGTTGTGGAGCAGGAACATCGGAAACAAGGCGTTCGCATTGTTACGGGCGCTTCCCTGGAGCGAATCGACAAGGGAGCAGGCGAATTCAAGCTGCGTCTTGCCGATGGAACGGTAATTCCGTGCGATATCGTAATTGCCGGCATCGGAGCGGTGCCGGAAACCGCACTTGCGGAAAAAAGCGGACTTGATATAGACAATGGCATACGCGTCAACGAGAAGCTTCAGACCAGCGATTCAAATATTTTTGCCGCCGGCGATTGTTGTTCCTTCCCGCATGTCTTGTTCGGCAATCATCGGATCCGGTTGGAAGCTTGGCGCAATGCGGTGGATCAGGGGATGCATGCGGCAGGCAATATGCTAGGTTCGGAGAAGCCGTACGGGGTCGTGCCTTGGTTCTGGTCCGACCAATACGATCTGACGCTGCAGGTAGCCGGGTTTACCGATCGCGCCGTTACGATTGTGGAACGGAATATGGGCGAAGAGGGACAAATTTATTTCCATCTAAATGAAGAAGGAACTGTTGTGGCCGTTAGCGGAATTGGCTCAGGCGGCTCGTTAGCCAAACATATCCGGATCGGAGAAATGCTGGTTGAGAAGCAGGCCAAACCGGCGGCGGAAGCTCTTGCCGACCATACGGTAAGGCTTAAGCAACTGATGCGTTGACGCCGTCTTGATAACGTTCTTCCATTCTTTCATAATAGAATCCATAGACATACTCAGGACAGGATGGGAGATTGCGCATGAGCGTAACGATTCGGCAAATAGCGGTAAAAGCGGGCGTATCCAGAGGAACGGTTGACCGGGTCTTAAACGACAGGCCAGGCGTGAAGCCGCACGTCCGGGAAAAGGTGATGGCTATCGCCGAAGAATTGAATTATGTACCTAATGCCGCGGCCAAAGCGCTTGCATTCAGCAAAAAACCGTTGCATGTCGGCATCATTATGCCGCCTAGGGAGATCGAATTTTTTCAGGAAATACGAGACGGTATCGAGGAAGCCGCCGATGAGCTGAAGGGGTTCGGCATCCAGCTTGAATATTGTTATGTCAGCAATCAAAATCCGGAGGAGGGTGCTGCCGTCATACGCAAGCTTGTGAAAGACGGCGTAAACGGCATTATGTTTTCGGTTATGGATGATGACCTCATTCGGCTAAGCATTAATCAAGCGGTGGACAGCGGCGTGCCGGTGATCACCTTCAATTCGGATGTCGAGCAGTCCAAACGGATATGTTTTGTGGGTCAGAATCTTCCCCAAAGCGGCCGCATTGCGGCGGGTCTAATGGCGCGAGTGCTTCGTTCTCCGAGCAAGGTGTTGGTGGTGGCGGGACATTTGAGCATTTATGCGCATCGTGCCAGAGTAAAGGGATTTGGCGATCATTTATCGGGCAGCGGCATTGACATCGTCCAAGTGATTGAAGGTTACGATCGTTTTGAAGATACCTACGAGAAGCTGAAGGAGGCGTTGACCAGATACCCGGAGATCGAGGGGATCTATATGGCTACGGGCCATATAGGCGCATGTATGGATGTGGTCAAGGGGATGAACAGACCAAATCGATACCGCATTATAGCGAATGATTTGATGCCCGAGGTGGAGCAGGGGATGCGAGAAGGATTAATCGACTTTACCATTGTCCAGAATCCTGCCCAGCAAGGTTATCGTTCGCTTCGCATGCTGTATGAGCTAATCCTGAACGGGAAAATGCCGGAGCAGCAATATTATTATACGGAAACGAGTATTGTCATTCCCGAGAGCTTGTAGGAGCAGGCTTGGAAAGGACGAAGTCGATGCATCAAAGCCAATATGAAGCCAGACAGCACGAACGGGACGGCGCGATCGTGTACGAACTGAGCGATGCCAGACATAAGGCGGTCTCGGAGATTATGCCCGAAGCAGGCAACAATGCCATATCATACAGCTGGCGAGACATTCAGGTACTGTCGCCTCCGCCGAATGCGGCGGCGTTTAAAGCTGATCTCGGCGCGAGGACGCTGTACGGGACGCCGATTTTGTTTCCGCCCAACCGTATAAAGGGAGGAACATACATCTTTAACGGCAACAGGTACCAGTTGCCGATCAACGAACCGCCTCATCATCATTTGCATGGGGAACTGTTGCGCAGAGCCTGGAGCGTTACCGATTATGGCGCATCTAACGAACATGGGGCGTACGTGACAGGCAGATTCGAGTTAGCGGCGCATGCCGACATCATGGATTATTTTCCCCATAAGCTCACATTCGACGTGACTCATCGGCTATATGAAGGGCGACTGTTGATGGAAGCGACCATCTCCAACCATGGCAAACAATTGGCTCCATTTGCATTCGGGTTGCATCCTTATTTTCATCTGCCGCCGGAAAAAGAGACTTCCGTTCAGTTGACCGTCCCGGCTCGGGAAGAATGGCCGGTAACAAATGAAGCTTTCGTCACCGGGCTGCCGTCGCGATCCGCGCTGGCGGAGAAGTTGAACGACGGGGAAGGCATCTCGCTAAGGGACTATCAGGAGCTTGGATGTTCACTTGTTACGCTAGCGGATGGTGAACGTGTAAGCCGTATTTATATGAAGGAAAGCGGCTATCGGATTGCCTATGAGACGGATCGGAGCTTTCCGTTTCTTGTGCTGTTTAAGCCCGATTGGTCATCCGCCTTTTCATTGGAGCCGTACACGTATGTGACCGATGCGTTTAACTTGCCATACGATGCCGGCCTGACAGGCAGCAGGGGGATCGAACCCGGCGAGGTCGTGCAGCTGCGAACCGCGATGTGGGTGGAGTTGTTGGGTAATGGAGACTGACCAGTACCATCGCGAACTTATGATGTCCATCTTATGCGGCCTCGGAATTCGACCGCGGCGCTTCGAAGAAGTTCGTCATTGACCCGCATGGGATGATCAGCTAGCCGCGGCTTCTCGAGGAGTTATCCCTCGCTGAGCCGGAAACGCGCCATTGAGACGGCGTGCAGCCGATAAATCGTTTGAACACGGTCGCAAAATGCTGGCTTGACGCATAACCCAGCCGATACGCAATATCCGTTACGGAATGCTCCGTATCGGTCAGCTGCCGACAAGCTTCCTTTACGCGGAGCCGCTCGGAGAATGCCGTCGGAGCTTCTCCCGTATAGGCTTGGAAAGTGCGGTAGAAGTGGGAGCTGCTGACGCCGGCCGTCATGGCAAGTTCGTCGACTGTGGGCCGCCACTCCGGTTCTCGCTCCATTCGGGCGATCAACGCGTCATAATGGTGAAGCAAATCGTGAGCGATCGTATCCGATCTTGCGCCCGATTGTATCAAGGCGAGCAAGGTATCGAGAAGCGCGCTGCGCACAGCGACACTGCGGAGAGGGCTTTCCGAAGATATCGCATCTTTTAACTTCTGGAACGATTGCACCGGAAACAATCCGACCTGCTTCACGCGATGCAAGCGTTCAATCGCATCGCTGATGAGACGGGTTTCTTCCGGCGGGAGTCCAAGCCAGGCATGCCGATGAGGCGCTTCGATGATCAGCCACCAAAATTTGCAGGGTTCGATCGCGTTGAATCCGCCGCTGTGCTTCTCGCCCGGTCTGGAGTGGAACAAATCGCCGGCATAGGTTTCGAAGAGGTTGCCCTCAAGCTCCCAGCTCGCTTTGCCTCTCTCTATAAACACAAATTCATAGCAACCGGGATGTTGATGCTCATATAACGGAGCAGCTTTGCGGAGCTCATCGCTTCCAAGCATGACAAGTTCCGGTACACGCTGCACGGGCGGGTCGATTTCAGTGTTAAATGTCCAGCGGGCTTTAGACTTATCGGCATCAGTTTTTCCCATGAGTCACCGTCCTGATTGTTTCTATAACTATTCCGTGTTTCTAATCCTACTCAATACCGGCGCGAACGTCAAACGAATCGCTCTAGTAGTATGCTAAGGACATCCAATAGTAGGAGGGTGTTTCGATGCAAATAAAAGCCGAGAGAAGCTACAAAATTACGCAAGCGGATAAGGAGATTTTCGCCCGCGACGGGTACTGGATCAGCCCCAAGCTGATTGACGACGAGCAGATTGCACGATTGCGCCAAGCGCATGAACGCATTTGGAGCGGGGATTACGACGGCGACGGTTATCCGATGAACCACTTCCGATTAAGCGACAACCCGGATGCGCTCCGCAAGCTGGACAACGGCTGGTGGGTTAACGACGAAATTCGAACTGTCGTCACGGATCCGCTGATTGGAGAATTGTCTGCCGAATTGCTGGAGACGGACGAAATTCGATTGTGGCACGACCAAGTCATCTACAAGCCTGGAATCGGAGACAAAGCAACGAAGGCCGGCAATGTCGGCTGGCATCAGGACTACGGGTATTGGCAATGCTCGGATACCTCCGATATGATTACCGTCTGGATCGCTCTGCAGGATACGGACTTGACCAATGGAGGCATGATGACGATTGCCGGATCTCATAAGTGGGGATTGGTGCCGGACAGCGATTCGTTCTTCAATCAAAATATGGAAGAGCTGAAACACAAATATTCGGATGGCCGCGACTGGGTGGAGGAGCCTTGTATCCTGAAAGCAGGGCAAGCAAGCTTCCATCACGGGCTTACGTTCCATGGCTCGGGACAGAACCGGACAAACGAGCCGCGCCTGTCGGTCGTCGCCCATGTGATGAAAGGCGGTACCGGGTATCGTGCAGGAATCCAGCGCCATGACAACATTCGGCTGTTAGGACCTAGACCGACGAATGGACAGCTGTTTGCAAACGATTATTTTCCGATTCTTTATAAGCGGTAAACTGGCGGGAAGTGATTGGTGAATTATCTAGGTTGCGCATGCGTCGATCCGGAAGATCATTTACGGGAGTTGGCTTCGTGACCCTTCGGTCATATAGTAAGTCGAGCAATAACGGGACAGGCTCATGCCTGTCTTTTTTTTGAACATTTTGCCGAAAGTATGGACGTCGGCGTAGCCGACCTTCTCCGCAATCTCGCCGATGGACAGATTGGATTGAACGGCGAGCTCTTTGGCTTTCTGTATGCGAAGCCATGTCAAATACGCCATTGGAAGCAAGCCGAATTCTTCCTTGAACAGCTTGCACAAGTAGTTCCGGGACAGTCCGGATACTTGTTCCAATTCTTTTAGCCGTATGTCCTCGTTATACCGGTTTTGAATCTCGTTTTTGACATGCATTAGCGTGGCCGCGTTTTTCCTCTGAATCGGCGAGAGGTTGTTCAGCTTGAAGCTTTTGGCCGCTTCGGCCAACGTATGGAGTAATAAACGCTGGCATTCCATCTGATGCAGGACGCCGGGCTGATGGTAATGCATGACGATTTGCTGCAGCCAATCGTCGATCGGATGGTCGGAGAACGGTCCGAAACGATGCATGTTCCCGTACAATTCTTCCGATGGAAGGCGGCGATCGCCGAAGTGGAAGACAATCGATATGCAGGAATAAGGTTGTCCGGGCACGGTCGCGACCGAATGATTTTCGTAAGGGCGATGAATAATCAGATCCCCTTGATTCGTGGTATAGGCGTTTCCTTCGATCTCGTATATCGCTGTTCCGCGGCACACGTACTGAATTTGATATTGCTTGTGATGACCTGTTTTTTTCTCCCAACGATCGGGGGCGTGGAATAAATGAGCTAATGTGATATATGGCGGTGCGAAATAATCGTTTAAGTGATCAATCGTCTGCTCGGGTTCCCAATAGGCCATATCGATCCTGTTCATCTTTGTTGCCCTCCTTCACCTTATGCCGATACAAACGATCATAGCCGAGCGGCAGACGAAAAGAAAGTGTAATTGGCAACTTATTTGCAAAGTGCAGCTAAATACACGTCGCTTAAGTTTCGGTAATCTGAATAGGAGAGATTTGAATCCAATGAGGAGGAATTTGCAATGGGGTTGAAAATAGGTATAGCTGGAGCTGGCATGTTCGCCAAATCTTTTATTCCTTTGTTTAAGGCACATCCGCTGGTGGAGAAGGTCGCGATAGCCGATACGGTTCCGGAACGGCTCAAGGAAGCGGCGGCCAAATTCGGAGTTTCGGAAACCTATACTTCGCTGGACGACTTATGTAAGAGCGATGTGGATGCGATCGCGATCTTCACCCAGCGGCACTTGCACGGCTCGCATACGCTCCAGGCTCTTCGATCGGGGAAACATGTTTATTGCGCGGTACCCATGGCCCACTCGCTTGAAGACATTGCTTCTATTATTGAGGAAGTGACGCGCAGCGGATTGATCTACATGACGGGGGAGACCAGCTACTATTATCCGAGCACCATCTATTGCCGGGATCGATTCGCTAAAGGCGATTTCGGCAACTTCGTCTACGGCGAGTCCCAATATCTTCACGATATGTCGCATGGGTTCTACGAAGCGTTCCAGCATTCGGGCGGAACGGAATGGAAGAAGGCCGCAGGATTCCCGCCCATGTATTATCCAACGCATTCGGTCAGCATGATATTATCGGTGACGGGAGCGGCTGCCACCCATGTATCTTGTCTTGGGTACCGAGATCGGCACGAAGACGGGATCTTTCGGAAGCAAGCCAACTATTGGCATAACCCGTTCAGCAACGAGACGGCGCTTGTGCGAACGTCGGACGGGGGGATGTGTCGATTCAACGAGTTCCGCCGCGTCGGCTGGTCCGGCAACAACAGCGTATACATGAGTATGTTCGGCACACAAGGCAGTTATGAGGAGCACGGCCAATCCTCGATTTGGACATCGATCCGACCCGGCGACCTGCAGGATGTAAGCGCGCTCCTTCATAGCAACGATTACGTGAATCAGGATGCCGATCCTTCCATCCCAGTCGATCTGCGCCGGGATTTCGAGAGCGGACTTAGCCTCGTTCATGATGCAGAGCGATTGCCGTCCTCGTACCTGGGGATGCCGAACGGTCATTTCGGATCGCATCAGTTTTTGGCCGATGATTTCGTCAAAGCCGTCACAGAGCATAAGCTCCCGCCGACCCATGTGTGGAACGCCGCCAAATATTGCGCTCCGGGCATCGTCGCCCATGAATCGGCGCTACGCGAAGGCGAAATGCTGGCGATTCCCGATTTCGGCGGGCCGGCTGCAAGCTGGAACAAGCTCGATTAAGAGGACACCGAATTAAACGTTGCGCGTGCCGCCCCAAGAACGCTGCCGCAGTTCCGAAGCTGTGCATCCCGTTGTCCCCTTGATCATTCGGGCAAAATGATGCGACGTTTTGAATCCGCACCGGCTCGCGATTTCATTAATGGAAAGGCCGGTGTTCGTCAATAAGCTTATCGCTTGTTTCATTCGGTATTGCCATAAGTATCGAACAGGAGAAGTCCGTTCATATTGTTGGAACAGACGGACCAGATGCTCCGGGGATACGCCTGCACAGCTCGCCATATCGTGGAGTGCGATGTCGCCTGCGTAATGTTCGTGAATCCAACCAAGCGCCGCGTAGACGGCGGGGTGCTTCTCTTTCTGCCGAATCTCTCTCGATAATTCCATAGGAAGAAGCTGCAGGGCGGCGAGACCGAATGTGCGCATAATGGAATCGTCGGAAGCGGCTTGCGATTGGACGAGGAGCATGAGGTCCAATAACCGATTCATGTCTTCCGAGATCGGATAACATTCCAGATCGGCAGGCCGTTCCTCTGCAGGGGCGGGTTCCCACGAAGGCACATGAATGGAAATCCAGCGATGCCAGCTTTCTTCGGTTGGCGAGAAGAAGAAATGTTCCTCTTGCCCGGGATACAGGATAATGACGTGGCCCGGCGTTACGCGGTACATTCGTCCGTTTACGGATAGGTTTAAGTCTCCCGTGTACAACATGACCAGTTGAATGTCTTGTTGATTTCTCGGTCCGAATTTGCCGCCGGGCGGGTATACGATCGAACCGGCGTACACGAATTCGATTTTATCCAGTGCAACAACCGTTTGCTCAAGCTGCATAAAGCGACACCTCCTTGTGTTCATTGTAGATGGCTGAAGAGTGATGATCAAGAAGAGATACAAAGCTATCATGAGGATTCGCCGTTGCAACCAGCATCCTATCCAACAAGACGTCATCACATTTCGTGACGGCGTTTTTTGTTGCGGCTAAGATTATAGGTGGATTTGAAATATCAATCTCAGACACATATCCGCTAATTGTATCCATTGTGGAGAAGGGGCGTTCGCTGTATTCTGACTCTATTAAGAGAAACGTTTCTAACATGGAGGGAATAACAAATGACTAATAAGTATACAGCGCCAATTCAACCGTTAAGTCAAGACAATGTCGACTTTTTTAGGGAGCAGGGGTATTATCTCTTCAAAAAGGGAATGAGCGAGGATTTAATCGATGCCTTTAACGGACACATCTACGATATTCGCAACCAATCCCCGATGCCAGAGTGGGCCGCCGTCGAAGAAAGCAAAAAATATTCGCTGCGCCTGTTCAATCCGCATAAACATGACAGCTTCTCCAGGCAGCTCATGAAAAACAATATCGTACGCGGAGCATTGGCGCAGTTAATGGGCAAGGAAGCCGTATGCGTTCAGAGCATGTATTTTTACAAAGAACCCGGCTCTCCCGGTCAAGCGTCTCATCAGGATTATTATTATATTAAAAACGACCCTATGACCATGATTGCTGCTTGGACGGCAATGGAGGAATCCGTTGATGAGGAAAACGGTTGTTTGTGGGTCATGCCGGGTACGCACAAGCTGGGACTGCTGCCGCATGGCGCGGTCAAAAATATCGAAGAACACGAATCGTGGACCGAGGAGACGGAAGGCGTCGATACGAGCCGGCAAATCCCGGTTGTCATGGAAAAGGGAGATATCCTGTTTTTCAGCGAGCTTCTTATCCATTCCTCGAACAAAAACCGAAGCAAAGATCGCTGGCGCCGCTCATACGTTTGCCACTATATTCGAGAAGATTCCAATGTTCTTCACCGCGAGGACTTGCGTCAGAAATATCCTTTATACTAGTTAGCGCAAATTTGATGTATGTCGATATTGCCGTTTACAAGATGGATTCCTTGCGTACAGGCACACATGGGCCCTTGCCTACATACAATGTACAACTGACGTTCTAGTGGGCATGGGCCGGAAACGCGAACCGAAGATTCGGCTTTCGTTTCATCCGCGGTTCTGCCAATACAGCATGGGGGTGTACGAAGGATGGGATTGTTCTCGGCAATTGCTTTGTTTATTAAACAGCTGACTCTGCTGGTCTCGTATGTCAAAAACAACGCGTTCCCTCAACCGCTCAAGGAAGAAGAAGAAGCCAAACATCTTGCGCTTATGGCAGAAGGCAACGGAGACTCGCGCAACATCCTGATCGAACATAATTTGCGTCTTGTCGCCCATATTGTAAAAAAATTCGACAACACCGGCGAAGACCTCGAAGATTTAATCTCCATCGGCACGATCGGCCTGATCAAAGCGATCGAAAGCTTCCAAACGGGCAAAGGCACGAAGCTCGCGACCTTCGCCGCTCGCTGTATCGAAAACGAAATACTTATGCATCTTCGCAGCTTGAAGAAGACGCGCAAGGACGTATCCTTGCATGATCCGATCGGCACGGACAAAGAGGGAAACGAGATCACCTTGATCGACATCCTCGGTACAGAGTCCGACGACGTGGCGGATAAAGTGCAGCTCAAGATCGAGAAGAGCAAGATTTACAAGAACCTAGACATATTGGATGACCGGGAGAAGGAGGTCGTCATCGGCCGGTTCGGGCTGGTGCACGGCGGGGATGAGCGGACGCAGCGGGAGATCGCGAAGGAGCTGGGGATTAGCCGGAGTTATGTTTCAAGGATTGAGAAGCGGGCGCTTATGAAGTTGTATCATGAGTTTTATAAGGTGAAGAAGTGATAATAGCCCCAACACACAGAATACCGTTAGTAATATATGTACCAGTTGATGTAACTTCAAAAAATGAAACCAAATGGCAGAGATGTCGTTTGGTTTTTTCATGTTACATACTAGACACATGAGAGTGTTTTGGTTGGCTATGAATAGTATAGTGCTCAGGCCATTGGCTACCGGCAAACTTAATAGTTGCATGATAAAAATATGTTATAATGGTGTTTATTTTAGCGATTATCGTATACTGATGAGAGGAATGGAATTAAAGTTGATTGAAAATTTTTGGGAGGAATTACCTAAACCGTTTTTTGTACTTGCTCCTATGGAAGATGTAACTAATGTTGTGTTTCGTCATGTTGTGAGTAAAGCGGGTAGACCTGATGTTTTTTTCACTGAGTTTACAAGTACGGAAGGTTACTGTAATCCAGATGCTATATATAGTGAACGTGGGAGATTATACTTTACAGAAGATGAACAGCCTATGGTTGCACATATTTGGGGAAATAACCCTGATTATTATAGGGAAATGAGCATAGGTTTAGCTAAGCTTGCATTTAAAGGCATTGATATTAATATGGGCTGTCCTGCTCATAACGTCGCAGCTAAAGCTAAGGGTAGCGGACTTATTCTACAACCTAAGCTTGCAGCAGATATTATACAAGCTACTAAAGCAGGTGGATTACCTGTAAGTGTAAAAACCAGACTTGGCTATACACATGTTGATGAGTGGCGTGAGTGGTTATCACATATATTGCGACAAGATATTGCAAATCTTTCTATTCATCTACGAACCAAGAAAGAAATGAGCAAGGTGGCTGCTCATTGGGAGCTTATTCCTGAAATTAAACAGCTTCGTGATCAGATTGCACCCCATACATTATTAACGATTAATGGAGATATAGCTGATCGAAAAACAGGCTTAATGCTGGCAGAACAATATGGAATTGATGGAATTATGATCGGTAGAGGTATATTTAAAGATCCATTTGCTTTTGAGAAAACACCTAGAGAGCATAGCAGAGACGAAAAAATGGAGTTATTAAACTACCATATTGATTTATATGATAAATATGCAACAGAACTAGAACCGAGACCATTTGTTCATTTACTTCGTTTTTTCAAGATATATATTAATGGATTTGATAAGGCAGATGAGTTGAAAAATGAGCTCATGCAAACGAAGTCAACAGATGAAGTACGTCAAGTGCTACAAAACTTTACTAATGATAGTGTTAAATAATCGCGAGGGCGATCCAATTTCAGAACTTAGCGTTAAAATCACGATGGCTCTGCTTTGTGACCACAACGTCAAAAAATTCGATAATACCGGGGAAGATTTAGAGGATTTGATCTCGATCGGCACCATCGGTTTGAATCGAAATAGCCCCGGACTCTCGCGTCCGGGGCTATTTCTGTCCATCTACATTCACTTGATGCCAAATCGAATAAACGAGTCGACGATCTGCCTGCGAAGCACGAGGTAGATGAGCAGGATCGGCAGGCAGGACACGGTGGTCGCCGCCATGAGCGACCCCCACATATTCGTGTCGGAATTGACGAACAGCTTCAGACCGATCTGAATCGGCGCGCTATTCATATCCTTGGTCACCAGCATCGGCCACAAATATTCGTTCCACGCATTGATGAACTGTATGATGCCTAGCGAAGCCACGGTGGAGCGGATATTCGGCAGGATGAGCCGGGTGAGAATGCCCCAGTCGCTCAGCCCGTCGATGCATGCCGCCTCGATCAGCACGCCCGGGAACGATTGAAAGGCCTGATACAACGATAGAATGGCGAACGTGGAGACGCCGAATGGCAAGACGATGCCAAGCAACGTTTCGTTCAGTCCCATATCGTTGATGAGGACGTAGTTCGGGATCATGATCGCCTGGAACGGAATGAGCCAGGTCACGCTGAGCAGGGCGAAGATAAGCGATTTCCCGCGGAACCTCCACCTTACGAGCGCGTAAGCGGCGAGCAGACCCGTTGCCAGTTGCAGTACCGTCATGAGGATAGACACGCCGAACGAGTTGAAGATCATCCGCACGATCGGCATCTGAGAGAAAGCGTAGCTGTAATTCCCGAATGTCGGCTGAAGCGGGAACAAGCTGGCGGTAAAGATCTCCGACTCGTTCTTGAGCGAGGAGATGACCATCCAATACAACGGGATGATGGCTGCCGCGCACATCAGAGCAAGCGCTCCATGCTGGAACATCGAGAGAACCTGAGACCGTTTATTCATGATTGGCCAATCTCCTTTGAAGCGTTAATTATCATAAAAGGCGAACCTGCGGGATACGGCATTTAGCGACAGCGCAATCAGCCCGAAAAGGACAAAGAACAGCATGGCGGCCGCCGAGCTGACGCCGACGTTCAAATTCGAGAACGCGAAGCGATACATTTCGTAATAAATGTTCGTCGAAGTGCCGTAAGGACCGCCCGTCGTCAGAATATCGATATACGCGAACGTCCATTGGCTCGAGAACAGCAGGCTCATGGTCAGCATGAACAGAATCATAGGCGACATGAGCGGAACCGTAATGTACAAAAATTGGCGGAAGCTGCCGGCTCCGTCGATCGCTCCGGCCTCATAATATTCCCGGTTAATGCCGGTCAAAGCGGCAGCGAACATAATCGTGCTGAATCCGAGCATCTTCCAGCCCGTAATCAGCAGGATGATCCACTTCGCCCAAGACGCATCCGAGAAGAATGCGATCTGTTCCTGAACGAACCCGAGTTTAAGCAAGAGATGGTTGACGATCCCGTTGGACGGATGGAACAACCACCGCCATATTGCGCTTACGGACACCGGCGCTAGAATCATGGGAATAAAGAACAGCGCGCGATAAAAATTTTTCATGCTCGGATTCATCTGGTTCGTCACAACGGCGAGTACGAGCGGGATGGCTATCGAGAACGGCAGCAATCCGAGCGTATAGAAAACCGTGTTGCCGATCGCTCCGGCGAAAGCTTCGTTCTGCAGCAGCCGCGTGAAATTATCGAAGCCGACAAACAGCTTGTCCGTGCCCGGAACCATGCTCCACTTGTGGAAAGCCAGATAGAATGTATGGATCAACGGTTTGTACATCCAGATTCCGAGCAGGATGGCCGCCGGCAGCAAATATAGGTAGGGCTTTAGCTTGCGCCAGAGCTTGGAACTGTTCCAATTGCGCGCAGCCGCCTTCTGTTTCCCCTTTACAAGGGGAGAGTACAATTCTTCCATTGTTTTGCTCATCGCGATTCCTTCCTTGTCCAAAGAACTGCGTCTTGCCGAGTATTGCTGTATGGCTGCATTACTGGATCATGCCATTGATTGCGTCCTGGGCCTTGGTCAATGTATCCGCGACATCATCGTCCGATGTAATGGCTTTGACGATGGCATCCGTAAACAACGTTGCGATTTCGGTTGCGTTGTCGCCCGGCCAGATCGCTACCGGCTTGATTTTCTTCAGTTGCTCCAGGTTGATCTTATACAGCGGATTTTGCTCGACAAAGTCCTTCAAGCCGTTCGGATCATCGGCCAGCCCCGTGCGAAGCGGCAAGTAGCCGACCTGTGACGTAATGATCGTGTAGCCTCTGTCGCCGGTCACGAACTTGATGAATTCCCATACCGCCGCGTTTTTATTGGAGCTGTCCGGCCGCACGGCCAGCACGCTGCCCGAGTTGACGGGAACGGCTTCCTGGTCGGCGAACCGAGGCATGCCCGCACCGTACAGCTTCCAACCGCCTGCGTCGGCCGCTTGCTTCGCGCCGCTGTGGAGCGCCGTGGAGGAAGCGTACATACCCAAATTGCCCGCCATAAATTGCTCGGAGAGCTCGGCTTCCGTGCCGGCAGCCGATGCGCCATTCTGGTACAGGTCCTTCCACATGCTGATCGCTTCAGTGCTTTCCGGGCCTGCGAACCGCGCCTCTTTGCGGTCGTCTGACAAGACTTGTCCGCCGTTGCTGAGGATGAGCCCCTCCGTTATCCAGCCGTTGCTAGGCGCGAGGCCGAAGCCGTCCTTGCCGGTTTTTTCTTTGATCTGAAGAGAGGCTGCTTTAATCTCTTCCCATGTCTCAGGCGGCTGCTCCGGATTGAGCCCTGCCTCTTGAAACAGTTTCCCGTTAATGAACACGATCGGCGTGCTGAACGTGAACGCCAGCCCGTACATCTTGCCGTCGATCTTGCCCAGCTCTAGCGCGTTAGGCGATATGCCCTCCAGATGCCTCTCAAGCTCCTCTTGCGGGAACGTGTCCTCGTAAGCCTTGAAGCCAAGGCTTATGCGGGAGCTGTCGAGCGTGCCGAACGGATGCTGGACGATGTCCACCGCCTTGCCGGCCGAGATATCCGCCTTATACTGCTGCATCGTCGCGTCCGGCACGCCCTCGACGATAACGCCTTTCTCCTTGCCGATCGTATCGTTGAATTCCTTGATCAACTGCTCCATCCCCGGCTTCATCGTCGGATAGGCGAGGCTGTACGAATAGAAGGCAACTGTTGTCGGATTGGCCGGATCAAGCGTCCCCATCTCCGCTTGCGTCGCCGAGACGTTGTCGCCGCTTGCACCGCCGCAAGCGCTGAGCCCGATCATGGCGCCTAACGAGACAAGCGTCATAGTTCGTTTCGCAATTCGTTTCATTAATCGATTCCTCCAGATTTCATTGTGGACTATTCCAGGCAATAGGCTTGAATGTGTTGACGCGCCTCGTCATCAATGCCGAATTCGGCTTCGAGGTACCGTTCGAAGGTGCCGTACTCCTGATCGATACGGTTTCGCGACGCGTTCAGATAGCGCTCCTGCAGCTTCATCGCAGCTTCGATTTCGCGCAGATCATCCATGCTCACATACTGAGCCGCGATATCGAACATATGCCGATGAAACCCGGCCAGCGTCACATTGGACAATAGATAATCCTCCATCACGGTCTCGTACGGAACGCCCAATGTCAGCAGGATCAGCATGCTGCCGATGCCGGTACGGTCACGTCCGCCGGCGCAGTGATGAACGAGCGGCAAATTCGATGCCGGCGACTTCAACAGCTCCATCAATTGCTTGTACGAAGCGTTCCGAATCGGCAGATCGGTGTAGAGACGGTCCAGCATATCCTTCGAGAATTGCTTATGCAGACCTTGCGCGAACATTTGGGCAAGGTCCAAATCCGGCTGATCCTCGGCGCCCGCATTCGCGGGGACTCGGAGATTGACAGCTTGGCCGATCTGCGGATCCGGCTTCTTCTCGGCTTCCGCTCGGTTGCGATAGTCGAACACATGCTTGAGGCCAATCCCCTCTAAGGCCAGATGATCGTCAGGCGTTAGGCCGGTCAGCTCGGCGGCGCGGAACAAGAGCCCTTGTTTGACCGTACGGCCATCCGTCGTGCGAAGGCCTCCCATATCGCGGAAATTATATACCCCCTGAAGGGGGAGCAGGCAAGCTGGCATTAATTCATTAGTCATGGTTAAGGCTCCCTGTCGAATATTATTGGATGGGACGAGCGATTAGTGCTGAGCGGCAAGCATGGCAAGCGGGAAACGAAGATATTCATCCCGGCCCCCCGGCATGACAACGGTCTGAACCGACACGCCTTCCGGATTGACGCTGACCACATTGTAGCTGCAGTAGTCCACCATGCTGAAGTGGTCATCGTCCGCCAACTCGCCGGTAAACGCCGTGCCGTTCGCCGCGATGCTGCAAATGCCGTTGTACGTGCCGACATTGTTCGTATGAACATGGCCCGCCACGATGCAGACAACGTCTGTTCCGGCTAGCACTTGGCCTAGCTGCTCGCGGTCGGCCAGCACATGCTCAGCCGGCATCGATTCGATCGTCAGCAGCGGATGGTGAAGGGCGATGATCGTACCGCGGTCGGCCGGCGTGCTCAGTTCTTCCTCCAGCCATGCGAGCTGTTCGTTGTCGATACGGCCATAATGGTGCCCTGGAGTCTGAGAATTCAAGCCGATGAGACGAAGTCCTTGAATCGTATGGCTGTAGTAGTACGGCTGCTCGGACGGCTCTTCCTTCAAGAAGCCTTCGCGGAACGGAGCGCGATGGTCATGGTTGCCAAGCACCACGTAGACCGGAATGCCGAGTAAGGACGATCCTTCATCGACAAGTTCGCGAATGTATTCGTAGTCCTTCGTGTTGCCTTCATGCGACAAGTCGCCCGTAATGACGACAAACGATGGATTGACGCGATTCTGCTGAATATGCGCGAAGACCTGTCTGACTTTATCCGCCAGATTGAATTTGACGAACGGCCCTTCCGTGTGCGGTGCGTTCATGTGCGTGTCGGTGAGGTGAACGAATTTTATTGGATTCATTTGATTTCCCTCCATTTGGCTTTTTATCTTGCATACAAGAATCATATTTGTTGTATGTAAGGCTAGTGTTAAATGAATAATTAGATTTTATAAACAAGCCGCCCCCGATTTACGAGAAATACAAAAAAGCCCTCGGCGCATCGTGCGCCGAAGGCTATGAAAGTGATGGCATATAATGGAGCGGGCGTGCATTCGGATTATTCAAGTCATATAACCGTGGCGAAGCAAATCCTCGCGCATATTGCGCGAATGCTGCTGAATGATCGTTTTGGCTTCCATATAGTTCTGATTAGAGAGATGATCCAGAATTTCCTTGTACAGCTTCCTCCCCGTATATGGGCGGTTATTGCCCTTCGTCAATCGGTAGGCGACGACGAAGTACAGCAGCTTATCCCTGTGCAGCTCGAACGTATCGATCATATACCGGTTCTGCAGAGCCGTAAGCAGCGTACGCATAAACATCAGGCCGTTCTCGTAATACTCGCGGTACTTCTGCTCCTCGCTTGCCTTCACGAGCCGGTCGTAATGCGATTGCATCGCCTCTAAGTCCAACTCGTACATGCCCTGAGCCATTCGGTCCAAGGCGAACGAGTACAACGCGCCCAGCAAATCGAAAATATCATACAGATCTTTAATGTCGATGCCTTTGACCAGAATGCCCCGTTTGTACAGCGTTTGGACGAACCCTTCCTTCTCGAGCAGCGATACGGCGGCGCGGACCGGGGTTCGGCTCATGCCGAGTTTCTCGGCTAGCTCGCTCTCCGAGAACAAATCTCCGGGCAGATGCGCTCCGTCCAGAAGCTGTTGGCGTATAGATTGGTAAGCTTTATCGACAAGCGGTATTTCGGACATAAGATGGCTCCTCTATTCTCGAGCAGTTCATACCTGCAATACTCAATAGTATAAGGGAACAACCTAATTGCTGACAACCAGACAAATCCTGATACGAATCAGATCATGCAATGAACCTGCACGTAGTGCTAGGTGAATACGTAATATCAAGTTTGTGACCGATCCGAAGGGTATTCATATTGAGTTAAGTCTTACGGTGGTCGAGTACTCGGGTTACGGTAGTGGATGAGGAGCCGGCGATGCCGGCTTTTTCAGTTTAAAAACCATCAAATCGGCATTTTGATAAAACGAGAACTTGAACACTCGTAAGTATGATATTAAAGTGATAGGGAAGAGGCTTTCAGTGTTACCGTTACGACAAGGTTACGAAGACGGTATTTGGAATGATTGCTTTCAAGGAGGAGAACTTCGTTGAGCTATTTAAAAATTTGGGATGCGCCAGCAGGTGCGGTTGGCCGGGATGATTTTATCGTAAGCGTCCGTGCTGCCGGGGAAAACTGGCAGCCGCTTTTCGTATATGAAGCGAAGGTGGACATGCATAACGTGAGACGTGCCTCCATTGCCTATTTCGACATGGAAGGAAGCGTGGAGGTAAGGGTCGAGAGCCGGAAGGAAATCGTACGGCAAGTCGTTATCCGGCCTCTCTCGAAACAAATTCCGTTCAAGGTAGAAGGAGCGGCAATAACCTTCCGTTTGAATGAACCGTGCAAGCTGTCCATCGAAGTGAACGGTGACCGCTTCGGCAATCTTCATCTATTCGCGAATGCTCCGGAGGAGAATCCGCCGGAAGCGGACGGTCCGAACGTCCTGTTCCTGAAACCTGCCATCCATCGGATGGAGGATGTTTATCAGTTGGCCGGCAGTCCGAAGGAGCCGGGAGGCGCGGCGCCGGACGTGATTTATTTCGGACCCGGGATGCACTATCTGGAGGAGACGATCTTCCGCATCCCGTCGGGGAAAACCGTCTATATCGCCGGCGGCGCCATTGTCGTCGGCTCGCTTGTCTGCGACCATGTGCAGGATGTAACGATTCGTGGCAGAGGCGTGTTGTATTTATCCGATTTCCACCGGTTCTCCGCGTTCCGGGGTGTGAGGATCACCTATTCGAACCATATTAGCGTGGAAGGAATCGTGCTGCTGGACCCGCCGCACTACAGCATCTACATCGGCAAGTCCGATCATATCCGGATTCGCAACTTCAAGTCCTTCAGCACGCGGGGGTGGTGCGACGGCATCGACATGATGTCAAGCTCGCATATCGAGATCGAAGATGTATTCCTTCGGACGTCCGACGATTGTATAGCCGTATACGGAAGCCGTTGGGATTATAAAGGGGATTCGCGCTGCGTAAGGGTCAAGAACTCCGTCCTTTGGGCTGACGTAGCCCATGCGATGAATATCGGCGGACATGGGGACTACCGCCGGGGAGGCGACTTGATCGAGGATATCGAGTTCAGCAACATCGATATATTGGAGCATCATGAGCCCCAGCCCGGTTATTGGGGCGCCATGAACATTAACGCCGGAGATAATAACACGGTACGGAACGTCACCTTCGACAACATCCGAGTGGAGGATTTTGAGCTGGGCCAGCTCTTGGACATCCGTGTGGTATGGAACGAGAAATATAACTGGAGTTGTCAAAAAAAGTGCAGTTTGAAAACACCCTCATTCAGAAATCTCGTTACTAAGCTGCCTGTGACAGCATTCTTTCGCGATAAACAGCTGGGGGCCAGCCCCCAGGATTAGAGGTGTAGATC